>DAOUAL010000035.1:0-64519 GCA_034433515.1 Anaerolineae bacterium | reverse complement strand
CTCTAATGTGAGGTGAATGCTATGCCACTCTACGAATATGAATGTCCGGTGTGCGGCACAACTTTTGAACAACAACAACGCCTTGGCGATACACCTGTGCAACAATGCCCTCAGGGACATCCGGGAGTACGCCGCGTGTTTACGCCAGCCGGGATTATCTTCAAAGGGTCAGGATTCTATACGACCGACTATCGTCGGAATGGGAATGACGGTGGCAAAGATTCCGGCGAGACCAAGACCAAAGACAAGCAATCCCAAGCCACCGTTTAGCGTTGGCAAATCAAGGGTAGAGTTTGGAGACAGAGACGACAAGGCTGGCACCACGACCAGCCTTGTGCTTTTCAAGCCTAGATTTCGCACCTGCGCTGTCAAATAGACCATGTGGCTAGTCCAACCGCTCAAGGTCAGGCGCGTTCTTATCGGTCAGGCGAGGGTGCGAAAGCGAGGCTAAGAGAAAGGAGGGTTGCACGATGTTGACTTTTGGAATGCCGGTTTATAACCAAGAAGGCGAACTGGGTAAACTCAGTGGCGTGGTCATTGATCCACGCCAGCGAACTGTGCAATGGCTGATCGTGTCGCGACGCGGATTTCTTTGGGACGAAGATTCGCGGCTGATTGCGCCCAAAGCCATGACGGCGCAAACCAAACAAGGTCTGCACCTCAACCAGACCCAATGGGATTTTCGGTGAGCCGCCGCTATATCCGAATGTCCGATCGTCATGTCGGCGTTCCGCTGGATATGGTCGTTCTCTCGCCGCGAACACCGGTGCACGGCGTGGATGGCTTGATTGGACGATTGCGCGGCATTGAATTGGATGCTGAGCATCGGCAACTGACGCGCTTGCTCATCAAGGGGGAATGGATTCTGGGGCGCGAGTGGGTTGTGCCGGCAGCATGGGCAGATGAGTTGACCGAGGAGGAAATTCATCTAAACCGCTTGCGCCGAGAAATTCGCAACGATTTCTCACAACCCACCTCCATCGCGCACGTCTCTAGTCAGGCATGAGAGGTAAGCGTATGATGAGCCAAGATCAAAACCGGACTCTTCACATTGCTTACCTTGCCAGTTTTCCGCCGCGTGAGTGTGGCATTGCCACATTCACGCGCGACCTTGCCCTCGCGGTTGAGCATCTGACCTACACGAATGCTGTCGTCGCCGCGATGAATGATCGGTTAGACGGCTATGCCTACGATGAACGTGTCCGCGTGCAAATTGCGCGCAATGACCGATCCAGTTATCGTCATGCCGCACAACTGTTGCACCAGCTTGCCATTGATGTAATCAACGTCCAACACGAATACGGTTTGTTTGGCGGCGACTGGGGAGAGTATCTGTTGGAATTCTATCATCATGCCACTCGCCCCATTGTTACCACGTTGCACACGGTCTTGCCCAATCCCGATTCAACGTTGCGGCGCGTTACGCGTGAACTCGCCGAGTACAGTACCTCCGTGGTCGTTCTCGCCGAGACAGCGGTGCCAATCCTGGAACGCGACTATGGTATCCCGCGCTCAAGTATCAAGATGATTCCTCACGGCGTGCCGATCGTCGAGTGCTCCTCAACGGTGCGCGCGCGTGCCAAAGCCGAACTGGGTTTTGCCGATCGGCTGATTCTCTCCACCTTTGGGCTCATCAATCCCAACAAAGGCATCGAGTACGCGCTCCGGGCATTGCCCGATATTGTGCGCCAACATCCCAAGGTGCTTTACCTCATCATCGGTGAAACGCACCCGGGCGTGCGTGCCCATCAAGGAGAAAACTATCGCTTGCAGTTGCACAACCTCGTACGTGAACTCGACCTTGGTGCGTTTGTCGTTTTTGTGGATCGCTACATGACTCTGGCACAGTTGGTGCAATATTTGCAAGCGACGGATGTCTATGTCGTACCGTATCTCAATCCGCATCAGATCGTCAGCGGCACGTTGGCGTATGCGGTGGGGGCTGGCAAAGCCATCGTTGCCACACCTCTGGCTTATGCGCGCGAAGTCCTCGCCGATGGCCGGGGCGTCCTCGTTCCCTTCCGCGATAGCGCGGCGATTGCGCGCGCGGTCAATCGCTTGCTATCCGATCCGGGCGCGCGCGCGGCGATGGAACAACGTGCCTTTGCCTACAGTCGTGAGTGGACATGGCGCGCCGTGGGTGCGCAATACGTCAACCTGTTTACGGAGGTGTTACGCAATGCAATACCCACCTCTGCGTTTAGATCACCTCGTTCGGCTGACCGATTCGGTTGGGATCTTTCAACACGCGATTTATACCCTCCCAGATCCGCACCGCGGGTACACGCTGGATGACAACGCGCGGGCATTCATTGTTGCACTCAAGCATCATCGTTGGAATGGTGACTCGCTGTCGCTGAGTTTAGCGTGCCGATACCTGGCGTTTATCCGTTACGCGCAAACGAGCGATGGACGGTTTCTAAATTTCTTGCCCTTTGACCGACGCTGGCGTGAAGAAACGGGATCGCCCGATTCGAACGGGCGCGCGCTGTGCGCTTTGGGCTATGGCGTGCGGTACGCGCCCGAACCCGGCTTGCGCGATGCGGCGCGTTTGTTGTTGGAACGCGCCCTGCCCCAAGCCAGCCGGCTCACCTCACCGCGCGCTATTGCATTTGCGATTCTGGGTTTAGCCGAAGCGCGGTTGGGGCTTGATCTGGTTCAGCATTTTGCCAATGAACTGGTTCGGCTCTTTGAGCATCATGCAAGCGCCGATTGGCAGTGGTTCGAACCATATCTCACGTACTCTAATGCAACCTTGCCTCAAGCCATGTTCATTGCTGGCGAGTTGCTGAACAATGACCGTTATACCACGATTGCACACCGTAGTCTTGATTTTTTAATCGGCGTTCTTTTTCAAGGGGATATTCTGGACCTGATTGGACAAAGGGGATGGTATCCGCAAAACGGCGAACGGGCACGGTTTGATCAACAACCAGTGGATGCGGCATGTGCCGTTGAAGCCTTATTGGTGGCAAGGCGAATTGTGGGTGAACCGCGCTACGGTGAACTCGCTGAACGTGCGCTGGAATGGTTCTATGGACGCAATTGCAGTCATCTAGCGCTGTATGATCCCGAAACCGGCGGCTGCTATGATGGCTTGACGCCAGAGGGCGTCAATCGCAATCAAGGGGCAGAATCCACTATTGCGCATTTGCTAGCGCGTCTCTTGATCGAAGAACATCAAGACTGCCTGGAGGGTAGGCATGTGGCTCAAGCGGTATCCCGGTAATCCCATTCTCAAACCGGTTCCCTATCACGATTGGGAAAGTCTTACGTTGTTCAATGCCGCCGTCGTATATAGCAATGGAATATTTCATATGCTCTATCGCGCACAAGGAAGCGATCGCATCTCGCGTTTGGGGTATGCAGTCAGCCGTGATGGATTCAAATGGATGCGGCTGGATGAGCCAGTGTTTGAACCCCAAGCCGATTACGAAGTGTGGGGCGTGGAGGATCCGCGCATCACACAGATCGGCGATACGTTTTATATGCTCTATACCGGCTACTCGGAAAAAGGGACACGCGTGTGCATGGCGACGACCAAGAATTTCATCACGTGGGAACGCTATGGCATTATTCTGCCCGGCTATGATGATAAAGACGCCGCCCTATTTCCGGAACAAATTCGCGGACGCTATTGTCTCTTTCATCGCATCCCAGATGATATCTGGATTGCCTTCTCAGAGGATCTCCGGCATTGGACTGATCATCGGGTCATTATGGAGCCGCGCGTGGGCTTGTGGGACAGCGTGCGCATTGGCATTGCTGCCCCACCGATCAAAACAGAAGCGGGATGGCTCATTCTTTATCACGGCTACAACGAAGCACGCCATTATTCGCTTGGGGTTGCGTTGTTGGCACTGGACGATCCCGCTCACGTCTTGAGCCGCCCTCAGGTGCCGGTGTTGACGCCACTCACGCCGTGGGAAAAACGCGGCGATGTCCCCAACATTGTCTTTAGCGATGCGGCTGTGGTCGTTGACGATCAGTTGTACGTGTACTATGGCGCCGGCGATCATGTGCTGGCAGTGGCAATGTGCAACATGCAGGAACTAATGAACTATTTGCAACGCCACATGGAACGGGAATAAAAACACTAGCGTTACGCATTGTCACACTTGCCCTGGCGGGCAGTGTAAGGGTTTCGACCCAAGCGAGAAATCTAGGTTTTTGTGGTGATTTCTTGTCGCTCTGCTCCTCGAAATGACGTGGACTGCATAAGGTCAGTGAAACATTCGCGCGATTTATTTCTTGCGCCAATCCACAAATTTGTACCCGATCCCGCGCTCGGTCAGAATGTACTTGGGCTTGGCGGGATCGGGTTCGATTTTTTGGCGCAGGTACGTGATATAGAGTCGCACATATTCATCCGAACCTTTGTATTCGGGTCCCCAAACACGTGCCAGAATATCATCATGGGTCAAGACCCAGCCCGCGTGCTGAACCAGATGATAAAGCAGACGCCATTCGGTGGGGCGCAACTTGACCGGCACGCCGCGCACAATCGCTTGAAAATTCCGCAAGTCAATCGAGAGAGCCTCATCAATGGTGATGACCGATTCCTGACTCGCGACGCGTTCACTGCGGCGCAAAACGGCTTTCAAGCGACTCACCAACTCGCGTGGGCTAAAGGGTTTACCCAAATAATCGTCCGCGCCCAATTCTAAACCACGCACCCGTTCTTCTTCATCCGCCCGAACGGTGAGCATAAGGATCGGCGTCTCGGAAATGTCGCGGATGAGTTTGAGCGTCTCCAAGCCATCGAGTTCGGGCATCATCACATCCAGAATGATCGCATTGGGCAGTCGCTCGCGCACTTGGGTCAGGGCTTCCCAGCCGGTATGCGCTTCGATGACGCGCGCGCCTTCTGCCTCAAGATTCATCCGCACGAGACGAACAATGCGCGGTTCGTCATCTACGACAAGGATCAATTTATCTTTGAGGGGATTGGTATTCATTCGGGCTCCTGAAAATAGGTTTGTAGTTACGCGGTTTGTAGTCGCGCGATTCATCGCGCAGGTTTACCGGCGAATGAATTCGCGGCAATCCAGACCTGAAGCCGCCCTGCGGCGGCTGGGAGGCAAACCTGCGCAAGGCAGGTTTGGATAGAGACGCGTCGCCGACTCGTCTGTCTTTATTCTTCGGCGGGTTGGCGTGGGAGCGTAAAGTAAAACACCGCCCCACGCTCCGGCAAATTCTCTGTCCAAATCTTGCCACCGTGTTGTTCGATAATCGCGCGGCAGAGATACAACCCCAACCCGGCGCCATGCGTTTGTCGTGTCACTTGGCTTTGCCCGCGCGTGAATCGTTCGAACACGCGCGCCTGATCATCGGGCGACAAGCCGGGTCCTTCATCGCGCACAAATACACCAATCCGTTCCGGCTCTACCCAGCCTCCTATGGTGATACGTGTGCCACGCGGCGAATACTTGACGGCGTTCACAATGAGGTTTTGCAGTACTTCGCGAATCCGTTCGGCGTCTGCCCGGATGACCGGAAAATCGGCGGGGAATTCAATCGCCCACGTGTGTCCTTCTTGCATCACGCGAAAATGTTCGACGACCTTGGTCGCCAGTTCGTCAACGCGCGTTTCTTGCACATGGAATGTCAGTTTGCCACGTCCCAACTGAGCAATGTCGAGGAGCGCGTTGACCAGACTGGTCAGAAACTCGGCTTCGTCTTGGATCACCGCCAGACTCTCCTCGAGCGTTTCGCGCGACCATTGGACATCGGGACGGCGCAGGGTTTCGGCATAACCGCGAATGAGAGCCAGCGGGGTTTTGAGATCGTGGGAGATGCCGGCGAGAAATGAGGTCTTGAGTTCCTCGGCTTGTTTCAACGCGGTAACATCCACCACGTTGCCCACGATGCTAAACAGTTGCCCGGCTTGGTCAAAGAGCGGCACCAAGGTAACGTGAACGAATGCCCCGCGCGAACCATCAGAGCGTTTCAAAAAGCCATCCCCAGTAACCATTTGCAATGTTTCTTCGATTGCTGGGAGAGGAAGCGGCGTTCCGTGTTCATCCATCAAAGAAACGATTTCACGGTAAGGTTTGGTGCGTGCCTGCTCACGCGACCAGCCGGTCAATTGCTCCAACGCGCGATTCAGATCACGGACTCTGCCATCTCGTTCGGCAATCAAAATGCCGTGCGCACTCCCTTCGATGACGGTGGTCAGTTCCTGCGCCCGTTGTGCAGCGGCATGATACAAGCGCGCGTGTTCGATGGCGATGGCAACGTGATCGGCAAAACCTTCCAAGGCATCTTGATCCAATTCGGTGAACGCGCTGGCGCTCGCCAAACGAAATGCATAGATCACCCCCACCAATTGCTCCGAGGCAATGAGGGGGATTGCCATGACATGCTGCAAGCGCAATGCCGGTTCATCAACGATTTGCGCAAGCCGCACGGCGAGTTCGGGAAAACGCCAACGCGGTATTTGATCGCGTTGGATCGCCAGAGGAATTTCGGTGAGGAGCGGCGCAAAACGTGTGATGAGGCGCGTTTCAATCCCATACGATGCAGCGAAATGAAAGCGATCCCCTTCACCACGCAACGCAATCAAGCCGGCTTCACCCTTGACCAGGTCCACCGCATAACGCAGGGCTTGGCGCAGAATGCTCTCTAGATCAAGCCGTGCGGCAATGGCGCGCGTGATCTCCAGAACATATTTCCATTGTTGTGCTTGGTAAGTGGTCCACGGATGCAAAGGATTCCTCTTACTCTTGCTGAATCAATTGCGTGTACTCGTCCCACGTATCCACGTCCGCACCTAATCGCGCGTCCGCAAAAGACACCCGTGCCCAAGGAGATTGGGCAAGCAGTTCACGTCCCCCCTGCTCGCCGGTCAAACGCCTCAACGCGTCAAAATGTTTTCGATCAAACAACACCGGGCTCCCGCGTCGCCCGGCGTACTCGGCGGCGATCATTGCCTCATCGGTTTCTCGATAATGTTGCAGGATGGCATTGATGACCGCGCTCGTGAGGAAAGGTTGATCGGCGTTCAAAAAAATCGCCGCCGCTGTGTCCGGCGCAAGCGCGTCCAAGCCGGCACGAATACTGGTGGAATGACCGTCCGCCCAGTTTCGATTGAGCACCACACGCGCAGGGGTTGGCTCTACCACCGGGCGAATGGTCTCCGCGTGCGCGCCCAACACCACCAGCGTTTCATTCACCTGCGATCGCGTCGCTATCTCGATGGCGTTCTCGATGAGGGTCTTGCCGCGCCAGGGCAACAATTGTTTTATCTGTCCGCTCATCCGCGTCCCCGCCCCGGCGGCAAGCACAATCGCCGCCACCCGCCGATGTGTTTCACGAATCGGTGTGGCAGAGCGGACCGCGCCCAAGGCGACCGCCGTGATGCGTTTATAACCGAGTAACTTGGACGCCAACTCGCGCGCGCGGTCAAGTTGCTCTGCGGTTTCGATTTGATTGACCAAGACCACGACACGCGCGTGCTCTGGTTTGTCTTTCAATCCTCCTTGATCGTGTGCGATCACACGTGCGATCATCAACGGCGTGATTGGTTCCCCTCGACGCGCGCCGGCTAGTTGCGCCACGATTTCGGCGCGATGAACGGACGCCTCGGTGAGTGGTTTGCCAAAGATGCTGGCACCCACCACCGGTACCAGCAATGTCGTTGATGGCGCGATCACCGGTTCGTGGGCGGCTGGGGCTTTGAATGCCAAGCCGCGCGCGCCATCCGCTTCGTACAAAATCGTTGCAACGTTGGCGTGAGCCAGTTGATCAATCCATTCCCGGGGGACGCCGGCGACTTTGGTTTGCTCAACCTCGTCGCCCACGATGAACACGCGGGCGTGCTTGTCCAACGTCTCGCGGACGCGCGCGCTAAACTCCGGCGACGCGGTGTACCGCAAACTCGGTTCGACGATTTGCGTTGCTCCCAAGCGTGTCGTCATTGTGAGGATGACGCGCTTGCCTTGCGCAATCAATTCATCGGCAAGGCGAAGCATGGCGCTGGTCTTGCCGCCCGCGCCCACAAATGCAATCACCTCATTCGATTGAAGGCGCAATGCTTGCGAGAGGTTCATATGCAATGTTCGGTGAACGCGCATTGACCAATCGGAGGAGGAGCAATGGGTAACTCAAGTTGTGGCAACCAAGACCCCAAGCCGACCTTCGGCTGAGGATAGCCCGCGCAGGCGGGCTTGGCGTGGTTATTGCAGCGGTTTCAACCGCCCGACTCCCCCTCAACCTTTGAATGCGCCTGTAGCATAGGATTCAATCCTGTGCTACCTCCAGGACTAGATGATCGCTCTGATTGACCGGCAATCGTTGCAAACTTGGATACTCGTACATTCCGATCTCAAGGGTGAACGGCGTGCGTGCCTCCGCCGGGATCGTTAATGCATACTCGTCTTTGACGATTTCGTTGACATCCCACATTGAAGTAGGATACGTCCCGCCGCGCGGTTCGTGATCCACTTGCGCTACCACTTGGCCAGAGGCATCGAGCAGGTGAACAAAGACAGTGTAATTTTTTGGCGTGGGCTTGAGCGATTGCCAATATAATGTCAACTGCACACGCCCGGTCGCACGATCGGCTTGCAAGGCATAGTTCGTCAAGGCAAACGTATCGCCGACCCGCGCTTGCAACGATTTCGTCGCGCGCAATTCATCGGGCGTGGGCGGCGCAAGCGGAATCTTGATGCGTGCAATCGGCGCGTCGGCAGTGGGCACAATCGGCTGGAGCGCGTACAGCGGCCGCACATCCATCAATTCACCATCGGCGCGCCGAAAGAGTGCCATGCGCAAATTGTACACGCCGGACGGCAACCCGGGATCGAGGGGCAACGCCCATTCTTCACGAATGTATCTGCCGGGGGGCCAACGTTGAAGCGGATACTTGTTGCCAAAGGGATCGCGCTCGACGCGGCTGACGACGCGCCCGCTATGATCGAGCAATTCCATTCGCCACGCCACGGTCGCCGGCGGTGGATAGAGCGCTTGCGTCCACGTGGCGAACGTGAGCGTTTCGCCCGGTTGGAATGTGGTGCGCGGGATTTCGGTCCCAATGAGTGTCAAGGTCGAACCGAACATCAACGCACTCCCTTGTGCGATTTGGGGTCCGTAATCGGGCGGGATATCCTTGTCAATGATCGCACTTGAACCAATCTGGCGGACGATGCGCACCTTGCCGGGTACTTCTTCGACGTAACGCACCAACAAACGATTATGCCACATGGGGTCTTGCAACCATTCATCAAAAGTTGCCGGACCGAGTTTGCGACCCGGCGGAATCCATTGAAACCATTCGTTCGGCAACGTCTCGCGCCAAAGTCCAAACACCAACCAATACGCGCTAATCGTGCTGTCGTCGAGATAGGCGATTTGGTACGTTTCGTTGTAAAACTTTTTTGCCCACTGCGCCACCTGAATCTCGGATTCGGTCAGCGGTGAGAATGGTTTGGGCGGACGTAAGACGATGACGAACAAGGTCAATCCTATCGCGGTTACGACAAAACCGATACTGCGCGCGCGCGCCGAGAGTGTCCATCGTTGAACGATCCGTTCGATGATTCGCGCGAGCGGAAGGGTTGCCAACATTGCAAACGGAAACGCCAAGATGTAAAAAGTCTTGTCAATGCGATAGTTCGATATGTTGAGGTGGGGTTGCACAACGAGTAACACGATCAACTGCAACAACCACATCGCCAGCCAAGCCAGGATCGTTTTGCCTAACACATTGGCTCGCCACGCCAATCCGGCGCCAAGAACGACGAGCGCGAGGAACACCGGCCCGCCCAGTGTTTCCAGCGAGGGTTTGGCAACTCCGCCCGCGCCCACCTCACCTTCCACCGAAATCTTGCCGGCGACGAGTTCCAACACGCCGCCGCGTTGTAATGCCACCGCCGCCACAATCAACAAGACGATAAACCCGATCAGTGCGATGAGCATCGCGCGGTTTTGCCGGAGACTTTGGGCACGCGCGAGTTGCCCCAAGACCAGCACGCCAAACACACTCACGGGCATCGCAACAAAGATGGGATACGCGGCGACGACGCCGAGCAACGCGGCACCAATCAACCCTGCCCAAATCCAATGCGGCGCTTGAATGTACCGCACCATGAACCAGATGGCGGCGAGAATGAAATATTGGGCGAACGCTTGCGCAAAAAAATATTGTTCCCAGTTGAGAATGCCAACAAAATACGACCACGGGACAAAGAGGAGGGCAGGCGCAATCAAAGCGATGACCGGCGTGATTTTTCGTGGGGGCAGCAGTGCACACGTCATTCCATAAATTGCGCCGGCACTCAACGCCACAAAACTCGCGGCGACCGGATGCACCAAACGTAACGGCTCAATCGCTAGCCAATGTGCGAGCATCGCTGTAACGAACGAGCCGCCCGCCGGGTACCAACTGACCAGCGTACCATTGGGATACGTGAACATTACTTGCAAGTACACGCGCACGGCATCACTCGATTGCGTGGGCGGCAAGAGGGTGGGCAATGCCGGGATAATAAAATACCACCACACGCCCACGACCACGAGCGTAAAGCCGGCAAGCTCCAGCGGAACGATTTCAATGGCGATCCAACGCCGTGCCAGCCACAATGTAACAATCAATTCAATGATGAGACCAACGAAAACCAGCCACTCGTTGGCGCGATAATCGGCGACGAGGTTTTGCAGATAGCCGTTCAAGAGGGTGAAGAAAAAGATCAGAAAGAAAAAGGTAAAGAGTGATTGCGGGGAAGAAAAGACAATTTTATTTTTCATTTTGATTGGGTAACGTTGCCCAGAATTGCTGCACCCATTCGCTTACGCGCGCGTCTGGGATGGCATCGCCCAGCGGCAAGTACGGTTTGAGGTCGAGCACCGGCGAACCGTTCAGCGCATCCAACCCGCGCACGCGCAAAATATTTTCGCGCACCTCGATCAACTCCACGGCGCGAATGCCGATAGGATTGGGACGTTGCGGCGAGCGCGTGGCAAAGATGCCTACGAGGGGCATTTCGGCGCGTTTCATCGGACGAATGCGCAACGCTGCTGGCGCGGGGACACGATCAATATAGAACACGATCCAGAGATGTGAGAATTGTTCGATGCCATCCAACGCCTCGCGCCAACGTTCGTCAATCACAATCTCCGATTCGATCTGGTCCCACATTGTCTCGGGATGCGCCTCATTCATTGTGTTGCGCACAATGCCAATCGGTTCGAACTGAATCAGCGTCGCCATAGGACACCTTGGCGCGGCGCGAACAAGAAGGCGACCAAGAAGATGAGCGTGGCGATGAGCACTACAGCCGCACCCGACGCGACATTGACATAGAAACTCACATACAACCCTGCCACGCTTGAAAACGCACCAATCGTGGCGGCGATCAACATCATCGGCACAAGCCGGCGCGTGAGCAAGTACGCGGTTGCGGCTGGCGTTACCAACATCGCGGCAACGAGACCCACGCCAACCGTCTGCATCGAAACAACCACCGTGAGCGCGAGCAAGATGAGCAGAACATTGCGCAAGAGTTCGGTGGGCAAGCGCAGTGTGGCGGCAAGCACTGGATCGAAAGAGACGACGAGAAATTCTTTGAACAACAAGACGATGATGGTGAGAACTAGCACGGTTAATCCACCGGTCAAGAGCAAATCGTTGTCGCTCACGCCCAGGACGTTGCCAAACAAAATGTGCGTCAAGTCCACCGCATAGGTTTTGATCGTGCTGATGAGCGCGACGCCGAGCGCGAGGGCACCGGCAAAGAGGATGCCAATCGCCGTGTCTTCTTTGAGCGCCCCTTGACGCGTGAGCAAGCCAATCGCTAACGCTACAATAATCGCCGCGATGAGCGCGCCTACGAGCAACTCGCCTTTGAGCAAGTAGGCGATGGCAACGCCGGGCAAGATCGCGTGCGCCATCGCATCGCCCAGAAACGCCATTGAACGCAGCACAACGTAGCATCCCACCACCGCGCACAGTACGCCAACGATGACGGAAGCGACCATTCCGCGTTGCATAAAATTGTACGTAAGCGGCATCAACAACCATTCGATCATCGGTTTGCCTTTTTCGTTACACCAATGCCCAGGAGTTCGTCGGGCGGGCAACAATCATCCACCACGGCTACACCATTCAGGTACATCACACGCGTCCCAAACGCCTCCGAAATATTTTCTGGCGTAAAGACGGTCTTGGGGACCCCATACGCAATCACGCGCCGATTGAGTAACAACACTTGATCGAAACGCGAGGTTGCGAGATTGAGATCGTGGGTAGAGACCATCACCGTTACACTTTGCGTGCGCAATTGGTCAAGTAGTTCAAGCGTTGCCTCTTGCGTTGCCACATCCACGCCGGTGAACGGTTCGTCCATCAGCAAGATGTGTGGCTCTTGCGCCAGTGCGCGTGCCAGAAAGACGCGTTGTTGTTGTCCGCCGGACAAATCGCCGATGGGTTGGGACGCGAGATCACGGATGTGCATCTGATCAAGCGCGCGTGCGACAGCCAGCGCGTCTGGTTTTCCCGGGCGTCGAAGCCAACCCAATTTGCCATAGCGGCCCATCATCACCACATCGGTTACCGTCACCGGAAAACGCCAGTCCACCTCTTCGCGTTGTGGGACGTACGCCACACAATCGAGGTGATGACCGAGCGGCAAACCGTGAATCATCACACGCCCCGCGCGCAACGGCAGCAAGCCCACGAGTGCTTTGAACAGCGTGGACTTGCCCGCGCCGTTGGGTCCCACGATTGCGACGCGTGTGCCATGCGGAACGCGGAACGAGACATCGTGCAAAACCGGCGAGCCGTTGTACGCGACGGTGATATTTTCGATTTCGAGGTGAGCGGGCGAAACAGGGAATTCAGACATAGGTGTTGAGAACCAGAGTAATGAGTTAGAGTTTACTTGAGCGCGTCCACGATCAGTTGGGTATTCCATTCCATCATTTTGATGTACGTTGGCGCAGGACCGTTCGGCTCGGTCAACGAGTGCGTATGCAAATTGGTAACCACCTTGACGCCCGTCTCTTGCGCGATTTGTTGCGCCAGTTGCGGATTGGTGCTGGCTTCCAAAAAGATTGCTTTGGCTTGCGTGGCTTGGATTTGTTGAATGAGTTGGGCGACTTGTTGCGCCGAAGGCGATGCGCCGGTGCTAATGCTCGGCACAATCATGCCGACGATGCGGAAGCCGTACCGGTCGGCAAAGTAACCAAGCGTGTCATGATCGGTAACCAAGATGCGGCGTTCGATGGGAATGACCTTGACTTGCGCGGCGATGCTTTGATCGAGGGCTTGCAGTTGTGCGATGTACGCGTTGGCATTCGCGGCATAGATCGTCGCGCCGGCTGGATCGGCGCGGCTTAGCCCATCGCGAATATTCTCGACATACTTGATGACGTTGTTGGGATCGAGCCAGAAATGTGGATCGGTCGGATGGTCCGGATCGCGCGGCTCGTTCGCCTTGATTTCGCGGCTGGTCAAGCCAGCCGATGCTTCGATGATGGTGCGTGAACCGCCGGCATTTTGCAGCAGGCGATCCAGAAATTCTTCAAACCCCGCCCCGTTGATGATGAGAATACGACTATCGGCTACTTTTCTCACATCGTTGGGAGTGGGTTCAAATGAATGCGGATCAACGCCAAGGGGCAACAATGCCTCCACCTTGAAACGATTGCCGGCAACGTTTTGCGCAATGTCGGCGAGAAACGTTTCGGTGGCGAGGACTTTTGTTGGTGGGGTCGGCGCACAAGCGCTCAGCAAAATGGCGCCCCACAGAATAAGGGATCTCCATCGTTTCATCACCAACGAGTATAGCAGGAATTGAAATCGTGTCAAACAAATTTTGGCGTGGTCATCATGGCTGTCGCCCGATCCGACTTGGCAACCGCTGTGGCGTGCTCCGCGCCCTGCCTTGCCTAAACGCAGAATTAAGGTATACTTGCGTTCGAATGAAGCGTGTCGTCTTGATCCTCGGAACAATTTTCTGGGTGTTCGCGCTGGTTCGCAGTGCGGTGGCGCAGACAACCAATACGTGGCGCGGCGAATATTTTGCCAACCGTAATTTGCAAGGTACACCCGTATTTACGCGCGACGATCCCAGTGTTGATTTCAATTGGCGCAATAGTTCGCCCGGTGCTGGCATCCCGGCGGACGATTTTTCAGTGCGTTGGACGCGCTGGTATTTCATTACCACCCCGGGCAATTGGACTTTTACCACGCTCACCGACGATGGCGTGCGATTGTTCGTGGACGATCGGTTGGTGATTGATGCGTGGCAAGATCAACCGCTGACCGTGCAAAGTGTAACGTTGAATCTTAGTCCATCGTTCCATCTGGTGCGGATGGAATATTATGAACGCCGTGCCGATGCCCAAGCCCATCTTTGGATCACCGCGCCCGATTATCCGGATTGGCGCGGCGAATATTATAACAATCCGAACCTTGCCGGCACGCCCGCTTTTGTGCGCAACGATAGCGCGATCAATTTCGATTTTGGCACGGCGGGACCGGGGGGCAATGTCCCCGGCACTAATTTCTCGGTGCGATGGACCCGCAGTCAATTCTTCAATGCCGGGCACTATCGGTTCACGACCACAACGGATGATGGTGTGCGTTTGTGGCTTGACGGACAATTGTTGATTGATCAGTGGAAAGATCAAACGCTCAAAAGTTGGTCTGCCGATATAACGCTGACCGAAGGCACGCATTGGCTACAGATGGATTATTATCAGCGGGGTGGTAATGCGCGTGCGGTTTTGACGTGGACAGCGGAGCAAACGACCGAATTCTGGCGTGGCGAATATTTTAGCAATCCAAGTCTAGAGGGGGCGCCGGTGTTCACGCGCGATGAGTCTGACCTGGATTTCGATTGGGGCACCAGTGCGCCGGGCAGAGGGATCAAGAACAGCGATTGGTCGGCTCGCTGGACAACTCGCCGAATGATTTATGCGCCGGGTTATTACACTGTTGTTGGCATTGGCGATGATGGATTTCGCGTGTGGGTGGATAACACGTTGCTCATTGACGAATGGCATGATCAACCTCCCACGCCGCATGCTGCGGTGGTTTATTTGAACGCCGGTCAACACGATTGGCGCGTTGAATATTATCAGCACAGCGGAACGGCTTTAATGCGGACAAGGATTGTGCGAGGAATCGTTGAGCCGGGACGCTTGGCGCCCGGCGAGATCGTGATAGACAGCCAACATGTTGGGTTTATCAAAAGTAATACCGCTTGGCAAGCCGTCGCGACGAGTGCCGGCAAGACGGCTTACATTGCTCAGAATCAAGCCCTTGCCCGATCAAGCCGGAACGAGGTGCGGTGGTATCCGGGATTGACCCAACCGGGCGAGTACGAGATTTGGGCGTACATTCCTGCCAATTTGGCAACCACCCATCGCGCGCAATACACCATTGTCCACGCTAATACGTTTGATACGCGGACATTGAATCAATCGCTCTACTTGAACGAGTGGGTCAGTTTAGGCAAATATTATTTTGCAGCCACCGGCGATGAATATGTCTTGCTGACGGACGTAACGTATGAACCAGACCAAAGTGCCGTAATTGTGGCAGATGCGCTCAAGTTCTCGGCGCGATGAGAGGGGTTATTCATTCGCCGTTGGCGCACCAGCGGTCGAATGAAAATTTCGCCATAGGGCGCGTAGAGAGCATCGAGGTTTCTCTATGGTTATTTTCAAGGGAGTTGTTCATTCGCTCGACAGCGGCGCGATAAATCGCGCCACTACAAACCTATTTTCAAGGGAGCCCCTTTTTTGACAGCGTCAATTTTTGGACATACAATTTTCTTGGTCAAGGATGACCATACCAAGACAGGTAGGTATCTACCCTGATCGGTCTTGTACCGATGGAGGGTATTTCTATGCTCTTTGCGAAATGCTAAAGGAAAAAATGGAATCTTCCAACAACCCGAACGATTTGGGTGTACCCGAAGCATACGAAGTTCCCGCTTTGTCGGATAGTTCGCATGTTTCGAGCACGCTCTCGAAAAAAATAAATCCTGATTTGACGGTCAGTGAAGTCAAACATGGCATTCGCCCGGGCGATGTGTATGTGCGGATGCGCCAACCCCACGCCCACGTTTTCCGCAAAGTTGGTCCGGGGCATTTTGTTGCCACCCCCGAATCCGATAAACCCACGAGTCTCGTTGAACGCGGCTATCGCGCCATCAAACAAGTCTTGGTGGGCAAGCCGCTGGAGACCGCCGAGGAGATTCATCAACGGCTGACCAAGGTCAAAGCCCTTGCCGTCTTTGGTTCGGATGCGATCTCATCGAGCGCGTATGCGACCGAAGCCTCGTTAGTCATCTTGATGGTTGCCGGCAATGCGGCGCTCGGAATAACGTTTTATCTCTCGATGGCGATTGCTGTGATGTTGTTCATCATTGCGTTCTCATATCGGCAAACGATCAAGGCATATCCGCAAGGCGGTGGGTCCTATCGGGTGGCGCGCGAGAATTTGGGACAGTTGCCGGGTTTGGTGGCGGCAGCGGCGTTGTTGATTGATTACATTCTCACGGTGGCGGTTTCAATTGCGGCTGGCTCTGCCGCGGTTACCTCCGCGCTCATCGCCTCGGGTTACGCCGATCAGAGCAATACTTTTGAAGCGTCCTTGCCATCGTTTTTGAATCTCAATGTGATTCTCAGTTTGTTCTTTATTGGCTTGATTACGTTGGGCAATCTGCGCGGCATCCGGGAATCGGGGACGATTTTTGCCGTGCCCACCTATCTGTTCATCCTCAGTTTGAGCAGTATGTTGTTGCTGGGTTTGTTCAAATCCTTCACCGGCACGTTAGAGCCGGTTTCGCCGCCACCCACTTTACCAATCACCGAACCGCTGACCGTATGGTTGATCTTGCGTGCCTTCTCCGCCGGCGCGGTCGCGATGAGTGGCACTGAAGCGATTGCGGATGGTGTTCCGGCATTCCAACCTCCCGAATCGAAAAATGCCGCCACCACGTTGACCGTGATGGCGATCTTGCTCGGCTCGTTCTATTTGGGCTTGTCGTATTTGGCAACCCATATGGGCCTAGTACCGAGCGAAGAAACGATCATTTCGCAAGTGGCAGTGGCGGTGTTTGGTACGACGTTGCCGTACTATATTTTCCAAATTGCGACGACGGGGATTTTGGTGATTGCCGCCAACACCGCTTTTGCCGATTTTCCGCGCTTGGCATCGTTCCTGGCTCGCGACAACTATATGCCGCATCAATTCTTGTTTCGCGGTGATCGTTTGGCGTTCTCGGTAGGCATCATCGCGTTGGGGAGCGTTGCCTCACTCCTCGTTGTCGTATTTGGCGGCAACGTGGAAAGTTTGATTCACCTGTACGCCGTGGGGGTTTTCCTGGCGTTCAGTTTATCGAACTCGGGGATGGTAGTGCGTTGGTGGCGCTTGCGCGGAGAGCATTGGAAAAAAAGTGCCGTTATCAATGCGATTGGTGCGACGTTATCCATCATCACCTTGATCATTGTGGCGGTAACCAAGTTTGCGCTGGGTGCCTGGATGGTCATTTTCTTGATTCCCATCTTTGTGTTTATTTTTCTTTACATCCATCAACACTATTCATACGTGCGCGAACAACTTCGCATTGTCGAAGGACAATCCTTCCCCACCAAGATTGAGCATTTCGTTGTCGTACCGATTGATGATATTAACTATGCCTCGCTCCGTGCCATCGCGTTTGCACGCACGATTGCGCGCGATGCCGTGATTTTGCATATTTCGACTGACCGCGAGCGCGCGGACAGGATCAAAACCAAAGTGCAAAAATATGCAGCGGATATGAAGTTGGTTATTGTAGAATCGCCGTGGCGTGCCTTTGTGCGTCCTCTCCTTGCCTACGTGGACGCTGTGCACAGTCAACATCCTAACGCGTTCGTAACCATCATTTTGCCGGAATTTATCCCTGCCCGTTGGTGGGATGGATTCCTGCATAACCGCACTGCTGCACGTTTGCGCGCCGCTTTTGAACGACATCCCAACGTGGCGGTTGTGCTTGTGCCTTATTTGTTAGAAAAATAGACGCAACGAGAAACGCGATTCGGATCATCGTCCGAATCGCGTTTTTGATTTGAGAGCAGATGCTAATTAGCCACGTTGACACGCACTAGACACGGAGTTCCAAAATTTCCGGTCTGGTCCACCGCCGTGAGTTGCAGCCAATATGTGCCGTTCGGCACGGTCTTGGTCGCCCACAAACTCAGCACGCTGTCTGTAAGGGGAGTTTCCGCGCGAACGAGTTGCGTGTACGTTTGGCTGGCGTCGGAACGATACTCGAGTTTCCAGTACGCCAGATTCGGGCGCGCCACACTGCCACGGATTTCAACGATGCCGGCGATGTTTGAATCCATCGTTGGCGATTGGATGATCGCGGTCAATCCCTCGCATTGGCTTGACGAGGTAGGCGCAACCGTCGGTGTGGCAGGCACAACGATCACCACGACTGTTTGAATGGCTGGCGTGGACGTGGCGGTAGGCGATGCCGGGATCACTGGCGTGGGAGGCGGCACGAGCGTAGGTTCACCCGCGGTAACATCAAACGCAATGCGACGGGTTTTCAAATACCATTGTGCCAACGTGCGAAAGCGATCGCTGGGCACAAGCATTGGAGCAAGTTGGACGCCGCGCACGCGGCTGTCCACAGCATAGGTGTACACCGGATAGTAGAGTAACAATGCTGGCGCAAGGTCCACAAAGCGTTCTTGGAATTTTTTATACAACTCGGCACGTTTGGCTTGATCGGTGGTCTTGCGCGCGGCTTCCAACGCTTCGCTAATATCGCGGTCTTTCAAGCCGCCATAGTTTTGCCCGGCACTCGTCGCTCCCGGGATTTGCAATTCGTGCCAGTTTTCGTACTGATCCGGATCATTGGCGAGGGCGCGCCATTCGTACAACACCGCATCGAATTGGCGCGGACGCAATACGTTTTGAACGAGGAGCGCGGTCGGGACCGATTGCACATTGGCTTGGACACCAATGGCTTGCCACGCTTTGACGATTTCGTTGGCAATCGCCACGCGTGTGGGATCATCATTGGTGATCAAGGTGAAGGTCAGCGCATCGTTACCTTTTCGGCGAACTCCGTCGCCGCCATCTTTCCAGCCCGCCGCATCAAGCAATGCTTTGGCTTTTTCTGGCTCAAACGAATACTGGGGCAGGGTATCATCGTACGCCCATGTTCCCGGTTCGATAGGACTGGTGGCGAGCAAACCTTGTCCCTGCAAAAGATCGTTGATGAGGTGTTGACGATCAAGCGCATAGAGCAGGGCTTGGCGCACCGCCTTGTCTTGAAAAATCGGTTTATTGAGATTGAGATAGATCAACGAGTAGCCCGCCAAGCGCGTGTTGTACATCGTCAGTGTATTGAGGGTACGCGCTTTGGGCAGATAGGCAGGCAAGACACGCGCAATCCCCTCAACCTCGCCGCGGGTGTAGGCGGCAAAGATGGACTCGTAATCCGGATAGAATTTGAGCAAGACGCGGGAAAGAAAAGGGCGCGTGCTATAGTAACGTGGGTTGGCTTCGAGCAGGGCTTGGCTGAGCGTCATCTCGCTGACCATAAAGGGACCGGTACCTACCGGCTTGCGATTGAATGGATTCTGTGCCAACTCGTTGAGCGGAATGTCTTTAAGCAAATGATACGGCAAGATGCCAATGGTGGTGTAATCGAGAAAGGGGGCATACGGCTGGGTCAGTTGAAAGCGCACGGTCGTCGAGGTGGGCGCGGTGATGGTTACCGTTCGCCAAAACGCGGCGAGATCGGGTGGGGCTTTGGAGGCAGGGTCTTGGATCGCGCGCAGGGTAAACAGCACGTCGTCGGCATCAAAGGGGACGCCATCATGCCAAAAGACATTGCTGCGAAGGGTAAAGGTATAGACCAGCCCATCGGGCGAGATCCCCCAACGCGTGGCGAGATCGGGTTGAATGACACCGCTTTCATTCGCGCGGGTTAGCCCGTTAAACACCAGCGCGGCGATGTCGCGATCCACCTCATTGTATTGGCTATAGATGGGGTTGACGGCGTTGGGGCGGCCCGCCAGTCCTTCGATGTAGGTGCCGCCAAAATCGGGCCGTTCGATCGAAGTGGTCGTGAGTGCCAGCGAACCCAGCATCACGCTGAGAAAAGCGATGCCGCTGAAGGCAATCAGCATTTGCCAGCGGATGTGTCTCATGCCTAAACTCGAAACGCGGGCTTAGGCGCGTACGCCGAACAACGCGCTGAGGAAGGAAATAATCAAAAAGAGTGCGGCGAGGACGATGGTAACGTTAAAGAGGGTGCGTTCCAAACCCCGGCGCGTGCGTGCCACGCTGGCGCCGCCAAAGACACCGCCGGTATCCCCTTTGACTTGGAGAAGAATGACTACAATGAGAGTAATGGAAACAATAATTTGAATGATGTTGAAATAGACGCTCACAGAACTAACCTTTCCGATTTTAGAGTGTGTGCATTATAGCATAGAACGTGATAGGAACAAATGGCTAACCTGTTTAGCTGACCTGACTCTTGGCAGGTTTACCCAAAAGTTGCGCGCGCAATGCCTCGATGTGCTTGGGCGTGGAACCGCAACACGCCCCGATGATCCGTGCGCCGATGCGCACCCAGTCGCGTGCAAAGAGTGCAAAGCGTGTTGGATCAATCGGATACGTAGGAACGCCGTCCACGATTTGCGGCACGCCGGCGTTGGGCTTGGCAAGCAGAATGGCACCCGGCGCGGCGGCGTGCATTTCACGGAGGATGCCAGCAACATCCCAGGGGCCGTATCCACAATTGGCACCGATGGCATTGACCCCCAGCCGTGCTAATTCTTTTGCTGCCAGCATCGGCGTGATCCCCAAGAGCGTTTTGCCCTGCGTGTCAAACGACATGGAAGCGATGATGGGCAACGAACTCACTTGACGTACCCCTTCGATCGCGGCTTGAATTTCTTGCAAATCGCTGAACGATTCGATTTGGAACAGGTCCACGCCGCCCAACGCTAACGCATGGGCTTGCGCCGCAAATTGATCCACCGCTTCGGCGTACGACATTCCCCCCAATGTGAGTTGCATTCGTCCTAGCGGACCCATCGAGCCGGCAACCAAGGCACGGCCGCGGGATGCCTCTTGCGCTAACTGTGCCGCGCGCTGATTAATCTCGCACATCCGTGCCTCCAAGCCGGCTTCGCGCAAACGCGCTTCTGTTCCCCCAAAGGTACACGTCAAGATCATATCTGCACCAGCGTTGACGTACGATTCAGCGGCAGTATAGACCATCGCCGGATTTTCTAGCACCCAGGTTTCTGGCGCTTGAAACAAGGGCAAGCCCAGTTGTTGCAAAAACGTGCCGGTTGCGCCATCATGAATGATAATTCGATTCTGAGCCAAGAGTTCTTCAAATTTGTTCGGCATAGTTACTCGGTAGGCCGATCAAGAAATTCGTGGCAATGACCGCATCCCACGTGCGGTCGTGCTACTGGAACACGATACTGACGACACTCCACTTGGAGGTCTATCTTGCGTAGCAACCCCAGCATGGTTTTGCCCACCCGTGCGCGCAAGACCAAGTGGGGACAAGCATTCGCGAGCAAAATGTCCGGTACGGGGCACGTTTGGCACAGTGCCGGCGTCCATGCTTCGGATGCCGCATTGGCTTGCACGAGTCGGCATTCTTGCGTTTCCTTACCGCGATAGTAATCGGCGTAATAGTACTGGCATAGTTTACCGTACGGTGTTTGCATCCGACTCCTGTCCAATCTCGCGCTCGCCAATCAGCCAGCGGGCATCCACGTAACGCGAATAACCGATGGCTTGCATATTTTGGATGGCACGCTCAATCGTTTGGCGATCGTCGGTTTCCCATACTTGCAAGAAGGCGCCCGGCGTCGAAGTGAGACGATAGCCGGTCAGTGCCACCAAACCCACCGCGTTGGCTGTCTTGCCCAGGCGAGCGATAAAATCGCGTTGTTGGGTGGCAGAGAGCGCATGCCATTCGTCTTTGCATCGTCCAATGATAATCAAGGCGATTCTTTTGGGCATCGCTCATCAAAAAAGCCGCCTGATGACCAAGCGGCTTGCCAATTCGTTTCGCCTAGAAAGGTAACTCGTCACCACCGATTGGCTCGTCTATCGTCGGCTCTGGGACAACGGCGTTGCCGGCGTTAGGTGCGGCACCGGGCGCCGCCATATCGCGTTTGCTACTCAGAAAGCGAACGGTCTGCGCGCGAACTTCGAACGAGGCGCGGGCTTTGCCATCTTGCCCCGTCCAGATCCGGGGACCACCATTTTCGTCCGGGATCAGCGTCCCTTCCACCAATACTTTGCTTCCTTTGGTGAGATACTGATTGACGGTCTCGCCTTGCTTGCCCCACACTTGGACACGAAACCAGGCGGTCTCCTCTTTTTGTTGTCCATCGGCAGTGGTGTATTTGCGGCTGGTCGCCACGGAGAACGTGGTGACGGGCGTGCCTTGCGGCGTGTAGCGCATTTCGGGATCCCTGCCGAGATTCCCGACCAGAACAAGTCGTTGGTACATTTTTTTTCCTCCTTTTGGAAAACTGACCGGGGTCATTGACGCGTTGGATTTGGTGAGCGCGTCATTAGTCGAGATTATATCACTCATTGGTTGGGTTGACAAGTGGGACTGGGTGGGCAACGAGTTTAGCGATGGTGACGCCCTCACCCCCTTCATGCGGTTCTGCCTCACGCATCGAAGCCACGAGCGGATGCTGACGCAACAGATCGCGCGCCAGTTTACGGAGCGTGCCCGTACCCTTGCCGTGCACTATGCGCACGTACGGCAAGCCCGCCCGATAGGCACGATCGAGATATTTTTCCAACGTGTCGAGCGCCTCCTCGGCACGCATTCCCCGCAAACTCACTTCCATTCCCGGCGATTCGACCACCGGCAAGGTTACTTGACTTGCTGGCTCAACCGGAGGCGCTGGCTCGGTTACTTGGCTGATCTCATCCACGCGCAGACGAATTCTAAAGTTGCCTACTTGCACTTCGGCGCTGCTGGCATCCATTGCCATCACCTTGCCTATTTGTCCAAGTCGCGCCACCCACACGTGATCGCCAACTTGAAGTCTCCCCGGTTCGATGGCGACCGGGGCGGGTGTCCGGGCGGGGGTGGGGGTGGGCAATTGTTCTGCCAACTCGTCCAACTTGGCGTGCTCTTCTTCTACCACCGCGCGCGAGAGTGCCGCTGTTCGCCACGCTTGCCGCAAACGATTCAATTCTTCGCGCGCCAACTGAATCTCGGCTTGTGCCTCTTCGTGGGCGCGCCGCAAAATTTCGGCGCGTTCATTTTCGATTTGCGCCACTTGACGACGCGCTTCCGCCAAGCGTTGCTCCGCTTCGCGTTGCGCAATCTCGGCGTGTGCGCGCGCCGAGGCAATTTCTTGCTGGGTTCGTTTGATCTCGGCAAGCATCTTTTCCAATTCGATGTCGGTGCGGGTTAGGGCGCGTTGCGCTTGCTCGATGATTTTTGGATCGAGTCCCAAACGTTGAGCAATCGCAAACGCATTCGATTGCCCGGGCAAACCAATTGTAAGACGATAGGTGGGCGCGAGCGTTTCCACATCGAATTCCATCGCAGCATTTTGGACGCCCGGTGTCGTATGCGCAAACGCTTTGAGTTCGGCATAATGGGTCGCCACCAGCGCAGGAATTTTGCGTTCGAGCAAATGCATCAGGATGGCACGCGCGAGCGCCGACCCTTCGACCGGATCGGTACCCGCCCCCAGTTCGTCCAGCAAAACGAGCGAGTGTTCATCGGCTTGATGCAAAATTTGTATGATGTTTTTGAGATGTGATGAAAAAGTAGAAAGCGATTGCTCGATAGATTGTTCATCGCCAATATCGGCATAGACGCCGGAGAAAATGGGCAGGCGAGACCCGGCGCGCGCCGGAATGTGCAACCCACTTTGCGCCATCAACGCCATCAAGCCCACGGTTTTCAACGTAACGGTCTTGCCGCCGGTGTTGGGCCCCGTAATGACCAGAATCCGCACGCCAGGGTCCAAGCGCACAGAGATGGGAACGACAGTTGCTGGGTCCAGCAAGGGATGACGCGCATCGCCGAGTTCGAACGATGTCATTGTGAGGAGTGAACTTGGCGCGGAAGCAATCGAGTTACTTGATTGCTTCGCTTCGCTCACAATGACAGGTTCTACGCCGCGAATTTCTTCCGCGTATTTCGCTTTGGCAAATGCCAAATCCAGTTCCGCCAGCGTTTCCACCGTTCGAACGATTGCCTCCGCATGCATGGCCACGCGCGCCGTCAGTTCGCGCAAGATGCGTTCGATCTCGCGTTGCTCTTCGCGTTCCAGTTCGCGAAGGCGATTGCCCATCTCGACCACCGCCAAGGGTTCGATGAACAAGGTTGCGCCGCTGGCACTCGTATCGTGAACGATGCCGGGCATACGCCCCTTGGCTTCCGCGCGAATCGGAATGACGTAACGACCATCGCGTTCTGTGATAATCGGTTCTTGAATCACTTTGGCGTTCGCGGGTGAGGAAATCAAGCGTTGCAATTTTTCCATCAAGCGTCCGCGCTGCACGTTCAATTCGTGGCGAAGGCGTGCCAAATTATCCGATGCGGTATCGGCAACCTGGGCGCGTTCATCAATCGTACGTCCAATCGCATCCACCAGCGTGGGCAATTCAGCGATGGCGGCGGCGCGCGCGGCGAGCCGGGGGTAAGCGGTCTCCAGGCGGATGAGTGTCCGGCGCAACGTGCGCGCAGCAATCAACGTTTGCTTGAGTTCAACCAAATCGAGTGGCGTGAGCAAGGCACCCAGGCGCGCGTTCTGGGTCATTGGGCGAACATCGCGCGCGCCGCCAATGCTTATTTCCGGATGCTGATCCAAAAGGGTGCGTGCTTCGGTGGTTTCACTTTGCCAGCGTGCAATGATCGCCGGATCGGTGGAGGGAGTCAGTGCGCGTGCTAACGCACTACTCGCTGAAAACTCGGCGTGAGCGGCAAGGCGTGCCAAAACTTTATCAAATTCAAGGATGTGCAAATCGCGTGGCTTCATTCAGCGGATCATTCGAACGTAAAGATTGAGGGGATACCGTATGGCAGCCACGGCGTAATCGAGTTGATCAAGAGGGAACGAAATCCAATCAATTCTGGAACAAGGCGCGAGCCGGTCAGCGCAGTGTTGAGCATTTGGCGAATATTTTCGATGCTCAGCCATGGTTCGCTAACCATCAACTTGATGACCGGCAAAATAAATGCCAAGGATACCGCCAACGTAATCACAGCGAGCAGTGCACCACCTAATTGGTCAATCAGCGGAAAGAGATTGATTTTGGTCGAGCGATAGGCATCAAAGGCAAGCCCGGTTATAATGATCCAGACCATGACAACGATGATAAAAAAGGAGATGGCGCTGAGCAAAGAGGTTTTCGGCAAAAATAGGATATGCTGAAGCCAATTGCTAAACGGCGAGTAGTATTGTGCACCCAAAACCAAGGCGATATACAGTGCCGCCATTCCGATGACTTGGCGCAGAATCCCTTGCGCAAAACCCACGCCCAGGGCGACCAAAAAGAACACCAAGAGAATGAAATCAAGTACGTTGAACGCGTAAAAAATACTCACAGACTCTTCTCCCCGTTGCTGGCGCGGTGATCATACCCCGCCATAGCAACGTCCCAAGATCATCAACAGGATAAGCGCGAGGACGACAATCAGTGCAATGAGAGCGCGTCGTTGATTCATCTGGCAACCTCCTCAACCCCACGTTTGCACCCCACGCCTGACCGAACGGACACAGCATTGCGTTCGGAGGTTGAACGAGCAACGTTGTCTATGGGATGGCATCGGTGCGAAATCTAGTGCAACAACATGACATAGTTGCATACCAGACTGGTGAGAAGACGTTGACTAACGTGGCTAAAAATCGAGTTTCTACCACGCACTTTCATGTTGGTGCACTACTGGGCGCTGCAAGTATACCACAAAGCAGGTCAAGGGGTAAATAGCCCAAAAGTAAACAGGTAGCCCATTCATTGGTGGGGGCTACCTGTCGGTTTATTTGCCGCGCACCTCTGCGCCAATCTCGCGTTTGAGCCGCGCAATAATCTTTTCACGTACCTTCGTTACTTCATTATCCGATAACGTGTGGTCAGCGGCTTGGAATGTGAGCGAGTATGCCAACGATTTCTTGCCCGGCGCAATCTGATCGCCACGATACACATCGAACAAGGTCGCGCGTGCCAGCACATTGCCGCCTGTCTGTTCGATCAGCGCTTGTACGCGCTCTGCCGGCACCGCTTCGTCCACCACCAGCGCCAGGTCTTGAACCACCACAGGATAACGTGATAATGCTTTCACCAGATACATTGAAGTTACGCGTGCCAACAGGGCATCCAAATCGAACTCACCCACCAGCACCGGTTGCGCCGGTAAATCGAACCGCGTTGCATCGTGCACAAGGGGATGCAATTCTCCAAACTCTCCAATCACCGAATCACCCAATTGTAATTTCGCGGCGCGACCCGGATGAAACATTGGGTTGTTCGACGGCGTGTACGTGGCGTCCGTTAGATGCAGCCCTGCCACCAACGCTTCCACGATTCCCTTGAAATCGTAGAAATCCATCGGCGATGCATCCGTTCCTTGCCACGTCATTTCTTCGCGGGGACCCGTCAACACAATTCCTAGCCGGCGTCGTTCGAGAGGAAGCGGGACATTGTGGTCTTCTGACAATTGGGTGGCTAATTCGCGTGGCAAGAGAGCATCGTCCGCGCCACGATGCCAAAAGACCGGACCCAGTTCGAATAATGCCACCCGCGAACGATAACGCAAGTTCGCGGCGGTCAAATCGAGCAGGTTGGCAAGCAGCGATTGACGCAACACGGTACGCTCCGCACTAATTGGATTTTCGATGCGAACGTACTCGCGTACCGGCAGAGCCGGCTGGGATGAGCCGGGAGGGGTGAGCAGGGCTTCGCGTTCGGGGGTGGTGAAGCGATAAGTGATCACTTCTTGCAACCCGGCTTCAACCAACCGATCGCGCACTTGCTCTTCTTGTTCCAAAGCCACATTCGCTTTTTGCGGCGGCAGTTCATCGTTCATCCGTGAGATGGGAATATTTTCATAGCCATACATCCGCGCAATTTCTTCGATGAGGTCGTGGGTGCCGGAAACGTCCAAGCGATGGTCGGGTACGGTAACGCGGAGGACGGCGGACGGTCGTCTGCGGTCAGCGGTCGGTGGTCGGTAGCCAACTTGAAATTCTAACGCTTCCAAATATTTCGCAATTTGTTTTGTCGGAATTTCCACGCCCAATTGCCGTTTCACTTCTGCCACCGGCAAATCAATGACGATTTTCTTGGGCTTGTTCGGATACCGATCAATGATACCGCGCGCGATCTCACCGCCAGCGAGTTGCCGCATCAATTCAATCGCGCGAAGCAAACCGATCTTGGCTTGTGCCGGATGCACACCACGACTAAACCGATACCCGGCTTCGGAGGATATTTTTTGCGCCGCCATCGTTTGACGGATGTTGATGTATTCCCACGATGCCGACTCGAGCAAAACATTTTGGGTGTGCGCATCCACTTCGGATTCTGCGCCGCCCATGACCCCACCGATCGAAAGCGCACCCTGGGTATCGCAAACGAGAATCGTGAACGGATCGAGTTTGCGTTTGACTCCATCGAGCGTTTCCAATTCTTCGCCGGGTTGGGCGAGCCGTGTAATAATCGTGGGTGCTTTGCCTCCCGCGCGCGCGACGAGTTTATCGTAATCAAACGCGTGCAGTGGCTGACCCGTTTCGAGCATCACATAATTGGTTACGTCCACGATGTTATTGATGGGGCGCATCCCGGCAAGCATCAATCGGCGTTGCATCCAGAACGGCGAGGGTCGAATCGTAACATTCTTTAGTAACGCGAGCGTAAAGCGTGGATTGAGTTCTGGGTTGTGGATGACAATATCCACTTGGCCGGCAATCGGCGCTCCCTTGGCGACAACTTTTTGCGGCACCGGGTTGAGTTTTGCCCCGGTCAGCGCGGCGATTTCGCGCGCCAGGCCGATCACCGAGGCGCAACGCGCCATGTTCGGATTGATCTTGATATCGAACACCACATCGCCCAAATAGTCCACCAAGGGCGTGCCCACCGGCGCGTCATCGGGCAAAAGGATGATGCCTTCGTGATCGTCGCTCAATCCCAACTCTTTTTCCGAGCAGACCATACACCCGGACTCGATGCCGCGAATTTTGGTTTTCTTGAGCGTCATCAACTTCCAGCCCTCTTGATGTCCATCGAATAAACGCGCACCTTCCAGCGCAAAGACAACTTTGTATCCACCCTCGCCTACCTTGATATTGGGCGCACCCGTTACCACTTGAATGGGTTCCTGCGCACCGTAATCCACCGTTGCCAAGGTCAGCCGATCAGCGTTGGGGTGCGGCTCAACCTTAAGAATCTGCGCGACGAAGATTTTATCGCGATCCCACGCGAGTTCCGGTTTATCGCCGGTGGCGCGCGAACCTTGCGGACGCGGAATGCCGATATATTGCATCTCCTCGACTTCGAGATTTGCAAACGTCAATTGCTGCGCCAATTCTTCTGGCGATATTTTGATGTCAACGTAATCGCGAATCCAAGAAAGTGGGAGTTTCATCATAACCTCCAATGAGCCAATGTGCCAATTCCCAATGAGCCAATCTACAACCCCACACGATTCTTGGCTGATTGGCACATTGGATAATTGGTTTATTGATTTAGAATTGTTCGAGAAAGCGGAGATCGTTGCCCCAGAAATATCGAATATCTTCGATGCGATGTTTCAACATAGCGATGCGTTCCGTTCCCATTCCAAACGCAAAGCCGCTCCATTGTGCCGGGTCGTAACCGCCATTGCGCAACACTTGCGGGTGCACCATCCCCGCTCCCAGAATCTCTAGATAGCCGGTGTATTTGCAAATCCCGCATCCCGCGCCATCGCAAATGATACATTGCACATCCATCTGCGCGCTCGGTTCGGTGAAGGGAAAGTGATCGCCATAGAATCGCACGGGCCGATCCCCGTACATTCGCCGCGCAAATTCGATGAGCGTACCTTTCAAATCGGCAAAGGTGATGTGACGACCGATGGCAAGCCCTTCGAGTTGGTTGAACTGAATTTCGTAGCGTGCGCTAATTTGCTCATACCGATAACACATTCCCGGCAAAACCACGCGCAAAGGTACCGTCCCATTCTGTCCCAGTTCGCGCATCGCGCGGATTTGTCCGGGGGATGTGTGGGTGCGCAGTAAGACACGCTGTTTTGTGCCGGCAACGTAAAAGGTGCTCCAATTATCCCGCGCCGGGTGATGCGGCGGAATGTTGAGCAATTGAAAATTCATTTCGTCCGACTCCACCTCGCGCGAGAGAAAAACTTGAAAGCCCATATCGCCCCAGATGCGATAGAGTTCGCGCAGGTTGGCGGTGGCGGGATGTAAACGCCCGCGCTTGACGGGGCGACCCGGCAAAGTTACATCCAATGGCGCTGCTTGCAATGATGCGGCAAGTGCGCGTTGTTTCATCGCACCGATTTTTTGTGCGTATGCCGATTCGAGCGCGTTCTTCACTTCGTTGGCAAGTTTGCCGGCGGCGGGACGTTCTTCTGTGGGGAGCGTCCCCAGTTTGGTCATCGCGTTCGCCAACAAACCATTGCGCCCCAAGAACTTGATGCGCCATTCTTCCAACACGGCATCATCCCAAATGTGCGCCAGTTGCTCCAGTGCATCGGCGCGGAGTTGATTCAACTCATCAAGCATTATGACCTCCTAGCGTCTGAAGAACAATCAATGTTCAGTGTCTAAGGATTCCGGCGGTAGAAATGTTCCATCATCGAGTCGTTGTGCTACGCGCACGGCGACGATGGCATCACGATTGAGTGTGCCGTAAATGTGCGGATAGATTTTCGCGGCGTCCTCGTAACGAATCGGTGCACGTACGCGTGTCTTGTCAATGTAGAGATAATAGTGCGGTTCGGGATTAGATGTGTAAAATTGATTGGCAGTGCGCGCCATCTCCTCCACCCCATCGGTGCAATGAATCAAGCCCTCGCGCGCGAATGATTCAGGAACATAATCGGCGCGCGGATCAAGCGCATCGAAATATTTTTGCGGAACGAGATGATAGGTCAGGTTCATCGTTAAATAAAAAACTCTCGCCCCAAAGGGACGAGAGCGCTGTGCGATCTCGCGGTACCACCCTGGTTAGTCGCTAGTCATTAGTCACTAGTCATTAGTTACTAGTCATGAGTCGCTAGCGACTCACTCTGCGCCGACGATCATCGGCTGTCCGGGTAACGCTGGACATGCGGCACGCGCTAGTTTCAAATGATTTCGCGCGTGCGGCTCGGGAGCGAAGTTCGCCGCTGTGCTCCGAAAAGACTTGCACCTCTATCGGTCTTTATCGCTAGCGGAGTCGGAACGGTTACTACCTCTCCGTCATTGCCTTTGCAGGCATTATCGTTAGAAATATTTTTTTGTCAACCTTTAACGCGATCGGCGATTGGGTTCGACCGGGACGGCTTGCCCTACTAAGCGAATAGTTTGGCCATCGCTCTTTTCGATCGAAACCGCCGCAATCTCTTCAGGATTGACGCCAATCGCTTTGCTCAACACAGCGACCAACGTTCGTTTAGATTCTGCCTCGTGCTGCGCTTGCAATTCTGCCAAGCGTTCGCGATAAAGTTCGGCGATGGGCCGATCAGTAGATTCGGCGACTTTTTTATCAATTTGTTCCAATTCGCTACGAATGGCTTCCAGCCCCATCGCGTGGCGTTTTTGAATTTCGCGGATGAACGCCAAGCGATCAATCAACGAAGGATCGTAATAACCGCGTGTGCCGCGGCCGCTGCTCACGGGTCCGCGCAAGGGTTTAGAGACCAACCCCCGTTTTTGCCAAAAGCGCAGGGTACTGTAATCTACATCAATGCCCAAGGCGTTTGCCATCCGCAACAATTCGTGGGTGGGGATGAGTTGTTTCTGCGTGGGCATTTTGGCAAAAAAGCGCGTGAGCCAGTCTGGCAAATCGCGATCGCTGGCGGGCGGGGGAGTGCGTTCGGAGGGAGGAGTGGCTGGCGATTCTGTTTTGACGGTTGCACCCAGAGGTGCAGCGGTGCGTTCTGCAGCACCGCGCCCCCCTTTCATAGCAGTCTTGGTGGCCGTTTGACGCGCAGTTTTCGTTTCTTCGGCAGTGGCAACCGAAGCCGTGCTCAATCGCTCACCACAGCGATTACAAAAATGACTGTTGGTGGGATTGTGCGCATTACATTTTTGACACACGAGGTAAACATTCGACGATAATTGTGCGCCACAATTTTTGCAATACTTGGCATCGCTCTTGTTCGACGTACCACAATGTGAACAAAATGTCATATGCGCCACCTCAGATTAGACTGTGGTTCAATCATACTCGCATTATTCTAATTTGTCAAAGAGATTTTCTTTGCGCCTAGGTTTGTAGTCGTGCGCTTCTCGCGCCATGTGAACTGGGCGGTACGAACCTTCATCTTTCCGAAAAGGTGGGAACGCCGAAGACTCGATCATTCATCGAAATCGCAAAGGCGTGAACGCTGGCGACCACTACCCAAAGCCGACCTGCGTCGGCTGGTCGGCGACTCGTCTGTACGCGCTTGACGGATGGCGCTAGTGGCTTTATAATGAGTATTGCATTGCAATCTTGGCTAAGCAAGGGATCAACCGGTAAACCCAGACGAAGAAGACACACAAGAGCAATGGCAAACGATCCACAACGCGATGAATTGCTAGAACGCTTGGCACGGCGAATTGTTGACCTACGATTGACCGCGCCGGCGATTCTATTCTTAGAAGCGTACAAGCCACTCGCATTTTTAGGTACGCAGTTGTTCTGGATAACCCAGCCTTTTCTTAGTCTTGTATTCAACTCGGATGATGTGCGCGAGCTTGCTTTGCTAATGCAAGACGATACCAGCACCGAAGCATTGCTCGCTCGCTTGGAAGCGTTGCGCTAACTGGCACACCCGTCAGATCGAACGTGTGAAACAGGAATCCTTGTGGACGCGTTGGTAAACCTCCAATTGAATATTGGTTTGGACCAGAGTCGCGCCTTGGCTTTATTCCTCATCTTTCTACCCCTCTTTTTCTTTGCCAACTGGGTAATCAAGCGTGGCACGCCACTAGAGTTGCGTCCGATTGCCGGGTTTGCCACGTTGAAAGGTTTGCTGGGGCGCGCGGCGGAAGCCGGGCAACCGGTGCATCTTTCGTTGGGCACGGCCGGCATCGGGGATGAATTCACCGCCGATACAACCGCCGCCCTGTACGTTTTGGAGTATCTCGCCGAACGCGGTGCCATTAACGGCACACCGCCCATCGTAACCTGCGCTCATCCTACCGCCCTGCCGGTGGCGCAAGACGTCATGCGGCGTGCTTATCGCAATCAAGGAATGGCAGAAGAGTACAATTCTTTGCGGGCACGCTGGATTGCGCCGGATCCATGGCTCTACACTCAACCACAAAAAGATTCCTTTGCGTACGCCGTTGGCATTATGCGGATGCTCATTCAACAAAAACTTGCCGCGAATGTTTTGCTGGGACGGTTTGGGGAGGAATTCTTGTTGATGGGTGAAACCGGCGCACAAAAACCCTTGACCCAGATTGGCGGCACCAGCGATGCGCGGGCGCTCCCTTTTGTGCACGCCACGATGGACCAATCTTTGATCGGCGAAGAAATCTATGCGGGTGGCGCGTATCTCTCTGACAAACCCAATCATCTCGGCAGTTTATTGGCACAAGACCTCATGCGTTGGCTCATCACCGGTGGCGTGATGGTGGCTATCGTCTTGCGTGCGATGGGGTTGATTTAGAATGAAGTGGTTATCAACGGCAGTTGCCATTGCAGTCGGAATCATTGTGCTGATCGGCACCTTTTTTCCTGTGCCATTGTTGAACGCCCTAAGTCTTGCCTTCAAAGACTGGGCAATCATTCTCACCGCCTTTGCTTTGTTAGTCGGATTGGTCAATCTACTGCTCGTGCATTTGGTACGCATCTTTCGGCGACAAGAACCCGGCGCGTTGTACAGCATCATTGTGCTGGTTACCAGCATCACCGTGATGCTAATCGGTCTGGTCTTTGGGGTGGCCGATGGACCGATGAGTTGGATCTTTGATCATGTTTACCTTCCCTTACAAGGCGCGTTCTTGGCCCTCGCGGCATTCTTCTTGGCAACCGCCGCATATCGTGCGATGCGCGCGCGCAGTTTTGAAACATTGCTGATGTTGATTGCCGCCCTCATCGTTTTGCTGGGTCAAACTCCCCTCGTCTCTCTGCTCGCCGATGCTAAAGCATGGGCGCTGAGCGTTCCCAGCACGGCGGGCGTGCGCGGCATTTTGCTCGGCGTGGCACTGGGCACTATTGCGACCGGCTTGCGTTTACTCATCGGAATGGATCGCCCTTATAGCGAATAGAGTCAAATGATTAGTTGCTCTCTGTGTGGAACCAAAAATCGAGACGGAAGTAAATTCTGTAGCAGTTGCGGCGCGCGCCTTGCCCCGCCATCGGGCTTGATTTGCCCAATGTGTGGCACGCCCAACAAAATGGAAAGTGTATTCTGTGCTAGTTGCGGCGCGCGCCTCGTGCCCTTGATCGCCACACCACCTTCAGAAAAAGAGCAACCGCCGGCTACGCCTATCAAGGGATTGTCTCTGCCCGCCAAGCCCTACGAACCATCGCCGGAAGAAATTGCCCCGGCAGAACCTGCGCCAGAGGAAGATTGGCTTGATCGCTTGCGTGAAATGCCAGCCGAAGAAGCGCCGGCACCGGTTGAAGATGAAAATCTTCCGGCTTGGCTCAAACCTGCCCAAGCCCCGGAACCGGTTGCCAGTGAAGAATACCCCGCCTGGCTCAAGGCATTGCGCGAAAAGCAAACCGAAGAAACCCCGCTCGAAGAAACGCCGGCGGAAGAACTACCGGATTGGCTCAAGACCCCCTCCGAAACCGAAGTACCAACCGAACCGGCACCCATGCCTACCACGCCAATTGAAACGGAACCTCCTCCACTCGTTGAAATCGAAAAGCCAGATTGGCTGAAAGAGACCGAACCAGCGCCAGAGCCAGAAGTAGAAATGCCGGATTGGTTAAAAGGACTGGGACCCTCTGCGATAGCCGAGACAGCCGCCGAGTCGGCGACAGACATTCTTGAACCGACTCCATCCGAACCCATCGAGCCGGTGAGCGAAACAGAGATTCCAGACTGGCTGAAACAACTCAAGCCCCAGGACATCGAACCAGAGCCAACGCTGGGCAAATCACTTATCGAATCCATAGAACCGGGTGCCATAACCCAAGTGCCGGTTTTAGGTATCGAAGGGGTAGAGGAAATCCCCGATTGGTTGCAAACCGCCACACCTTTGGCAGAATCACCCATCGAAGCCGTTCCGGCTCCCATCCAACCGGCATTGCCCGAAGAAGTACCCGAATGGATCGCCGCGCTCAAGCCGGCAGAACCCAAGCCGGAGGACCAACCTTTAGAAACGAGCGGCCCCTTAGCCGGCTTGCGTGGTGTGTTGCCTCTTGCTCTGGCAATGGCAGAGCCGCATGCCCCACCCAAACCGGCGCCGCCCGCCGCACGCACAGACACCGGTCAGTTGTTCAAAACTATTCTGGCGACGCCGCCGGTTGTTACAAAGGTCGCGCCCCAAAAAGCGCGCCGGGCATGGTCTATGCGCCCACTCATTTATCTATTGCTCGCTCTCGTGGTTATTCTACCCTTCTTTACCCCGTTCGATTTTGCGAGCGCATTTCTCCAGATCAACGGGACGCCGACTTCGCAGTTTTACGATACCCTCCAAGCCGTGCCCGCCAATTCGACCGTGCTGCTGGCGTTTGAGTACGATCCCAGCACCGCCGGCGAAATGGATTTGCAAGCCAAAGCGATTGTCAATCATTTGAGCAAACGTAATGTCAAGATCATTGCGCTCAGCACGTTGGAAACCGGCGCGCCGATTGCGCGGCGCATCTTAGACGATGCTACGCGCCGTGCGCCCAATTACGTATACGGCACGAACTATGTGAACTTGGGTTTCTTGCCGGGACATGAAGCGGGATTATCCAATCTGGCAACCAGCGGTTTTCCAGCCACGCTTCAAGATGTCGTCTTGAATCAAAACATTACCCAGATTGGCGTGACCGCGAACATCAAAACCTTGCGCGATTTGCAAATGATCGTCGTGCTTGCCGGTACAGAAGCTGCGCTCAAAGTGTGGATGGAACAGGTTCAGCCGCGCGCTGGCGTGCCCATCGTTGCTGGCGTGAGTGCGGCGGTCGAACCGCGCGCGCGTGCCTACCGGGATACGCCGACCCAACAATTGCGCGCCATGATGAGTGGACTGGTAGGCGCGGCGCAGTACGAAGTGCTGGCTAATCAACCGGGACTCGCCCTCATCAGCGTCAACGTTCAAACGTTTGCGCAATACGCACTGGTCGCAATCATCCTCCTAGGCAATCTAGTGTTCTGGATCCAACAAGCACGTGGCACAGAGGCAAAATGAACGACATCATCGGTGTGTGGGTTGGTGCCATCCTAACTCTGCTTGTGTTCAGTTACCTACTGCGCGATACGCCTTTGTTTCGACTTGCCCAAGCCATCTTTGTGGGCGTGGCAGTGGGCTATGCCACAGCGGTTGCCATTCGCTACGTGTTGATTCCTAAACTTGCTTTACCTTTGTTGTCCAATCTAGACGAAGGTTGGCATCTCTGGATCCCGCTCGGGTTGGGCTTGTTGCTCTTTGCTAAATTGCGCCCGGCATGGTCTGCCGCAGGCAATCTGAGCATCGGCTTTTTGTTTGGCGTGGGAAGCGCGTTAGCGATTAGCGGAGCCCTCGCCGGTATCTTGGTGCCCCAACTGTACGCGACGGTCATTTCGTTTTCACCCAGCGATGATCTATGGACCCTGATCAATAATCTCTTACTCGTCATCGGCACGCTGGGGGCGTTCTTGTCATTTCGATTTATTGCGCCGGCACAGCCACGCCCCGCTGCACGCGCAGTGGATGCCTTGGCGCGCGGTTGGGGTCTGGTTGGTCGTTGGTTTATTTTGTTTGCCTTTGGCGCCATCTTTGCCGATACGGCGGTCTCGCGCATTTCTGTGCTGATCAATCGCGTCTATTTCTTGTTGCACGATTGGCTTCAAATCGTACCCTAACTCGGACGAGCCGAAACAACACCGGCATTGAGCCACGAAGGTACACAAAGATTTCTCTGTTCTTCCTTCGTGACCTTGGTGCCCTTCGTGGATAAAAAATCTTGGCTTTTTGTGCAACGATTTCATTGGATAGGTACTAATCGTTCCAAGCAATCCGAATCATCATGACTCTGATGGACAAACCCGAATCACTCTTGGTCGCTGATATTGGGAGTGCGCTCACCAAAGTTGGTCTGATAGATTTTGTGGGCGGCGAATTTCGCTTTGTCGCCGCCGGCACCGCGCTGACCACGGCGGAACCCCCGATCAGCGATGTGGCGGTTGGCATCCGTTCGGCGTTGCGCCAAATCGAAGCGCGCACCGAACGACAACTGTTGACCCCCGAGGGGCAACTCATTTCACCCGAACGATCGAGTGGCGTGGGCGTGGATACATTCGTGATGGTTACGAGTGCGCCCGTCCCACTGCGGGTAGCCATCGTGGGATTGAGCCGCGATTTGAGCGTTGCCAGCGCGATGCGTGCCGTGCACGGTGCGCATGCCACCGTGGAGGCAACCTTTGCGCTCGAAGATACCGGCGGGCGCTGGATTCCAATCCCGGCGGCTCCTTCCAGCGATGGCAAGTCGGCACCCGTTACGTTGCAAGACCCGGCTGTCCTTGCCGCCGAAAAAATCGCCACCGCTAAACCGGATGTGATCATCTTGACCGGTGGGATAGATGGTGGCGCAACTACTGCCTTGCTCGATCTCGCCAATCTGGTCGCTGCGATTTGCGAATCGCAAGATGAAAACACGCGCCCGACGGTCATTTTTGCGGGGAATACCGAGGTGCGTCCCCAGATGGCGGATCGCATTGGCAACACGACAACGTTGCGGGTAGTGGACAATGTTCGCCCAACAATGACCAGCGAGAACCTGGCTCCCTTGCAGCACGAATTGCAGGCATTGTACGCTGAACGCAAAATCACCTGGCTCCCCGGCTTGAATGCGCTGACCGGTTGGACCGGCGTGCCGATTGTCCCCACGTCGCGCGCTTTTGAAAACACGGTTCGTTTTCTCTCACGCCGTTACGGGTTGAATGTGCTCGGTGCGGATATTGGTGCGGTATCCACCGTCCTCGTTCGCGCGCAAGGAGATACCTTCTCTCACACGATTCGCAGCGATCTTGGCATCGGTCAGCGTCTCGATCGGGTGATGGCGCAAGCCGGGATAGATCGTTTACTGCCTTGGTTACTGCAAGAAATCAGCCCAGATGAAGCGTGGGCTTTTTGGCTCAATCATGCCTTGCGTCCCGCTACAATTCCCACCACACGCGAAGAATCGGAACTGATGCAAGCAGCAGCGCGCGTAGCGCTCTCGCAGGCAGTCCAACAAACGCCGGTCGAAGGATTTGATCTGATTGTCTTGACCGGTGGATTATTGGTCCGCAATGCCAACCTGGGTGCCATTGCTTTGGTGGCATTGGACGCATTGCAACCGTGCGGCGTGTTCACGCTTGCCGTGGATATGCTGGGCTTGGCACCGGCTTTTGGTGGCTTGGCAGCCGCTAACCTCTATGCTGCCGCTAGCGTCATCGAACGCGATGGGTTTGTAACACTGGGAACCGTCATCGCACCGATTTCCAAGAATCGCGAAGGACAGATTACCTTGCGCGTCAAAATCCAACCGGCGGGCAGTGGGGTGATGGATTTGGAAGTGCAACACGGGACGCTGGAACTGGTACCCTTGATGCCGGGACAAAAAGCATCCATTCAAGTCTATCCTGTTGGTCGCGTGAGTTTGGGGGGCAACCGAGCGGGCGTCTTTAAGGCAGAAATCGAAGGAGGCGCGCTGGGGTTGATCATTGACGCGCGTGGTCGTCCGATTACGTTACCAGCGGATGCGGACAAGCGACGCACCAAGGTTCAACAGTGGTACTGGGATGTGGGCGGCGAGGTGGCATATGCCTAGTCCCTTTATTCCCCATTTGGCGCAAACGCGCGTGGTCAAGTTGGCACGTGTGCGTCGAGAGCGGGTGTTACCGGCACGTGGTCACGTGTTGGTGCAGGTGGGCAATCGTGTGGGCGCGCTCGATATTGTGGCGCGTGCCGAGACCTTGGGGCGTGTGCGGGCTGTCCCGCTTGCCCGTTATCTGCGTACGAATGAAAAAGAGATTGCCAAGTACTTGCTCAAGAAACCGGGCGATGCCGTCGAAGCCCGTGAAATCATCGCTGCCAAACCCGAGTTCTTTGGTACGTTGCGGCGCATCTATCGTGCGCCCGGCAATGGTCGCATTACCTCAGCGCGCGGGGCATGGTTGGCAATGGACTTGTTAGACGCGCCTTTTGAATTAAAGGCACTCTATCGAGGCAGTATCGTCAACGTGATGCCCCGCAGCGGCGTTGTGATCGAAGCGACGGGAGCGTTGGCACAAGGTGTATGGGGTGGGGGTGGCGAGGGCTATGGCGTCTTGAAACAAATGGTTGAATCGCCAGACCAAATTCTCACCGAAGACAAGATTGATTTGTCCGCGCGTGGGGTCGTACTCCTAGCCGGGGCGGGGGTCACCGAAGAAACGCTTCGGCGGGCAGCAAAAGAGCAAGCCGCTGGGTTAATCGTGGGAGGGTTATTGCCCCCTCTGCGCGAGGTAGTCAACGAATTACGCCTCCCCACGATCCTTACCGAGGGTTGGGGCGAACGATCCATGTGTGCGCCGATCTTTGAATTGCTTACAGCGCACAATGGCGATGAGGTCATTATCACGACCGGGGGCAAAACCCGTCCCGAAGTATTCATTCCAATTCTGGCTCCCAGTGGGGCGGAAAGCGCCATGCCTCCACCGACGCTCATCGCCGAACCCGGCGCAACCGTACGCATCATCGCTGGCGCACATGCCGGCGCGATTGGGACTATCGCGGAAATACCGACTGCGCCGCATACCCTTGCCAGCGGCGCGTTGACCTGGGGTGCTCAGATCGAGATCGCGGGTCAAACGCGTGTGTTTGTGCCGTGGGAAAATCTGGAGTTGATCGGATAGGCATCGTTTAATTTTGCAACATCAGAAAGGAGCATTATGGCAGAAGTGGCACCCGCCGGCGGAGGCGGTCCCAACCGACTGTTTCTTGTGATTGCGCTGGGATTGGTGGGCTTGCTCATTATCGGTGTGATTGCTATTGGCGGGATCTTTCTTATCTCTCAAGTGTCCCGCCCAGCCCCCACCCCCACCGTGCGCCTAGCCGTTACTACCCCCACCCGCGTGCTCGCCACCGCTACGCTCGCCCCAACCAACACGCCGACCCAAGAGGCAACAGCCACACGGGTGGTGGCACCGGCATTGCCGGGGGGTGACGGTGCGTCCGACGTGACCACAACCGTAACGGTTACGGCAACGGTTGGCACCGGCACGCCCGGCGCAGGATTGCCGCAGACCGGCGTGGGTGAAGATTTGTTGTTGCTGGCGGCTGGCGTTGTGCTCGTTTTGGTCATCTTTGCCGCACGGCGCGCCCGGGCGACCGGCGCCGCCTAAGTCCGCCAATCGCGGCGGTTTCCGGATATTTGTGGCGTTGCGTGCTTGACATTTTGGTGTCAGCGTGATATAGTAGCGTCAATCAAAAGGAATGAACAACGGTGAACCGGACGAGTAACTCGCGTTAACCGTGCAGAGAGTCGCGCAAGGTGGGTGCAAGCGCGATACGGACAACGCGAGTGAATGGACCGGGGAGTTGGAAGCCCAACAGGCATTGGGTGATTGGGCAAGTCGGTGATTCAAAATCGAATTCCCTAATCGCGAGGTGTCTCATCACCCAATCACTTAGTAAGTTTTCCCGGCGTCGCCCCCGTTATCGTGGCAGAGAGGATTCAGGATGGTTTTGGCATCCGCGTCCTTGCAGAGTGAGACTGGCACGTATCCCTATCGTTTCACGGTAGGGATTTTTTGTTAGTCTAACCAGGGTGGCACCACGGGCAATCGCTCGTCCCTGTGTGCGATGATTCGTCATTGCGCGGGACGGGCGATTTGATTTTTAGCAGACAAGTAACATTAGGAGGCAAAAATGAAAAAAGGAAGAATCTTGACCGGTGATCGTCCCACCGGCGCCTTGCACCTGGGCCATTACGTTGGCACGCTGGCAAGTCGTGTACGTTTGCAAGACGAGTATGAAGTGTTCTTGGTCGTGGCGGATTACCACGCCCTCACCCGCAACCAAGACAAGGAACATATTCTCGCCACACGTGAACACACGCGCACGCTCGTGCTTGATTATCTCTCGGTCGGCATTGATCCGGAAAAGACGACTGTGTACGTGCAATCCGATGTGCCAAGCGTCTGCGAGTTACATCTCCTCTTTTCAATGTTGACGACGGTGCCACGTCTCGAACGAGTACCGTCCCTCAAAGAAGTGATGGACGCCGAACACATCGAACAACCGACGTATGGCTTGCTCGGTTATCCGGTCTTGCAAGCCGCCGATATTCTGCACGTCAAGGGCAACCTGGTGCCGGTCGGCAAAGACCAAGAATCGCACATCGAAGTTACACGTGAGTTGGCACGGCGATTCAATTTTTTGTATGGTCCCGTATTTCCGGAACCCGAGGCGTTGATTCAAGGGGGCACCCTACCCGGCACCGACGGCAAAGCCAAAATGTCCAAATCGCTCAACAATGCCATCTTTCTCTCGGACGATGCGGCAACGGTTGAGCAAAAGGTGCGCGGGATGTACACCGATCCCACCCGCATCCGTGCCGATATTCCCGCCGAACCAGAAGGTAATCCGGTCTTTGCATACCACGATGCCTTTAATCCCAACAAGGACGAGGTAGAAGATTTGAAAACGCGCTATCGTCAGGGCAAAGTGGGCGATGTAGAAGTGAAACGCAAGTTAGCCAAGGCGTTGAACGCATTTCTGGATCCGATTCGGGAGCGACGCGCGTACTATGCGGCGCGACCGAAATTGATTGATGAAATCCTTGCTGCCGGCGCCGCCAAGGTGCGTCCCATTTCGCAAGCGACGGTGGATGAGGCGCGCGCAGCGATGGGGCTGGGGAAAAGCAGCAGACAGTAGGCCGTTGACAGGATTCGGATATGCCTTTGCAACTTGTTGACCACCAAGAGGAGGTTGCGATGACCTGAAGAGTAACCCTATTCCATTCGTACGAAAAATTTTTCTGAGGGAGAACCTGCTATGGAACACACCAAATTTTTGCTCGATGAAAATGAAATGCCCAACGCGTGGTACAACATCCAAGCCGATTTGCCGAAACCACTGCCGCCCGTCATCCATCCTGCCACCGGTCAACCCATTGGTCCGCAAGACTTGGCGGTCTTGTTCCCGATGGAATTGATCAAGCAAGAGGTCAGCCAAGAACGCTATATTGAAATTCCGGAACCCGTGCGAAAGGTCTATCAACTTTATCGGCCTTCGCCACTCATTCGCGCCCGTCGTTTGGAACAAGCACTCGATACGCCGGCACACATCTATTTCAAATACGAAGGCGTGTCGCCGGTCGGGTCACATAAACTCAATACTGCGCTCGCGCAGGCATTCTACAACAAGGTGGAAGGTACGCGACGCATCACCACCGAGACCGGCGCAGGACAATGGGGCACTGCCTTGTCCTTTGCGTGCAACGTATTTGGCATGGAATGTAAAGTCTATATGGTCAAGATTTCGTACGAGCAAAAACCGTACCGCCGCATCTTGATGGAAACGTACGGCGCGCAAGTGGTCGCTTCGCCTTCCACTGATACGCACGCCGGCACGGCAGCTCTGGACGCCGATCCGAACTCGACGGGGTCGCTGGGTCTCGCGATCAGCGAAGCCGTTGAAGATGCAGCCACCCATCAGCCGTACACCAAATATTCACTTGGCTCGGTGCTCAATCACGTGTTGATGCACCAGACTATCATCGGCTTGGAAACGCAAAAACAATTAGAAAAAGCCAATGTCGAACCAGACATTCTCATCGGTTGTGTCGGTGGCGGATCGAACTTTGCCGGTTTTGCCTTACCGTTCATCCGCGAAAAAATCGTCAACCAGAAAAAGACCCGCATTATCGCGGTGGAACCTACAGCCGCACCTTCCCTGACCAAAGGCGCGTACGCCTACGATTTTGGCGACACGGCAAAAACGACGCCAATGATCAAGATGCACACCTTGGGGTCATCGTTTATGCCCCCCGCCATTCACGCGGGTGGTTTACGTTATCACGGGATGGCCCCCATCGTCTCGGCGTTGTACGATCAAGGATTGATCGAAGCCGTGGCGGTGCCGCAAAACCCGGTCTTTGCCGCTGGCGTCCAATTCGCCCGCGCCGAAGGCATTATCCCGGCACCCGAATCTGCTCACGCGATTCGCGTCGCCATTGATGAAGCCTTAAAATGCAAAGCGAGCGGCGAGAAAAAAGTGATCGTGTTCAACCTGAGCGGGCATGGTCATTTCGATATGGCAGGCTACGATGCGTATCTTCGGAGCCAGTTGCCGGATTACGAATATCCGGCGGAAACGGTTGCGCAAGCGATGGCACAACTGCCCAAAGTGAACGCGTAACGTTTGTCGTCGGGGCGAGGTTGCCTCGCCCCGATCCCAGAGACAAAATTAAATTCTCTGTGTCCTCTGCGTCTCTGTGGTGAGTGAGGGATAAGCACCAGCAAATCTTATTGACGCCGCTTGGGCTTTCGTCTATAATATTGGAGAAGTGCGCAAATGAATGTAACCGAACCTATCCTTCGCATCGTTCCCTTGAACGCTGTGTTGTTGCACGAACAGATCGAACGCGATCGGGTTGACAAACTCTTTGCGCGACTGCAAGGCGATTGGTTCCTTAAAAATCCACCCATTGTTTCTCAATCGGCCGACCGGTATATTTTGCTGGATGGCGCTACGCGCTGTACTGCCCTCCAGCGGATCGGTTGCCGCGATGTAGTGGTGCAGATTGTAGATTATGAGGCGCCCGGGTTGATGTTGGAAACCTGGAATCATTTGTTGGTGGATTTGCCGCTCGCGGAATTTTTTCAGACCTTGGATCGCTTGCCGGGCTTGACCGTCCAAGGCACCTCGCGTGCCCAAGCCGATTGGCTGCTCGCACACCGTGCGAGTATCGGTACGCTTGTGTTGGCAGATGGGCAGACCTTTGCCTTGTGTTCGCCTTCAACTACCCTGCATGACCAAGTGCAATTGCTTAACCACCTTGTGGCTGCCTACGAAGGGCGGGGTGAATTGTATCGTGTGCCCCACACCAACCTCTCCCACTTGGTAACGGAATATGCCCGCCTTAGTGCGCTTGTGATCTTTCCGCGTTATCGCCCGGCGGAGATTCAGCAATTGGCATTGAACGGGAGCAAACTTCCTGCCGGCATTACGCGGCACATTATCCCGGGGCGGGTGATGCGCCTGAACATTCCTCTGGACGTGTTGCAGTCTCACGATCCGCTCGAAAAAAAGAATCAATGGCTTGCCGAGTGGATCAAACTCAAAATGCGTGAACGCCACGTGCGGTACTATCAAGAACCGGTCTTTTTGTTCGATGAATAGCCAGCCAGACAAAAAATGATTTACGGAAGGAAAAGATGCGAACCCAATCCCGCGTTTCCAAACCGCCCAAGACCTCCAAACTGGGTGATCGTCGTCGCTCGCCCCGCCACTCGGTCAAACTCCTCACCGCCTTTCGCAGTCTTGATCCCGCCGCCCCCATTCAAACCGGCTTTGTCCGCGCCCTCCACTTGAGTACCACCGGTGTGTTGCTCGAATCGCCCGATCCCTTTACCATCGGAGAAAGTCTCGCGCTAGAATTTCTTCTCAACAATGATCGCATTGCCCAAGCCACCGGCACCGTTATGCGCATCAACAAAAAGCATCCTTTTTACCACGTTGCGGTTACGTTCGATAAACTCGCCGCGCGCACCAAACGACTCATCCTCGAACAAATCAAGAAATAGTTTTTAGCCCGGGATAAGCCGGAGCCATAATGGAATCCGAAGCATTTTTAACCCAACTCACGCCTTCCAGTGAAATCCTCGCGCCGGACGAAACGCGACTCATTGCCCCATTCTTCACCAATGCACATCGTTCGATTGTCGCGCTCAAAAATTTGCCCGAAGTGGTCAAGGGTGCACTCTTTTCTCGCTACAGCCGGTCGGTCAAGGGCGTGCGCCGCCTTTTCCTCGATGAATTTTTGATGCGCCGTGATTTGGGGATTGACGATTTCTCACGCGGGACCGCTCATCTGCCCCAGCAAGCCGATGAAGACAAAGCCGAAGATTTTTATCGCCGCGTCCTTTCCGATTATGGCGACGATTCGGTAGGTGAATTGGGAGGCGCGCACCTAGCGTGTCAAGAAATTTCCCAGATTGCCGCACGCGCCATCGAAACCGGGCGCGTGGGTATCTCGTACCTAGAAAAATCATCGCGCTATGTTCCCTTCGACGACAAGGTGAACGGACAATATCGGTACTATCGCCCGCGTCGCATTCTCGAATCCCCTTTTGCCGCTGAATACCTTGCGCTGATGGACCTGCTCTTTCAAACGTACACCCACAATCTCACGCGCATGTCCGAACACTTGGCGCAGAAAAATCCCATCGAAAAAATCGAATTTGAAAATGCCCTCACCGGCGAGATCGCGTGCTATCCCGATATTCGCGATGACGTGTTCCGCCAGAGCGCGCAGTTTGCGTACCGTCAATCGGTGCGCGCGCGCGCCTTTGATATGCTCCGCTGTTTTCTGCCGATGGCAACGTTGACCAATGTGGGCGTCTGGGGCAACGGGCGCGCATTGGAATATATGCTCCTTAAACTGTACGCCGATCCCTTGGAAGAGGTGCAACTCATCGCACACGCGGCACAGTACGAGTTGGATCAAGTCATTGGACCTTTTCTCAAACGCGCCAACGATGAACGCGGCAAAATTTATCAATCGTTCTTGCAAGGGATGCGCACGCGCCAATATGAATTAGCGCACCGATTCTTGCCCTCCCATCGTCCCTCCCCATCGTCCAAAGTAACGTTGGTGGATTACGATCACGATGCTATCCATCACATTGTCGCCGCGATTCTGTACCCTGGTTCAGACCTGCCCAAAGCCGACATCGTGGATCACGTCCACACCTTGAGCGACGCTGACAAGGCGCACATTATTCGCACGTACATTGGCGAGCGTTGGAATCGGCGGCACAAGCCGGGACGCGCCTTTGAACACGCGTGGTACGAATTTGATTTGCTCCTCAACATCGGTGAGTACCGCGATTTGCAACGCCATCGGGTCGTAACGCCGGAACGCCAAATGTTTACAACGATCCATGGGTACGACATCAATGCGGATGTCAATGAGGTGCCGGAGATTCGCGCCGATTATGTGCGATGTATGGAACAAGTCGCCACGTTTTATGAACGGCTCGCCAAGACAATGCCTTGGGAAGCGCAATACGTTGTGCCGTTCGGTTTCCGCGTGCGCTACAATGTGCGTTTGAATTTGCGCGAGGCGTACCATTGGATCGAATTGCGTTCATCGCCGCAAGGTCATCCCGATTATCGGCACACGAGCCAAGCCATGTTCCGCGCGATTCAATCGGTCCATCCCTTGCTCGTCGAGCCGATGAAATTTGTGGACCTCACGCCCGATGTCCCGCTGGGTCGCTTGCGGGCAGAGATGCGACGCGCCTCGAAAACTCAATCCGGTTTGAGCCGCTGAACAATCTATAGCCATAGACCGCCTTAGTCAGGATGGCTCAGGCGAAAACATCCTGAAGGAGGGAAACATTGACACACCTGATCCCAAAATGGTCGCTCGCGCTCAAAGTCGCACCGATCATTCTTAGTTGCTGTACTCAAGTACATTTATCACGCGTACGATTTTGAAGTTTTGCCGCCCAGCGGTTTCATGGCGGGCCTTATTTCGGCGAATGTCTTTTTGTTGGGTTTTCTCATTTCCAGCGTGTTGATTGATTACAAAGAAAGCGAAAAATTACCGGGCGAACTCGCCGCAAATTTAATGTCCATTCTGGACGAAGTCTCGACCGTCTATAAACGCAACCAGACCGAACTGGTGCGCGCGTGTTTAGAATATACCCTTGAACTCACGCAAACTATCAAAAATTGGTTTTACAAAAAAGAAAATACCGACACCTTGATGAACAAACTGTCCAGACTGAATGATTATCTGGATGGTTTAGAAAGCGTGGCGGGTGCTGGGTCAGTCAGCCGCATCAAATCGGAACAAAGCGCGATTCGTCGAACGATTATTCGCGTGCGCACCATTCGTGGTACATCGTTCGCGCCATCCGGCTACGCTATTGCGGAAGCGATGAACATCTTGGTGATCATCGGTCTCTTGCTCACGCAAATCGGCACGTTTTTCGAAGCCGTCTTTTTTGTCGGCTTGATTGCGTTTGTCAACACCTATATGTTGATGCTGATCAAACAACTCGATAATCCGTTTGATTATTATTCCAAAGCCAGCGGCGTGGACGAAGTGTCCTTGATGCCGTTGGACGAAGTGCTCTGCTTGAGTAAACCGTTGGTCTAATCTCTTCTCAATTCAAATGTTCAATCGAGTGATTTGTTTCCGCGCCTTATTCGCCTTGCTGATTTTCCTGGGGCTGAATGCCATCGCGTACGCCGAGCCGCTTGCCTTTCAAACCTATACCCAACGCGATGGACTCGCTGCCGATTACATCACCAGCATCGCTTTCGCGCCCGATGGTGCCGCGTGGATCGGCACGGCGCGCGGCGTTACGCGCATCCAAGACAAGTACTGGTTCACGTACACCGATGCGAACGGTCTGAGTAATTCCTGGGTCAATGCAATCGCAATCACGCCCGCGCGTCGAGTGTACTTTGCCACCAGCGGTGGACTCGATCTCTTCGACGGCGCAACCCGCCGGACGTACGCCGCACCAATGATTCCTAGCAACGCCCTCACCGTGGTCGCACTCGATAAACAAAATCGCGCGTGGATTGGCACCGACGGGTATGGGATCGCGCGCTTGGACGGCGAAACGTGGAGCACGTTTTCGTTGGCGAACAATTACATCAACGCCATCGCGTTTGATGCCAACAACAATGCGTGGGCTGCCACCAATCGCGGCGCATTCTTCTTCGATGGCAAAACCTGGACGCCGGCAACCGACGTCGCAAATCTTCGCGTGAGTTCAATCGCGATTGCGCCCGATCAAAAAATTTGGTTTGGCACGGATGATGGCGTAATCGTTTACGATGGCAAGACCTACCGTGCGTACAAAAAATCGGATGGGCTGGCAGACAATCGCGTGCGTGCGATCGCCATTGAGGCAACCCGTGTGTGGATCGGCACCGCGCGCGGACTCTCGGTGTTGGAAGCCGGCAAATGGAAAACGTACACGCGCGCCGATGGACTTGCCGACGATCAGATCAACACCATTGCGATTGACGCGCAGAAAAACCTCTGGGTTGGAACGGCGCGCGGCTTGAGTATCTTGGGCAACCTGACACTTGCGCGTCCCACTGCCTTGCCGGTCGTCTTGGTTCACGGCTGGCACACCGCTGACTCGGACGAATTCAATGACACCGAGTTTCGCTACCTTCGCCAATATCTTGAAGCCGATGGGATTCCAGTTTTTTACGCGCAAGGCGTCTCGCCGTATAAAACGCTCTTGCAAAACGCGGCGACTCTACGCGATGTGATTGCAGACGTCAAAACCAAAAGCGGCGCGGCGCAAGTGGACCTGCTCGCCTTTTCGATGGGTGGACTGAACACGCGCGCCTACCTCGAATCCACCTTGTATCAAAACGATGTGCGGCGTGCGATTATTCTGGGCACACCGCAAGCCGGCGTGCAAATGTGGTATCCGCTCCTCACACGCGAAATTCAGGATCGTCCCGATGAACCTTCCGTGATCGAACTCACGCCGGAATACGCCGCGCTTTTTAATCGTACGCATCAACCGCGCGCGACGATTTCCTACGATCTCCTCATCGGCGATGCCCGCGAGCAAGCCGGGCTAGACCTCCTCAAAATTTTTCCGGCAAACGATGGGTTGATTGATGTGTGGAGCGCGCACGCCTTGACGGGACCGCAGGTGCGGCGTGTGATGAACAAGGATGTGCACGGCTGGGATCCCTCGCCGCTCATCTTTGATCTCACGGCGTACCTGTATCCGCGCAAAACGTACGAGCAATATCTGCGCAATGCGTTCCGCGATCCGGACGCACGCCCGATCGGACTTGCCGCCGCACCGGTTGAGCCGATTCAGCCGCGCAACATCACACCGATGAATGTTGATACACTCCGCACCAATGCCATCATCACGCGTACCATTTTGATTGACGAGAATCGCGCGGCGCGTTTTATTGCACGATGGAGTGATGGCGATGTCGCGCTGAGCGTGCGCGCGCCGGACGGTACGCTCTATGCCTCCGATACCGTGAGCAATAGTATCTCATCGAACGAGACGTATGTTCCGCGCGTGGGCAAAAAAGATTTGCTCGATGCCACGTACTTGAAAGCCGGGAGTGGCAACTTGATTGGCTATTCGATTCCGCGCGCGCAAGTGGGTATGTGGTCGCTCGTTGCCACACGCCTCGATCAAGCCAGGACGCCCATCACACTCACCACGTATGCCGACCTCGATGCGGACATCCGACTCGATGTGAGAACGGATCGCACGTGGTATCGTCCCGGGATGCCGGTCATCTTGGAAGCCACGCTTTCCAATCGCGATGCGAATGCTGATGTGCGCGCGCAAATCCAGTGGTTGGGGGATGGCAAGTCGCCGCGCGGCGCACCGATTGAATCGGTGTTGTTGCACGAAGGTGCGCCCGGCTTTTACGCCGATGCGTTCACCAACTTGACGCGCGGTGGTTATTACTTGGCTCGCGTGATTGCGCGCGGTGCGAATTATGCACGCGAACGTCAAATCATTTTTTCGATTTCGCCGCAGACCGCTTCGTTCGTTGCCGATGTAACGACGCGCGCGACGCGGAACGCGCTCAATCTTGATGCGGCGGTTAACGTTGTGCGCGCCGGCGAATTTGCGGTGGGCGTTACCGTGCGTGGACCGCGCGGACAATTGATTGCCGCGCTCACGGCACCGTTCACGCTCAACGCGGGTACGCAAAACATTGCGCTGGCAATCCCGGGACGCGAGATTCGCGCGCGCGGTGTGGATGGACCGTACACCATCGAGTTGATTTTGATGGATGCCTCGTGGGCGGCGGTCCAAGTGGACGAGTTGCCTAAACCGATCATCACCGCGCCTTATCGCGCGAATGATTTTGCAGAATGAATCTGGCGGGAGCATGGGATGAAAGCGAAATGGTTGAAGCGCAAAAGCATTATCTTCGGCGTCGTGATCCTTGTCGTTGGGATTGCAATAATGTTTGGGATGAGTATGTTGCCGTCCAAACCTGCCGCGCCCAACATCGTCACGGTGCGGCGTGGCGATTTGAGCGCCTCGGTGAATGCGACCGGCCAAGTGCGCGCCAAAAAATCGGCGCGGCTTGCGTTGCCGTTAGGCGGCGTGGTGCAAAGTATCGAAAAGCGCGAAGGTGATTTGGTGCAACCCGGCGATGTGATCCTTTCGTTGCGTGCGGATGAAATCTTGCGCCGGGTTCGGCAAGCCGAAATCAATCTTGCCTCGCGCCAACTCGATTTGGAACGCGCCAAAGCCGCGCCGCGCGACGAAGACATTGACATTGCGCGCGCGAATGTGCGGCGGGCTACGCTCGCGCTCGCCTCCGCTGAAGAGGCGTACAACAAAAACCCCACCTCGCAAAACGAAGCGGCACGCGAGTACGCGCGGATTGATCTGGATGTCGCGCGCGCCAACTTTGATCGCGTTATGCGCGGTCCAACCCAAGCCGAGTTAACCGCGTTGCAGAACGCCATTGCGTACGCGCAACTGGATTTGGAAAGTGCCAGAAACGCGCTTGCCCAAACGCGCATCACCGCGCCATTCACGGGCACCGTAACCGAAATCAACATCCGCGAAGGCGAGTTGACCGGCGGCTACAATCCGCTTGCCGCCATCGCCGATTTGACTCAATTGGAAATTGCGGCGGACATTGACGAGATTGATGTGGCGAATGTGGCAGTGGGACAAACCGTAGAGGTGCGTTTGGACGCCTTTCCCGGCGAACTCTTCACGGGAACATTGACGCGTTTGTTTCCCGCCGCCGCAACCCAACGCGGCACTACCGTCTATATGGCCATCGTTGATTTCGATCCAAAGAATTTCCAAGTCCGTTGGGGGATGGGTGCCAACTTGAAAATCCTCACTATCGAAAAAAAGAATGTGCTGATCGTACCCAATCGCGCGCTGAAAAATGTGGGAACCCGCAAAGCGGTGCGCATCGTTGCGCCAGGCGAACCGCGCGATGTGTTCGTCGAGATCGGCGTAACGAACGGCAACGAAACGGAAATTATCAGCGGCGTCAATGAAGGTGATCGCATCAATTTGCCGTAATTTCGATTTTGGATAGAATGGGAATTAATTAGACGTCCCCAAATGCAAATCGCAATGAAGCGTTCACGTTATCCAACGCGAACGCTTTTTTGGTACCTGTGATGTCTATTGCTCAAGAGGGGGAACGATGCCAAACGTGGTTGATCAAGTTTCGTTGGGTGCAATTGTCCAAGTCCGCGATCGTCTGCTGGCTCAGCAAGCCCAAGGGCGTGCTGTTTTGCGGTTGGAATCCGGCGATCCATCGTTCGATATTCCACCGCACGTGCGCGAGGCAATGGAAAAAGCCTTGCGCGATGGCTTGACGCATTACACCGCTTCGACCGGCATTCCGCCATTGCGCGAAGCCATTCTGCGCAAAGTGCGCCAAGAAAATGGGCTTGAGGTTCAGGACACCGATCACGTCGTCGTGACGAATGGGGGCATGCACGGTTTGTACGTTTTGTTCCGTGCGCTGATCGAACCCGGCGATCAAGTAATCTTGCCGGATCCGATGTGGACCGAAATCAGCGAGAACATCCGGCTGGCGGACGGCGAGCCGGTGGCGGTGCGCTTGCGCGCCGAACACGCCTACCAGTACGATCCCGCCGATATTCGCGCCGCCATCACGCCACGCACGCGGGGTATCTTTATCAATACGCCTCACAACCCTACCGGGGCGGTGGCTGACCGCGAAACCCTGGAAGCCATCGCTGCACTCGCCGACCAGTACAATCTCTGGATTGTCAGCGATGAAGCGTACGAACATGTCATCTTTGATGGTAAGCAACACTTGAGCATTGGTTCTTTGCCCGCCGCCCGGGATCGAACCTTCACCGCCTTTTCCATGTCCAAGACGTACGCGATGAGCGGCTTGCGTCTCGGCTATATTGTTGTGCCCAGTGACACAATCTTGGAACGTGTCAAAAAATTGGTACGCTGTACGATCAATGGAGTCAATTCGATTGCGCAATGGGGCGCCACGGCGGCGTTGCATGGACCGCAAGATGCCACGCGGGCGATGGCAAGTGAGTATCAACGACGCCGCGATATTCTGGTGGAGGCGTTGAGCGAAGCACCGTACGTCACGCCATTCAAACCTAGCGGCACGTTCTATGTCTGGTGCAAGATCACACCGGATTGGGTGGGCTATCAAGGGGCGCGAGATGATTGGTCAATGACCAACTATTTGATTGATGTGGCAGGGATTGGTTCATCGCCGGGGACGGCGTTTGGCAAGGCGGGAGAACAATGCATTCGTTTTGCTTTTTCGTGTTCGACCGCGATGGTCAGGCAAGCGTCAAGTCTATTGCCAGAGACGCTGAAAAAAGCCAGGGCCTAACCTACAAAACCCGGGCTTGCGAGACTGTAGCACGCCCACCGATGCATTAACCATAGAGGCGGAGTTTAAGATTTTTCTCTGCGGTCGAGATGATTGGCGGTTGCTCTGCTACCCGGTCGGGTTTGCCCGGGTGTTTAACGCGTCGGCGTGAAGGTAGTTGTTGGGATCACGGTTGAACGAGTCAGTGGCGTGGTCAACGTGATAGTCCCTGTCGTGGTAATCGTACGCGTTGCCGTAAGGGTGGGACTAGGCGTAATCAGATCGTACATCAATGGACCGACCCGTTGCAGAACCGGCGCGCCGGGTGTAAATGTCGGTTGCGCGGCGCGCGTCGGTACCGGCGGCGGGGTTGCCGGAAACAAGAGCGTACCGATGAGACTAAACACGATATAGTTTGCCAGAATCAGAACGATGATCACACTCCAATGACGCCAAGGCATAACGTTTCCTCCGCACCCATTATAGCATTCCAACCGATTACGCGCAAACGCGGGACTGTGATACAATAAGGTCATGCGATTCGACATCTTTACCCTCTTTCCGGAAATTTTTGCCGGCGTGTTCGACGAAAGCATCTTGAAACGCGCGCGCGAAGCCGGCTTGCTCGAAATCGGTTTGCACGATATTCGCGACTATGCGGAAGGCAAACATCGTGTTACCGATGACTATCCGTACGCGGGTGGCGGTGGAATGATTATGAAACCCGAACCAATTTTCGCTGCTGTCGAAGCGGTGTTGGGTACGCCGCCGCAAATTCCGGTCATTCTTCTTTCGCCGCAGGGCCGCGTGTTCCATCAGCGCATCGCGTACGAATTAGCCCAGCATCCTCACCTTGCACTGCTTTGCGGACATTACGAAGGTGTGGATGAACGCGTGCGCGAACATCTGGCAACGGATGAGATTTCGATTGGAGATTATGTGCTGACCGGTGGCGAAATTCCGGCGATGATTATCGTGGATGCGGTTACGCGATTGATCCCGGGCGTCTTGGGCGATCCCGCCGCTGCAATCAAAGACTCGCATGCCTCGGGTTTGTTGGAGGGACCGCAATACACACGCCCAGCCGAGTTTCGCGGTTGGCGTGTGCCAGAAATTTTGCTTTCCGGCAATCATGCACAAATCGCCGCGTGGCGCCGCCGTGAAGCGCTCCGCCGGACGTTCGAACGACGACCGGATTTGCTCGCCAAAGCCGATTTGTCGGAACAAGACCGCGAATATCTCCGCTCACTCAAGTTAGACTAGTGCAACAACATGAAATCGTTGCATACCAGACGGATGGGAAAACGTTGACAGCCGTGGCTAAAAATCGAGTTTTCACCACGCACTTTCAGGTTGGTGCACTACTAGGTATGTTCCACTCATGTTATCCAAGCCTGAATTTCGCACTTTCGCTAGCGGAATAGCCCTCCTGCCCCTTCCCACACCGCTTTGCGGTGTGGGGATGAGAAGGGGAAACATTCCACTACGAGGTGCAAAAAACAAGCAAAGATGATGCGAATCCTTGGAGAGAATATTCACGCTCCAACATCCACATTCTATTTCCAAGAGAGAGGAGTTGCTCATTCGCCGTGCGGTACACCCGTAGGCGAATGAAAAATGCGCTGGGTTTGTAGTGGACAATTGATCGCCCATTCAGACGGCGCGATGAATCGCGTAACTACAAACCTACACACCCGTAGGTGAATGAAAAATGCGCTGGGTTTGTAGTGGACGATTTTGCAGTTTAACAAGAATAATCCGATAGTGGCTTTCGCACCCTACGCGATCAGATTATTTTGGAAAATTGCAAGATTCACCCGCTCCGACTTGGCAACAGCCCTGACCACCGGATTTGGCATTTTGACAAAAAACCACATCCCGATTATAATCGCTCTCCGTTGACTTGGGAGGTCTAGGATTTATGTACGCCGTTTTCAAATCAGGTGGCAAACAGTACCGCGTAACCATTGGCGATCAGGTGGACGTTGAGAAACTGCCCAACGCGGTAGGAGAGCAAGTAACCTTGAGCGATGTGTTGATGATCGAGAACGAAGGCACGGTAACCGTTGGCAAGCCGATGGTGCCGGGCGCCCAGATCGTTGCCAAAGTCGTGGACGCTGGCAAGGGACCCAAGGTGATTCATTTCGATTATCGCAACAAGCATCGCCGGCGCAAGACGCACGGGCATCGCCAAGAATTTACACGGCTACAGATTGCCGAAATCAGAGTGTAGGGTGGAGTTGAGATATGGCACACAAAAAAGGTGGCGGCTCGACCCGCAACGGTCGCGATAGCAATGCCCAACGGTTGGGCGTTAAACGCTTTGATGGTGAATTTGTGCGTTCAGGCACCATCATCGTCCGACAACGCGGAACCCGCGTGCGCCCCGGCTTGAACGTGCGCGTGGCAAAAGATGATACCCTCTTTGCCTTGATTGATGGAACCGTCAAATTCGAGCCGTACAGCAAACAACAAAAACAAGTGAGCGTTTATCCCGTTCCTAGCGACGCGGCGTAAAGCGTCGCCGTTGGTTTTTAGAAAGGCATACACCATGAAACCCGGAATTCATCCTACGTGGTATCCCGATGCCATCGTAACGTGCGCGTGTGGCAACACGTGGACGACCGGCTCAACCAAAAAAGAAATTCATACCGACGTCTGTAACAAGTGCCATCCCTTCTTTACCGGTGAACAACGTATCGTTGATACGGCTGGCCAAGTGGAGCGATTTATGAAACGTATGAGCGCGAAGGATCAAATCGCGGCGGCACAGCCCGCGCCGGAAGAGAAAAAAGTCAAGAAGGAAAAACGCCGCGAGCGCAAAGGCACAACGACCGTTTCCTTGACCCAAGTTCCCGAAGCGCCCGCCGAATTGCCGTTGGCAGTTGTTGAAGAAACGCCGGTCGCGCAAGTTGAACAAGTTGCGCCTATCGCCGCGGTCGAAGAGCCAGCCCCAGCCACGCACGTCGAAGAGATTGCGCCTGTCGCTGCCGAAGAACCGGCGCCCGTCGCGCAAGTCGAAGAAGTGACGCCTGTCGCTGCCGAAGAACCGGCACCCGCCGCGCAAGTCGAAGAAGTGACGCCTGTCGAAGCGCCAGCACCCGTCGCACAGGTCGAAGAAGTTGCGCCGGTTGTTGAAACGCCAGCACCCGTCGCACAGGTCGAAGAAGTTGCGCCGGTTGTTGAAACGCTGGCACCGGTTGCACAGGTCGAAGAAGTTGCGCCGGTTGTTGAAACGCTGGCACCGGTTGCACAGGTCGAAGAAGTTGCGCCTATCGAAGAGCCGATACCGGTCGCCAAGGTTGAAGCGGTTACGCCAGTGAAAGAAAAACCCAAAGCACGGGTTGCCAAGAAACCAGCGGCGAAAAAAGTCGCCGCGAAAAAGCCCGCCGCCAAAAAGGCACCGGCGAAGAAGACAACTCCCGCGAAGAAAACGAGCGCGACCAAGAAAGCGAAAAAATAACAGGTAAGAGACAGAGCAACCCTCTGTCTCTTTTTGCGATAACGCCAAGGGAGGTCCTGCGATGTACGATGTAGCCCGGGAACGCCAACGCGCACGTGGTCATATCGAACTGATTTGCGGCTCGATGTTCTCCGGTAAAACCGAAGAGTTGATCCGCCGGGTCAAACGCGCCGAGATCGCCAAGCAACGCGTTCAGGTTTTTTCGCACACGCTCGACACGCGCTATGGCGAAAGCAAAGTGGCTTCGCACGCTGGCTCCAACTGGCAAGCGATCTCAGTTCAAACCGCTGAGCAAATTTTGGAAAAACTCGATCCGCGCGCCAACGTCGTCGCGATTGATGAGGCGCAATTCTTCGATTGGAAGATTGCCGAAATCGCCAATCAATTGGCGGACCGTGGTGTGCGTGTGATCGTTGCCGGGCTGGACACTGATTTTCGCGGCGAGCCGTTTGGACCAATGCCGCTCTTGATGGCGCAAGCCGAACAAGTGGACAAACTCTCGGCGATTTGCGTGGTGTGCGGTGAACCGGCGTCGCGCACGCAACGCTTGATCAACGGCGAACCTGCCAAGTACGACGACCCGGTGATCTTGGTCGGTGCGAGCGAAGTGTACGAAGCGCGGTGCCGGCATTGCCATCAAGTTCCCGGGCGCGAAGCCCGCAAATAAACAATGTCCTCGCTCAAAAAATATCGCGCGGAGGAGTTTGCCCTTTTGGCTTACCTCCTCCTCGCCCTAGTGCTCACGTATCCCCTCATTGTGAACGTTGCCTCGCACGTCCCCGGCGATGGGAGCGATGATCCCGCGCTCGCATGGAATTTGTGGTGGGTTCCCTATTCGCTGATCCACCTTGGCGCGAGTCCCATCTACACCGATTACATGTTTTATCCGATTGGGCTGAATCTAGCGTTTTACACGCTCACGTATCTCAATGCCCTTCTCTCGATTCCGTTTCAATTCGTATTCAACGTGATCGTGGCGGCAAATGTGAACGTCTGGTTATCCTTTGTCTTGTCTGGATTCGGCGCGTACTTGTTAATGAAATACTTGTTTCAAGTTTCAAGTTTCAAGTTTCAGGTTGATCAACCTGAAACCTGGAATGGTCAACTTGAAAACCTTGCCGCATTTGCTGCTGGCGCCGTGTATGCCTTCTCGTCCAACAAATTTTTGTACGCGTCGCTGGGCCAATTCAACATTGCCTCATCGCAGTGGATTCCGTTCTACATTTTATTTTTGCTCAAGACAACCAATGCAAGCAATACGCAACACGCAACACGCAACCTATTTTATGGTTTTCTGCTGGGTCTCTTTTTGCTTTTTCAAGCCCTCTCCGAATTTATCTTTGCCTCCTTTCTCATTATTTTTACCGCCCTCTATCTTGCGTATTGGCTGATTGCCCATCGTTTTCGTCCTTCGTCTTTCGTCCTCCGTCTTTCGTCCTTCGTCATCGCGATTCTCACCTTCACACTCCCAATGCTCCCTATCCTCGCCGCGATGATTCAGGACACACTCACCGAAGGTGATTTTATTCAGAGCGGACTTGGCTTTGCGGATGTTTTTTCCAGCGATGCATTCGGCTTTTTTGTACCAAGCCATCTCCATCCGATTCTGGGTAACCTTGAAGCGCAATTTCATTTTGCGTACACCAACTTTGCGTACCTAGGATTTGTTGCGTTGGCGTTGGCAATGGTGGCACTCATCGCTGTCCCGCGCGCGCGCCTTTGGGGATTCTTCGGCTTGATCTTTGTTGCGATCTCGTTGGGTCCCAATCTCACGATCAACGGTACGCGCTATGCGCAGAGCGTGCCCATGCCGTTCGATCTCTTGCTTGAAATTCCCTTTATCAAAGGCAATCGCTATCCCAGCCGCTGGAGTGTGATGGTAACGTTGGCGTTGGCGGTCCTAGTGGGCTACGGACTAGTATGGCTGTTAGATAAAGTAGGCAGTTGGTGGAAAGCAGCCGGCAGAAAACGTTTTCTGCTTGTTGCTTACTGCCTGATGCTTGCTCTGTTACTCTTTGAACATTTGTCATTGCCGCTTCCCCTTTCCAACCTCACCGTCCCGGACGCTTACCAAATCATCGCGCACGACAAAGGCGATTTCACCGTTCTGGAAATTCCGCTGGCGTGGCGCAATGGTTTTCGGATGACCGGCACGCTCGATCAAGCGATGATGTTCGCACAGTTTTATCAGACCGCGCACCGCCATCCGATTCTGGGAGGCAACACGTCGCGCAACCCGGAATTCAAATTTCAGTACTTTACCGAAGCGCCAGTCATCAACTCGATTATCGCGATTGAAACCGGTCACAAGTTGGACGATGCGACGATTGCGCGCGACAAACAACTTGCGCCGGACGTTCTGCGATTCTTTGGCGTGCGCTACATTGTTTGGCATTCGCCGCGCAATCCAGAGAATCGTGCCAAATTGGATGCCGCACGCGCCTACGTGCAGTACGTTTTGCCGGTGACGAAAATCTCCGAAGTGAGCGACGACACCGGCGAAACGGTGGTTTTTCGCGTGAACGATTTGCCGCCGCTCAATCAAACGATGATTCGTCCGAGTGATGCGTTGGCACGCTTGAATTTTGGCGAGGGGTGGGGTGCGTTGAGTGGTGAGCGTTTCGTCTGGGCACAGCGTCGCCAAGCACGGTTCTTTGTGCGCGTGGATACGCCCGGTCGCGCTGCGCGGTTGACGTTTAGCGCGGTTGCGCCACCCGGCTTGAGTGAACAACCTATGACCGTCGTGGTGAATGGAGAGGTGGTTGGGCAAGTTGTGCTAACGCAGTGTTTGGCTTGCAAAACCGGTGTGCAAATCCCCGCGCGCGTTTTGCGTGCCGGGATGAACGAAATCATCCTGTGCTTTGACCGCCTTGTATCAGCGTCAAGCATCCACGAGACGGCAAGCACGTACCTTGTAGCACGCAATGGTCCTCAATCGCCGGTGAATGTGGTGGTACGGAGTGCGGGAAGCGAGATCGGTGATTTTGCCCACATCTACGTCAAGGGCGTGGACGTGGCACAGAATCGGCGGGGTTATAATCTTGTCGTCATTGATCCAGCCACCGGCAACCTTGAAGCGAATGTAGTGTTCGATACCTTCGCATCGGCAGACGAATCCGCGCGCCTGGCGCAGTTCATCGAACAAATTCCAAATGGCAAGATTGTGGTCGCAGCGGTACGGGATGAAGCATCACGGAACTTGACGCGCGCAGCGGTGGAGGCGTTGCGTTCGATTGGGGCGCAAGAAGATTTGCAAGCCAAGTGGCGCTGGTCGCACGCAATCATTGGTGTGAAAGGCGCGGCGCCGGGGAGTGTGTGGGAAGCCGCGTTCGAGACGATGCCCGCGCAACTCGTTCTCGGCATCAGCGCAACCGAGCCGAAGGTTGCTGCAGCAATCGAGTGGATTAAAATCGAGTAAGGACAACCCTCACGGTTGTCCTCTTTATTTTTACGAACCGCACAAATCGTTGATCATTTGTTGTAGATTATCGGCGGTCTGAAAATAAGTTGTTTTGATGCAATGCTTGCGCGCTGCGTCCAAGGCTGCACACAAATCCTGTGCCAACGCACCGCGCAATTGTCCCAGTTTTTCAACCGCATATTCGCGCGCGGTTGCGCCATCCGTCCAAAAGTGTGAAAGCAATCCCAGGGTATCGGTAACCAATTCGCCTTGCGCCGGCTGATTTGCCCAGACTAGGGTGAGCAAGGTATCCAAAGTATGCACGGCAATAAATTCTTGTTTTTTCTCCAACAACACCGTTCCCAATTTGAACAACTCTTCGCTCGCTTGGGTGGTCATATCCGGGCGCAGACTGGACGCCAATGCCAACGACTCGACACAATTCATCAGCATATTTTCAATCTCCATCCCAGACGCCACATGCGACAACGCCGCGCGACTGAGATAGCCGAGTGCGCGAATCGCGTACATCAAATCTACCGTGCGTTCCTTTGCGCTGGCGTGAATGACAACGCTTTGTAAAATTCCAGCGGCAGTTTTAAAGTTGTGTGCTGTGCCGGGTTTGGCATCGGAGGTGAGAATATCCACCAGTTGGGTGACCAAGGTTTCTAACGAATCCCCTTGATACTGCGGATGCGCAGTAACTTGGCACACCACTTGATTCAATGCCGCGAGCACCAGTTCCTTGTCGCCACCCGGCGCGCTCTGCTCCCCCAGTTCGATCAGCGTCGTCAAGGCTTTTTCATTCAAGCGTGCTTTGTTGTGCGAAGATCTGGCTTGCCGACTCAGATCGAGAATCACTTGATCGCGTTGACCATACTTGTGCACCGTGAGCAGGGCGGACCCTGCCGTGATTACCAGCAAAAGATAAATCACATCTGTCCACAATTGATCACGTGAGAGAGGGAGGGTCAATAGCGAGGTAAGCAACGACATGGCATCGGCGGGCGAGGGGAGCCCGCTTTCCAGTTGGCTATCCATCCAAAAGGCGTATGTGATAATGAGCGTCGCCATCACCAAGGGCGAACCGGCTTGGATCAACACGCGCGTGGCTGATTGCTTCATCACCGCGCGGCGCACTTCGGGCGTCATGGTTTGCAACAGCAATGCCGGGATACCAATCAGAAAAACCAAGAAGGTTACGATGCCATCGTAGGGAATATTGCTCATCCGCACCGCCTAGGCACGTAGATTATTCTGACGCAACAACTCTTCGATTAAATCGAGTAGAATCGTATCTGGCAAGCCGGCGGTCTTTTGCCGATACACCACAATGCCCAATTCGTTGAGATGGCTTAGGATTTCTTGGGGACTCTCCACGGTAAAGACGCCGATTTTTTGTGGCGCGACCCAGACCGGCGGTGGTTCGGGATACACGTCGGGTTCTTTTTGAAGCAACCAACGCAACAATTTCAATCCCAATTGTGCATGCAATTTGTCTGCACCGGATTTGCGATAATGTCTTTGCCAATGATCGTCAATGCCCGGTGGCAAACGAATGTCCACAATCACGGCATCGAATTCTTTGATGCGCAAAAAGTGCATCGCTGTCGTAACATCTTCAGCAAGGTTGAAATCGTACTTGCCGCTAAAAAACAAAGGTCCCACCAGGTTGCGTAGTTCAAAGCGTGCACTGTCTTCGATCCAAAGCACCCGAGGTTTCATCGTCATAATCTTCCTCTCACTTTGCCAACCATGGGCAAGCACAAGGTTACGCGCGTGATAAAGGGTTGCTTGTAATAATTCGCCGGATCTTGCGGATGCAGCGCCGGTGCGGCGGGCTTGCTCTCCACGCGTATCTCACCGCCGTGCGCACGCGCTACATGATCCGCGTCCGTCAAGCCGATGCCGGTGCCGAGCCGGCCGCGATCCGTTGCCCATATCCCCCGATACCCCAACTGAAAAATGGATCGCTGTTCGATCTCTTCGCGCGTAATCGGCACCCCCCAATTTTCAAATTGAATGCAAATCATTCGATCCTCGATCGTTGTGCTGATCTCGACCCACGGTGCGCGCGTTCGTTCACGGCGCCACGTGTACTTGATCGCATTGTGTAACAAATTCGAAAGGGTGCGTACGAGATCGCGCCGATTCCCTTCCACTTCGAGGTTGAGATCGCGATCGCGCCACTGAATCTCCACGCGCGATGCTTTGGCAAAATCCACCAAACGCTTGACCGCTTCTTCAATCAACGATTTGACTTGGAGTCGTTCGTGGGGTTCGTGCGTGCGAATATCCGCCGTGATGTACTCGCGCAAGGTGGTAAACGGCATTTCCATTTGAATGACTGCCGCGCGTGTGGTCATCGCATCGAACAGACACACCAAGCGTTCTAGTTCCACTGCCGCTTGCTGCAAATCACGAATCGTTTCGCGAGGAAGATGATGTGCGCGCGCATCGCGACACAAGCGCGCAACTTCGTGCGCGGTAGTCCGCATCGTCGGCGAACGCATTTCCGGAATTGGCACTCGTTCGCGAATCTCGCGCAACAAGCCAATGCTGTGTTCCAGGGTTTGCCAACGCGCTTCCGGTAATGCACGCAAACGTTGTTCGGTATTCGTCGTCTGCAAGAATTTCTCGATGGTATTCGCCAGACGTCCCGCTTGCTTGACCAACACCTCGTCAATCTCTTCCGGCTCTACATCGGTACGTTCACCAAACGGGCTGGGTCCCAACGCCTCGATGATGCCATCGAGGGTTTGCTTGGTCATCAAAAACGTACTTGTACTCGCGTGCCAGACTTTGCCAATGTCTTCGGTGAGCGTTTTGATTTTGCGTTGGGCTTCTTCTGCCAATTCTGCCGCATGTTGCTCATCCGTAATATCCACCAGACAACCAATGTAACCAACAATTTCTTGGGTCGCCGGGTCGCGCAAGGGCTTGCAATAATCTTCCACAAAAATTTCCTTGCCATCCACGCGAAACAAGATTTTTTCTTTCTCTAAATAGCCGCCGCGCTCTTCGGCTTCCTGGGCCTTGCGCAACAAGACGTTGCGATATTTTTGATCGGCATAAAACTGTGCGAGACTGAATGGCGTTACATCGTCCGGCAGTTTAAGCATCTCGCGCACGGGACGATTGCACGCAACAAAGTGCCCATCGGGCGCAACGACGTACACGCCGATGGGCATCTCCAAAAAGTTATATGAGCGAACCAATTCCGCCGCAATTTGTTTGGCATCCATCGCACTGCCTCGTGTTGGACAGGATGCCTAAATTATATCACAAACGGCGCACGCCACCAAACGCCTATGCTTGGTCTGGGAGAATTTCCACCGGCAAGCCGGCGCCCCAGCCGTACTTTTCCCGTTCGAGGCGTTGTGCTTTTTCGTACGTCGCGCGGTCGCGTTCTTTGTCCAACACGCGCGCGGTTGCCTCAAACGATTTTTCACCGATGCGTACGCGGATGCGCGGATTTGCGCGAATATTTTTTACCCACTGCGCATTTTCACGCTGCTCGGCAAGCACATAGTATTTGCCAGCGAATTCAACGAACCAGATTTCAATTTCGCGCGGCAAGCCGGTTTTGCGCCCGATGGTGGTGAGGTAGAGGTATTGTTCCGTGCTCATGATCCCTTCACATACTTGTTGAAAAACTGAATTGACCTTTGCATCGCCGTTGTAAAGTTGATCGAGAGATTGTGGTTATCTCCTTTGTAACTGTAAAACTCGACTGTTTTGCCGGCTTGTTTGACTTGAGCGTACAGTTTCTCTGAAAACTCGAACGGGACGCTGGTGTCCGCTGTCCCGTGATGCAATTGCAATGGTCCGGACAAATCGCCCACAAAAGCTGTCGGCGAAATCGAATCCCAGAATGGCGCGTTCTCTTCCGGCGTCCCGTACTGAGCGAGTAAACTTTGCCGCCAGCCGCGCACAATCCCGGGAATCGGCGTGCTATTTGCCGGTCGGCGCCAATTGTACATCAAATCCGGATACGAGGCGACGACGCCCGCCCAAATCACGCCGGCTTTGATGTCCTGGGTCGTTACCATCGCGCGTAAGGTGATATGCCCACCCATCGAATGGCCCCACATCCCAATCCGGTTGGGATCAGCATCCTTGTACTTTTTGATCGAAGCGACCGCGTTGAGCACATCAATCGTGTAATCGGGTGAGCCGTAACCGCCGGTGGCAAATCCTTCGGAATCGCCGTGCCCGCGATAATCGGGACGCAAGACGATATAGCCATTGCGCGCAAAACCATCCACGTACGCAACGTAACGTTCGGTGGGACTGTACTGCGATGGCGGAATGTAACCGTGATTAAAGACGATCACCGGAAAACCGGTGTTTGGTTTGGCACTGCGGGGAACGGTCATCAGCGCGTAAATTTTCAAACCATCGGAGTAATACGAGACGAGATAACGCTGGTAATTGCTTCCCGGTTCCAGCGTTTGTTCGATAACAAGGTTACTGCCCGGATATTCACGCGCGCGCATACTCGCAATGGTCAGGGGATGCGGGGTGGGCGTTGGCGCTAGGGTTGCCGTTGGGAGTGGCGTCGCAGTGACCAGTTGGATGATCGGCGAAGGCGCGGGCGCGGTTGAAGCGCGATCATTTTGAACAGACGGCGTCGTGCAAGCGATTGAAAGAGCCAGCCATATGAGCACGCTGATAAACAGCGTGATTGTTTTTGTCATTATCCTTTACTTTCTCGCGGAGCATTTCATCCTTCTAGAATACGATGAATGGGGGTATTGAGATGTAGGCGCAATTGTACACAATTTTGAACGCTTGCCTAGTGGGCAAGCATTCTTTTTGATGATTATCGTTTTAGTGTTATAATCGCGCGTGCTAAATTGCGAGGAGAACATGGTTCAAGCGATGACAAATGATATTGGCGAAATCGCGCCGCACGGCGGCGTGTTGATTGATCGAATGTTGCATGGCGCGGAACGCGCGGCAGCGATCGAACGCTCCGCATCGTTAACAAAAATTCCACTCAATGCGACAAATATGTCCGATCTCGAACTCTTGGCGACCGGTGTCCTTTCCCCGCTCACCGGCTTTATGGGCAAGCGCGATTATGATTGCGTGGTCGAATCTATGCGCTTGGCGAATGGACTTGTGTGGAGCATTCCGATTACACTCGCGGTCTCGCGCGACATTGCCGACACCTTGCGCATTGGCGAAGAAATCGCGCTCACCGAACCCGATGGCCACTTGCTCGCCGTGATGACGCTCGCCGAAAAATTCGATTACGATAAAACGCGCGAGGCGCAAAACGTTTATTGCACGACCGATGAAAAACATCCCGGCGTTGCCCGGCTCTACAAACAAGGCGAGATTTATTTGGCGGGGGATGTCTGGGTCGTTGATTTACCAAACAACTTGGATTTTCCGGAATTCCGCCACCCGCCTCTCGCCACGCGCAAAATGTTCGCCGCGCGCGGCTGGAAACGCATCGTTGCCTTTCAAACGCGCAATCCTATTCACCGCGCGCACGAGTACATTCAAAAGACCGCGCTCGAAATCGTGGACGGTTTGTTCTTGCATCCCCTCGTCGGCGAAACCAAAGCGGATGATATTCCCGCCGACGTGCGCATGCGCTCGTACCAAGAACTCTTGCGCGATTACTATCCACCCGACCGCGTGATTCTGGGTGTGTTCCCAGCGGCGATGCGCTACGCCGGTCCGCGTGAAGCGATCTTTCACGCGATCTGTCGCAAGAATTATGGATGCACGCACATCATCATCGGGCGCGATCACGCGGGCGTGGG
>DAOUAL010000034.1:0-2234 GCA_034433515.1 Anaerolineae bacterium | reverse complement strand
GCGTTCGGCGTGATCGGTTTGGGTGCGATGATCTGGCGGCGCGAGGGAGCGCAACTTGTCTTGCTGTTAACCGGTTTTGTGGCAACAATATTGTTCGCGTCTATCTATCACATCGGCGACATTGCGCATTACTACATTCCTGCGTATCTGGTGTGGGCAGGGTGGATGGGTGTCGGGGTAGCAGAATTAGTGAAGCACGGAACACGACACACGCAATACGTGGTGCGTGGTGCGTGTTCCGTATTGTTGATCGTCCAACTCGTTTCTAACTTTCCCTTCGCTGATCGCAGTGGCGAGACGCGCGTGCGCGAACATTGGACACGATTGCTGGCTTTTGCGTCGCCCAACACAATTCTCATTTCCAACGATCGCGACGAAATGATGCCGTTATGGTATATTCAGTATGTCGAAAACACGCGCCGCGATGTGCTGGGATTGTTTCCATTGATTACGCCGGCACCGGCACACGCGAACGTTGGACGATTGACGGATAGCGTGCTAGATACCGGGCGGCCGATTTATTTCATCAAGCCGATGCCGGGCTTGGAGATCAAATATCAGTTGGAATCCGCCGAGCCCTTGGTGCGCGTATTGGGACGTGCGGCGGTGACACCACACAATCTTAGCAATGCGATTGTCGGCAATCGCGTGCGCGTGCTGGGATACGATGCGGTGCGTGAATCGGATGTGTTGCGCGTAACGATTTACTGGCACCTACTTGCAAAACTAGATCACGATTACACGACGTTCGTTCATTTGCTCGATGCGCAAGGCAACAAGGTGGCGCAAGGCGACGATCATCAAGTTGGCGGTGAGTTTTATCCGACATCGTTGTGGCAAGTCGGCGAGACGTTGCGCGATGAATTTATGATTCCATTGCCATCGAATCTTGCACACGACACCTATCGTTTGTTGGTTGGAATGTATCACCCGCCCGGTGGCGAGATGCTGGGCGAGCCGGTTATGATGGGGACGGTGGAAATCAAATGAGGGAGCGCACCAATGCCTGATCCAATTATCGCAACAAAACAAGTGATCGAACAGGTTTTTGATGGCGCAGCAGAACGGTACGATCAAGAAGGACCGAATGTGTTTGCGCAGTTTGGGGTACAGCTGGTCGAGCGGCTCGCTATCATGGGCGGCGAGCGCATTCTCGACGTAGCGACCGGCAAAGGGGCAGTGTTGCTCCCCTGCGCCGAACGGGTCGGACGATTTGGGCGCGTGGTGGGGATTGATCTCTCGCAAAAAATGTTGGAGCAAACCGAAGATGCTGCGCGCGCACGCGGACTCGACAACTTTGAGTTGTACAAAATGGATGCGGAGCATTTGGAATTCCGCGATGAAATTTTCGATATTGTTACGTGCGCCTTTTCGCTCTTTTTCTTCCCAGCAATGGATACCGCCTTGCGCGAGATGTATCGCGTTCTGGTGCCAGGCGGACGATTAGGCATTACCTTGTTTGGTGATTCTCCGCCGCCGTTCAGTCCGGCGTGGGGATGGTTTGCCGAGCAAGCGCGCGCGTACAACGTGGCGGTGCGCACACCGCAAAAGGTGGTCTATACCTTGGCTCAAGCGCAGACGCTATTGGAAGGCATCGGCTTGACCGATGTTCAAACGAGGCTGCAAGCGTACGAGGTGGTGTACGCCAGCGCAGAGGATTGGTGGGCGTTTCAGTTCACGTTGGGCAATCGCGCCGCCCTTTTGCGGATGTCGGATGAAAGGCGCGCGCAATTCAAAGCAGAATACCTTGCCAAGTTGCGTCCTCTCTGGCGCGAGGATGGGTTACCGCTGGGCGTTTCAGTCATTTATGCGATTGGACGCAAATCGGGATGAGCCTGTTCGCATCCGTTGTTCGTGCAAGCGTATCAGTGTAAAAAATCCTGGTGATTACCCAAAACTCGGATTTTGAGCGTGAAGTGGACGGCTCTGCCTCAGTGGGTTAAGGATGTGCGCCGGGTGGCAGCAAAATCTCATCCCGAACGAATCCTCCTCGCCTTCGACCCCGTCAACTTTGAACAACCGTATGCCCAGAAACGGCGGACCTTGGTGTTGGTGTGCGCCCTGTGTGTGTTGCGTGTACCTGGCGTATGGAGTGCTGCGACGATTGCTTGGTTGCGCGCGTTGGGCAGTAGCCTGGTTGGGACTCGGAGGGATCGGAAAGGGTCCTCTGCACTCCTCTTGGGAGTGCAAAGTGTCTTTAGCACCGTCGCGCTCTTCTCAGCCATTGCCGATGG
>DAOUAL010000033.1:0-5129 GCA_034433515.1 Anaerolineae bacterium | reverse complement strand
GTGCAACATCACTTTGACGTGCGCGCCTACAACGCCTCCGGCGAATCGCGCGCGGACGCGTGCAGTGTGGACGTGACGCGACGATAATGCGGAGAAGTTGGCATCCAACTTCCAATCTCCAACCTCCAACTTCCAATTTCCAACTTCCAGACCGGAGGTTACGATGAAAAAACTATTCGGTTGTCTCGTTTTGCTTGTCCTGATCATCGTCGCAATCCTGCTGTTCGTGCTGGTGCGAAATCGCGCGGAACCAGCCGCGCAACCGCCGCAACCTGCCGCGTCACAGCAAGCCGCCAGTCAACCCGGCGCGTCCTCGCAACCGACGCTCAAAATTATGTGGCCCCCAAACGGCGCGCGCGTAAAAGTCGGACAGCCATTCCAAGTTCACGCCGTCGCAACCGATCCGCGCGGCATCTTTAGCATCGCCATCGCGGTGGATGGACAGCCCGGCACGCCCGGCACCGCCTCTCCGCCGATCACGACATTCTCGGCGGTGATTCCAATCACGTTTCAGACGAAAGGCATTCACACGATCGCGGTGCAGGCGAACAGCACGACCGGCGCAAAGAGCGAGATCGCGAGCATCAAAGTTGTCGCGGTGCAAAATCTAAGCGATCCTTCTGCCGCTGGCGATCCACCCACGCCCGTGCCGGAGGTGCCATCGGGTCCGCCACCCGCGCCCTCCGCCGATCAACCACCGCCACCGCCCGCGCCTTCCGGCGCGACGGTGAATTTCGCCGCGAACCCGAGGAGCATCCAGCGCGGGCAGTGTAGCACGCTACGTTGGGATGTGGAAGGCGTGCGCGAAATTTACTTCGAGGGCGTAGGTGTGACCGGACACGAACAGCGCCAACAGTGTCCAACCCAGACGACGACGTACACGCTACGCGTCGTCTTCACCGATGGCAGCGCGCAAAACTACACGGCGACGGTTAGCGTGACAGGCGGAAACGATGGCGGTGCGAGTTCCTTCGCTGTGAGCAACGTCACGGTGAGCGTCAGTCGTTCGAGTTACAACGGCCCCTGCCCAAACACCTTGACCGCTGGATCGAAAATCACGACGAACGGCGCGGGCGTGGTGCGGTATCGCTGGGAACGCAGCGACGGGACGAACAGCGAGACGCGCACGCTGCAGTTCGACGCCGCTGGCGAAAAGGCAGTGACGAATTACGATTGGTCAATCAGCGCGTCGGGAAATTATTGGATTCGCTTGCACGTCCTCGAACCGAACGATGTTGTTTCGAATCGCGGTGAAACGACGTGGACGTGCTCGGGAGGTAGCGCAAGCCAAACCCCACCCGCGCCGCGCAATTGCCGCGGCGGTGCCTCGGGGACGGGCGTTTATCTCTCGTGGGAGACTGTGCTGCCGAGAACGTGGGACGGCTTTCGAGTGTACCAACGCGGTGTTTCCCAGCCCATCAAGACGTTTGATAATCCAACTGTGATTGCAGGTCCAGTGGACAACCTGACGCCCAACACGACCTACCATCTCGACGTGCGCGCGTACAACGCTTCTGGCGAATCGCCGGCGGATGCGTGCGCGGTCGAGGTCAAGACCGCCGCGAGTGCGCCGTTTCAAGTGACCCAAGTCACGGCGGATGTCGAGCCGGAAATTTTCAGCGGCGTGTGTCCCAAGAGCGCCACCTACACCGGCAAGATCACGACGAACGGCGCGGGTACGGTCTCGTATCGTTGGGTACGCAGCGATGGCACCGGCGAAACGCGCACGCTGAATTTTTCTGCGGCTGGCACGCAAGCGGTGGCGAACGTCACTATGAATTATACGCACTCGGCGACGCACTGGGCAAAACTCGAAGTGCTTGCGCCGAACGCGATGAGTTCCACGCAAGCCAAGTTCACGCTCAACTGCACGAGCCCGGCGATTGTCACGCTCGTCAGTGTCAGCATCAATCCCACCGCGTTCACCGGCACCTGTCCGCACACGTTTCACTTTACCGGCGTCATCCGCACGAACGACGCCGGCACGGTGACGTATCGCTGGGAGCGCAGCGATGGCAACAGCGAGACGCGCACGCTGCAGTTTTCGGCAGCTGGCGACAAGACCATCGAAAGCGGCGATTTCAAATCGGGCAGCAGTGGCACGTTCTGGGCGCGCTTGCACGTCCTCACGCCGAACGACAAGGTTTCGAATCAAGCGACGTTCACGTTGACGTGCAAGTAGGGGCGAGACATTCGCCGAAATACTCTGCTATGCCAGGCGATCTCCCGATAACCAACTTGCCCGCCATAGCGAATCCACGTGCGAATGTCTCGCCCCTACGGGGACACCACGCGGCCTGAACGGTTACGGAAGCGGTAAATCAATTTCACAGGGAGGCAAAAATGCAAACCCTAACCCGTCGCGATTTTATCAAGCTAACCGCGATGACTGTCGGCGGTGTGCTTATCGCCGGCTGCCGACGCGAAGACATCGTGCGCGTGACGGCAACGCCGATTCCGGCAAGCCCACCACCCACCGCTACGCTCACGCGTGTGCCGGCCGTCCCTCCCACACACGCGCCCACGCTCGCGCCCGGCACTGTCGCCGACACCATCTTGTTCAACGGCAACGTCATCACGATGGACGCGCGCGACACCATCGCGCAAGCCGTCGCGATCAAAGACGGCTTGATCCTGCGCACCGGCACCACCGACGCCATCCGCGCGCTTGCCGGTCCCAACACCAAGACGATCAACCTGCAGGGCAAGACCGTCACGCCCGGACTGATTGACGCGCACAATCATCTGCAAGTGTGGGGCACGCTGCTGACCGACTATGTGCCATTCATCCCGCCTGAAACGCGCACGCTCGACGATCTGCTCAAGAAACTCAAAGACGTCGTCGCCAAAGCCAAAGCCGGCGAGTGGATTCAAGGATACTTTTGGGATTTTGATCCCCTGCCGAATCGCACGCACCTCGACCCCATCGCGCCGAACAATCCGGTGTGGCTGGTGCAACAGGGCGGGCACTATGCTGCCTGTAACAGCGCCGCATTGAAAATCGCGAATATCACCGCGCGAACGCGCAATCCCGAAGGCGGCTTTATCGAGCGCGATAAACAGGGCAATCCGACCGGCTTGTTGTACAACCATCGCGCGATGGATTTGGTGCGCATCCACATCCCCCAGCCAACCCCTCAGCAAATCGCCAAAGGTCTCAAGACTTCTGAGATGAAGATGGCTGAATTGGGAGTGACGACCTATCATGACGTCAATGTTCGCTACAGCACGATCCAAGCGTACCTGGAATTCTGGCGCGCCAAAAGCATGACACTCCGTTCGCAGATCTTCTACACGCTGGAATGGCCCGCTGATCTCGAGCGCGCGCTGAAAATGGAACGCATCAACGATGAGTATATGCGGTTTGCCGGGTACAAATTCCTGATTGACGGACAGTTCCCCACGTGGTACACGCACGAGCCGCATCCCGGCATTAGTTGGAACCAACCGACCTGGGATCCCAAGCAGTTCAAGGACACGGTCAAAGCATTGCACGATACGGGACTCCAAGTCACCGTCCATTGCGGCGGCGACGCGGCGGTGGACCTGGTACTGGAGGCGTACGAGGCGGCAATGAAAGCCAACCCGCGCGCGAACCCCCGACATCGCCTCGAACACGCCTCGATAATGACCAAAGAGGCAGTTCGCAAAGCCGCCGATCTCGGCGTGGTGATTTCTTCGCAACCGCAGTTCTTGCGTTTCGCCGGAAATCTGGCGCAACAACTTGGCAAGGACCGCGCGGCACGCGCCTGCGTCACCCGCGAGTGGCTCAACGCCGGCATCACCGTCGCGCTCGGCTCCGACACACCCACTTCGCCCTGGCAAGCACCCCAAGTGACTCTGACCGAAGCCATCTTGCGTTACGACCAGAATAACAAGCCGGTCAACCCTGAACAGGCGCTCACCATTCAGGAAGCGCTCCGTGCCCATACTATGGGCTCAGCGTACGGCGCGTTCGAGGAAAAAGTCAAAGGGTCGCTCGAACCCGGCAAGCTGGCAGACCTGTGCGTGTGGAGCGACAACCTGTACAGCATCAAACCTGTTGACATTCTGAACACCCAGATCGAGATGACGATGATCGGCGGGAAGATTGTGTATCAGAGAACGTGACACAGACCCGAAGAGTTTGCCGTAGCGAAGCGGAGGACCCTTCGGGTCTTGCGGAGGTGTTCGATGAATTGCCGGTATCACAATTGGCTTTTGATTCTCATCACGTTGATCGTTCTAGCCACAGGTTGCGCCAGAGCCACGCCGCCTTCCCCGCTCCCGCCGACCACTGCGCCCATCGCGCCAACCGAAACGTTCAAGCCAGGTGATGCGACGCGTTCTCTGGTCTATGCCGGGATCGAAAGGAAATACGTCCTGCATATTCCACCCGGCTATGACGCCGCGCATCCCACACCGTTGGTGCTGGCTTTTCATGGCATCGGATTGAACGCCGAGGAGATGATCCGCATCAGCGGCTTGAGCAAGCAAGCCGATGCCGCCGGTTTCATCGTCGTCTATCCCAATGGAACGGGCGAGACCAAATCCTGGAATGGAGGACATTGTTGCGGAGAGGCGGCAAAAAACAACGTGGACGATGTGGGATTCGTCCGCGCGCTCATTGACCAACTTGCCGCGTTGACCAAAATTGACACCCAGCGAATTTACGCGACCGGCTTTTCCAATGGCGCGATCATGGTCTATCGGCTTGCTTGCGAATTGTCTGACCGGATTGCCGCCATCGGTCCAGTCGCCGCCACACAAATCCTGGACGATCAGAATGTCTGTCGTCCGGCAAGAAACGTGTCGGTCATCCATTTTCACGGGACAGCCGATCGTCTCAATCCGTATGATGGCGGAACGACTGCCGCGGGCTTCAAGTTTGTCTCTGTCAAGGATGCGCTGGGGTTCTGGACGCAGAAGAACGCTTGCCCCGCGCCGCAGCGGAAGGAATCAGGAACGATTCAACACGATGTCTACGCGCCCTGCGCAAACAAGTCAGCCGTCGAACTGTATACCATCCTGGGTGGCGAACATGCTTGGCCCGGCGGAGAGCCGGTTGACCCACGCATTGGCAAGCCGACGATGGAGATTTACGCCGCGCCTTTGATGTGGGAATTCTTCGCCGCGCATCCCATGCCGTA
>DAOUAL010000032.1:0-2665 GCA_034433515.1 Anaerolineae bacterium | reverse complement strand
ACAGTCTGACCCCTGTGGTTTTTTGTTTTATGTATGATGGCACTTCTTCTCCTCCTTTTCGATTGGTTGTCTCCGCCCGTCGGCGTCTGCGGGCGGAAGACAACCGTATTGGGCGAGGCGCCGCTTCTGCATCAGCGTGGATCAGAGGCGGCGTACTCTTTGGGCGGTTTGACAAAAAGACGAGTTCGCATACAATAGGACTCACGAACGCCGAGGTAGTTCAGTTGGTAGAGCACGCGGCTGAAAACCGCGGTGTCAGCAGTTCGATTCTGCTCCTCGGCACCATTAGTTCGATAGTGCGATAGTTGGATAGTTCGATAGTTGAAGGCGGGCAGTATGAACTATCGCACTAGACAACTAGTGAACTATTTTGCGGAAGTAGCTTAGTGGTAGAGCGTCTCCTTGCCAAGGAGAAGGTCGCGGGTTCAAATCCCGTCTTCCGCTTGCCAACCGAAAAGGCCCAGCAATTGCGGTCTCCGGCGGTCACCCGTCGGATATTTGCTTTTTGATGTCCGTCTCCCCTATGAAACTATCCGATGCACTGGAAGGTTACCTCACTGGATATTGGCAACGACCTGAACAAACCAAAACGTTACGTGCTCGCGTGAGGGCGCACGGAACTAACCGCTCTGGCGAGTGGCATGAACGAAAACGATGTGGCGAGAGGTGAACGCTCTAATCGGGCACGAGCAAGTCGAGCAACGCGGCGTCGCTGTGTCCTTGCCGCACCAAGTCCGCGATACAGCGCACGGTCTGGCGTACATGCTCGCGTTGATGCTCGCGGACCTAAATTTCGCCCGAAAATCGGCACATTGACAAATTGTCGGCGGCGGGATTTTCGGGCGAAATTCCCAGCATCAACTTAATTCGTGGAACAAACGTGCTAAGCAATCCTGTATTTCCCCCGCAAAGGGGTGATTCCGCTGTAATGCTACCTTGTCGAGTTTGGCACCCTGAAAGACCAAGTAGCCCGGCATATTCAAGACATCTTGCACCAGACGGAGGTGGCCCCAGGTCTCAAAGCGTGAACCGCGCCACATCCAATCGTGTGTCCAGGTCAGCAAGTTGTGCGCCAAGTCGGTGACAATGCCCCAGGCTTCTTGCGCGTTCCACCGATGTTTGCGCCGACGAATCAATTGCAGACCCACTTTGTCTTGCTTGATTTTGGATTCCATGCCACCGCGCGCATCGTAGAATTCGACGACTTGCAATGGTGACTCCGCCACGAAGGTGTGAATCAACAAGGCACAGCGTTCGTCACCTTGCGTGGTCAACCAACGTAACGCCAGTGTGTGTGCGCGCCGCGCAGAGCGGATGCCCGCAGGCACCAGAGCGACCCATTTGTTTTCGCGCCCGCTGTGCCAAGCTTCTGCAGGAAGCTGAGGCACGATTTTCTGTGCGCGGCGACTGTTGTGGCCCTTGGCGAGGATGCGATAGTCGCGCGCAAGCAACCAATTGATGGCAGCGTCGCTGCCGAAGCCGCCATCCAAACGCCAGACGATGTACTCGCGTTGCGAACGCTTACGGTGCAGCACGCGCTCGGCCAGTTCGACACTCGGTTTGAGCGTGGAAATCCCGTGTGCAGCGTCCGGATACAACAACTTGTTTTTTCCCGGCGAAGTAGCCGCGAGCGCTACCTTCGGCACGCCGCGAAGCGAGCAAGCCGGTGAGATCGTCGTCGAGCCAGAGGCATTCTTTGCGAAAATCGTGCGCGGGTGCATGCCCGTGTTGCTGCGTGATCGTCTCGAAGGCGAAGCGCAGTTGGCTGAGCGTGTCTGCCGCAAACGCATCGAGCGTATCGGCGAAGGTAGATTGTTGTGCGAATCGCGCTTGCCCCCACGCTTGAGCCAGTTCCAGGCGGTGGCGTAGCAACAGATCAATCTGATTGGTGGCACGCCCACCGGCAAGAATCAACACGACGGCTTCGATGATTTTGTCGGTGGGTGAATGATCAATCGTTTTGATCGGCAAGGTCACTTGGCGCAAGGGCTCAAGCACGCGTGCGCGTTGAAGTGCGTAACCGAGTGCCGCCAGCGGCACATACGCCATCCGATTCGAATCTGTTAATGTGATTGAGATATGCGACATGATGTCCTCCTTGGGAACATCATACCGCAAAAGCCCCGAAAGGGTGAAAAAAACGCATTTGTCGATATGCCGAATTTCGGGCGAAAATTGCACGAGCGACTATGCATTTTCACGCAGGCGATGCCTGGAATTTCGGGCGCAATTTAGGAGGGAACTCGATGAACCGTGTGATCTTTTGTGGCGTTATGCTCCTTGCGACGATGATCGCGTGCACGTCCCCCGTAACCACGCCATCTTCCAACTGCCGGCTTCGTCTTTCGACCACTACCAGCACCGCGGATTCCGGCTTGCTATCGGCGATTCTTCCCGATTTTGAAAACAAGTTCAATTGTAAGGTTGACGTGGTGGCTGTAGGTACCGGGCAAGCGATTGCCATGGGACAAAAAGGCGATGCGGATGTCTTGCTGGTGCATGATCGTCCCACCGAAGACAAGTTTGTGGCGGACAGAAATGCGCGCGAACGCTTTGATGTGATGTACAACGATTTCATCATCGTGGGACCCAAGAGCGATCCAGCCAAGATTGCCGGGATGCAACGAGCGCAGGATGCGTTTAGGGCGATTAGGGATACCCAGTC
>DAOUAL010000031.1:0-3252 GCA_034433515.1 Anaerolineae bacterium | reverse complement strand
TTTTGGGGGATGTGCGGCACAAAATATTTTCACTAGATCGCTAATGATCGCCGCGGCTTCGCGATTGCGATCCAGCACAACAGAAGCAACCGCGGGGTAAAGCGGCTTGGCATCGCGAATGATTTCTTCCAACCATTTGAAAACAGCATCTTGATTCAATCCCGCGCCGCTCGTTTGATCACGGTTGACCAAGGTTGGTGCGTCGCAAAAAATAACCAGCCGCTCAGGAGCCGCAGGCGAGTGCGAAACTCGTTTTGCCTTCAATTCCTCCTGAACGGCTTGCAAAAACCAGGATTTGCCGCTACCCGGCGGCGCAACCAGTGAGGTAACTTGTTTGAGAACGGATGCAGAATTGATCCAGTTCAACAAACGATCGAATTCAATCTGGCGTTGCACATACAAGTTTGAACTGTACTTTTCCCAAGAAAACATGCGCCCTCCTCCAGAGCGACGTTTAGCGAGGCAAGACTGTCCGCATCACGTCGCTGGGGGAGTTGAATCACTCTATACCTCGCGGCGGAGGCGGCTCAAAGAGCCAGTCTTGTCTCAGTGTGTTCCAGTCCAAAAGTGTGAACTTGTCTTCCTTAGGCGCGCGGGCAACGTGCGCATCAATCAAACCGCTAACAATCTGGAGTAATCGCCGCGGCACGCCTTCTGCTGATTCAAGAATCAAGTGATCAAGTTTGCCCTCCAACCCTTCGCCAGCGACCGAATCGAAGTCCTCTTTGCGTGATCGGGCAGTATGAAAGCGCTCCCGCAAAAGCGCGCGCAATGCTTCCTTGTCCCACACGATTCTATCCTCAATATATTCTAAATGCAAATTCGCCAACCGATCTTGTACCGCTTTTTGCAGTTCCAAAGGCAGAAAAAACTTGGCAAAAATTCCTTGCTGGCTCCAATCGGCAAGCATCTGCAACAAAGGTTCTATTAACGCCATCATCCATTCGATCGTCCGTTTGCGTGCGTCCACCCCATCAACGAGCACAAGCATTCGCGTGAAGCCCCATTCCTTGGCAATATCCCAACCTACCGACATCGGTTCTTTGGTTTCAGTGTCCGGCGGACAGAGACGATCCGTCGGATCGTCTGTCGGTCGAGCGGCAGTCAGTAGATCGAACAATCGCTGGGATGAAGGCACATAGCGTACGGCTGGGCGATTGATCAAACTCCAATAGGCACCTAAGCCGGCGGGGAAATTTGGATGAGGGTTCTCTAAAATACGACTGACTACACTGCTAAGGCGGCACTCGCTCAAAGCGAATATTTGACGGAGGTTTGCAACTGGATCAGAGGTTTTTGAGAACTCGAGTGATTCAAATTGCTCGACGATTTGAACGAACAAATCCAACGCCAACGCACGCGCGATTTGTTGCCGATGTTGGTCGGCAGACAAGGGTTGTTGGAGGTCGGCACCAAGATTGTGCGTGACGACAAGAGTTTGGTCTGGGCGAGTCCGACAATCGGCTTCCAGCGTCAGGCGCAGAGTTGTCTTGCCACTGCCCGGCACGCCATAGATAAAAGCATGGTTCGAGGCACGAAGCATTCGAAAGAGATCTTGATCGTGGGGAAATTTCTCAAAAGATGGAGAAATGAAATAGGAATAGAAACGTGGCGGAATTTGCTGGGGATCAAGTTCTTGTTCCGCCACAGGGGTGGCAAACGGATCGTTTTCCAGTCCAATAGACCGCAGAAATTCTAGCCGAGGATTGGCGTCAATACGATATGCGACACCATCATCGCCCATGATGATCCTCTTTGCGCTGACGCATTCATCTGATCCTTACGGTAGTTACGTGGACGAACACACGCGAGTAGTTTTAAGAATAAAAAATACGCCTCCCCTACTCTGGGCGACCAAGCCATCAAACACTACCCATATTAATCTACAAGTCTTTTCTGTCAACCCACTAATCTAACAACAGACTGACATCTACCTTACACGATTGGATCAGGCACTAAATTCTCAAGCCAATACCCCTCGTCCCGCCGATTTTTCAGATAGATTGGCGCAGAAGGGTTGGGTTCAATGGCTTCACGGACGCGTCGTACGAGGGTGTGGACATTACTCAATGATCCAGCCACATCTTTCAGTTCTTCGGAGGGGGTAGGCATACCTTGATGTTGAGCCAACATCTCGACCAGCCGGAAAGGTTGATCATCCAGATGAATAAAGTGAGATCCGCGCCACACACCGCGATGACCAGAACGCTTGTCTAGCCGCAGCGGCATAAAGCGCGCCATAAAGGCATGATGAATTTCTGTCTCGAAGTTGTTTCCTAAAGGTACTTGGGAACGCGATGCAAAATCGAGCAATAATTGGGCGAGGGCAAGCCATCCCTTGGGGGTAGGACTGCCATACTCGGCAAGAAGCATGTCTTCCAGCGATTGAGCCAGCAAGGGACTGGCTAACTGTTCGAGTGATTGAACCTGCTGATCCGTTGCCACTGCCAAATGCCGATTTACCAAGTTACGGACTTGATCGAGCGTCCAGTTCAATCTGACAACGCTGGCGCGTCCGCGTGCGCGTTTGACCAGTTCGCCTTGGTCCAACGCGGTTGGAGTTACCGCCACAACGAGGGCGAATCCTTCGTGTTGCCACAGTTCTAGCCAGTCGAATAATTCTCCCAGTTCGGTAAGTTGAGCCGTGGTTATCAAGTCAGTATCAATCAGGGTCAAGATTTGGGAAAAACCCCACCGGCGCACGAGCGCGACCAAGTCTTCGATTTGTCCTTGCACATCAAGGTACTCGGTTTCGGTGGGGTACAAGTCTTCGCAGGGAACATTCAATTGTGCATCATCCGCATTCCCTCCCAGGGTCTGAATCCAGCGTATATAGGCACGCGTTCCACCGAACTTGTCCATCAACCAGCGCAAGAACTCGCGTTGAAAGCGTGGCAATGCCATCACTTGTTCGAGTGTGATTGCCGAGTTGTGGCGGAGAGCTATACCTGCCAGCGCCATCAACTGGCTGAGATGACTGCCCTCTCTCTTCAAAACTTTTCTGCCGTGGGGCCAGTACTCTGGTGAATAGCGCAAAACTAGTGCGCGTCCGCGCATCTGGCGTTCCAGCGCGTCAAGCGCAACCGTTTTGCCGCTTCCAGCACCGCCAACGATGACTTGCCAACGCGGCTGGCTTTGGAGGACTGCATCGGTTGGGCTGGGCAGGTAACATTCCCGCCACCAGCGTTCATTCTCTTCCAACGAACGCTCTTGATGCGATTGAAAAACCCAACGCGCGACGGTTAGGGACAT
>DAOUAL010000030.1:0-52632 GCA_034433515.1 Anaerolineae bacterium | reverse complement strand
TGATGATGTACCTCGCGCCGTTGTTTCGGATGACGACGATGCAACCGCTCGTGAGTATGGATCGTTACGCGTTGGCGATTTTTCCCGTGTTCATCTGGCTGGGCGCGTGCGGACAAAACGCGTGGGTCAATCGCGCGATTGTGTATCTATCGTTTCCGTTGCAATTGTATTTGAGCGCGCAATTTGTGCTGTGGGGGTGGGTGGGGTAGGCGATATGGACAATCCAATGAACCAAGACGCTTCTTGGGCACTGTCACTCGACACGGTGTTATTGCTAGTGTTGGGCGTTGCACATCTGTGGTTCAATCCGATTAGCAGCGCGCTGACGATCACGCTGATCGCAATCTACGTGCTGCTGAATTGGCTGGTGCCCAAGATGCCTGACGAAATGTTGGCGCCGAGTGTGCGGGCACGTGTCTGTTTTTCGTTCCGATTGTTCATCATACTCTTTGTTGTGATGCTCGCGGCGGTCTTGCCCACGTTGTGGAACATCGCGCAGCGCCGCGCGGAAGGTGGCGGCACACACGCGCACGACGGTTTGTTCCAAACCGAAGCAGCGATCGAGTACATTTTGAACGGCAAGAATCCGTACGTCGAGACTTATTGGCATACGCCGATGGCAAACTGGCAGCGCGGCGAGCCGCCATGGACCGATTCGCCGATTTATCACAACGCGTACTTGCCGTTTTTGTTTGTGGGTTCGATTCCATTCTATTGGCTGAGCCACGCGACACTCGGTTGGTACGATCAGCGGTTTGTCTATCTCTTGGCGTACATCGGCATCTTGCTTCTCTTGCCGCAGGTTGTCGAAAAACAACGAGACAAGTTGGTTTTGTTGCTTGCGTTCGGACTCAACTTGCTGGGGACGTACTATCTGGCGGAGGGACGGAATGACGTCGTCGTTCTGTGCGGCTTGCTGTGCGCCACCGTGCTGTTGGTGCGGCGGCATGTTGGTACATCCATGTTGGTGTTGGGATTGACGCTGGTGGTCAAACACCAAGCGTGGTTTTTTGTGCCATTTTACGTTACTTATCTTTTACCGCGTCCACTGAATTGGCAATCGGCGCGCACGGTGTTGCGCCAGATGCTGCCGATGTTCATTGCCGTGGTTGTGGTGCTCGCACCCTTTGTGATTTGGGATCTGCGCGCGTTTGTTGACGATACCGTGTTATACTTGATGGGGGCAACGGAGCATAGTTTTCCAATCAAGGGTTGGGGGTTCAGCACGCTTTTGCTGGCGACGGGATTGATTCCCTCGGTGGAGGTGCAATTCCCCTTTGGTATTCTCGAAGCGTTGTTTGGAATTCCTGTGCTCGTTCTGTTGTTGAGGTGGCAATGGCGCGTGAACACACTGCGACAGGTGTGGATTGGTTTCGCCGTGTTCTCTTTTGTCGTCCAGTATTTTTCGCGCTTCTTCAATGACAACTATGTTATTTTTGTTTTGCAAGTGTTGGTGATCGGCGCGCTGATGTCGCCGTACCGTTGGCAAACGGAGTCAGCCGATGCGCGCTAATGCGATTTCGCAATGCGAATGGATCTTGGTCATCATGATCGCATTGAGCATCACCGCGTTGCTCCAAATTCCGTACGCACTGGGCTATCTGTTGGCACACCCGGGGACGGAATTCACCGGACTGTTGATCAACGTCGAAGACGGCAGTTATCTTTCCGCGATTGGACAAGGGATCAACGGTGCGTGGTTGTATCACATTCCCTTCACCACCGAAGAGCATACGCCCGCGTTTATCGAGGTGTTTTATCTCGCGCTGGGGCACGCGGCGCGCATCCTGGGTCTTTCGGCGACGGCGATGTGGCACATCGCGCGCGTCGTTGCCGATCTGATTCTGTTCATCGTGCTGTACGGTTTCATCGCGCGCTTTCTCGATGCGCCAGAACAACGCCGCGTCGCGTATGCGTTCGCGCTGTTGGGCGCGGGCTATGCGTTTTGGCGTTTCCCGTTCGATGCGCCCAATGTGTGGGAGGCGTTGCCGATGGAATTGCGCGTGCCCGAAGCGCACATTTTTTACAGCGCGCTGACGTATCCGCATTTCGCGCTGGGCATCGCGCTGGTGTTGGTGACGTTCGCGTGGCTCTTGCGTGTGTTAGACGATGCGCGTGTCGTTGCCGCGCTCGGCGCGGGAATCGGGAATCTTTTGATCGGCATCGTCTTTCCCTTCTTGATGTATTTGATGCTTGCCGTCACCGGCGCATATGTGCTGTGGCTGACTTATCGCCAGCGCAAAATTCTTTGGCGCACCCTGATTTTGCTTGGCATTGCGTTTGCGATTCCCGCGCCGCTATTTCTGTACTATCAGTTCGTTCTGGTGACGAATCCAATCATTCAATCTTGGAATGTGCAAGCGACGACGCTCTCGCCCAACCCCATTCATTTTATCTTGACCTACTTGCCCTTGCTGCTCTTGGCATCTTTGGCTTGGCGTCCAACGATGCGCGCGGACGCGTCGCGTCAACACAGATTCGCGTTTCTGTGGCTTTGGATCTTGGTCGTCGCGCTTTTGTTGTACACGCCAATCACACAACAGCGCCGATTCGTGGAAGGAGTCCAGGTGCCGCTGGCGATTCTCGCGGCGGTGGGTTTGTGTGAGGTCGTGCTCCCGCGTCTCGCGCGCACGCGCCTCTTGATCGCGCTGAGTCAACGACCGAACTATAGCGTGGCAGGATTGCAACGTCTAATCGTCGTGTGTCTCGTCGCGCTTGCGGGGCTGGCGAGTTTCTATGTTTGGATTAGCAGTATCGCGTTGCTTGGCTTTGTGCAGCCGTATCCGCTTTTCCGTCCACCCCTCGAATTACAAGCGATGGATTGGTTGCGCGCCCACACATCGCCCAACGAGGTGGTGCTCTCGGCGTACTGGACCGGCAGTTTCATTCCCGCGCGCGCGGGCAATCGCGTGTTCGTTGGACAGCGCTATGAAACGATTGGGTTCGACGAGAAACGCGCGGCAGCAGAAAAATTTTTCGATGCTGCGACGGATGATGCGTGGCGTGTCGCGCGCTTGCGCGAGAATCGTATTGCGTACGTGTTCTGGGGTAAAGCCGAGCGCGATCTGGGGCAGTTCGATCCTGAGCGGGCGCCGTATTTGCAGAGAGTTTTTGCGAACGACGAAGCGCGCATCTATCGGGTGCAGTTGCCGTAGGACAAGTTGTTCCACATTGTCGAGGGAGTCAAAGATGAAACTTTCGGTTCTCATTCCCGTTTACAACGAAGAAATGACGATTGGCGAATTGATCGAGCGCGTCGCGCGCGTGGACATTGGCAAGCTCGAAATGGAAATCATCGTCGCGAACGATGGTTCGACGGACGCGAGCGCGCTGATCATCGAAGAGCATCGTCAGTTGCATGCGGACTTGGTGCGCGTCTATTCGATGCCGATCAATCTGGGCAAAGGCGCGGCGATTCGGCTTGGCTTGCATCACGCGCAAGGCGACATTATTCTGATTCAGGATGCCGATCTCGAACTTGATCCGAACGAGTACGGTAAATTGCTCCAGCCAATTTTGGAAGGCAAAACAAACGTGGTCTATGGTTCGCGGTTCTTGAATGCGCGTGCACGCGGCGTGCCACTGCGTACGCATCTGGCGAATCGTTTTTTGACGATGTTGACGAATCTGTTGTTTGGCACGCGCTTGACGGATATGGAGACAGCGTACAAAGTTTTTCGCCGCGAGGTGTTGCAAGGGGTGCGCTTGCGTTGCGTGCATTTCGATTTCGAACCTGAAATCACGGGGCAGTTGGCAAAGCGCGGGCATCGCATCGTCGAGGTGCCGATCTCGTACCATCCGCGCCGCGCGGACGAGGGAAAAAAGATTTCGTGGGTAGATGGGATCGAAGCAATCTATACGTTATTGCGGGTGAGATTCTCAAAGTAAGGAAGGTGGCTCAAAACTGTCGTGAGGATCACGATGATATGGCGGAGTGAACACGTTGGGTTGGTTGGATTGACGCTTGCCGGTGCGTTGGCACGTGCATTTCGGCTCGAGGCACAATCGCTGTGGCTGGATGAGTTGTTTAGTGTATTCCTGGCACGACGCGAGGCGAGTGAGATTCTTGCGGGAACTGCCCAAGACACAATGCCGCCTTTGTACTATCTATTCTTGCACCTCGCGCTGCAATTCGGTTCGGATGAAATCGCGGCGCGCAGTGTCTCGGTGTTGTTTGGCATAGCAACGATTCCCTTGTTCTATCTGCTCGCGCGTCGCTTGTTCGATGCGCGGGTGGCGTTGATTGCCTGCGCCTTGCTTGTGGTGAGTCCATTCCAAATTCTGTTCGCGCAAGAAGCGCGGATGTACGCGCAATTAACATTCTTCTCGCTTGCGGCGATGTTCTTCTTTTGGCGCACGTGGCAAAGTGGGCGCCGGCAGGATTGGCTTTTCTTTGTTGTCTTTGAAACGTTGGCGTTTTATTCGCACAGTCTCGCGTTTCTGAATTTGCTCGCGCTCGATGTGTTTGGGTTGATGCAACGCGCACAAGGGCGAGAACGTTGGCGCGCGCTTGGGTTGGCACACCTGGCTGTGGCGATTTTGTTTGCGCCTTGGCTCGCCGTTTTGGTGGGTCAAGTCGCGCGTGTGCAAGCGGGCTTTTGGGGAACGACGCCATCGCCGCTCCTTTTGCTGACCACGCCCTATCTCTTTCTTTTTGGAAATGTCACACCGTTGTTCATCGTGCCGTTTGCGTTGTTCGTTACATTGGCGTTGCTTGGTCTGGGTGGCTTGGCAATCCGACGCGCATTCACGGCGGCACAGAGCGAGAGGGCAGAGTTGAAATTTGCGTTGACGGTGTTCAGTGTGCCTTTGCTTGTTTTGTATGGTATCTCGTTGTTTCGCCCGATGTATGTGGAACGCACGCTGATCGTTGCATCGTTAGGTCTATATCTCTGGCTGGGTTGGGTGATGACGCGTGCCCAACCGCGCGCACTGTTCCGCGTGACGGGTGGGACGCTCATTACATTGATGGTTGCTGTCTTGCCCAATTATTATTTCAATCCCGATGTTCAAAAGCCGCCGATGCGCGAGGCAGCACGTGCGCTCGTTGCGCAAATGCAATCGGGTGATGTTGTTGTGCACACGTCCGATTCATCCGCGCTTGCATTTATGTACTATGCGCCGCAGTTGCCCAACTATTTTCTGGCGGGCGATCCCGATTACACGAACGAGACGACGCGCGGTCGTTCGGGAAGGATCGCGGGGCTGGTGCCGCGCGAGATGAGTGAGGTAATCGTTGGACGTTCGCGCGTGTGGCTGGTGGTTGCACTGGATCATAACGAGTCATATCAACGCGCGCGGGTACAGCAATTCGATGTTGTGCTTGAACGTGGCGCGCATTGGAGTATGGGTGGGATTGATGTGTTGTTGTATGAGGTCAAGCCGTGAACACATCGCGTTGGTGGCTGGCAGGAATTTTGCTGATCGCCGCGCCGATGTATTTTCTCGCGCTCACACCTTACATCGGCGATGGGTACGACGATGGGCATTACATCGCGCTGGCGCAGGCACTCGCGCAGGGCAGGGGATTCAGCCAGCCACAACTGCCGGGCAATCCACCCGAAGCGCAGTATCCGCCGGGTTGGTCCCTCTTGCTTGCGCCAGTGTGGCTCATCGCGCCCGATTTTCCGGCGAATGCACTCGGTTTCAAATTCGTCGCGCTGCTCTGCGCGCTGGCGTTTGCCGCGCTGACGTTTGGCTGGTTACGCTGGCGTGGTGAAAGCGCGCACGTTTGCTTACTGGTCACGGCATTGACGCTGTTCAATCCACTCGTTTTTAGTTACGGCACATCGGCGTTCAGCGAGATGGCGTTCGGTGCGTGTTCGATTTTGGCGTTGTGGCTCGTCGAAAAGTACACGCGCGACGCGCCGACTTGGCGTGCGGCGGTATTTGCATCGCTGGCTCTGGCGTGTACATTTTATCTACGTACTTTTGGCATGACCCTCGTTGCCGCGGCGATTGTCTATACGTTCTTGCGTTCGCGTCGCGCAGGTGCACGCTTGACGGTACTCGTCGTGGCGTGGATTTTGCCCTGGGTGATGCGTGGCGCGTTGTTACCGGGCGGCTCACCCTATCTGCAACAATTTCTGCTCAAGTCACAAGAACAACCCGAGTTGGGAACGATTGGTGCGTTCGATTTGATCGTTCGTGTGATTCTGAACGTGCGCGCGTACCTGCTGGCAGGTTTGCCGGGCGTGTTGCTGCCCTCGCAAGTGCCGCTGACGTTCGTGAATCTCGCGGAGGGGTTGCGGATGGGCGCGCCGTTTGCTGCATCGGATATTGTGCTGGCGGTGGTGGTGAGCGGCGCGGTGCTTGCCCCCATCATTTTGCGGCGCGCGCTCGCGGATTGGTATATCGCGTTCTATCTCGTTCTGGGTCTGTTGTGGAATTGGGAGCCGATTCGGTTTCTCGTCCCACTGATTCCACTCTTGTATGCCAATGTTCTGAACGAGATTGCGCTGTTTGGGCAAGCGCTCAAGCCGGCGTGGCAGCACACGGCAAAAATCGTTGGTGTTGCACTTGTGGCATTATTCGTTGTGGCGAACGTTATTGTGCAAGCACGTTTTGCGTGGACGATGCATCAGACAACGACGCCGCCGCCGGCATGGGAAGCGCGCGGACGTCTATTCGATTGGATCGAGCACAACACGCAACCGAACAGTGTGTTAGCATCGTTGAACGATTATCAACTGTATCTGTACACGCGCCGTCCGGTGATTCGCGCCATCGGTTCGTTCGAGGCATTGACGCGCGCGGGAGTGGAGTACGTGGTGCTGGTGCCGTACGGCGGTGTGATGGTGGAAGGGGATTTGAGTCGAAGGTACTTTGAGCCGGTGTGGCGCGCGCATCCGCAGGTATTTGTACGTGTTTATGCGGATGATGCCGCCGGTATTGTGGTGCTCAAGGTGTTGCGATGAGACGCGTCGCTTTACTCGTGATTCTGATTTTGGCATTTGCCGTGCGTGCATACGGCGTTGATTTTCCGCGCTACCATTGGGATGAAAATATCAACATGGATAGCGTGTTGTATGCGTCGTACCATCGTCTAGCATTGCCCACCTATGTTCATGGGAGTTTTTTTCAATACAGTGTGTTGACGCTCTGGTCGGTGTATCTGTGGGCGAGTGGCGTGGCGCCCACAATGCAGAATTTGGTGCTGGCATTTTTTCGCGATACCCAGTTGCTGGTGTTGGCGCGCCTGTTTTTGGTGGCGGTGGGAACAATGACAGTCGCGGTAACGTATCTGCTGGGCAAACGTTTATACAACGCGACGACGGGTTTGCTCGCGGCGTTCTTTTTGGCGTTGACTTGTTTGCACGTGTTTGAATCGCATTACGCGCGCGGGCATGTGCTTGCCGCGTTCTTTGTCACGCTGGCGGTTTATTTTTGCGCGCGGATTCTTCACACGGGACGTGCGCGCGACTATGTTCTGGCGGGGGTGAGCATCGGTTTGGCGACGGCGGCGCAATACTCGGCGTTGCTCGCGCTCGCGCCGTTGATTGTCGCGCACGCGTGGCGCGCCCAGACATGGCGCGCGCGTCTGTGGCATCGTTCGCTGATGCTGGGGTTGGACAGTGCGGGCATAGCGTTTTTCCTGGTTACACCGTACGCGTTGTTGAATTTTTCATTCTTTGCGGGTGAGATGAAATGGTTTCTGACGCAGGTCGTAAGCCATACCTGGGTTGATGCAGAAGATCAACCCGTCTGGTTGTTTTATCTCACCGAACACTTGCGAAATGGAATGGGACTCGGTTTGGAAATTGTTGCATTGCTCGGCATCGCCTACGCGCTTTATCGGCGTCGTCCAGCGGACTGGGTGTTGTTGGCTTTTCCGTTACTGCTGTTCGTGTCACTCGCCGGGGGCGAAAATTTTGCGCGCTATGCGCTTCCCCTGTTGCCCTTTTTGACGATTGCCGCCGCGCGTGGGTTGCGCGATCTGGCGGAAGGTTTCCGTACGCGTGTGTCGCCGCGTGTCGTGCCGATGGGTTTGGCGTTGGTGGCTGGACTGTTGATATTGCCATCGTTTCAGAACATTGTTCGGTACGATTTTTGGCTTACGCAACCGGACACGCGGGCGCAAGCCGCCGAGTGGATTCGCAGGCACATTCCGCGCGAAGCAAGCATCGTGGTGGAAGGTGCGGGCGTCCTTGGTCCACCGGTGGTGCCCAGTCGCGCGATGCTCGATCGGCTGATTGATCCGACCCGCCAGGATTTTGGGTCGTTGTACTTTTGGGCGATGCGTGAACAACTTGCGCGCGAGGATGGCTATCGCGTCGAGACGGTATTTCGCCTGGATGAGCGACACGATGGTGGAATCCTGGTGGGCAAGGTAGCGAGCGCGCGCGAGTATGCCGCGCGCGGTGTCGAGTATCTGGTGACGGTCAGTTGGATGCAGCGCGACGCGTCGAGTGGCTATGCGGTCGAATTTCAGCAATCGCTCGAGGCAATGTACGAACGTGTGGCTGAGTTTCGTCCTACAATTGCCTTTCGTTTCGATCCGTATGCGTGGCGGATGGATTACAAAGCGTTGGCGCGCGTGGTGCCGGGGCAAGCCGGGGTTGGTGGTCCCGTGTTGATAGTTTATCAACGAAGGAGTGAATGAGTTTGGGTGTATTGTGCAGAATCTATCCCGTGCGACTGTGGTTTGCTCTTGCCATTGGTCTGTTGGTTCGGCTTGTGATCGCGTGGTTACCTGTCCAAGAACTTGTTATGCGTTTTACGGCAGACGATGCGTACTATTATTTGACGATTGCGCGCAACGTTGTGTCTGGACGCGGCATGTCCTTTGACGGTATTGCGCCGACGAATGGATTTCACCCGTTGTACTTGATGCTCCTGATCGTAATGTTTTGGCTCACGTCCAGCGCGGTGAATCTCAACATGCATTTAGCGTTGAGTCTGCTCTCGGTTTGCAATGTATTGACAACACTCCCTTTGTATGCAACGGTCAGGCGCATTGCCAATGAGGATGCCGCATTGATTGCGGCAGTAGCATGGTTGTTCAATCCCTGGGTCGTTGCGATCACACTCTTGGGTGTCGAGAGTGCGTTGTATGTGTTGTTGATGGCGTGGACAATCGAGAGATACACGGCTTGGCAAATGAGCGAAAAATCGCGTTCGCTGGTAGTAGTGGGGATCTTGGCGGGACTGACTGTACTCGCGCGCACCGATGGAATTTTTCTGGTGATCGCGGTTGCGCTGGATTTGTTCTTTCGGGTTCGGTGGAAAAATGGTTTCTGGTTGACTGTAATCTTGGGCTCTTGTGCTGGTCTTGTAGTATTTCCTTGGTTGGTTTGGAATTGGATTACCTTTGGAACCCTGGCGCAGACAAGTGGAATGTCAATTCTTTACAGGCAACAGTATTCGGCGGTAACCTCGTTGGCATCGTCGGTTTCTTATTTGCAAACACTTGCCTTGATGATGTTTCAAGGATTGATATTTGTGTTGATGGTATGCGTGGTGCGTCTGATCACGTGCGGGCACGTCGTATCGCGGTATGTGATGGTGAAGCGTTTGCCCAACGTAAGGTTTTTGCTTGCGTACGTGGTGTTATGGTTTGTGTTCTATGCGTTGTATTTCCGGCACTGGCAGTTGTGGTACTTTCTCCCGGTTTTGTTCATTGCCACACTCGGCGTGGGAGGGATGTTCAATTATCTGATGAGGTCGCGAGCGACCGAGGCGCGAGGGTGGTACATGGGCATTCTTGCTTTGTATGGAATCAGTTTTGTGCTCTCGCTTTGGTTTTGGTCGGCGAATCATCTTGCCTGGTATCCCGCACAAGCGAATGGTTACCAGATTGCGCGTTGGCTGGATCAGAATACCGATCCTCAAGTGCGTATCGGCGCGTGGAATGCGGGAGTCATTGGGTATTTTTCCAGGCGCGCAATTGTCAATTTGGATGGCGTAGTCAACAATTCTCTCTACGCATACGTTACGCACCGCAATTGTACATTCGAATTAAACGACGTGTGGGAGTACATTCAGGCGTATCGTGTTGATTATCTAACCGACTATGAAAACATTTTTCCGTCAAAGATGGACGCAAAATCTGCCGGCGCGTTAAATTTGGCGCATAGCTTTCCCAGTGTGTTTGGAAACTATGCCGTAGTGATCTATCGAGTGGTTCGGGACTAGGCGTTGTGAACAAGTGGTTTGTGCACGTGCGTCAGATAGAGTTGGACGTTTGGCTCTATGTGTTGCTGGTGAGTGGATACACTCTTGCTGTCGTTACGCACCTGGATAATATGGTGACCAGCATAACTCTCGCGTTACTTGCGGCGAGTTGTATCTTGCTCTATGGCGTGGGCAATCATGGTACGGTGCGCTTGGTAATGGTTTATTTTGCGGTGGCAGCGGTGGCGTTGGTGCCAAGCATCGCTGGAATCGCGTTGCGTCAGGCAATCGCACCATATCAATTCGCGCACGACGGAATGATTCAGACGGAAGAGGCAGCTCGATCTTTCCTCGCAGGGAAGAATCCGTACGTCGAAAACTATTTTGGAACGCCGTTGGAGCATTGGTGGATTCCGGGACCCAACGAATTGCCGAACCCGGCATTGTACCATTTTGTCTATTTGCCATTCACATTCATCTTCGCCGCGCCGTTTCTTGTGTTGGCGCAATCCGCGCTTGGTTGGTTCGACTTGCGTCTGGTTTTTCTTCCGTTGTTTCTCGTTACTTTGTTTCTTCTGCCACGCTTTACTTCCTCACCGACGAAACAGCGCGTACTCGTCCTTTTGTTTGCCCTCAATCCTTTCTTCGTTCCATTTCTGGCAGAAGGGCGGAACGATGCGTTTGTCCTATTCTGGTTGGTGTTGAGTGTGGCTTTGTTGCAAGCGCAACATCCGGTTGCATCTGCGGCGGCGATGGCGTGCGCGTGTGCGACCAAGCAGATGGCTTGGTTCATGCTACCCTTTTACGCGCTCTATGTTGGCAAGGTATACGTGCGGGGTGGCACATCAGACAAGAGAGCGATTCTCCGTGCCCTGATGCCGTTCGTTGTGTTCGCTCTGCTCTGGGCAGTGTTTGTCTTGCCGTTTTTCCTTTGGGATTCCAGACAGTTTATAGAAGATGTCTTTCGTTACCCCACAGGTTATTCGGAACACCCTTATCCTATCAAAAGTCTTGGTTTTGGGGGACTCGCGCTGGCATTGGGTTGGATTCCAAATGCAAGCGCCTTGTTTCCGTTCGAACGCTTGCAACTCCTGTTCGGCATTCCGACACTGGTTGCCTTGCTCTGGTTTCTAAATCATCGTCCATCCATTTCGCGTTTGTGGCTATGTTGTGGTATGCTCACTTTGGTGATCAGTTTCTTTTCGCGCGTTTTTAACGATAATTACCTGGGTTATCTTGGTAATCTGATCGTGCTAGGCATCTTGAGTGATGACATTACTGTGTGAAAGGAGCAAAGAATCCATTGCGCGAAATGTTTTTTGACAGGTGCGTGCATTTCGATTTCGAACCTGAAATCACGGGGCAGTTGGCAAAGCGCGGGCATCGCATCGTCGAGGTGCCGATCTCGTACCATCCGCGCCGCGCGGACGAAGGTAAAAAGATTTCGTGGGTAGATGGCATCGAAGCAATCTATACGTTGTTGCGCGTACGCTTCTCAAAATGAAGACTTGGTTCGCGCCGCCGCGCGCATATCTCCTCTTGTTTCTCATCACGCTCGCGTTTCGCCTCGCCACCGCGCTCCCGCTGACGTACGCGGGCTATATGGACGCGTCGTACGCGATGCACGTCGCGGAGAATCTCGGGCGCGGGCGCGGCTTTGTCGAAGACGTGCTGTGGAATTATCTCGATAATCCAGCGGGCTTGCCGCATCCCAGTAATCTCTATTGGATGCCGTTGCCGTCCTTGCTGATCGCACCGTTCTATGCATTCTTGGGCATATCCTATCGTGTGGCGCAGATTCCCTTCATTCTAATTTCATCCTTGCTTCCCCTCTTCACATTTTATCTTTCACACAAAATCTTTCGCCGGAACGATTATGCTTGGGCGGCAGCACTCTTTACCACGTTCAGCGGCTTTTACACGATTTACTGGATTAGCCCAGATAATTTTGCACCGTTTGCGCTCACGGCAAGTATCGGTCTTTATGTGATCGCGCGCGGCGTGGAAACAAAATCAGCACGCTATTTTTTCCTTGCTGGCGTCTTGGCAGGGTTGAGCCACCTAGCGCGCGCGGATGGTTTATTGTTGCTCGCGGTTGTCCCACTCGCACTTTACGCAGCACGCAGCATGCACAACGCTTTACGTTTTACTGCTGCCTGTTTCCTCGGCTACTTGATCGTAATGATGCCTTGGTTTCTCCGCAACTATCTTGTGATTGGCACATTCTATCCCAGCGCGGGGACCAAAACCCTTTGGCTCACCAGTTACGATGAACTCTTTCGCTTGGCGGATGATCTTTCGTGGCAACGCTATCTTGCTTGGGGCATCCAGAATATCCTGGCATCCAAATTACGCGCCGCGTGGTGGAATCTGCTGGTCGTTGCTTTTGGCGTGTTACAAATCTTTTTGCTTCCCTTTGCAATCATTGGTCTCGTTCAACTACGCCGCCGCACCGAGTTTTTGCCATTCTTCATTTATGCCGGGACATTGTATCTAGCGATGACCTTGGTCTTTACTTTTCCTTCGATGCGCGGCACGATGTTGCATTCATCCGCGGCACTCTTGCCATTTCTGGCGATTGCGGCGCCTCCCGGCATTGATGCGTTTGTGCGATGGATGGCGCGTCGCCGGCGCACGTGGAAGGCGGAACAAGCCGGGCTGATCTTTCGCATCGGTTTTATCGTGCTTTCGATTTTTCTGGCGATCTTGGTGTACGCGCAAGGAGTCTTTCCGATTGGGAGTGGCTCATCCGACATTCCTCTTTGGAATCTGCGTGACATCGAGTATGCTCCGATTGCGCGTTGGCTCGACGAGAACGCGCACGCCGATGACATTGTGATGGTCGTTGACCCCCCATCGTTCTACAATGTGAGCCATCGCCGGGCGATTGTGATCCCAACGGATAGCATTGAAGCGATTTTTCAAGCGGCGCGCAAATACACCGCGCGTTATCTAATCTTGCAATTCGATCATCCGCGACCGCTTGGCGAGGTGTATCAAGGCAGCGCTACGATTCCCGGCTTGACCCGCCTCGCCGAGTTTCGCGATGGTGCCGGCAGACCGACGATCCTGTTTGAATTGACGCGATGAACTGCACGAACAAATGCAAATTGGCAAACGGATGAAACGATTTATTCTCGTGCTGGCTTTGGTGTTGATCGGTATAGCAGTGATTTTCTATTGGATAGCGGCGGCGACGCGCGACCGTGCCATCGCTGAAAATCAACGCATCCTCGCCGCGCGGGCGCAATGGCTTGCCGATCAACTCGATCATGTTTTGCAGCAGCGGATGGTGCAGACCTTTACTTTTGCCGCACTGCCGTCTTTGCGCGGTTTTGCGGCAGCGGATGCGGCAACTCGTCCAGCGCGGATGGCAGTAGCGTACAGCGAATTGCAAGCCTGGGTGGCGGCAGACCCCAATGTGCGTGCCGTTAGCATTGTCGACTCGCTGGGGATTGTCATCTTGACCACCGAAGGTTCGATGAACGCAAACTGGGGCGAACGGGTTTTTGTGCGCCAAGCTCTGGCGGGTAAATTATATGCCTCGCCGCCCGTGCGCGAGTCTGGCGAATTGTCGCAGTACTATAGCGCGCCGATCATCAATAACGTGGGCGAGGTTGCCGGCGCGTTGATTGTTCGGGTGGCGGCGCAAGAAATGTGGTCGGTGTTGGGCACAACGAATGAAGTAATGTTGATTGACGAGAACAATGTGCAGATTGCCAATCGCGCCACGCTGCCGTCGCTGTTTGTTGCGTTATCGCCACTTGCGACAGAGGCGCATGCGCGTCTCCTCGCTGAGAAACATTATGGCGCAGAAATCACCCAAATCGGGTCAATCAACTTGAGCGATTTGGCGACGACTATCAAACGCGATCAAGCGGCATTTGTGATCTATCGTGATGCGCAAGCACAGACATGGCACGCAGCAACCTATCGAATGAAAACCCAGGCGTGGACGGTGGTGGCGATGGTCTCGGAAGATAAGGTGATGTTGCCGGTTCGTGATGCAATCATAGATCAACTGGTGCTTGCGGTGAGTGTGGCATTGTTGGTCGCTGGTGTGCTCAATTTGGCATGGCGAATGCTTCAACGCGAAACCCAATGAAACGATTCATCTTTTTGTTCGCTTTGCTTAGCGCAGGGGCATACTTGATTGTCGCCTTGTGGCGTGGTGTGCTTGGCTTTCCGCTGGACGACGCGTGGATTCATCAAGTTTATGCGCGCAACCTGGGAACTCGTTTTGAATTTGCGTTCTTTGCCGGTCAACCCAGCGCCGGTTCCACTTCGCCGCTCTGGACAATTTTGCTGGCGCTCGGCTATGTGCTTAATGTTGATTTTCGTGTGTGGGCGTACGGGATCGGAATGGGGTTGCTCGCCGCAAGCGCATTCATCGTTTCACGTTTCAAGTTCGAGGTTCAGGGTTCGACGTTCGGGGTTCATGCCTCGCGCTTTATGTTTTACGTTGCGATGCTCTTCATCCTCGAATGGCATCTTGTTTGGAGCGCGGTGAGTGGGATGGAAATCTTGTTGTTCGTCTTTCTCTCCCTACTTTTGGTGGAACGATTTCTGGCGCGCGAACGTGGCTGGGTGCTGGGATTGCTCGCGGGCTTGCTCACCCTCACGCGACCCGAAGGCGTGGTGCTAGCGGGACTCGTCGGCTTGGGAATGGCATTTGATTTCATGCATCATGCACCACGCATCACGCATCACGTATGGCGTATCGCGTGTTACGTCGGCGCGTTCGCGCTTGTGATGCTGCCGTATCTCGCATTCAATTGGCTGGTCAGCGGCGCGATTTTCCCAAATACCTTTTACGCCAAAGCCGCCGAGTATGCGATTCTCTTTGAACGTGCGCCGTTCGTGGTGCGCTGGCTCGAATTGTTGTGGACGCCGTTTATTGGCGCGCAAGTGTTGTTGATCCCGGGAATGCTCTATATCGTTGTCCGCTTGATGCGGAATCGCGAATGGCGTACGCTCATTCCCTTGGCGTGGGTCGTGGTGTTGCCGGCGTTGTACGCTTGGCGCTTGCCAGTTGCCTACCAACACGGACGCTACGAAATGCCGGTAATTCCCTTCATCATTGTTTACGGAATGTGGGGCACCGCCATGCTATTCGAGCGAATAAAAAGCTGGGTGATTCGTACGGCGTGGAAAATTTCGATTGCGGTCACGCTCGTCCTCTTTTGGTTGCTTGGTGCATTGCAGTACGCCACCGATGTGGCGATCATTGATTGCGAAATGGTGCAGACCGCACGCTGGGTTGCCGCGAACGCGCCGCCCGATACCGTGATCGCCGCGCACGATATTGGCGCGTTGGGATATTATTATCCGCGTCCGTTCATTGATTTGGCGGGATTGGTCTCGCCGGAGGTGATTCCATTCATCCGCGATGAAAGCCGTTTGCGTGATTATTTGTTTGCGCGGCGTGCGAATTTATTGATCGTGTTTCCCGATTGGTACGCCACACTCACGGCGGATCCGCGGTTTGTGCCGGTTTTTCAAACGGATTGTGCGGTAACGCGGCAAGCGGGAGAAAAGAATATGGTCGTTTATGAAATTCGTTTGACAGAGAAAAGATAGGTTGTATAATTTGAGTCGAGGTGATCGTATGACGAACTATCGTATTCGTTTGGTATTAGAACCGAATCCAAATGGTGTTTATACCGTAACCAGTCCCGATGTACCAGGGCTGGTCACCGAAGGGCGAACGGCGGCAGAGATTCAAAAGAATGTGCAAGAGGCACTCGAAGCATTGTTTGAAGCGTGGAGCGAGTTAGGGAAACCCATTCCCTCGGCGTTGCGTCCCCTGGGGCTTGATCACGCGCACACCATTGAGACATTGGTTACTGCCGCATGAAATATCGCGATGTTGCTAGACGCTTGCGCGAATTGGGTTGTCAAGAATTAGCACGCAGGAAGGGTTCTCATTGTAAATGGTACAATCCCGCCAATGGTCTGGTGACTGTGGTACCTGATTGGGGTAGTAAAGACCTGGCGCCCGGTACTGTCCGAGCAATCATCCGAGAACTAGGAATCTCCCGCGAGGAATTCGGATCAGTCAAATAAACGCGAGAGCGTCTTAAAAGTTTTCTAGTACACTCCCCACAAACATTTTCTGTCCCCGCACAAATTCCTCGATCTGCATGGCACGTTTGCCAGCCAGTTGTACCTCACGCAGAATGAGCGCACCCTTGCCCGTTGCCACGGCGATTTCCTTCTGCCATTGAATCACCCGTCCCGGCTCGGTAGCCGTTTTGAAATCGGATGCCGCTGCGCGGAGAATTTTCAGTTGCGTTCCATTCCAAAATGTGTACGCCGAGGGCCAGGGATTGAATGCGCGCACACGCCGCGCGATCTCAATTGCCGGTTGTGCCCAATCAATGCGCCCTTCCTCTTTGCGGATCATTTTAGCGAATGTGGCGCGCGAATCGTCTTGTGGTTGCAGTGTAATATCGCCGGCGAGAATGCGTGGTAACATTTCGATCAGTAAAGCGGCGGCAAGGTTGGCGAGTTTCGTGGTGAGGGTTGCCGTCGTGTCCTCTTCGGCGATGGGAATCGCGCGCTGGGCGAGGATGGGACCTGTATCAATGCCGGCGTCCATTTGCATCAACGTAACACCCGTTTCGGGATCGCCCGCCAGAATCGCTGCCGGGATCGGTGCGGCGCCGCGATGCCGGGGCAAGAGCGAAGCATGCGTGTTGATGCAACCGCGCGGTGGAATCGCCAAAACCTCCGGCGGTAAAATCAAACCGAACGCTGCCACGATGATGACATCGGGCGCGAGGGCGCGGAGTTGTTCAATCGCCTCGGGCTTGCGTAGCGAGGCAGGTTGAAAAATCGGCAAGCCATGCGCGAGCGCGAGTTGTTTGATCGGCGAAGATTGAAGTTGGTTACCACGGCCCGCCGGTTTATCGGGACGCGTATAGACGCCGACAAGGGGATGCGTGGTTTGTGTGAGGGCTTGCAGGACCGGAACTGCAAAAGCGGGTGTGCCCATAAAAACGATGCGCGCCATAATTCCTCCGCGTCCTATTTTATCACAGAATTGATTTTTCATTCCCCTCGTGGTAAAATCCGCGCACTTTAAACATCGGAGATAGTGTGCCACCCAAAATTAAACGTTGGCAAATTGCGCCGCGTGTGTCTTCGCTCGTCCTCGCACGCTTTGCGGAACGTCAACTCAATCCACTGATCGTTCAGATTCTCTACAATCGAGGTATTACAACACCAGAGCAAGCCAGCGCATTCCTCTCACCGGATTCCTTGATCGGAAACCCGTTTCAACTTGCCGGCATGCACCAAGCCGTGGATCGGATTCGTCGAGCCATTCGCGCTGGCGAAGCGATGGCGGTGTACGGCGATTTCGATGTAGATGGGGTAACGGCGACGGTGTTGTTGGTGCAGACGCTTACCTCGTTAGGTGCCAAGGTCAAACCGTATATCCCGCACCGCATAGATGAAGGGTACGGTTTGAACAAGGACGCCCTCCAGCAACTCAAAGATCAAGGCGTGCGCGTGGTCATCACGGTGGACTGCGGCGTGCGCTCGCTCGATGAAGTGGCGTTCGGCAAGCAGATTGGTTTGGATATGATTGTTACTGATCACCACGCGCCCGGCGACGAGTTGCCGGACGCGTTTGCCGTGATCAACCCCAAACAACAACACTGTCCCTATCCGTCGAAAGAATTGTCCGGCGCGGGAGTGGCGTTCAAACTATCGCAAGCCTTGTTGCGGGCGGAAACCCAGGTACCCTTGGGCAAAAGCAAATTGCCAATTTCCGAAGAGGCGTTGGTGGATTTGGTGGCATTGGGCACGGTGGCCGATTTGGTGCCGCTCACAGGCGAGAATCGGGTGTTGGTGCAACGTGGACTGGCACGTTTGCGCGAATCGGAACGGCCCGGGGTGCAAGCGTTGCTGCGCTATGCCGCGCTGAAACCGGAAGCGATTGATGCCGGCACGATTGGTTTCATTTTGGGTCCGCGCTTGAATGCGGCGGGACGTTTGGAATCGGCATTGCGCGCGTACGATTTGTTGTCCACGCAATATCCGGGCGAAGCGGATAAACTGGCGCAGTTCTTGGAGGAAACGAATCGCGAGCGCCAACGGTTGACGATGGAAATGACCGCCAAGGCGCGCGAGATCGCAGCGCTGTCCGCCGAATCGGAACGCTTGTTGTTTGTCATTGCCCCGGAATTTCCGGAAGGCATTGTGGGATTGATTGCGAGCCGATTAGCGGATGAATTTTATCGTCCGGCCTTTGCGGTGCATCAAGGTGCAGAAGAGAGCCGGGGTTCGGCACGCAGCATCAGCGAGTTCAATGTGGTTGCCGCGCTCGATCAATGCCGCGATTTGCTGGTGCGGTATGGCGGACACGCGATGGCGGCGGGCTTTACCGTGCGCAATGAAAACTTGCCGGCGTTGCAAGCCCGGCTCAAAGCCATCGCCGAGACCGAGTTGGCACAAATCGAATTGATGCCGACGCTCAATGTGGATGCGGAAGCCTCGTTGAGCGAGATGAATTTGAAATTGGCGGAATCACTGGCGCAACTTGCGCCATTCGGTTATGGCAATCGCGAACCTATTTTTGTCTCGCGGAATCTGGGGGTGCGTGAGGCGCGTGTGGTTGGCACCGATCATTTGAAACTCACGCTCAACGATGGCCAAATCGTGATGGACGCGATTGCGTTTCGGCAGGGAAGTTGGTTGGAGCAATTGCCGCCGCGCATTGATGTGGCGTATCAACTTGAAGCCCAAGTGTGGAATGGCAAGCCGCGTTTGCAGTTGAACATCAAAGATATTAAACCGGCAAAGGATGAATGACCGATGAGCCACTCGCGCGAATATCCCGACAAACCCATTCCCGGCGTGGGGGTCGTGGTGCGCAAAGACGATCAGGTGTTGCTCATTCAGCGGGGCAAGCCGCCGCGTCAAGGTGAATGGGGCATCCCGGGCGGCGTACTGGAATTGGGTGAGACGTGGCGCGCGGCGGCAGTGCGCGAAGTGCGCGAGGAATGCGGGATCGAGATTGCGCTGGGCAAGGTTGTGGATGTGGTGGACCTTGTTGTGCACGATGGTGATGAACGCGTGCAATATCATTACGCGATTGTGGATTTTGCCGCCGAGTATCTTGGCGGCGATCTGCGCGCCGCAAGCGATGTGTTGGACGCGCGTTGGGTTTCACTCGACGAGTTGAGCAACTATGCCTTGCCTTCGATGACGCAGCGCGTGATTCGTCAAGCCCTGCAAAAGAGTTTAGTGTGAAACGCGATTTGATTCTCGCTGGCATTTTGGGATTCGGACTCGGAATGGCGATCTTTGCTGGCGCAAGCGCACTGAGCACACAGGTGCCCATTTTGCTGGGCACGCGGTTACTCGTCAGCTTGGCTTTTGTTTTCTTTCTCGTCCTCTCGATTGTCGAGATGCCATTGATGATTGTGGCGTTGCGCCAGATGGCTTGCCGTCATAGCACATCACCTCGTCTAGTGCGGGCAACGTTTGCGATCTTTGTGATCTTTGCCGCTGTCTATGCGGCGATGTTTGTTTTGCTGACCGGGCAAACTGTCTGGGGGACCGTGTTGGCGGGATTGTGCCTCGTGCGCTTTGCCAGCGGAGTGTTTGTACGATGAGTGCGATCACAGAATCGAATGGCATGGTGACGCTAATCATCCAGGTGGTGCCCCGTGCGAGTAAGAATCAAATCGTGGGCATTCAAGGGGACACGCTCAAGATTCGTTTGAATGCGCCGCCGGTCGAGGGCAAGGCAAACGATGCGCTGATCCAATTCCTGGCAGAGTGGCTGGGCGTGGCGCGCACCCAAATCGAAATAATTGCCGGGCATACGGCGCGGCGCAAGATTGTGCGCGTGCGTGGAATTTCGGCAAGGGTGGTGCAAGATCGGGTAAAATGAAACGCGAGGTGGAATGCCTCGCGTTATTGTTTGAGACGGAGCGGTTGTTTACCCGATTTAATTTGTTCGATTCGGCGCGCGCGTAGAAATGCCAAGTAAGCGAGTCCGCCAACCGCAATCGCGCCAATCGCCAAAATGCCGCTGGCGATGGTAATGAGATTGGCGACCGTATCTGCCATTGAACCGGAGATCACGCCCGGCACCGGCGTTGGTGCGAGTGTTGGAAATACCGGCGCAGTGGGCAGAACAGTCGGCGTGGTTGCCGGTAGGGGTGCAATTTCTGTGCTCGTGGGTGCGGCGGGTGCGGGCGTAGATTCGGCGGGCGGATTCCCACGCGCTGGAATTTTCAAAACGGTTCCTACGCGCAAGCGGGTTTGATCGGTTAGCCCGTTGGCGTCCATAATCAACTTGTATTTGGTTCCATCGCCGTACACTTTTTGCGCAATGGTCCACGGACTATCGCCGGCTTGCACGGTGTATGTCTCGCTGCCGGGCGGCCAGGTGGCGACCGGCGTGGCTCGTGGTGCTGGTGTATCATCGGCAAAAGGTGGAATATAAATGGGTGTGGGAAACACATAGGGGCGCTTGGTCGGTTCTTCGGTGGGTGTGCGCGTGGCTTGCGCGTGCGGCTCTGCCAACGCGATGTTGGGTGATGGCATGGCGAGCCAGAACCAGAAGCATAACAGGATGAGGCACATCAAGATGAAGAATCGCAGATTCATTGGTACGCCTCTACGCGATTGCGCCCGGCTTGCTTGGCGCGATATTGGGCTTGGTCCGCCAATTCGATCAAAGTATCCAAATTGGGAACGTCGGGCGAGACCTCGGCGACTCCCAAACTGATGGTCAGGTGGATGTACTGGGATGCTGAGGGTTCATCCAACCAGATGGGCAAGTCTGCCACAGCCAAACGCAAGCGTTCGGCAATCTGACACGCAATCGTGCCGGGTGTCTCTGGCAAGAGAATCAAAAACTCTTCGCCGCCGTAGCGCCCGAGAATATCTACGGTGCGGAGATGTTGGCGGCAAACGTTGGCAATGTGTTGCAGAACCTTGTCGCCAAAGGCGTGGCCGTACGTGTCATTCACCTTTTTGAAAAAATCAATATCAAAAAAGATCGCCGCGAGTGGTCGTTTGTAACGTAATGCCCGTTCCACCTCACGTTTACCAAAACTCAACAAGCCACGCCGATTGTACAAACCGGTGAGCGCATCGGTGATGGCAAGTTGTTGAATTTCTTGATACATTTGTGCGTTCGTAACGGCGATGGCGGCTTGATCGGCAAAGGCGCGTAAACGTTCGGCATGTTCATAGCGAAAGAAACCCGGGGTGGTACTATCGAGATTGAGAAAACCGATCGTTTGATTTTGCACTTGGATCGGTGCGCCGGCATACGAGCGTACCCAGGATGAAACGGGGCTGTCAATCCAGGTGGGGTCGGCGCGGGTATCGGATACGACGATGGGTTGGCCGGTCGCCTGCATCTCTCGAAAGGTGCGGACTTGATCAATTCTAAAGTGCACGCGCGCAAGCTGATCTGCCATTCCAAACTGATCGTATCCCCGCCAGCCGGCAATTTGCAGATAACCATCCTCGGCAAGGAGCATGATGTTGGCAGCATCGTGGGGTACCACGCGTCCTACATTAGCAAGAATCCGATCCAAGACTTGATCAATTTCCAAAGTGCTGTTCAGTACCATCGCGGTATCCCGCAATGCTTCCGCGAGTGCCCGTTGCTCGCGTTCCGCTTGTTCCGCGCGTTTGTGTTGGGTAATATCCCGGAACAAACCAAATGCGCCAATAAACTGTCCGCTGCGATCAAACCATGGAGCGGCGGTGATGACGACGTTGCGTTTCTCGCCATCGGGGCGCGTAATCTCTATTTCATACACACTTTTTTCGCCGGCGGCGCGGTGTTGGGTCTGGGTACGGATGATGGCAAATTGGTCTGGCGTGGTAAACTCTTGCAACGTGCGTCCCACCAATCCCCCCGGCGGCACCCCAAAGATATGCTCCATCGCCGGGTTCGCAAAGGTAATGTTTTCGTTGGCATCGGCAAAGGCAATCCCCTCTGCCAAATTGTTCACCACCAACCGATAACGTTCTTCGCTCTCGCGCAACTGGCGTTCCATCTTTTTCCGTTCGGTAATATCGCGCGACACGCCGACAATACCGATGCGCTCGCCTTGGGTGTTGCGCATCACTGCCGTGGAGACGAGACTGTAAAAGATTTCGCCGTTCTTGCGCCGATTGGCTACCTCGCCGGTGAATCCCTCCGGCGAAATAGCTGAACGATGCACCGCGTTGCTATGCTTTGGGTTGGCGTACAGTAGGTCAATGTGTTTGCCGATCACTTCTTCCCGCGTATAGCCAAAGGTTTTTTCGGCGGCACGATTAAATTCAACGATACGTCGTTCGTTATCCACGGTGATGATCATATCGAGGGACGAGTCTATGATACTGCGCACATACTCCATCGAGTTACGCAATTGCTCTTCGGCACGTTGGCGTTCGGTCAGATCAGTAATCACTGCAATCGTGCCGATGACCTGCTGCCCGCGGAAACGGGGCACTCCATTCACGAGCACCGGGATGGAACTGCCATTGCTTTTGCGCAGGTGGGCTTCGTAGATGGTGGCTTGGCCGTGTTGACGCCGTGCCAGCGCGTCTTGCACAATCGGATGATCCGCTTCTGCAAAAATCTGAATCACCGGCTTGCCGATCCATTCGGCTGGCGCAATCTCAAGCATCTTTGCCAAGGCTGGGTTGATGTACGTAATATGCCAATTTTCCTGAGTGACCAGCAAGCCCTGCCCCATCGTGTCAAGAACATGCTGGGCAAGGTCGGCGGGGATAGCCATTCTCCGCGATGGGGTAGGGGACGGCGTGCGTTTGGAACGTTTCATCTTGGTGTCCTTTCGTATTCAACGCGATTGCGTCCCGCTTGCTTGGCGCGATAGAGGGCTTGATCAGCTTGCGCGAGCAGGTCCGTGAGCGTCAGCGATTGGTCGTCAAAGGTGGCTACCCCGATGCTGATGGTCATAAAGATGACCTTGCTCTCAATGTGCAGCGGGGTTTGTTCAACGGCATGACGGATGCGTTCAGCAATTTGCAACGCCGTGTCCAACTCAGTTTCCGGCAACAAGACTATAAATTCTTCGCCGCCATACCGGCCCACGATGTCCAGCGCACGAATATACCGGCGACACGTCTCGATCAAAGTAATCAAGATTTTATCCCCAAAGGAATGCCCAAACGTATCGTTGATCTGCTTAAAGTGATCCAAGTCGAACATTAAAACCGAGAGAGGATGGCTAAAGCGGCGGGCGCGTTCCACTTCGCCTTCGCCAATCTGGAAAAAGCCGCGCCGATTGTAAATGTTGGTCAAGGGATCGGTGATGGCAAGTTGTTGCACTTGATCGTACAGCGAAGCGTTTTCAATGGCGATGGCGGCTTGGGTTGCCAACAGATCGAGTGAACGCAATTCGTTTTCCGAAAAATCGCGCGGCGTTGGACAAGCAATCGTCATAACCCCCACGACGCGCTGGGCAATCTTGAGCGGCAAGCCGATGATGGCCCCTTGCCACGTGGTTGAAGCGAACAAGGGATGGGTGCGCATATCGGGGACGACGATTGTTTTGCCGGTGTGGGCAACCGTGTAGGTCAAACCGTTGGGGCGGGGTGGTGACCATTGACTACCTTTTGTCCCGTTCGCCCAGAGCGATGTGCCAAAACTCAATTGCTGGTCTTGATAAAGGTAAATATGGGCATCTTGGGCACCGGCGATCAGGTGCAAAGCGCTTTGAACAATCGCGTCGAGGACGGCAGATAAATCTAGACTGGAGGTTAGACTGAGACTGGCTTGCCGAATGGTTTCGAGTTCGTTCACCCGCTGGTGCAACTCTTGATCCATCTGTTCGCGTTCGATGGCGGCGCCCAAGGTGTTTGCCGCCGCAACCAAGGCGTCCAACTCTGCCGCCGACCACTCGCGTTCGGTCAGGCAATCGTCAAAGCCGATCAAGCCCCACCACTTTTGCTTGACAAAGATAGGGACGCAGACGATAGATTTGATCTCTTCGGCCACCAGTTCGGTTTGTTCACTGGGCGGCAAATCTTTGACGCGGCCCTTGATCACTTCGCCTTGCTCCATCAGCGAAATCCATCGTCCAAACCCCTGTTTCACCACCTCGAAATGTCTTAGAACGGGATTGTTGATCTGAGGCATAATGCCGGTAGCGACCCATTCGTGGATTTGCCGCCAATACAGATTGCGCTGTTCATCGCGCCGGTTTTCAAAGATGTACACGCGACTCACGCGCGTGGCGCGCCCCAAGCGCGAGATGACTTGCTCAATATGTTCCCGCCAGGAAGGGGCACGCAGGAATTGTTCGGCGGCATAGTTTACGGCGTTCAAAATCGCGGCGTAGCGCGCCAGTTCCTGTTCCGCTCGTTTGCGCTCCGTAATATCGCTCACTGTTCCTTCATAGTACAACACATTACCATGTTCGTCGCGTACGACGTAGGCGTTTCCCAGCACCACAATCGGTTGTCCATCTGCCCGCGCCAGCATCAGTTCAATGCCTTGCAACTCTCCCGTGGATTCAAGTTGGTGGGTCAATTGCGTGCGCACTTCGAGTGAGTCGAGAAAATGGGATATGCCATCGGCTTGGAGCAAGTCTTCCAAGGAAGCATACCCCAGCATTTGGGCTAGTGCAGGATTTGCCATCAGCAGTTTGCCGTTGGGCAACATCCGATAGATGCCGTGCGGCACATGCTCAAAGAGCGCGCGCAAGTGAGATTCGGAATCCACCCGTTCGGTTTCGACGTGTTTGTGGTGGGTAATGTCTTCTTGCAAAGATGCCAAATGGGTGATCCGATTCTTGGCGTCTTTGATCGGAACAATGGTTATCCGGGTCCAGTACAGCTCGCCATTCCTTTTCCGATTGCATAACTCGCCGCACCACTCGCGTCCCTGCAGAACCGTTTCCCAAAGTTCTTTGAACACTTGGGGCGAATGTGTGCCCGAATTCAATAGACGGACATTCTGCGCGAGGACTTGCATCGCTGTGTAACCCGTAACCTCCGTAAATCGCGGGTTGACGTATTCGATTATGCCTTGAGGGTTGGTGATGACCACAGCAATGTGACTGGGCAGAAGGCTTGTCAAGTGTGTCCAACGGTTGGCCGCTGAGCGGTGGTGTCTCTTCGATTGCGAACGGCTAGTTTGCCGGGTAGATTTGGTTGAACGTGGTTTCATCTAAACTCTATTGTAATGCGTTCGCTCAAGGGCGTCAATTATGAGGGATGTCAGAATTTCGTATGAATTACCAAGCGCGCCGTTGACAAATACCAGAGTAGAGTATAATCACCTAGTGCACCAACACGAAATAGTTGCAGACCAGACGGATGGGAAGACATTGACAGACGTGGCTAAAAATCGAGGTTTCACCACGCACTTTCATGTTGGTGCACTACTAGAATGATTGAGTCTTCGTGAACGCTTGCGACCACCCGAAGCCGACCTGCGTCGGCTGGTGGAGAGTTGGCGACTCGTCTGTACTTGCTTGGGGTGTTGGTTGCTGCGACTTCAGTCGCTCGATCCGACTGGGCGTTCTTTCCGGTGAAACGATAAGACCGCGTATGGTGAGTCAGTGAAACAGTGAGGCAGTGGCATCGTGAATAATCCCTTGATTCGATTTGAGAACGTTACCAAACAATTTCAAGAAGGCGATCAGGTGCGACTCGTGCTTCGTAACCTGAATGCGCTGATCCAACCCGGCGAGTTTGTGGCGATTGTGGGACGGAGCGGGAGTGGCAAAAGTACTTTGCTCAACCTGCTTGCCGGTTTGGACGTACCGACCGCCGGCGAGATTTGGATTAATGGTACGCCTATTAGCGCGCTCGGCGATCGCGCGCGTACGCTCTTTCGGCGTCAGCAAATTGGATTTGTGTTTCAGTTTTTCAATTTGATTCCGACGTTGACAGTACGCGAGAATGTCTTGCTCACCGCCGAGTTGAACGATGACTCGACGGCGAACAGCCACCGGCGCGCTCAAGAATTGCTCGATGCGGTGGGATTGCTCGACCGCGCCAATGTTTTTCCAGACAAACTCTCCGGCGGCGAACAACAGCGTGTCGCCATTGCGCGCGCCCTCTGCGCCGATCCCGCGCTCATCCTTGCCGATGAACCGACCGGGAACCTGGATGCCGAGACCGGCGCCCGCGTGCTCGACTTGTTAATGCGTCTCGTCCGGGAGGGGAACAAGACGTTGATTATGGTCACCCATTCGATAGATGTCGCGTCGCTGGCAGATCGCATTCTGAAACTCGATCACGGACATTTGGTCGAAGTGAGAAATGGAAAGAGTGGTGGATGATCCAAGCAACTGTACGATGGCAACGTTGGTCAAACTGGCTCCACGAACGACGCGAAAAGATTCAAGATGCCGCGCTCAACATTCGGCGGGCGTTTAGGTTGGTGTGGGACGCGCACAAACCTTCTGCGCTAGCCATGCTGGCTTGTACGCTCATTGGCGCATTGTTACCGGCAAGTCAAGCATGGGTCGGTAAATTGATTGTGGACGCTGTTGTGAATGCCATCAATCAGCAGACCAACGCTTCTGTCGCTTTACAAGCCATTCTTCCTTTGCTCCTCGCCGAGTTTATTCTCGTCATCGTGCAGACGGTCAACAATCAGGCGCGAACGTTGGCAGAACACGTGTTACACGCGCGGATGAATCTAGCCATCAACACCCGCATCATTCGCAAAGCCCTCGAACTCGATCTCACGCATTTTGAGAACGCCGAATACTATGACAAATTGCAGAATGCGCGCCGGGAGGCGGATTGGCGTGGTTTGCAAATCGCCAACGGCAGTTTCTTTTTGGTGCAGAACCTCATCACGCTTGTGTCGTTTGGGGCGTTATTGTTGCGCTTTAGCCCTTGGCTCACGCTGATTCTTTTCCTGGCTACGATCCCGGCGTTTATTGCGCAAAGTCGTTACGCCGAATTACACTTTCGTGTCCTTTCGTGGCGCGCGCCCGCAGCGCGTCAACTCGCTTATCTTGAACACTTGCTTACGGATTATGATGCGGTCAAAGAAGTGAAACTGTTTGGCTTGGGTGAGCCGTTGCTAGGCCGTTACGCCAACTTGTTTTGGAAATTCTTGCAACAAGATCAAAAGATCGCCCAGGGGCGTAGTTTGGCATCGGTGGGGCTAGGATTGCTTGCCACGCTCTCGTACTATGGTGCGTACGCGTGGATCGTTTGGCGCGCGGTCAGCGGGGAAATCACTTTGGGCGATATGACCTTGTATCTGGGAATCTTTCGTGGCAGTCAAAATACTTTTGAAGCGATCTTTTACGGCTTGAGCGATCTGTACGAAAACGGTTTGTTTATGAGCAATCTGTTTACGTTCCTCGAATTGAAACCGCAAATGATTGTCGCGGCACGCCCGGTTGCTGTGCCGCGCAAATTTGCGCGCGGCATCGAGTTTCGCAACGTATCGTTTCGTTACGCGGGGCAAGAGGGATATGCATTGCGTAACATCAACCTGACGATTGAACCGTGCGAAAAAATCGCGTTGGTGGGTCCCAACGGCGCCGGCAAGACTACGCTCATCAAATTGCTCACCCGTCTCTACGATCCAACGGAAGGCGCGATCTTGTTAGATGGCGTGGACTTGCGCGAGTACGATTTGCGTGAATTGCGGCAACGCATCGGTGTCATCTTTCAGGATTTTGTGCGCTATCATCTCACCGCGGCGGAGAATATCGGGTTCGGGCAAATCGAAATGTTGAACGACCTGCCACGCATTGTCCGCTCGGCGCAAAAAAGTGGCGCGGATATGCTCATTGAAACTTTTCCCGAACGATATGAAACGATCCTGGGGCGTTGGTTTCATCGTGGGCGCGATTTGTCCGGCGGCGAGTGGCAAAAGATTGCTCTGGCGCGTGCGTTTATGCGCGATTGCGAGGTTCTAGTTCTGGATGAACCGACCGCGGCACTCGACGCGGAAAATGAATTGCAAGTCTTTCAACAATTCCGCGAGTTGACAACGGACAAGACGGCTGTGCTCATCAGCCATCGCTTTTCCACCGTCCGGATGGCAGATCGCATCTTTGTCATCGAGCAAGGTCGCATTAGCGAGCAAGGAACTCATCCTGCCTTGCTGGCGTTGGGCGGCACGTACGCGCGCTTGTTCAACTTGCAAGCCGAATCGTATCGGTAACCTACACTAACTTATGACTTTTACACTTTTCAAGACCGCTTTGCGTGATCAACTTCGCCGCCCCTGGCTCACGTTACTCGTCATTCTCAGCGTGGCGCTGGGTGTCGCAGTAGTGGTCTCGGTGGATTTGGCAAACGCTTCTGCCGCGCGCGCATTTCGTCTGTCCACCGATGCGGTCATTGGCAAAGCGACGCATCAGATCGTTGGCGGCAACCAAGGATTCGACGAAGGCGTGTACCGTAACTTGCGTTTGAGCGGTAATCGTTTGAGCGCGCCGATTGTGGAAGAGTACGCGAGCGCGAAAGAACTGGGCGGGCAAGTGTTGCACATCCTCGGTATTGATTTGTTTGCCGAGCCACCTTTCCGCACCTACTTGACTGCCAACACCAACATCCCGCTTGATGCATTTGCCGCGTTTCTGACACAACCGAACACGGCATTATTGAGCGGAGTCAGCGCGGAACGATTCGGGATTCGCGTCGGCGACAAGATTACTCTCGTCTATGGTACGCAGGAGCACGTGGTGACCATCATCGGTTTGATGACGCCACCCAACGACATTTCTGCGCGCGCGCTCGATGGGCTGATGCTCATGGACATTGCGACCGCGCAAGAAGTGTTCGATTTGCGCGGTAGATTGACACGCATTGATTTGATTGCAACCGATGCGCAAGCGCGCGCACTTGCCGCGACATTACCCGATGGTCTGCGCCTTGTCCCGGCATCGGAGCAAGCCGATACGGTTACACAACTCACCGCCGCGTTTCAACTCAACCTCACCGCGTTTAGTTTGCTCGCGCTCGCCGTAGGAATGTTCCTGATCTATAACACCACGCTGTTCTCTATCGTGCAGCGTCGCCGGGTACTGGGAATTTTGCGATGCCTTGGCATTACCGGGCGACAAATTTTTGGAATGATTCTCATCGAAGCCAGCATCAGCGGTATCCTCGGTTCGATCATTGGGATTGGTTTGGGCATTTGGCTGGGGCGGCTCACCGTTGCACTGGTTACCCAAACGATCAACGATTTGTATTTTGCGATAACTGTGCGTGGCGTTGATGTGGATGCGTTTTCGATCCTCAAAGGCATTTTGCTTGGCGTGCTCTCTGCGCTCACAGCCGCCATGCTCCCCGCCGCCGAAGCCGCGAATGTCCCTGCCATCACCGTCTTGCAGCGTTCCGATTTAGAATCGCGCGTGCGGCGCTGGCTTCCCAGTATCACACTACTAGGTCTTGTGCTTGCGACGATGGGCGGTGCGGCACTCGCGTTGAGTCAACGCAATGTGATGCTTTCGTTTGCCGGAATTTTTGTCGGGCTGTTTGGTCTCACGCTGACCGTGCCGATTCTCACGGTTGCGTTGATGCGCTTGACCACTCGGACGCTGGGGCGGCTGGGTTTGCTAGCGCGAATGGCAGCGCGCACGATCATGCAAGCGCTCAGTCGCACCTCGGTCGCTATCGCCGCGTTGATGGTTGCGGTCTCGGTGGTCATCGGGGTTACGGTGATGATTGAATCGTTTCGCGCAACGGTGCAACAATGGCTCGCGCAAACCCTCATCGCCGATGTGTACATCACTTCGCCGATCATCGGGGCGAACCGGACGGTCTCGGTTGAGCCAGCATTGGCGGAACAAATTCGCGGTGTGCGAGGGGTGGAAAAAATCGAGATGGTGCGCGACGTGAGTGTCTATTCGCCCGATCAAGGGAACGTTCGTGTGATTGCTGTTTCGACGGCGGCGAATCGGATCTTGAAAACCCATCGCCCGGATGCGCTAAGCGAATGGAAAAGTGGCAGCATCTTTGTGAGCGAACCGTTCGCCAATCGGCATAACGTTACGATTGGTGATCGTATCAAGTTAGAAACGGATCGCGGTACGCAATCGTTTGAAATCGCCGCCATCTTTTTCGATTACTCGTCGGATCAAGGCATCGTTTTACTCGCGCTCGATGTGTATCGCGCGTTGTGGAACGATCAACGTATTTCCGCGATTGGTGTGGATGTGGCCAGTGGCGTGGATGCCAACCAAGTCGAAGATGAGATCCGCGCAGCGATGGGGAACGCGAATGTGATCGTGCAGAGTAACAAAGCGTTGCGCGATGCGGCGATGGTGATTTTCGATCGCACGTTTGCGATCACGGCGACGTTGCGCATTATCGCCATTGTGGTCGCTTTCATTGGCGTGCTGGGTGCGTTGATGGCATTGCAACTGGAACGCACGCGCGAACTGGGCACGTTGCGCGCGACCGGGATGACGTTGCCGCAATTGTGGGGACTCACGTTGTTGGAAAGTGGCTTGATGGGGGCGACCGCGGGTTTGTTCGCGATTCCCACCGGCGTGCTTCTCTCGGCGATTTTGATTTACATCATCAACTTGCGTTCGTTCGGCTGGACGATCTTTTTTGAGCCGGTGCCTGAGGTGTATCTGCAAGCACTGCTCGTTTCAATCACTGCGGCCTTGCTTGCCGCCGTGTATCCGATGTTGCGTTTGAGCCGGTTGCAAGTAGCCGAAGCGTTGCGTGAGGAATAGCCAGTTCGCTTTGCGATTTCTCTGCCGGTACGCTATAATGCGTTGCGTGCGCCTTTCTTCATGGCGACACTCGGCTCCGTGTCGTGCTACAAACTTTTTTCAAGGAGGTCATAGTGCCAAACGTCCTCCATCGCATCCACCGTTTTTGTGTCAACCATTTGGTCTATCCGCTCGCACTTTCCACACTCTTGGCATGCGCGCTTTTTGCCGGACGTGTTTATCTCAGCCATCGCACCACCTATCTCTTTTTTGTGTGGAATCTCTTTCTTGCGTGGTTGCCGTACCTCCTGAGTCTCCTTATTGCCGCGTTGCATCAACATCAGCCACGGCGCTGGTGGTTGATGCTCGTTCCCGCCGCGCTCTGGTTCCTCTTTTTACCCAATGCGCCGTACCTCATCACCGATTTGTGGCATCTCGATGAGCGCAAACCGGTGCCCATGTGGTACGATATTGGAATGTTCGCTTCGTTCGCGTGGTCGGGTTTGTTTCTCGCAGTTGCATCACTCAATACGATGCAGGGCGTCGTGCGCGATTATTTCGGACGCGTTGTGAGTTGGCTATTCGTTTTTACTGCGATTGGCGCGAGTGGCTTTGGCATCTACCTGGGACGCTTTCTCGATTGGAACTCGTGGGATTTGATTTTGCATCCGCGCGGCGTCCTTGTTGATATTCTGACCCGGCTTGCCCATCCCATTCGATATTCGCAAACGTACGGCGTCGCGTTCTTGTTTGCCACATTCTTTTTGGTGTGCTACCTGACGTTCGTTTCGATGGAACATCGGGCGGCACAAGTGAGGAATTCATGAATCCAATGATCGAATGGGCAATTCCCATCTTGGAAACCCATGAAGACATTTTGGTGCCGGTCAAAAAACTTTGGACGATGTACGTTGCAGAACGCCCCGGCGTAACGCTCGAAGAATTCACCTCCGCGCTTGAACAAGATGAACGCTTTGAATTTATGGAAGGCACCGATCCAACCGACGGCTTGGATTTACCGCCTGACGAAATGGCAGAACACATCGCCGAGATGGAGGCGCTGGGTTTCTTTGGCGGACCACGCGTCAAGATGCGTCATCGTGAGATCACTGCCGAGCATATCGCCAAGATGCTCAAGAAACACACCGACAATATGATGAAGGCGCTGTGGGGAGCATTTGACGTGCGTCCGGAAGATTTTGATCGAGAGCAAGACGCTGAACTCTTGGACTTGATTGCACGTGCCAAAGAATTGCAACTCAAGATTGAAGAGTTGTTACCACCGCCTGAGGACGATACTGAAGAGAAAGCATGACCACCCCCATCCGTCAACAATACCTCCGCATCAAAAAACAATTCCCAGATACCATCGTCTTGTTTCGCCTGGGCGATTTCTACGAGACGTTTGACAACGACGCCAAGATCGTAGCGAATGTGTGCAACATTGTTCTCACCGCGCGCGATATGGGCGGCGATGCGCGTGTGCCACTTGCCGGTGTGCCTTATCACGCGGTCGAAACGTACCTCGCACGGCTCATCAATGCCGGGCACAAAGTCGCCATCGTTGAGCAGACAAGCGATGAGCCGGTCAAAGGTCTCATCGAACGCCAGGTAACGCGCGTTGTTACGCCCGGCACCGTCGTCGAACCCGGCTTGCTCGAAGAGAAACGCCACAACTATCTTGCGGCGCTTGTGATGGAGCAACATCGCGCCGGCATTGCGTATGCGGACATTACGACCGGCACTTTTGCCGCCACCGAAGTGAATGAACGCGATGCGCGTCAAGAATTGGATCGCCTCAGCCCATCCGAACTCATCGTGGACAAGAGTACCTCGCTCAACAATTTTCATTCCACCCTCTCATTTTTTCCAATTCCCGATTTTGATTCCGCGTGCCAAACCTTGCTTGATCATTTTCATGTCGCCGCGCTTGATGGCTTTGGGCTTGCCGGTTTGCCGCTTGCCACGCGCGCCGCCGGGACGATCATTCAATATTTGCAAGACAATCAAAAAGCCGCGCTTGCACAACTGACCTCGCTCAAGACATACTCTACGCAATCGTTCATGATGCTCGATCCGGCGACGCGCCGCAACCTTGAACTAGTGCAGACAATTCGCGGCGGTACGGTCAAGGGATCGTTGCTGGGTGTGCTCGATGAAACGCGTACGGCGATGGGTGGACGATTGTTGCGCGAATGGCTCTTGCAACCCTTGCTCGATCTCGATGCGTTGAATGCGCGGCTCGATTCCGTCGAAGCGTTTTACCGCGATACGGCCAAGCGCGAAGCGATCCGCGATCTGCTCAAGAAAGTGAGCGACCTCGAACGTTTGACAAATCGGGTAGTGCAAGGGATTGCGACGCCACGGGATGTCGTGGCGATTCGTGCCGCACTCGAAGTGGTACCCAAGATTCACGCCCTCTTGGACGAAGGACGCAAGACAAAAGACGAAACAACTTTCGTCCTTCGTCTTTCGTCTTTTGTCGCGCTTTATCCCTGTCCCGATCTGGTCAACCTTATCTCGCGCGCGATTGTTCCCGAACCGCCGGGCAATCTGAACAACGGTGGCGTCATTGCGCCGGGTTTTTCCGCTGAACTTGATGGAATCGTGAATGCTTCGCGCAATGCCAAAGACTGGGTCGCCAATCTGGAGCGCACCGAACGCGAACGCACTGGCATCAAATCGCTCAAGGTGGGTTACAATAAGGTGTTTGGCTATTACATTGAAGTAACGACGCCCAACTTGCCCCAAGTCCCACCTGAGTACATTCGCAAGCAAACACTTGCCAACGCGGAACGCTTTATCACCCCGGAATTGAAAGAGTACGAAGCGTTGATCCTCAACGCGGAGGAGCGCATCGTTGAATTAGAGACCATGCTGTTCAAAGAGGTTTGCGCCCACATTGCCGGCGCGGCGCCACGGTTGCTTGCCACTGCCCGCGCACTCGCCGAACTCGATGTGTACGCTGCCCTCGCCGAAGTAGCGATGCGGTATCGTTACGTACGTCCGCAGTTGAACACGGGAAATACGATTCACATCGTTGCCGGGCGGCATCCGGTTGTTGAACTCACGTTGCGCGATGAGCCGTTTGTGCCCAACGATGTGATGTTATCGGACGAGGAATTGATTCACATCATCACAGGACCGAACATGTCCGGCAAGAGTACGTTCTTGCGTCAAGTGGCACTCATCGTGTTGATGGCGCAGATCGGCTCGTTTGTCCCCGCCGAATCGGCGACAATTGGTTTGGTGGATCGCATCTTTACGCGCATCGGTGCGCAGGATGAAATCGCAGCAGGTCAATCTACGTTTATGGTCGAGATGGTCGAGACCGCCAATATCTTGTCCCACGCCACGCGCCAGTCACTCATCATTCTCGATGAAATTGGACGCGGGACGAGTACGTATGATGGCATCGCCATTGCGCGCGCCATCGTTGAGCACATTCATAATCATCCGCAATTGCAGTCCAAGACGTTATTTGCCACGCATTACCACGAACTCATCGAATTGGAAGAAGTGTTGCCGCGTGTGCGCAACTATAACGTCGCCGTGCTTGAGCAAGGTGGGCGTGTGGTGTTTTTGCACAAGATTGTGCGTGGCGGGGCAGACAAGTCGTACGGGATTCACGTGGCGCAATTGGCGGGGATTCCCAAAGCAGTGGTGCATCGCGCGGAACAAGTGCTCAAAAATTTGGAAGAGCAACATCAGGTTTTTGTCAAGACGCTTTCTGGGACACAACTGCCACTGTTTACGCAAGAGGACGAGTTGCGCAAAGAACTCGAGGGTTTGGATGTGCTCTCACTTTCGCCGCTCGAAGCGCTAAACAAGTTGTTCGAACTCGTGGAGCGTGCCAAAAAGAAAAAGTGACCCGCCGGATCGAATCTGGCGGGTCATTGATTTAGCGGTGCACCCGAAAAAAGTCGCCGTTCCAATTCCGATTGTTTGTGCCAGCCGCGCTTACTTTGAAATAGTATTTGCCATTCTCAATCACGATAGGGGGCATTGCACTCGTCACAATGCCCCATTCAAGGAAGGAAACGAAGATCTGGCTGGTGGAGAGACGAATTGTTGACTCGTCTCTCCATCAATGAGTGTACCGCAATTGATTCCTCCGACGCAACGGTAAAAAGAACCGATTCGGAGACAAAATATGCAGTTGCCATACAAGGCAACTGCAGGGTGCGCATTCTACTGGGAGACGTGGATTCGAACCACGATTAACTGATCCAGAGTCAGTCGTGCTGCCGTTGCACCATCTCCCAACGCTGCGAACATTTTAGCACAAGTTAGGTGGATTGCAAAATAATCTAGTGTTTGGTCTGGGTATCGTGCCACAAAGCGATAACGGCGCTCGCGGCGAGAACGATCAAGACTCCAGATACCACTAAACCGAGCAGAGGTGCCAAGGTTAAAGTATCGAACATGTCTCCTCCTTCGAACATGTGGGACAAATTTGTCCGACACATAGTCCATTGTCATCCGCCTGCGAGTGCGCCAACAACGAATGAACCACTCGTCTGAAAAATAGTACCTTCCCACTTAAAAGCAAGGATTCTTCGTCCACGAAGGAGAAAACGAATTTTTCGTGTTTCTTCGTGTGCTTCGTGGAAAAATGCTGTTCAGTTTCGGCTTGTCCGAGTTAGGTTCAGCGTCGCGCGATTCATTACGCCGTGTAAACGTTGGCGATCAATCGCCGTGCTACGAACCTTCCTTTTCGTCCGAACGTTGGTAAACGCCCCGAATGACAAGTCCTTGTTCCATTTTATCATAATTTATCCAGATTGCCGAATCTGCGTTATAATGTGAATGTGCGTTTGATACGCAAGCCAGGAGCAATCGGATGAAAGTGGCCATTGTTGCCAACGGTGAATTGGAAAACCATCCGCGCTTGCGGACGATATGGCGCAATGCTGATCTGCGCATTGCGGCGGATGGCGGTGCACTCAACGCGCGCCAACATCTCGAACTGGCTCCCCACATTCTCATTGGGGATTTCGATTCGCTAGATGGGCCAACGCGCGCTTGGTGTGAGAACGCCCACACGGAATTCATGCCATACCCTTCTGCCAAAGACGAGACCGATCTTGAACTGGCGATTGCCCTTGCCCTTGCGCGCGGCGCCGAGGAGATTACCATCCTGGGGGCACTAGGCGGCCGGTTCGATCAAACAATCGCGAACATGTTTTTGTTGATCAAGCCGGCATCCCGGCAAATTCCGGCGCGCCTTGCCGACGCAAGATTCGAGGCTTGGATTGCAACCCAACAGGCAACGATAACCGGCAAAATCGGCGAGACCGTTTCCTTGATTCCGTTGACCGAGCGCGTGGAAGGAATCGTCACGCGTGGTTTGAAATATCCGTTGCGGAATGAAACCCTGTATCGCGATTCATCGCGCGGGGTGAGTAACGTGCTAATGGCAGAACAAGCGGAGATTATGTTCAACCAAGGGATGGTACTTGTCGTCCATTTACACGCCTAGTTCTTCTCGTTATCCTTGCTGGTAAAACGCATTTGGATTTGAGTACGATTTGTGGTATCATACGTACGATGGAAGATTCGTACCGTAGCGTACGCCCGGTTGCGGGCCGTTTGTTTGCACTCGACTTGCGCCCGGCTCGACCATTGACCTTCTTGGGACCTCTGTGGGCAACCCTCTGTGGCGCGCTGGCGGCTGGTGGCGTGATCTATCACGATCAGTGGCTGCTCAAACTGATTTTGCTCATAGTGCTGTGCGATGCTTTGTTAGGGGCCTGGCGGGCGCTGTGGCTTCACGCCGATTGGCGCACCGCGTTGCCGCACAATATCGCCAACGCACGGCTTTGGCTGATGCCACCAACGTATGCCCCCAGCGCCTTGCCGCAACGTCTTGCACGCGCCATCTCGTACCGCATCCGATTCGCACGCTTTGTGATTTGGCCCCTCATTGATTCTGAAATTATCGGGATGATCCTTGCCGGCGTGATGGCGGTCTGTCTGGCGGTCGTCCTAGGTCTCGTGCCAACCATCTTGACGGCTCTCGCTTTGGTGATTGCTTTGATCGAAGGGCAGAGTCCGGAACGCGGCGTCGAATTGCGGGGCGTGTACGAAATCGCTTTACCGTGGCTCATCGCGCAAAGCGCGTTTGGATATTTCTCGGGGCTTGCCTTGGCGTTTGTGGTTCTCTTTACCCTCATCTATCGTGCGTTATTCGCCATCGCTTCTTCGCGCGAGACGCGTTGGATGAGCATCGCAAACGTTGCCCAACTCGTGGTCATCTTGATCTTGATGGCGACCAATACGCCGGCGGGTGCTGGCATTATCGCGTTGGGTTTGCTGGCTCAGGTGTTATGGCAGATCCGTTATCGTGTGGATCGGGATGGACGCGCGTACGCTCAACGGGTTCAATCGTATCTCCTCGTTGAAATGTTGATTGCGGGCTTGTCCTTATGGCTTTAAGATCCATGCGAATTGGCGTCTTGTCCGATTCTCATGTACCGGATATTTTGCCGGAATTGCCGCCGCGTGTGTTCGATATCTTTAACGGCGTGGATTTGATTTTTCACGCGGGAGATATTAGCAGTCTGGCGGTGTTGCAGCAACTTGAGCCCATTGCGCAAACCTTTGCTGTTTATGGCGACCGCGACAATTGGCAGATCAAACATTATTTGCAGGAAAAACAACGGTTGGATTTTGCGCGTCGTTCGGTTGGGCTAGTGCATGGCCATCGGGCGTGGCGCGTGGATCTGTGGACCCGCCTGATCTATCATTTCAACAAATCCTTGCGATTGCGCGCTTTATTCGACTATGTTCTTCGCGAGTTTGAGGGCGAAGGGGTGGATGCCATTGTCTTTGGGCACAGTCACACGCCGTACATCAAAATGCATGGGGGCGTTCTGTTGTTCAACCCGGGTTCGGTCGTGCCGCACAATGGACAGCCCGGCACCGTTGGCTTGCTCGAAGTGGGTCAGCATGCCATCAAAGGTCGCATTGTAACGCTCTGATTTTCCAGAGTTTAATCCCAGAGCATAAGGTGAAATGGTATGAAGCATTTGATTGCCATGGCCGATCTTAGTCCAGCCGAATTCAATCAGATTCTTGCTGTTGCCAAGAAACTCAAAGCCGAATGGCGCAAAGGGGGCAACAAACCCATCCTCAAAAACAAAACGCTGGGAATGGTATTCCAAAAACCCTCGTTGCGGACGCGCGTCTCCTTTGATATGGCAATGTTGCATTTAGGCGGACATGCGCTTTACCTCTCGCCCAACGAAATTGGCTTGGGTCAACGCGAAAGCATCGCGGATGTGGCGCGCGTCTTGTCGCGTTATGTGGATGGCATTATGGCGCGTGTTTTTGCCCACGCCCATGTAGTTGAACTGGCGCAATATTCACGCGTCCCGGTCATTAACGGTTTGTCCGATCACGAGCATCCCTGCCAAGCGCTGGCAGACGTATTCACAATCATTGAACATCACGGCAAACTCAAGGGACTCAAGGTAGTCTTTGTGGGCGATGGCAACAACGTGGCGCGCTCGTTGATGTACGCGTGTGCGTTGGGCGGGGCGCATTTCGTTTGCTCATCGCCGCAAGGGTATGCGCTGGACGAGGCGTCGGTGGAGCAAGCGCGCACGAGTGCCACGAAATCGGGGGGGAGCGTGGCGTTGGTGCAGAATCCGCAAATCGCGGTGCAAGAGGCGGATGTGATCTATACCGATGTTTGGGCAAGTATGGGCCAAGAAGCCGAAGCCGCCGAACGCGCCCAAGTTTTTCCACCCTATCAGGTCAATGCCGATCTCGTCGCGCGTGCCAAACCATCGTGCATCGTGATGCATTGTTTGCCGGCACATCGTGGTATGGAAATCACCGATGAAGTGGCGGATGGCAAACACTCGGTTCTCTTCGATCAAGCCGAAAATCGAATGCACGCGCAGAAAGCCATTGTCGCCATCCTACTTGCGAGTAAAAAGATAAAAGGCAAAAGTAAAAAGTGATCGAATCAGATTTTTTACTCTTGATTTGATGGCTTATGCCGGGCAATCGTTCCATCTATAACGACGCAATCAAAAAAGGTCACAATGCTGCGTGGGATGGCAAGTGGAAAAAAGCGGTCGAAGAATATCGCCGCGCGCTTGCCGAGTTTCCGGACGATCTGGTGGTGCGGAACAGTTTGGCGCAAGCATTGGAGGGCTTGGGTCAATGGGAAAGCGCGATGCGCGAGTACGAAAGTATCGTCAAAGCGCAACCCAACGACCCGGTACCTTTGATGCGCGTGGCGGCTTTGCAAGCCAAGATGAAACGTTCCCGCGAAGCCGCCGGTACCTATCGGGCGGCGGCGGAGCTCTTTCTCAAAACCAAACAAGTGCCCCGAGCCATCGCGGCGTGGCGCCAGGCGGCAGAGTTGGAGCCCGAGCGTACCGACATTCATCAGAAACTTGCCGAGGTGTACGTGCGGAGCGGGCAAAGCGCCCTCGCTTCTCTGGAACACTTGGCGTTAGCGCGAATTTATCGTAAGCGCGGTGAGGAAGCCAAAGCATCCAGTTTAGCCCAGCAAGCCTTGACCCTCGATCCCAAAAACGCGGCGGCGCGTGAGTTCATCGAAGAGATGCAACGCGAGCATACGGCACAGCCCAGTGCGGGTCACAGCCCGGTGGATGAAGCGGAAAAAGCCGCACTTTCGCGTTTGGCGCAAACGGTATTGGAAGAATCGGCACCGCCGTCGGGTTTGGACGAGGAACGGCGCGATAAGGAAACGCGTCCGCGCATCAGCCAAATCGAAGTGGATGCATTGATTGCGCGCGCGGTGGACGCGCAAATGAATCATCGGGTCAATGAAGCGATTGAAGCGTACCGTAAATTGATGACCGCCGGCATCACGCGCCCGGAAATCAAATTCAATCTGGGTCTGCTCTATTTTGAATCTATGCGCTACGATGAGGCGATCCAGCTTTTGCAGGAAACGGTTGCCGATAAAGATTACGCCCTCGCTAGTCATTATGCCTTGGGGCAATGCTATCGGGCGCAAGGCAAATTGGACAACGCGGTCGAACATTTTCTGTACGTGGTGCGCATTGTGGACTTGAGTAGTGTGCGTCGCGAACAAGCCGACGATCTAATTTCCGTGTACGAAGGTTTGGCAGAAAGTTATGCCGCCAAGGGCGACCGCGCCAAAGCTGAATCGTTCACCCAAGCGTTGGAAGAATTTCTCACCAATCGCGGCTGGGAAGACAAGGTGAGCGAGGTGCGGCGTCATTTGGAATCCTTGCGCGCCGCCGACAGCCAAATCAGTCTGGCCGAAGTGATCGAGGTGCCGGGGTCAGACAAGGTGTTGGAGGCGCTCGCGCTCTCCAACGAATATCTGCGCCGTGAAAAATTGGGGGCAGCCAGCGAAGAATGTTATCGTGCCATCGAACTGGCGCCCAACTATTTGCCAGCGCACATTCGCCTTGCCGAAATCTTGATCAAGCAAGATCGCATTGCCGAAGCGCGCACCAAGTACCAAACCCTTGCCGATCTCTGTCTCATTCGTGGGGATTTCAAGCGGGCTGAAAGTTTGTATCGCAGTGAATTGAAAATCGCGCCCGATGATGTAGCGATCCGCGCCAAATTGATTGATTTACTCGCCCAGCAAAATCGAACCGATGATGCACTGGAACAATATCTTGAACTGGGTGAGTTGTATTTGCGGCAAGGGCAAACCGCGCGCGCGATGGAAAAATTCAACGAAGGCGCACGCATCGCAACGCGGACCGGGAACAACAGCCCCTGTGCACTTGCCTTACGGCATCGGATTGCGGAGGCGCGCGTGCGTCAAGGCGATCTCAAAGGCGCACTGGCAACGTACCAAGAGATTCGTCACCATTCGCCGGGGGACGAGCGCGCCCGATTCTATATCGTTGATCTAGGTTTGCGTTTGGGCAATCGTGATGTCGCGCTCCATGAACTCGATGAACTGGTCGCGTTCTATCAATCCCGCCAAGAACCCCAGAAAGCGATTGGCGTAGTTGAAGCGCTAGCCTCCAGTTATCCTAACGAATCAGCCTTGACCATGCGGTTGGCGCAATGTTATCACGTAGCAGGCAAAACCGATCAAGCCGTGGAAATCTTGGATGCGTTAGCAGACACCTTGTTCAACGCAGGCAAAAAGCAAGAGGCACTCACCATCGTGCAACAAATCATTGCCATGAACCCGCCGCGCGTTGAAGATTATCGAACCTTGTTGACTCAGTTGAGTGACGAATCGTGATCAATCCATTTACAGAATTATTGGCGCATTTTACACTCTCGAGTGTGTTCGATATTTTATTGGTTGCCTTGGTTTTCTATGGATTGATGTATCTCATTCAAGGCACGCGGGCGGTGCAACTCGTGCGCGGCACCATTGTGGTGGCGTTGCTCGCTGTGCTGGCGGGTAGTTTCTTTCGTCTGACCGCCTTCAATTGGTTGGTCAGCAAATCCATTCCCGCCTTACTCGTTGCCATCCCGGTCATTTTCCAACCCGAGTTGCGGCGCGCGTTAGAACGCTTGGGCCGTCCCGGGATGTTATGGGCGCGGCGGAGCGCTACCACCGCTCAAACGATCAACATCATCTCGCGCGCTGCCGGGGCACTTGCCCAACAACGTTTTGGCGCGCTGATCGTCATCGAACGTTCCACCGGCTTGCAAGATTTCATTGACACCGGCGTCTTGCTCGATGCACGCCTTTCAGAAGATTTGTTGCTTTCGATTTTCTACAAAAATTCGGCGTTGCACGATGGCGCGGTGATCGTGCGCGAAGACCGGGTCGTGGCGGCGGCGTGTATGCTCCCCTTGTCCGAGAGCAACACTTTGGATCGCGATTTGGGGACGCGCCATCGCGCCGCGATTGGCATCACGGAAGGCACCGATGCGATTGCGGTCGTCGTTTCGGAAGAGCGCGGTTCGATTGCTGTCGCTCAAAATGGTCGCTTGGTGCGTCGCTTGGATGAGGGAGAGTTGAATCGTTTGTTGTATCGCTTGATTGAACCGCGTCTCGATTTAGAACGTTGGATGCCCCAGAATCACACGACTGAAAAGTCGGGCAAGGGAGCGTCAGTGTGATTCGCGCCCTGCTTGGTCAGTTCAACTCGCTGATGATGGCGCTCTTGTTTGCCATCATCATTTGGGCAGTTGCCACCAGCGAACAAAATCCCATCCGGGATGGTTATTTGCCAGATCCATTGCCCATCGAAGTTACTCATCTTTCGCCGGGAATGGTGGTGATGGAAAAAAAGATCGAGACGGTCCGGGTCAAGATTCGCGCGCCGCAAATTAGTTGGGATCAAATCACCACCACGTCTTTTCGTGCAACAGCGGATTTGCAGAGTGTAGGAGCCGGCTCACACCAAATTCCGATCCAAGTGCAAGTCAATGATCCGCGCGTGAGCATTGTATCAGTTGAACCACCCACACTGGGGATTCGTCTCGAGCCGTTGAGTTCACGTGAGTTAGATCTGCGCGCCGAAGTTTTGGATGCGGCGCCCATCGGTTACGTGTATCGCAACCCGGTCCTAACCCCCTCCCGGGTGACGGTGAGCGGTCCCGCGCCACTCGTTGAGCAAATCACCGAAGTGTCGGTGGACTTGTATTTGCGGGGCGCCAAGTCAACCGTCGAACGTGAAGTGGCGGTGGTGCCACGCGATCAACAAGGCAATTTGGTGCAAGGGGTCGTCATTACCCCTTCGGTCATACTCGTCAAAGTGCCGGTGGAACAACGCGTGGGATACAAAGATGTTTCGATTCGTGCGGCGCTGAAAGGCACGGTGGCATCGGGATACTGGATTAGCAATATTACCGTCGCACCATCCGTCGTAACGATTGCTGGCAATCCGGACATTCTGGCAAAAATTCCCGGTTTTATCGAAACTTTGCCGATTGATGTAACCGCAGCGACGGCGGAGGTTACCAAACGCGCCACCGTCTCCTTGCCCGAAGGGGTTTCGATTTTGAACAACGAGGGCATCACTGTCCAAGTGTCCGTGACGCCGATTCTGGGCGGACAGACGATTCGACGCAAAGTAATCGTGCAGGGTTTGCGGCGCGGTCTCGCCGTCACAGTCTCCCCGGACACGGTCGAGATTATCCTTTCGGGTCCTGTCCCCAGTTTGCAAAGCATTGGCGCCGATGATGTCCAAGTGTTTGTAGATGCTTCGACCTTGACGGCAGGGGTCTATCAATTGAAACCGCGCGTGCCAGTCATTCCCGACGCGCTCAAAGTCCAGAGTATTGTCCCTGAAACCTTGCAAGTCGTGATCACCGATTTGCCGCTCACACCGACCGCAACGTTTACACCAACACTCACGACAACATTGCCTCTCACCCAAACGCAAATCCTAACTCCAACCCTGACACCTGCTCCCGCTCGATGAGTTTTATGCAACGATTGGAACGCATCCTAACGTCACCGCGCACCGATTTTTGGGCAGTGGTCGCGTTGGCGGCGTGGTACCCTGCCTTGTTTTGGCAAGCCACCTTCCGCCAAGCCGTCTTCTTTTTTGGCGACATCTTGATGTTCTTTTATCCCACGCATCTGGCGTACGCGAACGCGTTGCGACAAGGTCGTTTGCCGCTGTGGGAGCCCAAGCTGTTTGCCGGCTTTCCCCTCTTGGCGGAAGGACAGATTGGCGCACTTTATCCCACGCATCCCTTGCTGTATGGTTTGTTCCCCCTTGATGTCGCAACCAACTATGACATTCTCATCAGTCTTGCGTGGGTCGCTATCGGAATGTATTTGTTTTTGCGGGCGCTCCATCTGCAACCGGCGAGTGCATTCCTGGGCGCGATGGCGTTTAGCGGCGGCGGATTTTTTATACCACGTTTGCAACATATGAGCGTGCTGGCAACCGCAGCGTGGTTGCCATGGTTGTTCTGGGCGTTTGAGAAATTCCGGCAAGAAGAAATTTTCCAACGCCGATTGCGCTGGTGGATCTGTCTGGCATTGTTTAGCGGCATTCAATTGCTGGGCGGTCATCCCCAGTTTGCCTTTATGACCGCGATCTTGTTGGCGCTCTACGCGAGCGTGCGTTGGCAATCTGCTTCCACGCGCCATCGCTTGTTCGAGTACGTTGATCTACCCCAAATGATCCCGGTAATCCTGGCGATTGGGGTAGGGGCGATGATCGCCGCGCCGCAACTCTTGCCCACGTACGAACTCTCAACGATGAGTAATCGCGCGGCGGGCTTGTTGCCCAAATTTTTCAACGCGTTCTCGTTGCGCGCACCGCACTATTTAATGTTGTTCAATCCGTTTTTGCTGGGCAATCCCTTTCCGCGCGTCTCCGTTGAAGTCATCGGTTATACCGGTTTGCTGGGCATCACGTTTGCGATCGCCATCCTTTTTGTGCGCCGCGATCGGCGCGTGGGCTTTTTTGTTCTCATCGCCGCCGTCGCGCTCTTTTTGGGTCTGGGCGATCTAAACCCGGCGTATCGCGGCTTGCGTTACTTGCCGTTGTTCAACTATTTTCGTGTTCCGTCACGTTTCTTTTTTTGGTACACCTTTGCCATCGCCGCGCTTGCCGCGATGATGTTGGATTATTGGCTCGCGCGTGCGCCGATCACCACGCGATTCACGCGCGGACAGAAAGTCGCGCTTGCCTTTGTTGTGCTAGGGCTTGCGATCATCGTTGGACTCATCCCGGCGATTCCGCTGGAAGGTTGGCTCGCGCTCTGGGTTTGGTTACCGATTGTTTTGGCGTGCCTCGTCGCCTGGATTATTTTGGGCGCGCGGCGTCGTTTGTTTACACGCACCACCTTGGCAACGTTGACGATTGGTGTAACGATGATTGATCTTGCTTTATTTTCAGCGGTGTACACCAAGACCTACAACCTGATGGTGCCAGTGGACGATTTCTACCGACCGCCCAGTTCGCTTGCCCAAATGCCCGAGTTGGCACCAGACGATGGTCGCGTGCTAACGAGTTTATGGATTTATCCGGCAATGATCACCATGCGCGAAAGTTTGTATCCGAACATCGGTATGACCTTTGGCGTGGCAAGTGCGGGCGGCTATACGCCGCTCGTCCCGCAACGCACCAGCGACTATTTGGATCTGGAAGAATCGCATGACCGTTTGACGGCACCGATGTTGAATCTGCTCAACGTGCGTTATTATCTTGTCCCGCAAATGTTACCCGTTGATGCAAAAACCGAAGGCGATGATTTGAAAAATCCATTCGTCGCCGATGTCGTTACGCGCCCGGTTACGTTTGCGCCAACGCCAGCCACCCAACTCACAATCATCTCCTCGCTGGCGCAATCGGTGGAGTTGCGCGATGGCGAGGTGGTGGCACAAATCAACTTGGTTACCCAAGACGGTGTGCCGGTTTCGATTCCCTTGCGGGCGGGGTTCGATACGGCGGAGTGGGCGTACGAACGCAGTGATGTGCGCAAGGTCATTCGCCATTCGATGCCGCCTATCGCCACAACGTTCCCGGCGCGCTCGGCTTTTCCCACCGAAGCGCATCCGGGTCATAACTTTATCGCCGAATTTGATTTGAGGCGCGAGGGCAAGCCGCTGACGATTACCCAGATCGCCATCGTGCCCAAGATTCCGGCGGGCTTGCTCCACATCGAACGGGTGGTGTTGACGACGCCAGCCGGTCAAGACGTTTCGGTTTCGCATCTCATTGGGCGCACCGATCAAACATTGATTTATCGCACGAATGAGGTGGCAATTTTCCGGAATGAAGATACGTTGCCGCGCGCGTTCTTGGTTCATCGTGCGCGTGTGATGGATGATGTGGCAGCGTTGAACGAAATTCGCCGCGAGGATTTCAAGCCGCGGGAAAGTTTGGTGCTGGCGAGTGGAGCGCCGCTCGATGCCGGCGGGGCACAGCGCGCCGATGAATTGGTGCAAATCGTGAGTTATCAACCTGAACGGGTGATGTTATCGGTGCACGCGCAAGCGGAGGCGTATGTCTTGCTCGCCGATGCGTGGTATCCCGGTTGGGTCGCGCGCGTGGATGGCGTTGAGGCACCTATCGAACGCGCAGACTATATTTTCCGGGCGGTGCGTGTGAAGGCGGGGACGCATCGCATCGAGTTTGAGTATCGTCCCACCTCCTTAGTCCTTGGTGCTGTGATTAGCGGGCTGGCGTTGCTCGGACTGGCGGGGGGTGTTACCAAATCGCTTGACAGGCGGTTAAAACCACTGCAATCTGAAAAGTTGTATGTAGGGCGGGCTTTCTAGCCCGCAATGGGCGACCTGAAAAGGTCGCGCCGCATGGGCGATCTGAAAAGGTCGCGCCACACGGGCGACCTGAAAAGGTCGCGCCACACGGGCGATCTGAAAAGGTCGCGCGCCACATGGGCGATCTGAAAAGTCGCGCGCCACACGGGCGATCTGAAAAGGTCGCGCGCCACACGGGCGATCTGAAAAGAAAAGGTCGCGCCACACGCGCCGCGCCACGTCGCCCCACGCTTCGGTGTTTGTGTACAGTCGGCGAACGTAGTATAATGCGCGCCGTGTCGAGGAGGTAACGATGAATGTCATCAATCGTGTGATCGTGATGGTGGAATTGATCGTTGCACTCTTGATTGTCCCAGCCGCGATTGTGGCGGTGCTATTTTTCTTGCCTAGCATTACAGGCACGCTGAACAATTTGACGCGCAGTTTGGCAGATGGCGCAACCGCTGTTCTGATTCAAATGATTTGCACGCTGACCTTGCTGACCATTTTCGTTGTCGTCCTTTTGCTCTTGTTTCTTGAATTGAATGCTCCGCGCGTACGGCATTTGCAAATTCAAGTATCGGAGGGCTACGTCGAAGTAACCGAACAAGCGATTGTGCAGCGATTGGAACACAGCATCTCGCAAATTGCCGAGATTGCCTTGGTCAAGGCGCACGTTCTCGCTAGCAAAGGCAATGCGATAGAGACATTGATCGAATTAGAAACCAGCCCCGAGGTCAACGTGCCGCAAAAAACCCAAGAAGTGATCGCGTTGGCAAAGCAAGTGTTGGAACAACAAATCGGATTAAAGGTGGCGCAAGTGCGCGTGCGATTGAATTATTCACGCGTGCAAGCCAAATCACAAAAGGTATGACGGAAGGTTTGCCTCTTAAAATACTCGTTGAGAGTTTGTTGTTTGTCGCCGAAGGACCCGTTCCCATCGCGTCGCTGGCGCGCGCGTTGGAGGTGGACGCGCAACACATCGAAGAAGTGTTGAACGAACTCAAGCAAGAGTACAGCGCGCGCGGATTTCGGTTGCAACGATTTCGTGACAAGGTGCAATTGGTTACCGCGCCCGAAGCCGCGCCAGCCATCGAAAAATTTCTGGGCGTGGAGGGTTCAAGTCGGCTCTCGGCTGCCGCGTTGGAAACGCTGGCGATTATCGCGTATCGTCAACCCATCACGCGTCCAGCCATCGAGGCGGTGCGTGGCGTCAATTGCGATGGCGTGATTCAAACGCTTGTCTCGCATGGGTTGATTCAAGAAGTGGGGCGCCAAGAAACGGCGGGGCGTCCCATTCTCTATGCGACCACGTTCGAGTTTTTGCAAAACTTTGGTTTGCGCGGCGTGGAAGATTTGCCGCCGTTGGAAGAAACGGCACAAAATGTTTTAGCGAACGCGGTGGCAGAAGCCAATGAGACGGCGAATCATGTCGCGGAGCGAATCAAGTAGATGGAACGTCTGCAAAAAATTCTAGCGCATGCCGGCATTGCGTCACGGCGCAAGTGTGAAGAACTCATTCTGCAAAAACGCGTGCGCGTCAATGGTAAAATCGTTTCTGAGTTGGGTACTAAGGTGGACCCCACGCGCGACAAAATCGAAGTAGATGGCAAGTTGATTCGCCTTGAGCAACCCACGTACATTGTCTTGCACAAGCCCAAAGGTTACTTGAGCGATGTAGATAAAGCGGGCGGCAAGAAATTGGCAATTGATTTGGTGCCCGTGCGCGAGCGTTTATATGCCGCTGGGCGTTTGGATTTGAACAGCGAAGGATTATTGTTGCTTACGAACGATGGCGATCTGGCGCATCGCATTACGCACCCGCGCTATGAACACGAGAAAGAATATCTGGCACTCGTGGAAGGTGATCCCACGGAAGAAACCTTGACGCGAATGCGCAAAGGCATCGTGTACGATGGAGTTTGGATACGTGCGGATTCGGTGAGAAAAGTGCGCCGTCTTGGTGAGATCGGTCGCCGGCACCATTGGAGTGACGCATCGCCTGGCGAATGCTGGTTGCGGATTGTTTTGCACGAAGGACGTAAACGCGAGATTCGCCATTTGTGCGGTGTGCTCGGTCATCCGGTCAAACGTTTGATTCGCACACGCATCGGACCGATCGAACTGGGAATGTTGCCGGTCGGCAAGTGGCGCACGTTGAGCCAGCGCGAACTCCAGATGCTCAAGAATCAATTGAGGATGCAAAAAAGTTGAAACCTTCTATCATCGCGATTGACGGACCCGCCGCATCGGGCAAGAGTACGGTGGGCGAAGCCGTTGCTAAGCAACTGGGTTATCTGTACTTTGATACTGGGGTGATGTATCGCGCGGTTACCTATGTGGCATTAGCGCGCGCCATTCCGATTACTGACGAAGCGGCGATTACGGCATTGGCGGAGCAAGTGCAAATTGATTTTTTGCCACCCACCCAAAACGATGGTCGGCAGTTTACGGTGCTGGCGGACGGACAAGATATTACGTGGGAGATTCGCTCGCGAAGGGTGGATGGCAACGTCTCGCCCGTATCCACGTATGCCGGCGTGCGCCGCGCGATGGGCGAACAACAACGCCGCATCGGTTTGCGCGGCAAGGTAGTGATGGTGGGGCGCGATATTGGCACGGTCATTTTGCCGGAAGCCGATTTGAAAATTTATCTCGATGCGAGTGAGGAAGAGCGCGCCCGCCGGCGTTATCGCGATCGCGTGCGGCGAGGCGAGTCCGTAGATTTTGAATCGGTCTGGCAAGAAATTCGCCGACGGGATCAAATTGATTCATCCCGTTCGGTGGCACCGCTCAAGCAAGCCGATGATGCGGTGTATATTGATTCCACCCAATTATCGGTGGAGCAAGTGGTACAGCGTATTCTGGAATTGGTCGAAGAAAAAGCACGAGCAATGATCGGATGAGTACGTATCCTAAACGATCGTGGTTTTATCGCCTGGCGAATTGGGCGTTACGTCTGGTGTTCCGCCTATTGTTGCGGTTGGACATTCGCGGCATCGAAAATGTGCCGTGCCAAGGTCCCGTCATTTTCGCCATCAGCCACAGCAGTTTTCTGGATCCGGTGATTATCGGTCCCCACACGCCGCGCGACGTCGTGCCAATGGCAAAGATCGAAGCGTTCGATCTGCCGGTGCTCGGCTTGGTGTTGCGCTTGTACGGCGCGTTTGCGGTGCGGCGCGGCGAAGTGGATCTTACGGCGATCAAGACCGCACTCAAAGTGTTGCAAAGTGGACAATGTTTGGTGATTGCCCCCGAGGGGCATCGCAGTGAAACCGGTGCCTTGCAACGTGGACGTGAAGGCGCGATCATTCTTGCGTTGCGTTCCGGTGCGCCCATCTTACCGGTCGCCATCTGGGGCGGCAAAAAGTTTTGGAAGAATTTGATTCGATTACGTCGCACGGAGATGATGTATTATATCGGCAAGCCGGTCACTCCTGTAATCAAGCAACCCACGCGCGAACAAATCACCGCTATGTCCGATGAATTGATGTTGTTGATTGCGCAAATGATGCCGCCGGAATTGCACGGTTATTATGCCGGCTGGTCTATGCCAACAGAACGCTTGTTGCAACCCTACCAAGGTGAGGAGGTCGCCAATGTAAAATAATTTTCTTGGGGAAGATGAGCGCATGGTCCCGTGCGATGCGCGGGATGACGAGGTGGAGGTTTTCTGCCGCAAGGCAGAACTAACCACGCCATTGCGAGTACACGTGGAAAATGGAGAGATGGCTTTGGCGCATCCTTTGCTTGTTCGCAGGATGCTCCTCGCAATGACCGATGGGAAAATCGAAAGATCAGCGGATGCCTCCAAGGACTGCCACGTCCTTTCTCACAATGTTTCACTTGTCCTCGAAACATTGTGCTTCCCCCTCCCAAGCATAGAGCGCGCCACAAAATCGTCGAGCAATCGGCGAAACAAAAAGGCGGGCAGTGGCAAAACGATTTCAGATTTCAAAGTGCAGATTGCAAATATGATCAATCTGAAATCTAAAATCACAAATCTAGAATTTCCCCGGAGGGATTCCCATGTGCGGTATTATTGGCTATATCGGCACACGCCACGCAACGCCGATTCTGCTGGATGGTTTGCGCCGGCTCGAGTATCGCGGCTATGATTCGGCGGGCGTGGCGGTATTGACTCCGCAAGGCAATATTGCCATTCGCAAAAGTGAAGGCAAACTCAATAGACTCGTTGACCTACTCAATCACGATGCACCGCAAGGTTCGTTGGGGCTAGGACATACGCGCTGGGCAACGCACGGTGCGCCCAACGACACGAACGCGCATCCACACGCCGATTGCACGGGGCGCATTGTGGTGGTGCATAACGGCATCATCGAAAACTATGCCGAGTTGCGTGCCGAGTTACGCGCGCAGGGACACCGCTTTGTTACCGAGACCGACACGGAGGTGTTGGCGCACTTGATCGAACAAGAACTTGATCAGGCGGCGGATGCCTTGGCGTTGATTGGCGCGGTGCAACGTGCACTCAAGCGCGTGCGCGGCACGTACGGGATTGGGGTATTCGATCAGACAAATCCGGCGTTGCTCATCGCGGCGCGGCATTTCTCGCCGCTCATCGTTGGCTTGGGCGAGGGTGAAAATTTTATCGCGTCCGATATTCCGGCGTTGTTGCCATACACCCGGCGTATGCTTCTAATCGAAGATGGTGAGATTGCCGCGCTCACACGCGCGGACGTGCATCTCTACACGCTCGATGGCGCGCCAGTCGAGCGCGATCCCTTGATCGTCAACTGGGATGTGCAAGCGGCGGAAAAGGGTGGCTATCCGCATTTCTTTCTGAAAGAAATTTTCGAGCAACCCTCCGCACTTGCCAATGCGTTACGTGGGCGCGTAGATGAACACGGTGTCCGCCTTGCCGAACTCGACGCGATTGATTTTGGGCGAGTTCGGCGCGTACTGCTGCTCGCGTGTGGCTCATCGTATCATGCCGGCTTGGTGGGCAAGCGCGTGATCGAACAATGGGTGCGTGTCCCCGCAGAAGCCGTCATCGCGTCCGAGTTTCGGTACGCGGCGCCGGTGATTGATGAACACACGCTTGCCATTCTCATCACGCAATCCGGCGAGACAGCGGATACGATTGCCAGTATGCGACTCGCCAAATCGGCGGGGGCGCAAACGCTTGCGTTGACGAATGTGATCGGTAGTTCGATTACGCGCGGCGTAACCACGACGGTCAACTTGCAAGTGGGTCCCGAAATCGGTGTGGTGGCTTCCAAAACCTTTAGCGCGCAAGTGTTGTTGCTCGAACTCATCGCGCTCGATTGGGCGCAACGGATCGGCTCACTCGGTTCTGCGCGCGTCAACGAACTAGCGCAACAATTTGCGCGCGTGCCGGATTTGATTCAAAGTGTGATGGGGACCGACAATCTAATGAAACAACTTGCCGAAAAAATTTGGCTGCGCAAGAGTTGTTTCTTTTTCGGTCGCGGATTTGGATTTCCTACCGCGCTGGAAGGCGCGTTGAAATTGAAAGAGATTAGTTACTTGCACGCGGAAGGTTATCCCGCCGGCGAGTTGAAACACGGTCCCATTGCGATGCTCGATCCGGAAATCCCGGTGATTGCGATTGCAATGACGAGCCCAACGTTGGACAAAGTGGTCAGTAACATTCAAGAGGTACGTGCGCGCAACGCGCCAGTGATCGCGCTGGCGACCGAAGGAAACACAGCCATCGCGGCGCACGCAGACGAGGTGGTGTATTTGCCCAATGCACCGGAGGAACTCACGCCGATGGTCGCCACCGTGCCGCTCCAACTCTTGGCGTATCATGTCGCCATCGCGCGCGGGTGCGATGTGGATCAGCCGCGCAATTTGGCAAAGAGCGTGACGGTGGAGTAAAAATACCAAGCCCAGCAGAACAGGCGAGGGAAGCGTTCCCTCGCCTGGTTTTTTTCGACATTAAACGTTTATTAGCGTTACGAACAAACTATTGACAAACAGTTGACATTATTGTATAATCTTTGTCGAAGTCATTATGGAGGATGAGATGAAGCGTTTATTGCCCGTGATTAATGTAGTTGCGATGATCATCGCGTTGAGTGTGAATGGGCTGGCTAACGCTTTGCCGCTCAATGGCAAAAACACGGGCGTGATTTCGGATCAATTCAAGGTCTATTTTGTGCCCGCCGGTTACGTCTTTGCAATTTGGGGGGTAATCTATATCGGCTGGATTGCGTTTGCGATTTATCAGGCATTGCCCACGCAACGCGGCAATGCTCGCCTGCAACGTATTGGCTGGCTGTTTGCGGCGAGTAGTGTGGCAAATGCGGTGTGGTTGTTCACATGGCACTATGAACTTTTTCCGCTTTCGGTCGTGGTGATGCTTTCGCTGCTCGCGTTGTTAATTGCGATCTATCTGCGATTGGATATTGGGCGCGCTCACGTATCAAAGATTGAAACGTGGATGGTTGATGTGCCGTTCAGTGTTTATCTTGGCTGGATCAGTGTGGCAACCATTGCGAACATTACCGACTTGCTTTACTACTGGCAGTGGGATGGTTGGGGTATCGCGCCACAAGTATGGGCAGTGACGATGCTAGCCGTTGCATCGGTACTTGCTTTGGCAGTTGCCTTGACGCGCGGCGATGTCGCGTATCTCTTGGTGTTCGTCTGGTCGTTTGCCGGCATTGCTGTCAAGCAAGCCCCAACCCCGCTCGTGGCAAATACGGCATGGGGCTTGCTCGCTTTGAT
>DAOUAL010000029.1:0-32187 GCA_034433515.1 Anaerolineae bacterium | reverse complement strand
GGGGCGACGAACGTGGCGAATGGCGCGTGGCATCACATTGCGCTGACACGCAACGCGACGACGGGCGAGATGCGCATCTTTGTAGATGGGCAGTTGGATGCGCAAGTAACGAGTGTGACCGGCAATCTCAGTTATCGCGATGGACGTGCGACGAGTTATCCGAACAGCGATCCATTCCTCGTGATCGGCGCGGAAAAACACGATGCGGGTTCGGCGTATCCATCGTACAGCGGCTGGGTGGACGAAGTTCGCATCTCGAACATTCTGCGCTATACTGCAAACTTTACACGTCCCGCTGCGCCATTCACAACCGATGCGAACACGGTCGCGCTCTATCATTTCGATGAAGGACCGGCGGGCGCGTGCACAGGCACGATTAACGATAGTTCCGGCGCAAGCGGCGGACCGAGCCATGGTGAATGCAAGTACGGCGGCTCGGCGCCGGCAGGTCCGGTTTACAGCACAGATACACCGTTTCCGAGTGGATCGTCTACTCCCGATCCCCCGCCCCCGCCGCCTCCCCCGAGCAATCCCATCTATTTGCCCTTGATCTCAAGGTGGGCAATGCTTTTCTTCATCGCAGGGAGTTTATTGTTGTTGGGAACTGCCTGGCTATTTTTTCGACGAGCCGTGCAGTGAATTTAACTCGCTTATCCCCCTAACTCGGACACGCCGAAACAACACCGGCATTGATCCACGAAGGACACCAAGGTACACGAAGACTTCTCTGTTCTTCCTTCGTGACCTTGGTGCCCTTCGTGGATGAAAAAAATCTTTTTTTGTGCAACGATTTCATTGGATAGGCACTAAACTTTCGCGGCGTCAATTCCTCAAGTTGGTTGGTGTAGCAGGTGCCCTCACGCTGCCAGCCGCACTCGGTTATCAATGGCTCACTCATTCTGCTGAACCGAGTGTGCGCTCGCCTTATGCTGTCGAATCCACTCTCCCCTCCACCGCACCGCTGTTGGTAGTGTTCAATGAGCAAACGGATAATCCCTTTGCTCCTTATTTGGGAGAGATCTTGCGTGCCGAAGGGCTGGGGATGTTTCAAGTGGCGTGGCTCTCGCAGCTCGATGCCTCAACCCTCGCGCGCTTTGCCCTCGTCATTTTGAGCGAAGGTCGTCTGACTGCCGCTCAAGTGGAAATGTTGACGGCTTATGTGGCTCAGGGAGGCAAATTAATCGCGATGCGCCCGGCAGCGAATCTCACAGAATTATTTGGGGCAACCTCCATCGCCGGCGCAACCGAAAACACGTATATCCGAACAAACACTCGGCATAGCCAGTCTGACTTGATGTTACAATTTCATGGGGCTGCCACTCATTATCGCGTTGTAACCAATGCGCAGGTCATCGCCTGGTTGACCGATGAGCAGGGCGTTCCCAGCACGTATCCCGCGATCACATTGCATCGTTGGGGCAAAGGGCAGACGGCACTGTGGGCGTTTGATTTAGCGCGGAGCATTGTTTACACCCGCCAGGGAAATCCCGCGTGGGCTAACCAAGAACGAGATGGACGCCCCGGGATACGAGCGGTGGACGCTTTTGTGGGGTGGATGGATTTAGATCGGCTGGAGATCCCCCACGCGGATGAGCATATGCGCCTGTTCAGTCACCTCATCGGTAGGATGTTGGACGATACCATACCGCTCCCACGTTTGTGGTACTTGCCGGGTGGGGCGGATGGTCTGTTGATTGCAACTGGAGATGCTCACCAAGCCCCTGTCGAAGTGACGGAACAGGTCTTGCGCCGCGTCGAGCGTTATAACGGTCGAATGTCTGTGTACTATACTCCCACTGCTTGGGGCACCTGGCGGCGGATAGCGTTCAGACTTGGAGGAGAGAGCGGGCTGTCTTGGCTCGGTGAGCGTTCAACCGATCCCCTCCCTTCCCAAGTGCAAGATTGGCGGGCGCGCGGACACGAATTTGGAATCCATCCCTATGTCGAAGAGGGCGTCGAACTAGGCTACCGCCGCGCTTGGCAAGACTTTATAGCGCATGGCTATGCGCCGGTTCCGCCAACCGTCCGCACGCACCGTATCTTATGGTCGGGCTGGGTTGAAACCGCGCGGATTCAAGCCAGTCTGGGATTGCGGATGAATGTAGATTACTATCACTATGGGACAGCGTTCCAACGTGCCCCCAACGAGTGGGTCTATGGTTACTTGAATGGCAGTGGCTTGCCGATGAAATTTGTGGATGAACAAGGGCGGATTTTGGACATTTATCAACAAGTGACTCATTTGGTCGATGAGCATTTAATGAAAATGCCCTGGGGTGGTGGCTGGGCGAATCTGAATGGCGATGACGCGGTCGCGGTCGCGCGCGCGCTGTTGGAGCGCAGTCTGGGTGGTGTGCCTGCGGCAATCGGCGCGCAGTTTCACATTGACCCGTTCGCAGCGGGTGGCGAATTTGCGGCGAACGCGACGCGCTGGCTGGATGGCACACTCGATTACGCCGTGTCGCGCGGGATTCCGATTTGGTCGGCGGAACGCTGGTTGCATTTTACCGAAATTCGCGCAACCGCGCAATTCAATAATCTCGTGTGGGATGCGGATCGCGGTGAATTGTCATGTCAACTCGACGCGCCGGTCGCGGCGGATATGGAATTGACCTTGCTCTTGCCTTCCGCATTTCGCGGCAGGCGATTAGCGCAAATTCTGGTGGACGGTTCGCCGGTCACGGCGCACGCGAAAAAAATTGGTGGCGAAGAATTTCAAGCGGCGACCATGAGTAGCGGCGCGCATAAAATTCAAGCCCGCTTTCAGAACGACTAGTAGTGCACCAACATGAAAGTGCGTGGTGAAAACTCGATTTTTAGCCACGTCTGTCAATGTCTTCCCATCAGTCTGGTATGCAACTATTTCATGTTGTTGCACTAGTACCTATCCAAGGAAATGTTTGCATAAAAAGCAAAGATTTTTTCATCCGCGAACTCTGGCACTCGCTAGCACTTGCGTTTGCGCTAGCGCAAGTATGCGTTCCCGCCAGGGCAAGTGTAACCTGAATGCCGCGAAGGAAGAGAGAACATTAGCGGAGATTCGCGTTATTCGCGGATAACTTTTGGATTTTGGCTTGTCCGAGTTAGGACTTGACACACCGATTGCGTGCGGTAAGTCCCTTGTGGGCGTCTTGCGATTAACAATCCCACACAGGGCGATGCTGCGACGCAATTTTCTTCGAAGGGTGGCAAAGGGCTTTTGCCCTTGTCAGCTCATTTTGATCTGTTCGGAGGAGGTATAATGTATGCATACGCGGCGCACGTTTCGGTCAGTCGGTCGTTTTCTAAATATGTTGGTGTTTCGTTGGTCTCGGCAAGCGTACTTGCTCTACAGGTCATCTTTACCCGAATTTTTTCGCTTATGATCTGGCATCATTTCACCTATCTTGTGATTGGCGTCGCGTTACTTGGCGGCGGTGCAGCGGGCACTTGTCTCGCGATTTATCAGTGGGAGACGGAAATACTGACCCGGCGGCTGGGCAAATTCGCCTTGGCGTTTAGCATCAGCATCCTTGTGAGTTTTTTTGTGATCGCGACCGTGCATTTCGATCCCTTGGCGAAGACAATCCTTTCCACTTTGTTTGGCTTGACGATTTATTTCGGTTCACTCTTTGCAATCTTTTTTTCCGGCGGGCTGACGATTGTCGCGGCGTTTCGATTGTGGACGCGCGACGTGCATCGCTTGTACTTTGCCGATCTGTTCGGCGCGGGCGTCAGTATGCTGGGCGTGGTCACACTGGTACAAACGCTCGGTGGGCCCGGCGCGATTGTCGTCATTGCGCTGATTGCGTTGGTCGCGAGTTGGCTATTTGGCATCAACCTACGCATCGTGGCTGTGCTGGCGAGTGTGCAAATCGGCTTGCTCATCACGCTCGCGTTCGGCAACTCGATTCAATTGCCGGTGCCGCCGTCCAAATCTTTGCATTGGGCTTTGGAGGCGAGCAGCGCACGAGCACCGGAATTGACGCGTTGGAATCCGGTCGCGCGCGTCGATGTAACTCCACCCGTCGACATTCCCGAACCGATGATCGTCGGCGGAGTCAGTTCGACGTACAAATCCAACGGCAATCCGTATTCGATTCGCTTTGTAACGCTCGATGGCACGTCAATGACCGGCTTGTACCGCTTTGACGGCGATCTTGCCCGGTTCGATTTTCTCGAGTACGCCATCATCGGCGCGCCATTCCGGGTTGCGGTCGCCGAACCGGCGACGTTATACCTAGGCGTCGGCGGCGGAATTGATATTTTGCTCGCGCGGTTCAATGGCGCGAAACAGATCACCGCGATTGATTTGAATTCCGACATTGTCGCTCTGCTTGCATCGCAGTACGCCGATTATACGGGGCACCTTGCGAATGATCCGCGCGTTACCCTCGTGACCGCGGAGGGGCGTAGCTTCCTGATGCGCACGAATCAAGAGTACGATCTGATTCAAGGTATTGGCTTGGATAATGTGGCGGCATTATCCACTGGCGCGTATGTGCTTGCCGAGTCGTATCTGTACACGACCGAAGCGTTTGAACTTGCGATTGCGCGGTTGTCCCCGCGCGGCATTTTTGCGTGGACATTGAACGATACCCAGCCGCCGCGCACGGTGTTACGATTGACCGGGATGGCAGTGAACGCGCTCAAGCGGCGGGGGGCTGTCAACCCGGCGCAACACCTCGCGATTATCGGCAACGAGTCCGGCACGGCGAGTACTCTGCTGGTCGCGCGCGCGCCGTTCACGCACTCTGCGATTCAACAGTTGCGCGATTGGGCGCATCTGAACAAGTTTCACATTCTGTACGATCCGTTCGAGCGAATAGACACGCCATTCGCCGAGTACGTGTACGCCGCCGAGCCGGGCGCATTCGAATCCGCGTATCCGTTCAACATCGCGCCGGTGTATGATGACAGCCCATACTTTTACAATTTTTTCAAATGGTCGAATCTCTTTTTCAATGTGGATAAGCAAGCCAGCGTGTTTACGCGATTGCCGGTCGGCAATTTGATTTTGATCACGATGCTCACACTCGCCGCAATGACCGCGGTTGTGTTTATCATTTATCCGCTCGCGCGTTATAAACGAAGCGGGTTGCAAACGCCCGGCGCCTTGGCGACGCTCGCGTATTTTAGCGCGTTGGGCGCGGGATATATCTTTGTCGAGATCGTCTTGATTCAACGCTTTATCCTTTTCATCGGCTATCCCACGCACGCCGTTACAACGACGATTTTCAGTATGCTCACCTTTTCCGCGCTCGGCAGTCTTGTCAGCGCACGCCTCCGTACGCACACGCAACTCCGGCAGACGCTGGCTCTACTCGTGATTTTGATTCTGGCGTACATCGTTGTTCTGCCGCGTGTGATCCAGCCCTTGCTTTCACTTGACGATTTTGTGCGAATTTTGACGAGTGTAGTCTTGATTGCACCGCTTGCATCTTTGATGGGGATGCCATTCCCGACCGGTTTACGGCAGATGAGCGCGCACGCGCAAACGTTCGTACCGTGGGCGTGGGGAATGAACGGCGTATTCTCCGTCCTCGGTTCGACGCTCGTAATTCTCGTGAGTATGCTGACGAGTTTCACGGGCGCGCTGATTGTCGCGGCGATGTGGTACGCTGGCGCGCTGATGGTCGCGTCTTCAGTGTGGCACACGCGTGTGACGAGCGCCTAGTAGTGCACCACCATGAAAGTGCGTGGTGAAAACTCGATATTTAGCCACGTCTGTCAACGTCTTCCCATCAGTCTGGTATGCAACTATTTTCATGTTGTTGCACTAGTGCAAACATTTAGCTCAGCCGTGATCCGCCCACGCCTGATCTGCAGCGCGCTGATTCTTCTCGTTGGCTGTCAAATGAGGCCCGTTGCGCCCACACCGGCATCGTTCATTCGCATCCCGTTTCAAGCGTGCACACACGAAATTTTTTTCCCGGGCGACGATGGCGTGCAAATCGCCGGGCAATTCGATTTTCCGCCGAACGATCCGCTTCCGCCGCTCGTGTTTATCATTCACCATACCGGTCCCGTGGATCGCGACGCGTATCAATATCTTGCCGCAAAACTCGTGCTTGCCGGTTACGCGACCTTTCGTTTTGATAAACGTGGAACGGGGCACAGTGCAGGGGTCTATGGTTGTTGCGAGGAGGAAGATGCGTTAGCCGCGTATCGTGCGGCGATGCAAGCGGTTACCCCTCAGCAACGGGTCTTTATTATCGCGCAAAGTCTTGGGACGCGCATCCTTGCCCAGCGCTGGCAAGAGTTTGCTCACATTCGTCAACCCGACGGTGTGGTTTTGCTATCGAATTTGTTAGCAGATGGCGAGACCGTTGCGATTCAGGCGCCGTTGCACATTATTGTTTCGGCGAGTGAGACCAATCTTAACGCCATCGGCGAAGAAGCACGCCGCGCACATCAGCAAGCCTATCCAGCGTACACCGCCAGTGTTGCTGTCATTCCCAATTCCGAACACACCTTATTTGATGTGTCGGCAGGTCCCATAGATTGGTCCGATCCATCTTGGCCCTATCGTTTTCATCCATTGGCTTGGCAAAGTTTGTACGATTGGTTAGAGCGCCATCGCTGATCGTTAACCGTGTCAGTCGAACCAGAGATTCGCTTCAAACCATAGAACGAATTTGAAATTTGTCCTACATTAAGGGGGGATAATTATGAAAAACTTTTGGCATTTTTTATATCTGCGCCGACTTGGCCGTATCGGTGCTCTGTGGCTTGTTGAGATGGGGATGCTTTTGGCTGTGGCGGTCCTGTCTGAACTTTTTATTTCAGGTCCCCGTTTGGTGAATGCACAAGGTTTGATTGCCATTGACCTCCATACAACGGTGAGTGATTGGAATCAAGGGTGTGCTGCTATTACTAATACCGTCGTCGCCGATAGTGAGGGAGGGGAATTGCGGCTTGCCGCTACGGTAGAAGATTATTTTAACGGAACGCAAATTGATACAACGCGGTGGATCTCGAATATTTCTAACCCAGCCGCAGGTGGTAATCCTGCCACTTCTATAGGTGGTGGTCTCTTGACGTTGGATGGGACGTATTTGCTTTCTACGGCGGCGATTACTGCCTTGCCTCGTTTCTTTGAGGCACGTGCACGCTTGGTGCAAACAGCGAACACCTCCGGCCGGCCGGATGTTGGTTTTTGGCGCCACCCCACTTTGGGTCCCTTGTACGACCCTGATCCCACCGTTGGCGGCTCGCGCTTGTTCGTTTATGGCGATCCAAATGGCGGGGCGAACGATTTATGGACTGTGGCTCGCGATAATAACACAGTCAGTTGGCAAAATCCCAATGAGACCTCTGCAGATCAATATCACACTTTTCGGGTTGAATGGGATTCCGCACAAACGCGATATTACATTGATGGGTCTTTGTGGGATACCATCATTGTGAATTCGACTGTGATCACCGGTTGGGTCTTTTTGTATCACCAGACGCCCAGCGATCCTTATGGCACGACTCCAATGACGGTGGATTGGGTTCGAGGCGGGCAGTATCCTTCCAGCGGGACATATGTCTCGTGTCCAATGGATGGTATAGGACCCAATTGGATCTCGATGTACTGGAATGAGACCGTGCCTGGCTCCACGGGGATAGCCATGCGTACCCGTGCCTCGAATGATGGGGTGAACTGGGGGGCTTGGTCCGCACCCACCACGACCAATCCTTTTAGCATCACAACGAATGCACGTTTCTTGCAATATATGGTGGAGATGACCTCATCCAATCCCCTGTTCTCGCCAGAAATTCAATCTATTTCCGCAACGCGGCGCACGGGTCCCACGGCTGTCCGGCTGACGGATTTTCAAGGTCATAGCGAGCCGTGGCCAAGGTGGCGCTTGGTAGTGGTATTAGGCATGGGTGCCATCTTGCTGACTGCGTTGGGATTGCGTGCCCTGCGAGTTTCCTGACATCGCAGACCGGCTGTGGAAAAACTACGGGTTGCCCTTGATCCTCAATTAACAACTCGATACGGACCTGAGATTCACTGGGTTTGGCGGTTGCTCTTGACGACTATGGGCTTTGCATGGCGTCAAGTCCCACCGACGGAGCCGTGCGAGATTGCTTATGTGCAATCCCCGGCGGGCGCCCCGCAGGCACGCTTGTGTATCCAAGCCAATCCAGCCGCGTGGGCAGATCGAGCAAAACCTCTTCAGCAGATCGCGCAAATGAATGGTTTGATGTACCCGGTTTATCGAGATGAGTACACCAAACCGACACTCTATCGCACCTCCAATCAAGTGATTTGCGAGCGCGACCTCGTGTTCGACTTGTTCTGGCTCGTTACCGGGCAAATCGAACAATCTCTTCCAAGAGGCCGACATGGTTTTTTTGTTCTGACGGACAATGTCTCAGCGCGCGCGATGCTGCGTCAAGCGCTCGGCTCGCATCTGATTCGATGGCTCGAGAGGCAACTAAGGGAACTGAGATGTTATCCCTTCGTTCCGCGTTGGCAAGCCGACTATATTGCCGCCGCGTGTGTCAGCCATGACGTTGATTATCCGCAGGTCATTCGATGGTTGGAACCCTTCCGAATCTTGTCCCGGCACAATGGGCGGGGACTCGCACTTGCCCTTGAGGTCTTGTGCGGAAAACGGACTCATTGGAATTTCCGCGCCTGGGTCGAAATGGAGCAGCGCTTACAGACCCGATCCGCCTTTTATTTTGTGCCACCTCAGGGATCGCTGTGGAAACGCGCCACCGGCACGCCCGACCCATTCTACGATATTACTTCACCTCCGTTTGGTGAACTGTTTCGCTTTTTACAGGGGGAGGGCTTTGAAATTGGTATGCACGCCAGTTACCGTGCGTTTACCAGTCTAGCCAAACTCGTGGCGGAGAAGCAACGCTTGGAACAGGCAAGCGGGGTTACGGTGGTGGGAAATCGTCATCACTATTGGCATCTCAATCCCCGAGATGTTGAAGAAACACTGTGGTTCCACGAGCAAGCCGGTTTTTGTTATGATACTTCGCTCTTTCATGATCGCTACGTGGGATGGCGTCGCGGACTAGCTTATCCGTTCTTTCCTTTTCATCAACGACAACGACGTGAATTAAAGACCTTGCAAATTCCCACGGCTTGGATGGATGATCAACTGTTCGGTCAAAAAGAGGCCAATCCGGGGGACCGTTGGGAGATTGTACGCCAGTTGGCAGAGACGGTGTTGGAACACCAAGGTTGTCTCATGATTGATGTGCATGATTATGTGTTTGACGAGCAGTTGTTCCCCGGTTGGCGCCAGACCTATCAAGACCTATGGGAATATTTAGCCCACCAGCGCGGAGTTTGGTTTGCCACACCTGCCCAGGTGGCGCATCATTGGCATGCGCGTTACGTTCAGATACTCAAGGCGAGTGAGGGGTTAACGTTAGGACTGTTGTGAGGACATGGATTTTTGGGCTGGTCTTTCTCGCACCGCCCTGGCTCAAGAAAATTCTCCTCCGGTGGTTGTGCCGCGCGAAAATCGGACCCCATGCCAGGATTGGATGGTTCTCCAGCATCGTTGCGCGCAATATCGAGTTGGGGGAGCATAGTGTCATTCAACCCTTGACGCTGATCCGTCTCAGTGGGGATTTGACCGTAGGAGCGTACAGCGAGATCAGTAGTTTCAACCTTATTTATGGCTCGTCGTCGTTGCGGATTGGCGCCCAGAGTTATATTGGACCGCAAGTCATGATCAATGTGGACGAGCCAGTATACATTGGGGATGGCTCGGCTTTGGGACCGCGCAGTCTGGTCTTTACGCATGGCTCCTTTTTGCCGTACACGGAGGGCTATTGGGCGCGGCGGGCAGGGGTTACATTGGGCAATCAAGTCTGGTGCGCCGCGGGAGTCTTTTTACAGCCCGGCGTGGAAATCGGTGATGAGACGTTTGTGAATTCAATGTCTGTCGTGTCTGGCGTGATTCCGCCCGGTTCGGTGGTCGAAGGGAACCCGGCGCGCGTGATTTATCCCATAGAACGGGTCAAGCGTAAAATGACTCCCCAGCGAGTAGATGCCGCGCTGAGGCAAATACTGCACGATTTTAGCCAAGTGGTGCTACGGCGGGAGTGGAATGTAGAGCCTCATGAGGCGCAAGCGGCGTTGAGTTTTTGCTGGCGGGGTCAAAGGTATAACATTCAGTTGGTTGGTGCAGAGACGCCATCGGCGAGTCAACCGCTGCCCGATGTTCGTTACATTTATTTGGTCAATCATCCCGAATGGAAGATACCCCCTCACGCGCTATACTTTGATGTGTGCACCCGGCAAACTATCTACACGTCGGACAAGGTGCACACGGCATTGCGTTTATTTATGCAACGATATTATGGTCTCAAGTTTGTAGATCGAGGGTGAAACAACTATGGAAGGTGTGGTTGAAGGAACGCTGTCTGGTACTGCTACTCCCAAGGTAACGTCGGTGGCTACCGCTGTTTCAGGGCGATTGGATGCCATTGATGCTATGCGTGGCATTGCGATCCTAAGCATGTCGTTGCGCCACACGGCCTATTTTCTCCGTTATCCCTTGCAAGCAGAGACCTATGGCGGGCAGCCTGCCCAGTTGCTCGGCTGGCCCTATTGGGTGTCCGGTTTGCTCGCCAATATTTCGGCTCCCACTTTCTTTTTTCTGATTGGTCTCAGTCTAGCACTCTTTGTCAATGGACGCCGTCAAGCCGGCGAAAGTGAGCAAGCGATTACGCGTTTCTTACTCACACGTGCTATGGTATTGGTGTTCCTGGATATGACGGTTTGTGAGATCGCTTGGGCCGGTCCGCGCCCTTATACCCATGTCCTGCTGAGTATTGCCATCGCCATGATAATTCTCAGTTTTGCACGCTTGTGGCACCCGGCAGTGCTAGTCATACTGGCATGCCTCCTTGTGATCGTTTATCAAATCTTTCTGCCCGTGATTACCCCACAATTTAGTGAAACGCGGGATTTTTGGATGGCATTGCTTTTTTCCTATACTACGGTCATTCGTCCGGCGACCGAGTTCTCGATCTTGGGTTGGCTCGCTTTACCGGTGTTGGGATTTGTGCTGGGACAATATGTGCACTTGCCTACGTTTCGCCGCCCCCAGGTCTGGCTGGTGATGGGGGCAGGATTACTGGTGATCTGGTTAGTGGTGCGTGCAACGAATCTGTTGAATGAACCGACCCCTTTTGTTGCTGGTCAAGCGTGGCTCTGGTTTTTTATTATGAGCAAGACACCCCCCAGTTTGACTTTTCTAACTTTCAATTTGGGGCTTTCGGCTCTCCTGTTGGCAGCGTTGTATCTGGTGAATGATTGGCTCCAGCGTCTCCCCGGCCGATGGTTGATTATTTGTGGTCAGGCGTCTCTTTTCTTCTTTGTCGCGCACATTGTTGTTTATGGATTGATGACCTCATTGGCGATGGCACTGCACTTGCCCGGTCCTCCCATCATTTATACGTTCATTATTTGGTTTATCGGCTTGGCGATCCTCATTCCCTTGGCGTACTATTATCGCCAAGTGCGCCGACGGAATCCACGCAGTTTCCTACGTTATTTGTAGAGTCTAGCGAAGGGTCTGGTGGTGCTCCTCCTTGTCAATGACCCAAATGGGGGATAGATTTTTAGAACCGTCTGATTGACAATCGTGCTGGAGCAATGTTGCTCTCCTTCACAAGATGGAATGGTTAAATTGTGTAAGGAGGCAAATGAAAGCACGTTCAAAAGTTTTGATGCGCATGTCCGCTTGGATTTTGGCTCTTGGGATCGTGGTCTATTCCGCTGCACAATCGTTGCCCCCTCAAGTTATTGAGGCAAACGTTCCACTATCCATTTTCGACACCCGTTCTAACCTTGACATTCTTGCTTCAGAGATTCTGGCAAAATCTAGAGTGCCACTGGCACACCCGAATGGACAACTCCCCTCTGCGCCCAAGGCAGCAGACCGAGTGTACTTGCCGCTGATTGTGCGTTCGCCCGCCCCGGTCACGACTGAGGAATGGACTCAACACGCACACGATGCACAACGTACCAGCTACACCCCTCAGGTTGTCCCACCCCCTTGGCGTTGGAAATGGGCATGGAATGGCCCCGATGCGTCTGGTAGAATCAGTGCCGGCAAAACCGGGTTGCCGCGCAATAGTCAGCCGGTGACAGGCGAGGGCCGCGTGTACATTGCAGCCGGGAGTCGCGGCGTCTTTGCACTGAATGATGCCAATGGTGCCGTGGTATGGAATCGTACGCTGGGTGGAAACATTAACTCGACGCCCGCCTATGACGCGCAAACGTCCGCCGTGTTTGTCTTGGCGTCGAACGGCACGTTGTACAAACTTGATGCGACGACCGGTAACACCCTTGCCCAATTTGCTACAGGTGCCTCCAGTTCCTTGCCCTTGCCCCCCGCGATTGCCAATGATCGGGTGTTTATTTCAATGGGCACCCAAGTCTATGCGCTGAACAAGTTTACCTTGACACGGGTCTGGGCGTATGAGGCGGGCTCACCGGTGCATACTCCCCCGGCGTACTCCCCCTCGCGCGATCGCGTGATTGCAGTATCGCAGGATTTGTACGTCCACGCAATTAACAATAATAATGGAGTACGCGTCTGGCGTGTCAAACCGACCGTTCGCAACGGAGGAGATCCCGGTGCTGCCAACTCAACCCTTGCCGAAGTAGCTAAAGGTTGGCCCGTGATCGCCGAAGTTCATGGTTACGTTCTCGTCAAATACCGTCTGGATTGGGAAGCCTTGTGGGGAATTTGGAGTCCCTGGCCCGGCGATAATGCGACAATGCGGAATATGCTTCAAGCAAATCCGGCGTACCAAGCATTGTTCGTGCTCGATCTCGATGATGGCACGGTGCCGTTCATCGCGAATGTCGGACACGGCGGCTATGGCGATGGTGGTTATCTGCCGATGGGTCCGCAACCGGTCGTCAAGCGATTCTCGAACGGCCAAGAAGTTGCCTATGTGGTCATACGGGGATCGCCGTGTGATGTCAGCCCTTGCGATGGGCGAGCGGATTCGCATTTCGGTGAGCTGTTGCTCGACAACACAACGGTCTCTGGGTATCAAGCCGGCGATGTGCGATTTATGCGGAACACGTTCTTCCCAAGTGATGAACAAGTGTATATCAGTATGGCGGACGATATGATTTTGGGCGGACACTGGGCGTACGGACAAGCGCTGCAGATCACTGACCGCGCGGCAAGCAAAGGCACGAGTAGTAATCCCATCACCACGATAGACCTGCCGCACATTGCCAGCGCGGACAATCATGCGGCGTTTAATTCCAATCACTATTTCGGCGATTACTTGTGCTCGGAAGGTTGCGCGCGAGTGTATCCGCCGGGCTTTTTCATCTACTATACGTCCGCTTCGGTTTGGGATCAATACTGGACGGAATATGCGACGTGGGTGGTGAGCAACAATACCATCTACTATGTTAGTGGCGATGGGGCTTTGGTGGCTTTGGAAACTGGGAATCCGACGGGCCGCGCTGGAGAAACTCTAGTAGCCACGTATCCAGGGACGTCCCTAAGGACACAAATGGTTACCGTTCCTTCTCTGTCCATCCAAGAATCCAATGAGGTCGTGCCATACACGCGGGCATATCTCTACGTCGGCCAGATACGTACGGTGGACGGAATGCTCAAGTTTGTGTTCAACAATGGTCTCGCCGTCTATCTTGGGTTTGAAAATCCGCACCAGGGTGCCTTCAAAGTGCGCATCCTGAAAAAACACTGGGACAACTTTGACGCCCCGCCGGAAACGATCTATCGCGTTGGTCAGCGCGTTCGCGTGACCGGGTTGATCGAGTGGTATCAAGGCGATCCGGTGATCTATGTAAGCGATCCATCGCAGATCAAATAATGTTTCCCCCCACCTTGCGAAGGTTGGTACCCTTGACCTTCGCAAGGTGGCGCTTCCCCGTTTCTTTTCCCAACGGCAAATCAACTGAATAGCGTCTGCTCTTCGATCCGCGCCGGATCGAGTTGTATGGCAATTCGATGGGCGCGGGTGAGGGGTGTTGGGTATTTCCCGGATTCGGTGTGCGTCAAACGGATCAACACGCGGTTGTCTGATTGTTTGACGCGGCATGACCAAAGGAGTTGCTCGTTCGCTTTCGGCGCACCCGCAGAGAGATGAAAATAAGCGGGTGCGGTCGTAGTACGGCGATTGATCGCCCGCGCGATGAGTCGCGCGACTACAAACCTATTTTCAGAAGAGTTGTTCATTCGCCGTTGGCGCACCCGCAGAGAGATGAAAATAAGCGGGTGCGGTCGTAGTACGGCGATTGATCGCCCGCGCGCTGAATCGCGCGACTACAAGCCTATTTTCAAGGGAGAGGAGGTCAAATGTTCATTGGGCGCCGATTGTTGAAGTGGTGGAAACGCTTTGGGCGTTGGATGGGCGATCAAGTGGCGCGCGTGATTTTTTCGGCAATCTATTTTACGGTCGCCCTACCATTTGGTCTGGCTATGCGCTTGGCGGCAGATCCACTTGGCAAAAAAGCTGCACCAACCTGGCAAGCCAAGTCCGAACGAGCGGGTTCGCTTGACGACGCGCGGAGGTTGTTCTGATGCATATCCTAGGCATTTCGTGTTATTATCACGACGCGGCGGCGGCGCTGTTGCGCGATGGCGTATTGATCGCGGCGGCAGAGGAAGAACGCTTTACGCGCAAAAAACATGATTACGCGTTTCCCGAACGCGCGATTGAATTTTGTTTGCGCCAAGCCGGGATTCGCCGTCAAGACCTGGACTATGTGGTCTTTTACGAGAAACCGCTCGTCAAGTTTGAGCGGATTCTGACGACTACGCTTGGAATGTATCCCCAAGCGTGGCGTGTATTCCGCGAAGCGATGATCACCTGGTTCAGTGAAAAATTGTGGATCAAGGGGTTGATGATCCGCAAGTTGTGCGTCGATCCCAATCGAATTTTGTTTGTAGATCATCACATGTCACACGCGGCGAGTGCATTTTTCTGTTCGCCGTACGAGCAAGCCGCAATCCTGACGGTGGATGGGGTGGGGGAATGGACAACTGCCGCACTCGGTCGCGCACAAGCCGATTGGAACGGCGGCGGCAAATCTTGCATCACGCTCGAAAGCGAAATCCGTTTCCCGCATTCGCTGGGTTTGTTGTACTCGGCATTCACCGCATTTCTCGGTTTCGAGGTCAACGAGGGCGAGTACAAAGTGATGGGAATGGCGCCGTACGGCGAACCGCGTTACCTCGACGAAGTTGCCAAATTGATTCGCGTGAGCAACGACGGCAGTTTCCGACTGAACCTGGATTATTTCGAGTTTACTCATTCGACTGAACAAACCTACAGTCAACGTTTCCTGGATTTGTTCGGTGAACCACGCAAACGTGAATCGGAATTTTTCACACTGACGAGTCACCCGGCGCGCAATCACCCCAAGTGGGACGATGCGCTCGCGCAAAAAAATCAAAAGTACGCGGACATTGCCGCGAGCATCCAGCGCATGACTGAAGAAATTCTGCTCAAAATGGCAATGACGGCATACCGACGGACGGGGTTGACCAAGTTGTGTATGGCGGGCGGCGTTGCGCTCAACAGTGTCGCGAACGGACGCATCGTCAAAGAAACGCCATTCAAAGATGTATTCATTCAACCTGCCGCCGGTGATTCGGGCGGCGCGTTGGGCGCGGCGTTATACGCGTATCACATTTTGCTCGGACAGCCGCGCAAGTTTGTGCTGGAGCATTGCTACTGGGGCGAAGAGTATTCGGAGGCGGAGATCCAAGCCTTTTTGACGGAACAGGGCGTCAAATACGAAAAGATCACCGATGATGCCAAACTGACCGATCGCGTGGTGGATGCTCTGCTCCAACAAAAAGTAATCGGCTGGTATCAGGGACGATTCGAGTGGGGTCCCCGTGCGTTAGGCAATCGAAGTATCCTCGCCGACCCACGACGACCGGAAATGAAAGATATTGTGAATACCAAGATTAAGTTCCGTGAACCGTTTCGCCCCTTTGCACCGGTGGTGCTAGAGCATCGGACTGCCGAGTTCTTTGACTTGCCGAATCCCGAACAATCCTATCCTGCACGCTATATGCTTCTCGTCCACAAATTCAAGGATGGCAAAGGGCTCCAGGTTGGCGCGGTTAATCATTGCGGGACGGGACGCTTGCAAACGATTCGCCGCGAGACCAATCCACGCTACTATCAAATTGTCGAAAAATTTGGCGAGGCGACCGGAATCCCGGTCGTGATGAACACTTCGTTCAATCTGCGCGGCGAACCGATTGTCGCGTCGCCGGCGAATGCGTTTCGGACGTTTAGCAACAGTGGCATTGATGTGCTGGTGATGGGCGATTACGTCGTCACCAAGGAGGGGTTGAGATGAAAAATTGGCTTAGCGCGTTCGTTTCAAACTCAGGCGTGATCGGCGAGTTATTTCTCTATCTCTGGAAGAACAAACAGTGGTGGCTCATCCCGCTCGTCATCGTCATCGTCATCTTTGGGATCCTACTCGTCTTCGCCGCTGCCTCGGGGGTCGGACCGTTCATCTACACCTTGTTCTAGTCTAAGACCTGAAGCGCGGGTGGCTCGCCCGCCATGACGGACGATGAGCGAGCCGCCCATCCCAGAACTCAAGTAGCGAAGCGACTGCGGAATATTAGCGTGACAAGGAGAGATTTCTCGCTTCGCTCGAGATGATATTCCTCTTTCGTTCGCTATGAAGAGAAGATGGATAAAGCAAATCTCCAAGCGTTGCGGCGCGTCCGCGCCTTCCTTCTCAACATCACCATCTCGATCATCACGATCCTTGTTTTTCTTGGAGGCTTGGAGCTAGTTGCTAGGGTGTGGGAAAATAATTTGGCGCAAAGTCCACAGGGTTGGGAACTGGTGGCCTCGCGCCGCTTTCGCGTCCTGCCTAGTAATAACCCACGCATTAATGCTGTTTTGCATCCCAATATGGATTATTGCTGGGAAGGCATAGCGGTACACATCAATTCTCATGGCTTGCGGGATGCTGAAGTTGATTTCAAAAAAAAGGAAGACGAGTATCGTATTCTGTCTCTCGGTGATTCGATTGCGTTTGGTTGGGAAGTTGCTCTGGAAGATACCTATGCCAAGCAAGTGGAAACATGGTTGTCTTCACATTATCAGCGGAATATCCGTGTGATTAATGCCGGCATTTTGGGCTGGGATCTGCCCATCGAAGTGGCATATCTTGAAGAAACGGGAATCCGCTATGAACCGGAGGTCATTATCGTTGAACTGACCGTCGAGAATGATATCTACCATACGACCTACCAAATTCCACCAGCGTCCCCCCTAACCTGGTTGCAGACGAATACCTCTGCCTGGGGAATGTTATCTTTAATACTTAACCGGGTGAAAACAGCTTTGGGACTGACCACATCTCAGCGACCGCCATACCCCTTTCCGCTTGATGAACATGATCCGATCTGGGATGAGTATGTGCGCTTCCCTCTTGAGAAAATGGCGCAACTTGCCAACCAATACCATGCTGATTTTTTGCTAGTCGTTTTTCCAACGGATGCCCAAGTTCGCGAACCCGGTTATCCCAGGACACCGCAACGAGTCACGCGCCAACTCGCTGATCAGCACGGTTGGTTGTTTATTGATCTCTGGCCGCTATTCCGACAAGAGTACGTGCGTCAGTTGTCGCATCATCATGTAGAGAATGACAACAATCCGCTTTTTGCCGATCGTTCTTCTCATCCTAGTCCACTCGGGCATCGGCTAGCAGCGCAAGCAATTTATGAAATGCTGAACACAAAAGGCATATTGCACCCGCGTTGAGGAGACAAGAAGAATGAAGTATGCAGAGACATCATCCAATCTGTGGCACCGAGCAAAGAGATTACTGCGAGTTGTTGTAACCCGATTGCTCTTGATATTCTTGGGTCTGGCGCTCGGCATTGCTGTGCTCGAAATCGGCGTTCGCGTTTTGCATCTCGAAAAAGATACGTTTTGGCAACCACACGAGTTGTACGGTTGGGCGCACATTCCCAATCGCGAAGGTTGGTGGTTTTCCCCAGAATTCCAAGTCAAAGTCAAGATCAACTCCAAGGGATTGCGTGAACGCGAAATTCCATACGATAAGCCCACCGGCGTTACCCGTTTTCTTCTTCTTGGTGATTCAATGACAGAGGCGATCCAAGTACCACTGGAAAATACATTCGCGTATCTTCTGGAATCCCGCTTGAACCAAATCGCCGGTGCAAACCAGTTTCAAGTCATCAATGCTGGCGTATCGCATTATGGAACGGACAACGAGTTGCTTTATTTTCGATACGAAGGATACAAATATAAACCAGACGTTGTCGTTCTCGTTTTTCTCACTACGAACGACGTGAGCAACAACAGCTACGAATTGGGCGGTGGGAGCCCTTATTTTATTCTCAACGCTAAGGGAGAATTGGAGATAAAAGATTTTCCTTTACCTAAGGATAACAGTCTGACTAATCGGCTGCGATTATTCCTTGGCACAAACTTTCAATCGTATAATTTTGTGTCGCGTACTGTGCGCACACAAATTCCAAGTGCACTGGGATTTCTACAATCACTCGGTATAATGAATAAGGCTTCGCAAGCCAGTATGACCAACGGCATACCAACCGATTTCTTTGTTTACGCCGCTAACTATGATACACGGTGGGAAAATGCATGGGCAATTACCCAGCAATTGATTTTGCAGATCAAGCGCGAGGTTGAGATGCATAATGCTAGATTTATGGTCGTTGTCATTAGCCCACAATTCGTTCGCGTGCGCGAAGAAAACTGGCAAGAGTATTTGAACGTGTTTCCCGCGATGAAAGAGTTGGAATGGGATATTGACAAACCTGACCGGCTCATCGTAGAGTTTCTCCGGGAACAGCAAATTCCGTTTTTGCATACCACCCCGTACTTTCAAATAGCAGCCCAGCGAATGTCGGAGCCGTTATACTTTCCAGCCGATGGACATCTTAGCCCGGCAGGCCATCGGCTCGTCGCACAACTGCTGGCAGAAGAAATGCGACGTTTGAATCTGGTGGCAAGATAAGGAGAGGTTTATGTTCCAACGAGAGAGAATTCAATCGGTTGTTTTGACCGCGCTTGATGAAGTGAAGCAACAACTGCCACCCACGAATCAATGCACACTCTCAACAGACACGGTGTTGTTTGGTCGCGGCGGTGTGCTGGACTCGCTGGGTTTGGTCAATCTTATCGTCGCCGTCGAACAACGCCTCGAAGATGAGTTGGGAATCACGGTGGTGCTGGCTGACGAAAAAGCGATGGCGCAGCAAAACAGTCCGTTTCGCACCGTGGCCACCTTGGTAGATTATATCTTGCAACAAATGGATGACCATGCCCATGTCTGAGCCACTGGTAATGCTCATCACTGGCACACGCAAAGGCATCGGGCGATTTCTTGCGGAGCATTATGCCGCCCAAAATTTTCGCGTGATCGGATGCAGCCGCCAACCCAGCAATTTCGCGCATGCAAATTATCAGCATTACGAACTCGATGTCACGGACGAATCAAAAGTCAAAACACTGTTCGCCGAGATTCGTCAAACGTACAGACGGCTCGACGTGCTGATCAACAATGCCGGGATTGCAGCGATGAATCACGCATTGCTTACGCCGGTTTCGACCGCCCAAAACATTCTCAACACGAATGTCCTCGGTACGTTTTTGTTTTGCCGTGAAGCCGCCAAGTTGATGCAGCAACGGCGCTGGGGACGCATCGTCAATTTCTCGACGGTGGCAGTGCCGTTCAATTTAGAAGGCGAGGCGATTTACGCCGCGTCAAAAGCGGCGGTCGAAACCCTCACGCGCATCCTCGCCCGCGAATTCGCCGATTACAACATCACCGTCAATGCCATTGGACCTACGCCGGTGCCCACCGACCTGATTCGCGCGGTCCCGCCCGAACGAATTGACGCACTCGTGCAACGCCAAGCGATTCATCGCTTGGGAGAATTCCGCGATGTGCTCAACGTGATTGATTTCTTTCTCCGTCCGGAGAGTGACCTGGTTACCGGACAGGTGATTTACTTGGGAGGCGTGTCGTGATTGATTTTTTGTGGCGTGTTTTTGAAACCCATCGTGCCAGCGAGGCGATCATCTGGCAAGACCGTGCCTATACGTACGCGTGGCTTTTGGAACGCATCGCGTATTGGCGTGGCTGTCTTCAGACCGAAGCCATCGCCCCGGGTACGGTTACACTCATCGAAGCCGATTTTTCACCCAATTCGGTGGCATTATTTTTGGCATTACTGGAAGCCCAGGGCATCTTGGTTCCCTTAACGAGTTCCGTCGCCGCCAAGCGATCAGCATTTGTCGAAATCGCCCAAGGACAAGTGTCCTTTCAAATCGCTCCCGATGATTCGGTCACCGTGGTGCGCTTGCCGTACGCCGGCGAGCATCCCCTTTATTCGATTCTGCGCGAGCGTCAGCATCCGGGCTTGATTCTCTTTTCCTCCGGGTCAACCGGGAAAAGCAAGGCAGCTGTGCATGATATGACGGGGATTCTGGAAAAATTCAAGGTGCCCCGTCATCAACAACGCACAATTCCGTTTTTGTTATACGATCATATTGGCGGGGTCAACACGATGCTGTACACCTTGTCGAATGGAGGGTGTTTGGTGACCGTGGCCAGTCGCGCCCCCGATGATGTGCTCGCGGCGATTGAAAAACATCGCGTCGAGTTACTGCCGACTTCGCCGACGTTCATCAATTTGATTTTGTTGAGCGAAGCGTACAAACGGCACGATCTCAGTTCGCTCAAGACCATTACGTACGGGACCGAACCTATGCCGGAGAGCACCCTCAAGCGCTTTCACGAACTTTATCCGCACATTCAACTTCAACAAACGTACGGTCTGTCTGAGGTAGGAATTTTGCGTGCAAAATCCAAAAGTTCGGATTCGTTGTGGGTCAAGGTTGGCGGGGAAGGGTTCGAGACGCGGGTGGTGGATGGCATTCTACACATCAAAGCACGTTCGGCGATGCTGGGCTACCTAAACGCCCCCAGCCCCTTTACCGAAGATGGTTGGTTCAATACCAATGATGCGGTAGAGGTGGATGGTGAATATCTTAGAATCCTGGGGCGTGTTTCCGAAATCATCAACGTGGGAGGCGAAAAGGTGTATCCGGCAGAAGTAGAAAGTGTCATCCAAGAAATAGATAACATCGCCGAGGTGACGGTTTATGGCGAAAAGAATCCGATTACCGGGAAGATCGTGTGTGCACGGGTGCGCTTGCGGCAGGAAGAGGATCCGCACCAGGTCGTCATCCGTGTCAAGCAGTATTGTGCTGAGCGTTTGCAGCGATTCCAGGTGCCTGTCAAAGTGATAGTGGATCAAACCGAACAGTATAGCGAGCGGTTTAAGAAGAAACGTGCCCAGGTCTAGCCGATGCAAACACGTACTCTCCGAAACATTGTGCGCCTGAGCGCGCTGACGATTCTGTTCTTTCTCGTGTTCTACAACCTGACCGAGTTTCCAGCCACCTGGTTTGACGAGGGCTCGCATCTGCATGTGCCTAAAGCGTTGGTGCGCTTTGGGGTGTATGCTGATTACAGTAGCGAAGGGTTCCGCTATTATGGTCCAACCATTGGTTTGGGTCCCACGGTCATTCTACCGATTGCTGGTGTCTTTCAATTGTTTGGCATTGGTTTGCTCCAAGCCCGCTTGGTCATGGCGATCTACTTGGTGGCGGCGTTAGGTGTTTTCGTCAATCTCGCCCGCTCCCTGGGCGACGAGTATTTCAGTTGGGTTGCCGTCGCACTGTTGATTACTTCACGCGGGGTAGGTCTCTTGGAGTATGGACGCCAGGTCTTGGGTGAGGTGCCGGGCTTGTTCTTCGTTGTGGCAGGTCTTGCCCTGTGGTTTCGGGTCTGGGAAAAGGCACGGGGGTGGCATTTGATCACCGTGGGTAGTCTGTTCGGTTGGGCGATAATGACCAAATATCAGTACCTAATTGTCATCGGGGGGGGCTTGCTGGCAACCTGGCTCTTGAACATCGTGTACTATCGTTCTGCACCACAACGTATCTTTCTGGTGCCCGGTTTGGTTAGTGGCGTGTGGTTTGCGCTGTGGCAGATATGCCTCTTGCTCTATCTTGGTCCCTCAACGCTTGCCGATAATTTTCAGAGCTTGCGCGAGGCAACAGCCGGCGCGGCTTTAGTTTTCTCGCCGGCGTTAATGTTACGCGCGCTAGGCGAGTTGCTGAGTTTTAAGGTGTATCTTTTTGCGCTCGTGCCTGCCTTAGGGTATGGCGTGATTTTAATGCGCCGCCAAACCCGGAGCGGACAGCAATGGGGAGCGGTGTGGTGCTTGGTGATTATCAATCTAGTGTGGTATGTTTTTGCCTCGATTAGTTGGTTACGTTATGCCTTCTTAGGTCTAGCACTGGCGAGTCTTTTGGTCGCACGGTGGTTCACGGATGTACTGCGCTCGATCCATCTTGAGGCCATACGGAATTGGCAACTGGTACGTGCGGAGGTATGGCGCTATGGTATGCTGATCTGGCTGGTGGCCATGATCGGGATTCCACTCGTTCAAAACGTGCGGAATATTGTTTATCCACCAGCCAATGCGGCGGTGGCGATGGCGAACTATTTGAACGCCAATCTACCGCGCGAGACCTTGATTGAGACGTGGGAACCGGAGATGGGTTTTCTCACTGATCATCGTTATCATTTTCCGCCTCCTTCTTTTTTGCCCAAGGCGGTTGCATACATTTGGCTGCACCAAGCGCCTCCATCGCAAACTTATGATTTTGTCAATACACAAAAACCTCCTTACATTCTCGTGGGTGCATTTGCCCGTTGGGTTCAGATGTATCCTGCGGAGGTCTTGGCGACCTATCAACGGGTAACCACCATTGGAGCGTACGAGTTGTATGAAAACATTCCCTAGGTGGTTGGGAAGTGGGGTGGGGTTCATCGTGTTATGGCTGAGTGTTATGAGCATGCCATCGGTGGTAGCCCAAACCCAGGGATGGAGTGCGCCATTTCGCTTATCGTTGGATGGCACTTCATGGTTTCCGGATATTGCTGCCGATGCTGTTGGCCGAGTGCATGTCATTTGGTCCTCGCTAACGTTAGATTATCGAATGTGGGATGGTCGGGGCTGGAGTCCGATTAGCGATATTGCGGTGGCGCTGGATCCGCAGGGAGTACCGATTGATGATGTATTTCGTGCCAGCATCGCTAGCGACCGTTTGGGTTACCTGAATTTATTTTACTACCATCTCACAGAAGGGCTGGGATACTTTAGGCGCGCACCGTTGGCAAGTGCTGGGGTTGTCAAGTCTTGGAGTATGCCCAAAATGATCGGGGCTTCGGGAACAGGTTACTATAGTATGGTGGGGGTAGATCAGCACAATTGGATTCATGCAGTTTACATTGATGTCCCGGCCGGATCACGCGTGGCGGATATTTTTTATCGCCGTTCCGAGAATGAAGGTGAGACATGGACGTTACCTGTCAACCTGTCTAATTCCTTACGGCTGGGTTCTAGTCGGCCGCAACTTTTGGTGGATCAGTTTGATACGCTCCACGTGAGTTGGGATGAAGGATGGGATCGGCGGAGTGGCGAAGGCACGGCACAAATCTCGCGGTATGTTTTTTCGATCAATGGAGGACGTGAGTGGTCCCCGCCGATAACATTTGGAAGTGCCAAGATACCGGCGGCTCAACTGGTGGTTACCGGTGGGCAAACGAAGGAACAACGCGTGGCTGTTTGGCGTACGGTTACGGATGAAGCTGTTTATTATCAAATTTCATCGGACGGAGGGCAATCGTGGAGTCCCCCCACACCGATTCCGGGCATCTTACCACGACCGTGGAATTCACCCCCGTTCGACCAATATACTTTGGTACAGGATGATGAGGGGACCATCCATCTTATTCTCGTAACACGCCGCCCACAAAATGAAAATGTGTGGGCTGTCACCCATATCGAATGGAATGGTCAGGGGTGGGGCACGCCGGAAACCATTTTTGAACGGAGCGGCTTGTATCCCGAATATCCGCGTGCGACGATTGCCTTGGGAAATCAGTTACACGTCGTCTGGTTTACACGCACCGCCCTCTTTACAAGTGCGCCGATGGATGTTTGGCACAGTATGCGTATGCTGAATGTCCCAGCCTACACACCTGCTCCCGCCTTGCCGACGGCTACACGCGTGTTGGCTACCCCAACCTCACGTCTAATTTACACACCAACGCGATTTGCAACGCCTATGGCGGTTCCCTCTGCTGCCCCGACCAGTTTGGATACCGGGGCACTATTGCCGCTGATGATGGGGGTCGGTGCAGGAACCTTGGCAATTCTGCTGGGATTGATGGTTCGTTATTTGAATAAACCGCGAGATTAAAATGAACGGCGGTTTGTAGCGGATGATTGATCGCCCGTTCAGATAGGGCGCTAAAGCGTGCCACGACGAATCTATTTTCAAGGGAATCGCCCATAAGCCGATGACTCAAAGTATGAAACATCACGGCGGTCAGCCATTGGTCATCGGCGGTCTATTTTCGCAGGAGTTGTTCAGTCACTCGACAGCGCACCAGCGGTCGGGTGAAAAATTTGCCCTTAAGCGACGATGGAGAGCACCGAGAATATACTCTCTGTGTCCTCGATGGTTATTTTCGGAGTGGCTCATTCGCCGTTGGCGCACCCGCAGAGGTGAAAAATAAGCGAGTGCCGTAGTACGGCGATTGATCGCCGGCGCGATGAATCGCGCGACTACCAACCTATTTTCAAGGGAGAATGAGATGACAAGGCTACGTGTAGGAGTAATCGGTGTAGGCAATATGGGGTTTCACCATGCGCGTAACTATGCCGAAATACCCAATGCCGAGTTAGTTGCCGTAGCAGATGCTAATGCAGCCCGCGCTCACGAGGTTGCCGCCAAGTTTCATTGCCACGCTTATACCAGTTATCATGAAATGTTCCAACAGGAACACTTGGATGCTGTTTCGGTCGTGGTGCCTACCAAATTACATTATCGTATCGTGATGGATACCTTGCGAGCGGGTGTGCATACGTTGGTTGAAAAACCTATCGCCGCAGACTTGCATCAAGCCACAGCCATGCTGAATGAAGCGTATAACCACGGCTTGACCTTGGCCGTGGGGCACATTGAGCGCTTTAATCCTGTCGTCCGTGAACTGAAACGCCGCATTCAAATGGGGGAGCTGGGCATTCTCACGTCCATTGTGACGCGACGGGTAGGCGTCATTCCCCCGCGCGTTAAAGACGTAGATGTGATTCTGGATATGGCGGTACACGACATTGACGTCATCTTGTTCTTGTTGGGACGCTTACCGAATAGCGTTGCCGCAGCGGCAGGGTCGGTCTTGCTTTCCGATCGTTTTGATCATAGCGAAATTTTCATGCGGTTTGGGGATATTGGGTGCTTTGTGCAAGCCAATTGGATTACCCCAATCAAGATTCGAACCTTGTCCGTCACCGGTTCCGCCGGGCATGCCGAAGTCAATTACGTGACCCAACAACTGGAGATTTTCGAGAGTCATGTGGCGCGTCAATTTGATGACTTTGGCGATTTCGTTGTGAGTTTTGGGACGCCTTCCAAAAAACCCATTGAGATTCAACGGCAAGAACCGCTACGGATCGAATTGGAAGAATTTCTGAACACGGTCCGGACGGGTACGGGTAAAATTGTTACAGCCGAAGAAGCCATTCATACCTTGGCGGTTGTTCAGCGCATCAGAGAGTCCATGAACATTGCCTATCAAATCAAGCCCAGCGACGTGTTAGGGATCCCCCTCATCGCAGAAGGTTCCCGACCTTCTCATCAGCCATTGTCTTCGGACACTTAGGAGGAGCTATGATTCATCCAACGGCTATTGTTGAATCAGATGTCGAGATCGGCGAAGCAACCAAGGTGTGGCACTATGTGCATCTTCGGCAAGGGGCACGCATTGGTAAACAATGCATCTTGGGGAAGAATGTTTTTGTTGACTTGGGCGTCCACATTGGCGATCGTTGCAAATTGCAGAATGGGGTGAAGGTCTATCATGGGGCTACGGTGGAAGAGGGAGTCTTTTTAGGGCCCCAAGTGTGCGTTTTGAATGACAAGTACCCTCGCGCGATCAATCCGGATGGAACACTGAAAACGGAGGCGGATTGGCAAGTCGGTCGAGTCTTGATTCGTCGTGGGGCTGCGATTGGGGGAGGTGCACTGATCTTGCCAGGGGTTACCATCGGTGAATTTGCGCTCATTGGTTCGGGAGCAGTAGTGACACGCGACGTGCCCCCCTTTAGTTTGGCGGTGGGAAACCCGGCGCGTGTCGTGGGATACGTGTGTGCCTGTGGCAGACCGTTGCAGAAACAGACTGAGCCGGCGTCGCCGGAGTGGGTGTGTGTCTTTGATCAAATGCGCTATGTGCAAGATAGTTCGGGCAATCTCACGAGGACACCATGATTCCTATTTCAAAACCTTCCATCGGTATCGCAGAGCAAAAAGCCGTGGCGCAGGTCCTGGAATCTGGGATGCTAGCTCAGGGACCCCGCGTGGCCGAATTTGAACGTGCATTTGCGGAGTTTATTGGCGTCAAACATGCCATCGCCACGGTCAACGGTACTACCACCTTACATACGGCGCTGTTGGCGCACGGCATTGGGACTGGCGATGAGGTGATTACTACGCCTTTCACCTTTATTGCCTCGGTCAATGCGATTCTTTACACTGGTGCGCAGCCGGTTTTGGTGGATATAGATGAGACCTACAATCTCGATCCGGCTAAGATAGAACAAGTCATTACCTCACGGACCAAGGCGATTATGCCGGTGCACCTGTATGGCCAGCCAGCCGATTTGGATGCGATCGGCGAGTTGTGTCGGCGCTATAATTTGATTTTGATTGAAGATGCTTGTCAAGCGCATGGGGCAACGTTTCGCGGCAAGCGGGTGGGCTCGTTTGGCACCGGTTGTTTTTCGTTCTACGCCACCAAAAATATGACCACCGGCGAAGGGGGAATGATTACGACCAATGATGATCAGGTCGCCGAAACCGCACGCTTGATCATTGCGCATGGGATGCGGGTGCGGTATTATCATGAGCAAATTGGGTACAACTACCGGATGACAGATATTGCCGCGGCGATTGGCTTGGAACAATTGAAAAAACTAGCCGCCGCTAACGCACGACGCGCCGAGACCGCTCAGTTTTACACCACGCACTTGGCGGCTTTGCCCAACGTGATTGTGCCCACATTGGCTCCTCATCGAACGCACGTTTGGCATCAATATACCATTCGGATCACACCAGAGTTTCCGCTGAGCCGAGATCAGGTTGCCGAAAAATTGCGCGAGGCAGGAATTGGCACTGGCATTTACTATCCAGTGCCGGTGCATCAACAAAAAGCGTTGCAACACGTGTGGCCGTCTGCCCTGACCTTTGCTCGTGCCGAAGAATTTGCGCGTCAAGTTCTTTCTTTGCCGGTGCATCCGAATGTGAGCGACGAACAACGGGCGTACATTGTGCAAACGCTCGAAAAATTGTCTAGCAGAGAAACTGCCCACCGATGAGGGGGCAGTTTTTTTATTTTAGTTGGACGGCTTGTTGGGTATGCTCACAGTACGCCACGAGACATTCCTCTCCCATCGCCAGCGGTCAGCAACGGTTTCTAACCGCCCGCACCCATTTCAAAACACTTTCTGAGGTGCGTCGCGTCTTTGACCAGCCTCCCCAACCTTGCAAAAATAAATTGTTTGGTACTAGTGCAACAACATGAAATAGTTGCATACCAGACTGAGGGGAAGACGTTGACAGACGTGGCTAACAATCGAGTTTTCACCACGCACTTTCATGTTGGTGCACTACTAGTTGCCCCATCGAATCACTAGCGTGGGACGCCCGACCGCGTTCCATGCCTCTGTATCGGAGGACGTAAAGTACTTGCCACTATGGTAGTTGTTATCGGCAGAGTAGAGAGCAAGGTACAACGGTTTGTTCGCTGCGTAGGCTTGCGCTACGGCATAACTGAGATCCCAAGTGCGCGGAACGCCGGGCCAGCCAGGAAAAGTGGTCAAGGGATCTACCCAGGTGCGACTAACATTTTCGAGGGCGAGCGGGGCGTTATTCCAGTTTAAGGTGCTTTCGTTCCATGGCTCGCTAACCGTGAACACCTGAATCAGTGAGGGTTGTGCTTGCCCGGGCCCACCCGCGTTACCAAATTGATAAAGGGTGAGCGTGGCGGAGATAATGGTTTGGCCCGGCGGAATTGCCGAGAGCGGGAAGGTAACATAGTACTTGGAAAAACAGGGCCAATCTGCTATATCGGATTGATTCTGAATATTGAAATCGGGCGAACCGGCATAGTTGGCGTATCCCCATTGGGTCCAAGGCTCCAAGCCATCGCCACACGTCGCTCCACCGCCGACAGCCGCATCGGTAACGATTGTTCCGTTGAGTCCATGACGAACAGTAACTGTCCCGGTAGGAGCGATTGGTGGGGTATTATAGGTGGGTAAACCAAACGCGGCTTGGCTCCAAGAAGCCGGCGTATCTGGTGACGCCCCGGGGGGCCAATATTTGTCCGTAATCGCTGTACACGTTGAATCATCGCAATCGTGCAGGGTCAAGGCGATGCCCCAGATGGTTGAGGATGGCGGTGGGTTCAGGGTTGCGACACTACTAAACGGGATATGGAAGGTAATGACCCAACCACTATCATCCACATTATCATTCGGGGCGTTCCCACGCCAACCGGTTGTGGTGGTGAAAGGAATGGCGACCGGCACCCAGGTACTCCCCGTCCCCCGATAAGCCGCTTGATACGCAGTGCGCGATTCCCACCAATTCAATTGTCCTTGGAAACGGTAAGCAGTTGGTGCGGGGACATTGCCCGTGTTGCCACTAGTATTCACATACAGCGTAACTGCATCCCAGCGTGTCAAGTCCGTTGACGAAGGCGTTGTGTCGTACCACAAACGTTTATCAAAGACCGTTACGTTGACGTAGAGTTCGGTGTTGTTATATCCCACACGCACATCCGCGTAGTTTTCAGTTGGAGTTACTCGGCCGAACCAAAAGATCGCTGTTTCAGAAAACGGAATGGTGCCATTGAAATAGGGTACATTCACCCGGGGTGCAGTAGGCATAGATTGCATGCTTGTCTGTCTTGAGATAAAAGGTAAAAAGACAAAGGTAGTCGCCTGCGGGGCTTGGGCTGGAGCAGCGTGGGTAAGAGAATTTGGCTGAGCATAGATACTTATACCGAGCATCACGCAAACCAACCAGGCGCATACTGTAATACCCAAACTAAAACGTCTCCACATACTATCCCCCCAATTGACATTATAAATCGGATACGATTGCTCGGTGAGTCATACCACGTAGGTTACAAAGAGGGTGCTCACAACGTTGCAAAGGAGAATGTTGAAACAGACGAGGTCAAAATGAAGAGGATGTTTGAGAGGCAACGCACCGTCGTTGTGAGAAACGCTTATCCGACCTACGGTTATGTTATTCCAGCCTACCAAATTAGGCAATAGTACTGATACCCTAACTAGTTCTTGTCGGAAAATTCATTTGGCTTGACGTTTCGAGCCGCGACGGCGGTTGTGCAGTTTGCGGGCAATCACGACCAGGTTCGCCACGATGATGCCCCAACCAATCCACCGCTCGAAACCGTCGAGTCCGCGATTGGGACAACGGGTCAACTGCACCGTGCGTCGCACGACGCTGATGCGACCTTCGATACCATTTCGGAAACGCTGTCCCTGTTTGAACCAAGGTTGCTTTTCACGTTGGTGCTCCCGCGCCGTCAAGCGGCCGGTTTGCGGAATCGCAAATTGCTTGACGCCCAGCTGACGTGCTTGGCGCCGGAGCAGGTCGGCGGGCTGACGGGCGTGCCCGATCCGCGCGTCACCAACCCCGAGCTGTTCGACCTGACCCGTCCCGATGCGCCGATCCCACAGTTTGTCAATGCGATGCGGAGGGCGGGGATTGAGGTGACGGGGGAGCAGGTGCTGGAGGGGCTGAGGTTTGAGCATCGGCAGTATCCGGTAAGGGATGAGAAGGGAAATGTAATTGAAGGAAAGGTAAGGGATTATGTTTTTGGAGTGTGGAATTTACCAGCAGAGATGTTGCCAGAAAGGTATCGAGATTTGGCAGGGCCGATACCGATTTTAGCCTTCGGCAAGATAGGCAATGTAAGGTGGGTGTCAAAAGTTGAATCAGGACTTAGTTCCCCTCACTCTTTTTTCTAATCCAATTGGAGTCGATATTAGTATACTTGCTTTTGAATATGTGGATAATTTCAAATATCTACCTTTATTCGACGGAGTATATATATCTAATTTTGGCTGGAGTGTAAGAGAGCCTGAACAACAAGGCCAATTTAAAGGCTTGGGTTTTCTAAATGATATTTTATCGCGGAGTTATGGCAAAAAAATCTTTGGAGGTCATGTAATTTATGCTGGAGGATATCCTAATTGGGTAAAGAAACTGGATAGAACTAAACTTACATACGAAGACGTCGAGCAAATAATCAAACAGCGAATAGAGTTTTGTGTTGGGCGTTATCCACAAGTAAAAATCTGGACCGTATTAAACGAATTCAAAGCGCCTTGGTTTGATCAAGATCCTTTATATGATATTTTCAAGGAAAAATTTATTCAAAGATTCGGAAGTCTCGGCGCACAAGAAGAAGAAATCGAAACGGCATATTTTGCACTTATTTTCAACACTGCCAAAGAAATCAATCCTAACCCCGTGTTGGTTTATAGCGATGCCACCAATCAATTCAAATCGAAACCCGGAAGACATTCCCGGTATGAGAGAAATCTTGAATTGATGAATAGAATGTTGAATAGGGGAGTAAAAATTGATGCTATAGGAATTCATGCACACTTAAATTCGGTACCAAACAATTGGATACCGCAGCCTAATGAATTTGAAGAAATTGTTAGAAGTTTTCGCTCATTAGGAATTGATGTCCATGTGAATGAGCTAGATGTAAGTGTTGCAGATTTAAGCAGATATGGTATTCCATATCAAGAGCGTTACTTATTCCAGGCGAAAACATACCATGAGTTTATTGGTGCAGCCATTAGAGCGGGCGTTAACTATATAAATTTTTGGGGGGGGTACAAGACGGAAATACCTGGGTAGAAGAGGCATACGATCCAAAGGCTGATCCTGCACTTTTTGATGATAATGGTCGGGCCAAGATGTCCTACTACGCTATTCTGAGCCTGCTCTACGAGACAGCCAATGAGGGACTGAAGTTGAATCCGTGACGAGCGACCTATGTGCAATCAGAAGAAGCCGCCCAACCACTCGCTCCAGCCGACGCCGCCTTCGGCGCTGCAGGTGAAGCGCAACTCGTTGGGCGGCGATGACCGCCGCAGGAGGATGCGAAGATGAAACGCACGTGGATGGTGGTCTTGCTGGTTAACCTGCTGCTCTCGGCCTGTGCGCCCGTGACGGCGCCGACACCTGCGCCCAGCGCCACGCCGATGTCCATCGCCGTCCTCGCGCCGACAAGCACCGCTACGCCGATCGCCACCGCCACCGCCACACTCTCGCCCACGCCGACGGACACGGCTACGCCGTCACCCACGCCATCGCCTACCGCCACCGCCACGCCGACGCCCATCCCGACGCTGCCGCCGGAGCAGGTGGGCGGACTGAGCGGCGTGCCCGACCCGCGCCTCACCAACCCCGAGCTGTTCGACCTGACTCGCTCCGATGCGCCGATCCCGCAGTTTGTCAATGCGATGCGGATGGCCGGGATTGAGATCACGGGGGAGCAGGTGTTAGAGGAGCTGAGATTTGAGCATCGGCAGTATCCGGTAAGGGATGAGAATGGGAATGTAATTGAGGGGGAGATGAGGAAATACGTCTTTGGTGTCTGGGATTTGCCAGCAGAGATGTTGTTGGAAAAATATCGAGATTTGGCTGGACCAGTACCAATTGTGATGGGGAGATATGCAGATGGAAAATGGAAATGGGAAAACTATCGTGTTGTGCCGCTGAGGGCTTTTGCTGATGTGATCAATCTGAAAATTTCAAATTTGGAATCTCATTATGACAGGTCACTAAGAAATGACTTGGTGAAAATTTTCAACAGTTGGTTTATAACTTGGTATCTGAAATGGGATCTTACTGAACCAACTCAAGGTAAAACTAATTATTCTCAGGGCAGAAGATATGTTGAAATTGCCAAAAAGTATGATATGGACTCATTAGGCGGGCCTATTATATATCAAT
>DAOUAL010000028.1:0-1933 GCA_034433515.1 Anaerolineae bacterium | reverse complement strand
GCGCAAGTCGGTAGGGTGACCAAAGAGCAAGGTGATGAATTCATCTTCGATTTCAAAGCGCACCTGGTCGCGAGATTCAGGAGTCTGAACGCGTGTGCGTGCTTCTTCTGGCGAATCATCGAGTCGTGCAGGGATTGTGCGTCCCTCTACGATCAAGTCTGCGTAGAGCGAAAGGCGCACCGGTTGTCCGCCAGTGTACAACCACAGTACTTCAAGGCGTTCTTGATCCTTAACCAACTCTTCAAACGTGCGCGCAATGTTTTGGGCTTGGGTCGAATCTCCCGCACGCTTCTTCCAATCCTGCGCAAGAATTTCAAAGTATTGACGAGTTTCCTCTAAATCGAAATCTTTTAGATCAATCCGGACAACTTTACACGGTTTGCTGGAAATTGCCTTTTCCATTTCCTCAAAGAACTGTTTGCCTTCCCCACCTCGGCCAGAAATGATGAGCGTTGTGTTAGGCAATTCGGCATTCTTGATTCGCTCGGCAAGCCAGTTCTGCGTGGTGAATGTGAGATCGTCGGGGGTGAGTAACCCTCTGTCTAAAAGCCATTGCGATGTGGCGACCGCTAGCCGCTCTGCCGTATCGAGCACTAAAACAATTCTCTGGTTCTGCGCATTCGCCTTATAATCTGTCAAGAACTGGGTTTCGGCTTTTTTAGCCGCCTCTTGCATTGTCCGATAGTCTGCTTGTTGCAACTGCAAGCGGCGCTGGCGTGAGTCTTCGGCGTCATAGACCGTGAAATCCAATTCGGCGGGACGCAGCGCTTGACGCACCTGGCGCATAAAATAGCCACGTGTGTGCAAGCGAATGTCGTCCAGATCAATGAGATCGGCGATAACGGCATTGCCAAGACGCGACCAATTCCAGTCAGGATGATCTGGCGGAATACTCCCCATCTCTTCACGCATTTTGCGATTACCCGCACGCCAGAGCACTTCTTCCACCAAGCGCGATTTGCCCAGCCCGCCTTCGGCTTTGAGGAGGACAATGCGTAGTTCGTTACCAGGGCGATAGATCGCGTCTCTAATCTGCTCCAGTTCTTTGGTCCGGCTGATAATGACCGAAGTGCGTTGCGCAGCAGCGAATAATTGCTCAACCATAATCATCCCCCTCTTTCAACCAGATCACGCGCGAGTTCGCGGATGCCATCGGCAATCTTGTAGCGCCCAGTTTTCGGAATATTGAATACCACTCCCAGATCGAAGAGTCGTTTCATACATTCGTCCTGCTCTCTCAGCCCCAAAGTTTTTTGCAGATCGGTCAGTGTCCACCCATCTGGCAAACCAGACGCGATGCGTTTGAGACAATCGAAAACATCATCGGTTAGTTCTCCAAAGCGTGGCTTGCCATTTTCATCGCGGCGTTCGATCACCGCATATAAACATTCCCGCAAATTCTCAAGTGTGAGGAGACGTGTAACATCGCCGCCGGGTTGCTTGAGCGCAACATCAAACAAGAAAGCGTTGATGTAGGGGTGGTTCCAGTGATAATGCGTGAGCGAACGTTTGAATTGGTCCAAGTGCTTGTCAGTAAGATGTGTTGCCGGCGAATAAAATTGGTCTTTGAATTTTTTGAATTGTTCTTCAACAGAGGGGAAGAGTTCGAGGTGTACGCGTGCTGGTGCACCGTTGTTGCGTCGCAAAGTAGGATTCTTCAAGCCGAGTTCGTCGCGATGCGCTACAACCATTCGAATACATTCTTTGCCGATGAAAGGTTCAAGAATCTGGTTTTCTACGATCAGCGCTTGATTTGGAATTTTATCCAAACCATCCACGAGGACGACAACCGTTGGTTTTGGGGGATGTGCGGCACAAAATATTTTCACTAGATCGCTAATGATCGCCGCGGCTTCGCGATTGCGATCCAGCACAACAGAAGCAACCGCGGGGTAAAGCGGCTTGGCATCGCGAATGATTTCTTCCAACCATT
>DAOUAL010000027.1:0-80264 GCA_034433515.1 Anaerolineae bacterium | reverse complement strand
GGGTTGAGGGGAAACTGGTTGCTCGGACATACTCTTCTCCTTTGGGAAATTCAATCGGTTGGACTGTTTGAATTATAACACCCTCGGTTTATAGATGCAATAGCACCGGCGAGCAGGGCTGTTGCAAAGTCGGATCGGGCGACCACCAGCCGACGCAGGTCGGCTTCGGGTAGTGGTTGCAGTGGTTTTAACCGCCTGTCAAGGGACTTTGCAACAGCCCTGGCACCGGAGAGTAGCGCTCAAGCAAACATTACTATCGAAACAAGTCGTGTTCTTTGGCGCGCACAATCTCGCGCGCAGACCCTTCACGTCGGGTCATTGGCACCCCGCGCACATGGATGATGGGACGACCTTCATCGGCTTGACCTTGCAACAGCGATGCCGCCGACGCGATCTGATCAGCGAGACCGACGGTGGTTACTTGCAATGGATAGCCGAACAAATCCGGGTGCCCGCGTAAATCTTCCACCGCCGGTATCCCGGCAACCCCGATTGCCACGCCGACCGCGCCATTGCGCCACGCGCGCCCGTGCGTGTCGTTGATGATGATGCCGACCTCGCGCGACGTGAGTGCACGCAACTCCTCGCGCAATCGCTGCGCCGATGCATCGGCATCGTCGGGCAGACGCAAGACCCATTCGTCTTCATCGTGCGGGGCAACATTGGAACGATCAATGCCGGCATTGGCGCAGACCCAGCCGTGCTTGGTTTCAACGATGATGAGACCTTCCCGCACGCGGACGATTTCGTGCGTGTCCCACCAGACCACTTCACAAAAGCGCACGTCTTTGCCGGATTGTTGCGCGAGTTCCCGTGCGCGTGGCGAAGGTGTTACATCGCGCAGGCGCACCATTCGCCCTTCGGCTTTGCTCACGATTTTTTGCGCGAGCACCACCACATCATCGTCTTGTAATTCGATGTTCGCGTCGCGCAAGCCGCGCAAAATAATCGCGGCGAGATCATCGCCGCGCTGAATGAGGGGAATATTGGGCAACGCTGTGAGCACAAGTTGAGTCGTCATCGAGGCACCCCCGTCAGGCGAATGCCCGCGCCTTTGATTTTGTATTTGATGTTCACGGCAATCAACACCGCCGTCAACGCTTCGACCGCGACGGCGTTTGCCAATCCGCCCCCATCAAACGCATCAATGCCGATGCGTCGAATCAACGCGATGACGGTTTCGCGCGCGTCCTTGTCGTTGCCGCAGACGATCACGTCCGTATCAATCTTTTCTTCGACGGCCTCCAATTTTTCCGGCGCAATGTTTTGGAACGCGCAGACGACGCGTGCGGTCTCGCCGAAAAATTGTTGCACCTCTGCGGTAACCGAGCCGGCGGCGGGTGGCTTGGCGCGGCTCTTGCGTTCCGGATCGAGTGATGACGCGATATTGATGACAATCTTGTTTTGCACCACGTCGCGCAAGTCTTCCAGAATCGGTTGCATACCGGTGTACGGTACGGAGAGCAGAACAATGTCCGCTTGCGCCGCCGCCGCGCGGTTCGACATGCCGGTTACATTCGTCGAGCCAAGCCGCGCATTCATCTCACGCGCCGCATTATCACCCTTCACTGCATCACGCGAGCCGATGATGACGTGCACACCGGCTTTCGCAAATCGGAAGGCGAGGGCGTTGCCCTCTTTGCCGGTCCCACCAATGATGGCGATTTGGTGATTCGGTGATTGGGGGATTGGGGGATTGGGTGATTCGGTGATTGGGGGATTAGACATTAGCACGTTGTCCTTTCTTGCTGTTGATGTAGGCATTCAGTTTTGGCGCAAGGGTTTGCAAATCGTTCATCATCTCATTGAACTGTGCTTCGGTTACCAGTTTTCTTTTTCTGGCGCGGTGTGCGAAGAATTTAGCTTCGTACAACGAACCGCGCGCATAATACAAGAAATTGATCTTTTCACCAAAATGGTACCGTCCATAACTTTCGGCGATGTTCGCGCCAATCGAATCCACGGCGCGGATCAATTGCTTACCCACCGTGTCCTTGGCGAAGGGTGACCATTGGCTTACGATTGCCCACCACTTGTCCGCAATCTCTTCAGCTAGAACGTAAACCTCAATTTCTTCCAATGGTTGCACCGGCATTACCCACCGCCATTCACCCAATCACCTTAATCACCCACTCACCCAATTTCCACTACACGCTTCCACACTTTTTTCGCCGCCTCCCGCGCGCGCGCCGCAATCGCTTGTTCATCCAGCGTGAGGAGTTGCCGATCCTTCATCAACAACTTGCCCGCGCAAATCGTGTGCGTGACGTGCGTGCCGTCCATTCCAAAAATCAAATGCCAAGGGAAATTGCCAGCGGTCAATGGCGTGAATGGAACATAATCGAGCAGGATGATGTCCGCAAACGCGCCGATGGAAATTTCACTGACGCGCGGCTTCCAAAAGATTTGCGCGATCTTGGCGTTGTTCGCATACGCCATTTGCAAGACTTGGTCTGCGCCCATCACGCGCGGATCGCGACGATGCGATTTGTGCAGAAGGTATGCTGTCTTCATTTCGGCGAATTGATTGTTCGTAAAGCCATCGTTGCCCAAGCCAACGTTGACGCCGCGCCGCATCATGCCCAGCACATCCGCGACGCCGACCGCGTTGTTCATATTCGAGCGCGGATTGTGCGCGACGTTGGTCTTTGTTCGCCGCAACCCTTCGATTTCGGTGGCATCCACGTGAACGCAGTGCGCCGCAATCGTCTGGGGGCCCAACACACCTTGCGCCGCCAAACGATCGCCGACCCGCATTCGATACTTGAGTAACGCATCATCTTCATCCGCAATGTCTTCGGCAACGTGAATGTGAAAGCCGGTGTTCAAGCCATCCATTGCATCGAGACATTGTTCCAACGTCTTATCCGAAACTGTGAACGACGCGTGGACGCCGAACGACGCCGCGATATTACTTTTGCCTTTTAACTTTTGACTTTGGACTTGCTTGATAAAGCGCACATTTTCGCGAATGCCGGCTTTCGCGCCCGCCACACCATTGCGATCCGTGACTTCGTAACACAAACTTGCGCGCAAGCCGGATTCGAGCACTGCTTCCGCAATCGCATCGAGCGAGCCGTCAATCGCGTTGGGCGAGGCGTGATGATCAATCAGCGTCGTCGTGCCGTTACGAATCGCATCCACCAGGCAGACGAGCGCGGAGAGTTTGCAGTCTTCCAGCGTGAGCGCGCGATCAATCTTCCACCAAAGTTGTTGCAGAATTTCCGGGAAATTTTTGGGCGGCGGACCGGGCGGCAAACTCATCCCGCGCGCGAACGCGCCGTAAAAGTGTGTGTGCGCGACAATGCTGCCGGGCATCACCAGTTTGCCGTGCGCGTCGAGTTTCTCTTCATTTGGATATTGGATGATTAAGTGATTGGTTTTGCCGATGTCCGCGATCTTGTCGCCCTTGATGTACACCGCGCCGTTTTCGATGATTTTGTTTTCTGCGCCGAGGGTGATGATGGTGCCGTTGGTGATGAGCATACTTCCTCCAGTATTCAACCTTTTGTGGACATCCAATTCTGCCAAACATTACGCTTACGTTGTAGGCAAGGCAGGTTGGGCGCATAGTAAATCCATTGCCCCAGCGCTTCGGCTTTTTTTCCGTTGTAAAATAAACGTGATCTTTGCAATCGTCCGTCAATGCTGGTGATCCGTTGAATGGTTCCGTGCAGCCATTCCAAATATTGTTGGCTGCGCGAAGTAAATTTGCCGACGAGATATAGAACGTCACGCCAACCTTTTACCACATACCAACCGCCATCGCCATCGAGTTCACCACGCAAGAAATCAGCAAAAACCGAGTCAGGTACATCGAGCGCACCGATGGTGTGTGTTTTATTCGGCGTGATTCCGAGTGCCTCAAGCAATTCGCGGAATTTGTAATCACAAACTTGGAGGATGTATGACGTCTTGCGCGGAAAACCTTGATTTGAGACGACGATGTGCACGTCGTTCAACTGTAGCAAGGTTGCACACAAATCAACAATCTCTTTATCGGTAGAAACCAAGACCATGCAATTGTTTGGCGTGGGCAAGTTTCCGTCTGATGCTACCAGCCCGACGACGTAGGCAAGTTCGGGTGATGGCCACGAATCCAGTACACCATCAGGTACACGGCGCACTAATTTGTGCCAGCCGCGTGGCTTGATCGGAATGCCATACTCACGCAGACGTGCAATAACGGTTAGTTCGTTACCACCAAACTGGCGCGCAATTTCATTCGAAGACCAATTTTCTTCGATGTAGAGACGTTCGAGTTCATCGCGCGGCAACATGATTTTATTATGGGCAATTCTCATGTCCTGCTCCAGTGGTCATAACGAGCTAACCATCTATTGGAACTATTTCCGAGCTGCCAATAATGCTTTGTCAATCTCAGCCACTTGGGCTTGTTCTTTTTCCCACCACGCTTGAGAAAGTTGGGCATTCAGTTCTTCCACCGTTTTTCCCTGCTGTTCCACCCAGCTGAAATATTTGAGATTGTGCCACTGGCGCCGCGTGTCGCGTGTGCCTTCGCGAATCCAATCGAGTTTTTGATCGCAAAAGATGTGAGCGCGCGCGGTCGCTTCCGCCTCGTCCATCTTGCCAAAGCGCGCGGTCATATCCGCCATCACCGAGTGATAGCGATCAATCGCGTCGGTGCAAATTGTAACGATGACATCATCCTTGCCAAAACCGTAAAACTTGGCGGTCTTGATCGCGCCCAGCACATTGCACACGCCGCTGATTCCAAAGATCGTCGCCATCTTTTTCACCGATGCTTCCGGCACGCCAAAGCGTTTGATAAGCACATTCCACCCGGCTTCTTCGGTGAGCAACTGCAAACCTTTTTTGCACTCGATGTCGTCAATGCACATCAGCGCGTCCATATTCATCACGTTGTGAATCCACGTTACATGCTTGTCGCCGATGCCTTGAATGTCGTGCGAGCCGTAGCCGTTGTTGTAAAGCGTAGGGCATTGAATCGGTTCGAGTCCGACGATTTTGTGATCGTGCCACACTTGCTTCAACCGATCGCCTGCCGCGATCGTACCCGCGCTGCCCATCGCCGAAACGTACGCGGCGATCTTGCCGTTGCCGATGCCTTGCGCGTGCAGTTGCGCGGCAAGTTCGACAATCGTACCACCAGTGACGTAATAGTGAAAGCGATAGTTGCCCATCACTTCGAATTGGTTGAGGATGCGCACCTTGGGGTCTTGGCGCAGGCGATGCGTCTCGTCGTAGATTTCTTTCACATTCGATTCCGAGCCCGGCGTCTTGATGATGCGCGCGCCGTACGATTCGATTTGTTGAAAGCGCTCTTTGCTCATCTCCGCTGGCAGAACGACGATGCTGTCAAAGTTCATTCGGCAGCCGACCCACGCGCCGCCGATGCCGTAATTGCCGGTCGAGGGCCAGACGAGTGTGTGGATGCTGGGGTCCACTTCGCCGAACATTTGCTTTTCGATCAGCACGGAGTACGCCGCGCCGACTTTGTGCGAGCCGCTCGGAAAATCTTTGCCGTAGAGGACGACGATGTTCGCGTCCACGCCGGTCAACTCTTTGGGCATCACGTGGTAATAGATGTTGTTGTTGCCATCGCGCCAAGTGATGTTGAAGAGGTTGATCGGATCGAGCGGGTCTTGCGTCTTCATCGCCAACGCGCGCTGGCGAATCGCCGGCGCGATTTTGTCGGGATGAAGCATTTCTTCGAACGTGGGACCGAGAATGAGGTTGGACATAGTTACTCCTTGACAGATTCACCCGAATGGGTATAATTCACACTAACTTGACAATATTGTAAAGTTTGTAGGAACAATCAAAATGGATGCTGTTTTAGCCCAGCAACTCGCGCGCCGTCTGCAAATCTCACTCGAACAGGTTGTGCGTGAAGAGTACGAATTGCTGATCCTGCGTGGGTTGCTGGAAAGCGCGCTCGGTAATCGTCTCATCTTCCGAGGTGGCACGGCGCTACGTCTCGCGTACGGCTCGCCACGCTTTTCGGACGACTTGGATTTCTCTGCCCTCGCCCCGATTCCGGCGCGTGAGTTTCGCCAGATCGCGCAAGCGTGCGCGGGGACACTCTCCTCGGTGACGTTGGTCGAGGCGCTGGGTAAACGCTTTACCCTGTTTGCGATGTATCGTGCCAAAGAGCCGTACCTCGCGCAGTCGTTCTCCATCAAGGTTGAAATCTCAACGCGCCCCCAAACGTGGTCGCGTGGCGCGGATTACGCCCTGCGCTTGCTGACCAGTGAGGTGACGAATATCACCGTCTTGGCTCAGGTCGCCACACTCGAACGGTTGTGGCAGGACAAGCACATTGCTTTCACTAACCGCCGTGAGCCACGCGATCTGTACGATCTGTGGTTCATCGCGCAGAAACTCAAGCGCGCGTTCGAACCTGATCTCACCGGTGTCAATCGTAAAACATTGAAAAGTGAACTGCGCAAATATCTTCCGCACCATCACTGGGGAGTGATTGACCAATGGTAAGAAGACGACGCGACCTCCAATTGCTCCAATTTCTCGACGAACTCCCCAAGCCGTCGCTCAATCTGGCCGATCTTGAGAAAATTCTTGGGGTGGCACGACCATCGCTCTACGTGGTTCTGCATCGTTTAGTGAAACAGGGCATCCTCGTGCGACTGCGACGCGGCATGTATCGCGGAATGTTCAGCACGGCGGAGGCGCTGAAAATCGCGAACGCGCTGTATGCGCCCTCGTATCTGTCGTTCGAATCGGCACTCGCGCGCTATGGCATCTTGAGCCAGATACCCTACAGTCTGACCTTTGCGACGACAAAACGTTCCAAACGGATGCACCTTGGCGAGACACCGGTTGAATTTCGCCAACTGCACACCAGACTCTTTTTTGGCTACACGCTGGAGCAAGGGGTGTATATCGCCGAACCCGAAAAGGCGTTGCTGGACGAATTGTATCTCATCACACGCGGCAAGGCAACCTGCGATCTCGATACGCTCGATCTTGCCGCGCTGTCACACGCCAAGTTCCTGGAGTACGCGCAGCGCTTTCCCAACTATGTCCAAACGCGTGCGCAAACACTCGCCCCGCGATTCGGCAGCAGAGTGATGCCGAATCAGACGCGCGCGCTAGTTCCCAAACCCAGACACCGTTGAGTAAACCCTAGCGCAACGATCAGAATGATGAGCAAATCTTGTGGTTGTAAGCCAAACATAGTCCTGCTCCATCAGAGGACGGCGTGTGCATCAAAATTTTGGGTGCTTGGGAATCAGACCTGTCAGGTTTCTGGAAACCTGACAGGTCTCGCCCCACGCGCGGCGAAATCCAAAAACGTGATGCCCACTCCAGAGGACAAAATCGTTTGCCAAGCTACAGTGGCTATGCTATAATCATACTCGGAAAGCCAACAAGCGCCAAATGTCAGAAACTCACGCAGATATCCATACGCAAATCAGATATTGGAAGACACTGGCGGCGGACAACTTGAAAACCGCCAATTCGCTTTTTGAAAAGCAACGTTATATGCACGCGCTTTTCTTTGGGCATCTTTACCTTGAGGCATTGCTCAAAGCATTGATCGTGCATCGCACGCACAAAGATGCGCCGTTCGGACACAAACTATACACGCTTGCGCTGAAAGCCGGGTTAGAACTCACGGAAACACAACACGATTTACTGACTCGTTTTACGGCTTATAATATCACCACGCGCTATCCCGATCAACGTCTTTTGTTATACAAACGGTTCGACCGCAAATTCACCCAAGCCGAGTTGCAAGAAATCCGCAGGATGGGCAAATGGATCGCATCACATCTCAAGTAAACCAAATTGTATTGAGAAAATCTAACCGATTCGTTGCCGCGCTGCAAGCCAAGGGACTGCACGTGGAGCGTGCGTATCTCTATGGCTCATACGCCAAAGGTCACGCGCGGCGTGACAGCGACATTGACATTGCCATTATCTCGAAAGACTTGAGCGGCGATTGGCTGGACGATTATTGTCGCCTAACACGGATTGCTGACGGAATTGATGCACGGATGGAAGTTATTCCCTTCCTGCCAAAAGATTTCCGCGACGAGAATCCGCTTGTTTGGGAAATCAAGTCTGCCGGGATTCCTCTCACGGGCAATGCCAAACGCCGTGCGACAAAACGCAAACCAATCCGACGCGCCAAACGAAAATAATTTTCAGAATCCCGTTCTCCCGCAAAGGACGGGATTCTCCTTGTGTTCCTCTCTCCCGCGCTCCCCCTCTCCCAATCACCCAATCCCCCAATCACCTAATCACCCAATCGCCCTCCGCACCGCCTCCAACGTCGGTTCAATCACCGTGCCAGCGCCGGCAACTTTCATCGCGCTCGCAATGTCTTTCAACCCATTGCCCGTGAGCATCACAACGATATGCTCATCCGATTTCACGAGACCTTGCGCAACGGCTTTTTTCAAACCGGCATATGCCGCCGACGCGGCAGGTTCGACAAAGATTGCTTCGCCGCGCGCCAGTTCGGGAATCGCCGCGAGAATTTCATCGTCGCTGACCGCGAGGTACGCGCCGCCGGTTTCGCGCACCGCGCGCACCGCGCGCACGCCATCGAGCGGAACGTCCGCGCTGATCGAATCGGCGACTGTGACAGCATTGACCGGCGTGATCTTTTCCGTGCCGGCTTTCCACGCCTTGTAACACGCGGCAGAACCCTCGGCTTGAACGCCGAACAGTTTCGGCATTTTTTCGATCCAACCCAGCGCGAGCAAATCGCGCAGACCTTTCCACAAACCGCTGATGATGTTGCCATCGCCGACGGAAACAAAGATGCTGTCGGGTGCAGACCAGACCTTCGTCCTTCGTCTTTCGTCCTCCGTCAACTGCTCACAAATCTCCAACGCCGCCGTCTTTTTCCCCTCAACCGTGTATGGATTGTACGCCGTGTTGCGGCAGTACCAGCCAAATTCTTTCGACGCGGCAAGGCACAAGGCGACGGCTTGATCGTAATTGCCTTTCACCAACATCACGCGCGCGCCAAAGATAAGCAGTTGCGCGATTTTGGCGGGCGGCGCAGTTTGCGGAACAAAAATCACCGCCGGCATTTTCGCCGCGGCGGACATTCCTGCCAGCGCGGCGCCGGCGTTACCAGTGCTGGCGGTCGTGATGATTTCGACGCCGAGTTCGCGCGCTTTGGCGACGACGAACGCGCTCGCGCGATCTTTGAACGATGCCGTTGGATTGCGCCCATCGTCTTTGAAAAACAAATGGCTCAAACCGAGTTGCGCGCCTAGCGTGGTCGAGCGATACAGCGGCGTCCAGCCAACCTGAAGCGGCGGCGCGAATTTTGCCGCGTCGTCAATCGGCAGCAAGTCCGCGTATCGCCAGATCGAAAAATCGCGCGAGTCGGAAATTTTTCGCGGCGAGGTGCGCGCGGCAATCGCTTTGTAATCGAGAATCGTATCGAGGATGCCCTCATCGCCGTGCTTGGGGCAAACGTAGCGTGTGGTGCGCGGATCGAGTTCATCACCGCAGAGGGTACATTTCAAATGATAGGTCATCGTGGCTCCGTCGTTTCATCGTTTGTTCGTTATATCGTTGCATCGTTTGATCGTTGCGTCGTTACATCGTTGCATCGTTGCTTCAACGATACAACGAACCAACGATGCAACGAACCAACGAACCAACTATGCAACAATATGCGTCCCCGTCTCTCCGCGCAACGCGCGCCCGATGTTTTCCGGATTTGTGATGATCGCGTGTTTGCCGCCGGCTTCCAAGAACCAAATGATCGCCTGAATCTTGGGCGCCATCGAACCTTTGGCAAAGTGCGTCCCTTCGGCAAGATATTGTTTCGCTTCCGCAAGCGTCATCTTGTCGAGCCATTGCTGATTCGGTTTGCCGAAATTGATCGCGACTTTTTCGACTGCGGTCGCGATCAAAAACAAATCGGCTTTGATTTCGCGCGCGAGCAAGGACGACGCAAAATCCTTGTCAATCACGGCGGCGGTGCCGCGATACTCGCCGTTGCCAACGTCCATGACCGGGATGCCACCACCGCCTACGGTGATGACGACAATACCTTTCTTGATCAACGTCTCGACCGTTTCGATCTCGACGATTTCTTTGGGCATCGGCGAGGGGACCACGCGGCGCCAACCACGTCCGGCATCTTCAATCACACTCCAGCCCATCTCATTCTTGCGGCGCGTCGCTTCCGCTTCGTCCATGAATCCACCGATGGGTTTGGTGGGATTTTTGAACGCGGGATCATTTTGATCAACTAACACTTGGGTGATGATCGTGGCAACATTTTTCTTGATGCCGCGATGATACAACTCGTTTTGCAACGCTTGTTGCAATTCATAGCCGATGGCACCTTGCGTATCCGCGCCGCACACATCGAGCGGAACTTCGTGCATCCCTTCGACTTTGTGTGCAATTTCGGAACGACGCAACACAAAACCGACTTGCGGTCCGTTCCCGTGTCCAATTGCCACATCCCAGCCGGCTTCGATCATATCCGCGATGTGATGCGCCGTTTCGCGCAGTGCTTCTTCTTGATCTTCGACTGTTTGACGGCTGGGGTCTTTGATGAGCGAATTGCCTCCAATCGCCACGACCGCGAGTTTGCGTTTCGCCGTTCTCTTCGTCGTTGGTTTAGTTTTCTTGATGATTCTTTTCTTCGTGGGCATTTGCATTTCCTCTTAGTCGCATTGTTGGATCGTTGGTTCGTTGCATCGCCCAACGATGCAACGATGTAACGATGTAACGAACCAACGATCTTAACTCATCGTCAACGCCATCACGGCCTTTTGCACGTGCAAGCGATTCTCCGCTTCATCGTACACGACCGATTGCGCGCTGTCAATCACGCCATCGGTGACTTCGATGTTGCGATCCGCCGGCAGCGGGTGCATATAGATCGCGTCGGGCTTTGCCAACTTCATCCGGCGTTCGTCCGTGATCCACGCCGAATATTTCTTGATGATCTCCGCGCCTTGCTTTTCGTCTGGCGTGTGCACCATCGCGCCCCACGACTTGGCGTAGATGATGTCCGCGTCTTTGAACGCGGTATCCATATCGTCCACCACCTCAAAGCCGGTGCCAAACTTGCGCGCTTGCTCGCGCGCTTGCTCCATAATGTCCGGCATCAGTTTGAATTCGGGTGGATGCGCCAACACCACATCGAGTCCAAAGCGCGGCATTTGCAGGATGAGCGATTGCGGCACCGACATCGGTTTTTGGTACGACGCGGCATACGCCCACGAGACGACCATCTTTTTGCGGCGCAAGTCACGTCCTTTCTTTTCGATGATCGTCATCAAGTCGGCGAGGATTTGGAACGGGTGATAGATTTCGCACTGCATATTCAGCACGGGCACGCGCGAGTACTTGGCAACTTCGCTGATGTACTTGTTACCGATACCCCAATCCACGTGTCGAATCGCGATGCCGTCAAAGTACCGTCCAAAGATTTCGCCGATTTCTTTCGGCGTGTCGCCATGCGCGATTTGCGTCGTGCGCGATTCGATGAACGCGGCGTGACCGCCGAGTTGCGCCATCCCTGCTTCGAACGAGCCGCGCGTGCGCGTGCTGGAGAAGAAGAATAGCATCGCCAGCACCTTGTCGCGCAGAATCGCGTGCGGTTCATTGAGCGCGCGCTTGCGCTTCAAATCGAACGCGACATCGAGGACGGTTTCCACTTCTTCTTTGCTGAAATCGAGGTCGCCGATCAAATCGCGACCGTGTAAATAGGTTTGCATTTTAATTCCTTTCGTTTAATCGTTGCATCGTTACGTCGTTGGATCGTTGGATCGTTATGGGGTTGTTGATTTATGTTTGTGGAGGTAGGCGATCAAAGCGTTGATGAGTTGTTTCGCTTCGGTAGCAAGGTTGTATGCCTGTTCCAACTGTTGGTGGGTGATGTACTGGCGATCCAATGCGAGATAGAGTTGTGATTGGACTTCACTTGCCGAGCGGCGCGCGAGTTTCAAAAAGCGAATAAACTCTACATTGTACCCGGCATCGAATCCTTCTGCGATGTTGTGCATCACCGATCCCGCGGCATCACGGATTTGATCGCGTAATTTGAAATCACGGGCAAAGGACGCTTGCTCCGTCAGATCATAAATCACATTCGCCAGTTTGCGCGCCTTTTGCCAACACTCCAAATCCTCAAACCGTCGGATGGTCGCCATCTCCCCTCCTTTAACGATCTAACGATTCAACGACCCAACGATTCAACGACCCAACGATGCAACGAACCAACGATTCAACGACCCAACTATTCAACTGCCCCCAACACCAACGCCAGCAACGCCATCCGCATCACCACGCCATTGAACGCTTCCTGCCAATAGCGCGACCAGCGCGTAATGTCCACGTCGGTGGGAATCTCATCCATTCGCGGGAGCGAGTGCAACAAAATCGCATCGCTCTTGGCTTTGGTCGTCAACAACTCGCGCGTGATCTTGAAATTCGCCGGCGTGAGTGACCTGTCCTTGCTCGCCTCTTGCCGCGCTTGCGTGTAATCCGGCTGAATCACCGGCTCGACCAAGATCACGTCCGCGTCCGCAATCGCCTGCTCCACGTGTTCCGCTTCGCGAAAGTTCAGCCCGTACTGTTTGAAATCGGCTTTGTATTCTTCGGGCATCCGCATATCGGGCGAGTTGGGAAAGAGCGCGTTCGCGCCGGGCGAAACGAACGTGATGGGGCAATCGAACTGCGTCAGCGCGTAACCGAGCGAGTGCATCGTGCGCATTCGCATATCGCCGACCGCAAGCCATTTCAATCCGTCAATGCGACCTTTCTCGCGCAGCACCGTGTAGAGATCAGTGAGAATCTGGGTGGGATGTTCACCCCAGCCATCGCCACCATTGATGACCGGCACACTCGACCATTTGGCGGCTTCGTGTGGCGCGCCTTTTTGAAAGTGGCGCATCACGATCACATCGCCGTAAAATTCCAGCATCTTGACCGTGTCCTTGATGCTTTCCTGATACCAGTCGCCGGCGCGCGTCATTTTGAAATCGGCAAAGCCGGTGACGTGCCCGCCCAGCCGATGCATCGCGGCTTCATGCGCGAGGCGCGTGCGCGTGCTGGGTTGATAGAACGCGGCAACGAGTGTTTTCTCTTTCAACATCTCCACATTGCGTCGCCCGCGCGCGATGGGTTCCATCTGCTTGGCAATCTCAAAGACGTGATCGAACTCGTTGCGTTCGAATTCCTTGAGCGACAAAATGTCGCGTCCTGCAAAACTACGCATAGTTAATCCTCCTTTTGTGGATGTTTAAGGTTAGCCGTTGGAAGTGGGAAATACTCCATCCTCTAAGCTCTAACCTGCCGAATCACGTGGAACGAAAAATAGCCGGGAACAAAATAACTTGTCGAATAATCTACGATGCGCCCGTCGCGCGCGAACAATTGCGCGACCAGTTTGTGCAGCGGCGCGCCGCGCGCGATGCGCAATTTGCGCGCCATCTTCGCGTCGGCGGATTCGATCAGAATTTCGGTGCGCGAGTGACTGAGCGGTGGGTCGCGGCGCTGCAAAAATAAATCGAGCACCGAACCGTGAAAGTTTTTGTCGAGGTCTTGGCGGCGCAGAATCGTCGTCGGAACAATGTCAACGAGATACGCGATGGGACGCGCGCCTGTTAGGATCACACGCGCAATCGCGAGAACGCGCGTCTCCGTGGGGATTTGGAGACATTCGGCTTCGAGGGAGGTTGCCGCGCGCTCCTCGATGCTGGGCTGGCTCATCCGCGTTTCCAAACCGATGCGCCGCGCGAGCGTTTCCAGACTGACCAACTCTTCCAAGCCCGCGTCGAGGCGCGGCAGGGGATTGGCAAACGTGCCCGCGCCGTGCCGCCGCGTGATGACGCCGCGCTGTTCCAGTTGCGCCAGCGCGTCGCGAATTGTCGCGCGGCTCACCTCGAAACGGCGACTCAACTCGGCTTCGGAGGGCAGCGCGCCGTTCGCACGCACCAATTTGCCCGATGCGATACCTTTGAGGATTTCCTGCGCGGCTTGGCGCGCGAGAGGAAGCGTCCGACGAACCACGCGTGACTCCCGCGAAGAATTGGTCAGACGATAGTCGTCTGACAAGTGGGATTATAGCCGATTCGACAGGGGTGTCAAGATTGACTCAAAAGGATCGTCGGCAACAACGCATACCACTCCGTCGCGCGCACCACATCGTCCACGCGAATATGCTCGTCAAGCGTGTGAACGATTGCTTCTTCGCCCGGACCAAAACCCACCGACGGAATTTGCGCGACGCCCGCCCAGTACGCGCCGTTCGTCGAAAAATTCCACTTGCCCGTTGTCGTTTCCAGACCCAGCGCGCGCGATGTTTCGATCGCCGCGCGAATCAACGGATGTGCTTCATCGAACGTCCACGCGGGAAAAATCTGTTCGTGCTCGCGCGTGTAGCCGTTGTACGATGGACGCGTGTACCGCAGAAATTCGACTTCAAAATCGGACGACGGTAGTAACGCGCGCACTTGCTCCAGTGCATCGTGCGCCGTTTCGCCGCGCGTCAGGCGACGATCCAGCACAATCGAGCAGAGGTCGGGCACCGCGTTGAGCGACGCTTCGCGCGATTCGATGTGCGTGACGACAATCGAGCCACGACCGAGGAACGGATCGTCCGGCAAGTGCGCGTCAAGGTCTTGAATCGCGCGCAGCACCTCTTGCATTTTGTAGATCGCATTGTCGCCGAGCCACGGCGACGCGCCGTGTGCGCTGCGTCCGTACGCAGTCACGCGCATTTCGCAGCGACCTTTCTGCCCGCGATAGACACGCAGATTCGTCGGCTCGCCGATGACGACGAAATCGGGTTTGATTTTTTCTTCTTCGACAAACACTTGCGCGGATAAACCCTCGCACCATTCTTCGATCGAACCAAAGTAGTACGCGGTGAATCCATCAAGCAAACCCAGATCGCGCGCGATTGCCAAGCCGTAAATCATCGGCGGCGTGGAGCCCTTTTCATCCACCGTGCCCCGACCGTACATCACGCCGTTTTCGATTGCGCCGCTGAACGCGCCGTGCGTCCACGCGCGTTCGTCGCCGACACCGACCGTATCGAGGTGCGAATCGTAGAGCAAAATCTTTTTGCCATTGCCGATGCGTGCAACGAGATCGCCGTAGGGTGCGTAGTGAATGTCGGCAAAGCCGAGCGCGCGCAATTCGTGTTCGACGCGCGCGGCAACGGTGCGGATGTCGCCATCGCAACTGGGAATCGCAACGAGGTCGCGGAGGAAAGCAATGATCGCGGCGCGGTGGGAGGTGACGCGATAACGTACGTTATGTGTTATATCACGCATTGTTCTTGATTCAAAAGCAACACCGATTATAGTTAGAATTCGACAAAATGTACAATTTCTTCGTCCAGTTTTTCAAGGTCGAGCAGTACTTTTGCTCTCCTTGGCCGTCCATTTGAATTTCTAAACGTGGCCCTGGAATTTGCATGATGGGCGCCAAGAGCTTGGAGCAAAGGATTTGAAAATAAAAACCAATCCACTCTATTTGCCGCCAAGGGGGAAAATTCGCGTTTTGCATTTCTTGGATAGCACGTTTGCCGTCCCAGTGTTTCGGCACGGATGCCAGCAGAGAGGCTAGTTTTTTTCTTGTCGCTTTGAATTGCATTCAATCTCCTATCCAGCCTTGGTTTTGTATCTCCGCTTCTTCTCCAAGAGTCTTGCCTGTGCGCTTTTTTTATTTGGGAGAGCTAGTTGGCGGTGGATTACCTCTTCAGACTTGGGCTTGTTTGTCGGATCGTTGAATCCAATTTTTTCAAACACGGCAATAAGCTGTTGGGGTCGAATGCTCAACGGTTCATGGAGTCTATGGGTGGCAAGTTCAACATACTTGGCAATTGTTTCATAGCCAACAAATTGCCGATCAAGCCATTTGGCTACTTTGGTGGTTTGCCCAGAACCAAGAAACGGATCCAACACAATGTCACCCGGATAGGAATACATTGTGATGAGACGATAGGGGATTTCCTCCGGAAAAGGGCAAGGGTGATCAAGCATATCTGGTGGGACAGGGGCGATGTGCCAAATATTATTAGCAATATCCATGGTGAAGAGCCGATTAATTGGAAATGCTGCTTTGGCTTTCTCATCCGCTTTCCGGTTTTGATAAATTGGGGCACCGGGTTTTCGAAAGATCAGAATATATTCCGTCATAATATTTGGATAAAAATAACCCGGATAAGGTTTTTGAATGGTGACACCTGCTCTCTTTACTCCCGCTGTGCACTTGTGCCAAATAATATCTTGGTGAAATTCCCATCCGCTTTGTCGGAGGCGCGAGACCAAATCGAAGGGGACGGGAAAGTGTCTTCCGTCTAAGAGAACTGTCCCGATTACAACCGCACAAAAGCCACCGGGTTTGGTAACCCGGAAGACTTCGGTAAAGATCCTTTCGAGCCAATCTAGATAATCTGTATAATCAGAGTAACCATTCGCATAAGCACGCGTACGATAATGCTGGCTTTTGTCCGCCGCGTGAATATCGTAATCAATCGCATTCCAGTATGGCGGCGAAGTTACTGTCAGAGTTATACAATGATCACTGAGTTCAGACATAGACTCGCACGAGTGATGGAAAATCTTATTCATACCTTCCTGTCCTTTGGGGTTACCTCATTGCACATAGCATATCTTTATTCATAGGCAATGTCAATTCCTTCATGCCATTCAATGGCGTAGCAGAACTATCATGGTCTATGAACTAACAACCATCTCGATACAATTCCTAGGGTGACCATTACCGCCGCCACCTGAAACGGATGAACCTGCGCGTTCTGTTGCAACCACACCAACGCGCCCGCCGAGCCGGTGCCGATTGCCGCGCCCAACGAATACACCGCCGTGTAAATTCCAGACGCGGTCCCGCGCGACGCGGTATCCGTCTCATCCGCCATCAACGCAGTCATCGCCGGAAACAGTACACCAAAGCCAACACCGTACACCGCCATCACGCTGATCATTGTTTCCCAATCCTGGGTGAGTGGTAACACGAGCAACGCCAGCGCAACGATGCCCAAGCCCATCACAATGACCGGTTCGCGCCCTACACGATCCGAGAGACGCCCAAGCACGAGTTGAATTACAACGGCTGCCACGCCAAAGCCGGCAAACCACATTCCGACGCGCGAAGTTACTTGCATCGTTTGACCGATCAGTGGCAGAAACACGATAAGCGTGCCGAGCGAGAACAATAAACAGAAAGCCGAGACGTACGCTAGAACCAAGCGGCGATTCCGCAACAATCGCCCAATGCTCACCACGGTTCGAGTTTCGCGCCGCAAACTTTCGCCGACCAGCCAATAGGTTGGCACTGCCACGAGAAAAATCATCGCTGAGAGAATCATAAACACCGCGCCGTATCCCAACCGATCCCGCACTAGCCCGGCAAACGGCGGCGCAAACATCGAGGTCAAGCCGATGGCTGCGCCGTACAACGCCATCGCGCGTGCACGTGCGCCCGCCGCTGCCGCATCGCCGATGTACGCGAGCGATGCCGGCGAAATCAACGATGCACCCAAACCATGCAGGGCACGCAGACCCAGCAACGCGTACGGATCGCGCACAAACGGATAGAACAGCAAGGCGATACCGACGATCACCAAGCCCGCCATCAGCGGCAGTTTGCGCCCAGCACGGTCAATCCAATAGCCCGCGCCCAGATTGCCGATCAAGTTGAGCGCAGAGTACGCCCCCACAATGATCCCTACGAGTGCGACCGAGGCGCCCAACGATTTGGCATACGGCGCGATGATGGGCAACGAAGATTGATAGTCCAAGAACGAAACGAACACAATCGCGTAAATGACCCACAGACCCAAACGCGATTGAGTTTTAGCAACGTGAATTTCCATTCTCTCCTAACTCGGACGAGCCGAAACAACACCGGAATTTATCCACGAAGGACACGAAGGTACACCAAGATTTCTCTGTTCTTCCGTAACCGTTCAGCCCTAATTGTCATGGCGAGCCGCAAAGCGGCGAAGCAATCTCCAGCACGTGCCTTGGGGATTGCAGCGGGCAAAAACCGCCCTCGTAATTACTCACCGCAGAGGCGCAGAGTTTCATTTTTTCTCCGCGCACTCGGCGTCTCTGCGGTAATTTGAGAATGACTGAGCAGTTTCCCGGCCGCGCCATGACACCTGAACGCTTACGTTCTTCGTGACCTTGGTGCCCTTCGTGGCTGAAAAAAATCTTGGCTTTGTGTGCAACGATTTCATTGGATAGGTACTATCGTTATGCGCGCGCCGCTTTGGCTTGGCGCACGATTTCCGCAATTTGTTTCAAATGATCGTGATCGTGTTTGAGCCCCAGAATGAATCGCATGATGGCGTTGCGCGGTTCAGTGCTGGTTACCGGTTGGTATGTGTTATCGAGGTGGGGTTCTTTGGGCCACGCTTCGAGCAATGCCAGCCGCATTCGCCGGGATTCCTCCAAACGAGCGCGGCACTGTGCGATGGTCGTGATCGTTTGCCATGGCACTTCGTAGCGCGAACGTCCACCGCGAAACGGAACACCACGCGCGAGTTCACAGGCAATTGCCGCCGCTTCTTCCGCCGAGGCGGTGGTGTGCACGATCACGTGCCCCAGCGTCCAGGCAAGATCAACGTCATCTGCGTCGGTCGCGTACGCATCGTGCGCGTCCGGATCGCTGGGCACAAAAGTTACATCGGCATCCACGCAATCGGCGATGAGTGCGAGTTGCGCGTCAATCATTTCATTGGTGAATCGCCGCAAATCGTCCGGCGTAAATGGCGCGGCGAATTGCGCAAGCGTCATTTGTCCGGTAGAAAAGGGTGTTAAATCAATCATTGCCAAATCCAAGGTTACAGGTCAACTTTGAATCTTTAACTTGTTCTTGTCCGCCGGCAGATTATAACACCGAATGCCCGTCGCGTTGTAGATCGCGTTGATGATGGCAGGCGCGGTGGGAATAGAGGCAAGTTCGCCCACGCCTTTTGCACCGTAGGGTCCGTCTTTCGTTTCATCTTCGATAAAAAACGTGATGACCTCCGGCGTTTGATCCACTTTGGGCAAGTTGCATTTGTAGAGCGAATCGGTCAGCACGTAACCGTCTTTCATCACAAAGTTTTCTTGCAGCGCCATCCCCAGCCCCATCGAAATACTACCTTCGATTTGACCGACCAGCGCGAGCGGATTGATCACGCGCCCCACATCGCACGCGGCAATCACCTTCAACACTTTGGTCTCGCCGGTTTTCACATCTACTTCGACGAGCGCGGCTTGCGCGCCGAATCCGAATGCAACGTGATGATATTTTTCGGTGGGCGGCGCAACGTATTGATAACTCACTTTGGGAAGGCGACCTTCGCGGCGCGCGGCTTTGACGACATCGGCGAGCGGTACGCTTGTCGCGGCGAGGCGCGTATTTTGCGACGAAGCAATCACAAGTCCATTTTCAAACACCAAACGATCAGGCGGAACATCCAATATTTCCGATGCCACCTGGCTCAACAACAGCCGAACTTCTTGGCAAGCGTGTCGTGCTGCGTTGCCCGTCACGTACGTTTGCCGCGATGCCGTCGTCGCTTGACCATCGAGCGTCAAATCGGTGTCGGCAACAATGACCTCCACCTTGTCGTACGGAACCCCTAGTTCTTCCGTAACGATTTGCGCGAGCACGCCAACCAGTCCTTGCCCGATTTCTGCCGCCCCCGCGCGAATCGAGGCGCGCCCATCGGCAAACAATTCGATTTCGGCACCGGCCGCATCGTACGCGCCGCTCCCAAAGCCGGTATTTTTGTACGCACACGCGATCCCCCACGCACGTCGCTTGTTGCCCTCGACGGCAACAAAATCGTGCTTGGTCATTTCGGCGACGACTTGCTCTAAACATTCTGCCAGTCCGCAACTTTCGGTCATGACCTGCCCAGCGATGGTCCGTCTGCCATAGCGCAAAATATTCTTGCGGCGAATCTCAATCGGCGAGATGCCAAGCGCGTGGGCGAGTTCATCCAACTGGCTTTCCATCGCAAAGCCAACTTGCGTTACACCAAAGCCGCGAAACGCGCCCGCTGGTACATTGTTCGTGTACATCGCGTACGTGTTGATCCGCACGTTGGGAATTTCGTACGGTCCCGCTGCGTGCGTGGTCGAGCGCAGCATCACGTGATTGCTGAGCGAGGCGTACGCACCCGCATCGCCATAAATCTCAACGTCGTGCGCAACGAGCGTGCCATCCTTTTTCGCGCCCGTTTTCATTTTGATGATGGTGGCGTGACGCTTGGGATGGACCAGCAACGATTCTTGGCGTGTAAACACCAATTTGACCGGGCGTTGGGTATGGTACGCGGCCAGTGCGGCGTGAATCTGAATGACCGGGTCTTCTTTGCCGCCAAACGCGCCGCCGATGAGGCAATTGACGACGCGAATCTTGTCTTCGGGAATGTTCAACGAGGCGGCGATGCACGCGCGATCGTTGAACGGAATTTGTCCGCCGCAGTACACCGTGAGGCGTCCGGTTGCATCCGGCACTGCCAGAGCGGCTTCCGGCTCGATGAAGGCGTGCTCGACGGTTTGGGTGGTGTACTCGCGTTCGATAATCACATCGGCTTGTTGGAATCCATCGTCCAGATTCCCATTTTGCAAATTAAAGTGCGCAAGAAAATTGCCGTGCGCTTGTTTGGAAAATTTCTCCGGCTGTTCGTGCACGAGGGGTGCCTCCGGTTGTGCGGCTTGCTTGGGATTCGAGACGACCGGCAAGGGTTCGTAATCAACCTCAATCAATTTCAGCGCGGCTTCGGCAATCGCTTCCGATTCGGCGGCGACGAGCGCAATCGCGTCACCAACGTAACGCACCTTATCGTAGCACAACACGGGCCAATCAATTTCGTGCACACCGAACTCTTTGCGCCCCGGTACATCGTCGGCGGTCAGAACCGCCACGACGCCGGGCAGCGCTTTTGCTTGGCTGGTATCAACGCGCTTCAAGCGTGCGTGGGGATACGCGCTGCGCAACACTTTGGCGTGCAACATTCCCTCGACGTACAAATCATCGGCGTAAATGCCGGTGCCGTTGACTTTGGCGATGGCATCGGGGCGCGGGAGAGGTTGACTGATCGCGCGCATCGGCTTTTTCACGGTGGGCAACGGTGGCACATCATACCCAGCCAGATGCTCGACCGCGCGGAGAATTGCGTTGTGCCCGGTGCATCGGCAAATGTTCCACTTGAGTGCGTCGTAGATTTCTTCGCGCGTGGGATGCGGATTTCGATCGAGTAATGCTTTGGTGGAGATGATAAACCCGGGTGTACAAAAGCCGCACTGTGTTGCTCCGTATTCGATAAACGCCCGTTGAATTGGATGCAATTCACCATTCGCGCCAGCGATACCTTCAATCGTCGTGATGTTGGAATGGTTGGCGCGTTCCATCAGCACAAGACACGAGCGCACGGCTTTGCCATCCTGAATGACCATACAACTGCCGCAGTGCCCAGTCGCACAGCCATCCTTGACACCGGTCAAGCGCAGTTGATCGCGCAGGACATCCATCAATTTGGTCTTGGGTGTCGCGGTCACTTGAACTTGTTTCCCATTCACCGTCAGGGTGTAAACCTGGGTGGGTGATTGGGTGACACCTGCACTCTGAGAGTGCGGTGCTATAGTTGGATGATTGGACACGTTCGTCTCCTATCCAGAGAGTGGACTTGAGGCGCTTGGCACTTTTCGACGAGCGGGGATGCTCGACGCCGTCGCCTACACCGGGTCTGCGACGACCAACGCGCCAGAGGGTTTACAAGATTATTTTAGCACAAATAACACTAGACGGAAAATTGGTTTTCACCGCAATTGGTTCATGTCATTGCGAGCGGAGCGAAGCAATCTCTCAAGGGGCTTGCACAGCCAACTTTATTCTCAAAACGCACGCTGTTTTTGTCATTGCGAGGAGGCGTTTTGTGCCGACGAAGCAATCTTTCAAAGCATCGCATAGATCAACGTGGTTTTCAATTCGTTCGTTGAGAGATTGCTTCGTCGCGACGCTCTTCGCCATGACAAACCCGCTTTTGCCTTTTCGCTTTTTCCTTTTAACTTGCAACCCGCTTCGCTCCCGCCATCATCATCCCGAGTTCATCCACCGGCGTGTTCGGTGGAACAATGCCGACGATTTCGCCTTCGTACATCACCGCAATGCGATCCGCCAGTGCAAGCACTTCATCCAAATCTTCGCTGATGAGCAAAATCGCTGTCCCGGCATTACGTTGCTCGATCAAACGTTTGTGAATGTACTCGGTCGCACCAATGTCCACCCCGCGCGTAGGTTGCGCCGCGATGAGTAGTTTGGGCTGACGCGAGAGTTCGCGCGCGAGAATCAGTTTTTGAATATTGCCGCCCGAAAGGGCTTTGACCGGCGTATCGAGCGTGGGCGTTTTCACATCGTACTCGCGCACGAGTTGCGCCGCGTGTTTTGTAATCGCACCAAAATCGAACAAGGTGTTGCGTGAAAGAGGCGCGTTGGCGTGCGTCTCCAGGATCGCGTTTTCTTGCACGGTGAAATCGCGGATCACACCCATCGTCATCCGTTCTTCGGGAATGAACGCAACTTGGGAGGCGATGATTTCGGCGGGGGGACGATTCGTCACATCCTTGCCCAACACCGAGATCGTGCCGCTCTCCACCCGACGTAAACCGGCGAGGGCTTCGGCGAGTTCACGTTGACCATTACCCGATACGCCAGCGATGCCCACAATTTCGCCAGCCCGCACCTCAAGCGAAAGGTGTTTGACGGCAAGCAGACCCTTGTCGCTCAATGCCGATAACTTGTCAATCCGTAGAACGATTTGCTCTGATTGAATGGGGGCTTTGGCCCACACGTCCACCACTTCACGTCCGACCATCATCTTGGCTAATTCTTTTTGCGTCGTGTCTTGGGTTCGGACTGTTCCCACCACGCGACCATCGCGCAAGACCGTTACGCGATCGCTGATCTTCATTACTTCGTGCAGTTTGTGGCTGATGAAAATGAGCGCGTGCCCGGTCTCGGTCAGTTTGCGGAGCGTTACAAACAAATCGTCCACTTCTTGCGGCGTGAGGACAGCCGTCGGTTCATCCAGAATCAAGAGGGCGGCATCGCGATACAGGGCTTTGAGGATTTCGACGCGTTGTTGTTGCCCCACTGCCAATTGCCACACAATCGCGTGGGGATCCACCTTGAGTCCGTATTGTTCGCCCAGTTCGATCAGACGTTGGCTGACCACATCCAGATCGGTCATTGGCTCGCGTGAGGAACGCAAACCCAGCGCGACGTTTTCTGCAACCGTGAACACCGGCACCAGTTGAAAATGCTGATGCACCATCCCGATGCCTTGGCGCATGGCGTCCAGGGGTGATTTGATTTTGACCGGCTGACCGTTGATCAAAATTTCGCCTTGGTTGGGGGGATAGAGTCCGTACAGAATTTTCATCAAGGTGGATTTGCCGGCGCCGTTCTCGCCGAGAAGCGCGTGAATCTCGCCGGCGCGCACATCGAAATTGATGTGATCGTTGGCGAGCACGCCGGGAAAGTGTTTGGTGATGTTGCGTAGTTCGACCGATTGGATTTTGGTTGTCATAGCCCATCCACAAGAAAATGGTGTTGCCAACGACGTGGTGCGTGTTCCGTCTTTCGTTGCTTGCAACACGCACCACGTAGCATATGTTATTTCACGCCGGTTTGAATCTTGCCGTCAATCAATCCTTGGACAGTTTCATCCGCGAGTTTCTTGACATCGGCGGGGAGCGGATAATCCGGATTGTATTGAATGACGAGCACCTTGTTCTTGAGGGTACCCACCATCACTGCGCCGCCCAGTTTGCCGGCTTTGGTGTTGGCGATCAAATCTTTGATGAACGGTGACCAATCGTACACTTGGGTGGCGACCACGTTCTTGGGCGCCAGCGAAACTTGCGACGATTGATTGCCAAACCACGCCAGCCCTTGCTTATCTTTGAGCACAGAAATCGCGCCGACCACGGCTTGCGAGGTGCCGGTGAACATATCCGCGCCATTCGCCACCATCGTTTGCGCGGCTTGCGACATTAAGGCGGCGTCGCTGAACGATTGCGTAAAGACTTTGGAAACGCTCGCGTTGGGATTGGTGGCTTTGACGCCGGCTTCGAAACCGTCAATGTGCAATTTGCCATCACCGGCGGGCACGGGTCCGATGAGACCAAACTTGCCGGACTTGGACAGTTTGGCGGCAATCACGCCCAACACATACCCACCTTGGTCGGCTTGGACAGTGTACGCGCTAATGTTCTTGACGCCCTTGCTTTCAAAAGTATCTACCGCGGTGCCCCACGCGAACGCCGTCTTGGGAAAATCGGGGGCAATGTCCGCGAGCGATGCGCCGTACTGCGAACCATGCGCGATGACCAGATCGTACCCTTTGGTTGCATAATCGCGAAGGGCGGCGGCGGCGTCAGGCACGTTGAACATATTGTCGGTGTACACAAATTCCAGTTTGTCTTTGCCCATCTCTGTTTGGACGGCGACCAGCGCATCGTACATACTTTGCGAGAAGGCAAGGTCGTTGATCGCACTAGGCATAATCACGGCGATGCGGAACGGTTTGGCGGGCACGGCAGTCGGCGTGGGTGTCGCGCACGCCACGAGCGCGATGATGGTAAGCAGAGATACGAGAACGAACAATCGTTGAGCATTCATTTCTTTTTTCTCCTCCGAAAATAGATTGGGTGATTAAACGATTTGGTGATTAGGAATTGGCAATAAGGATCACCACCTTTCAAAATCGTATTCGGTAGTCAAAACATCTGGCGACGGATTATGGAACTCATTCCCCTCGTTCAAACGGTTTGGTCAATGCCGCCGGTTGGACGTACGCCGCGCGTGCGGCAAAGATTAACGCGACAATCGTCAACACATACGGCATCATCAACGCCAAGTCGGGTGGGATGGGAATGCGGAGGACTTGGATCCAAAGTTGCAAAGCGTTCACCATGCTGAACAGCAAACATCCCAGCATCACGCGGAACGGTTGCCACGCGCCAAAGTACACCAGCGCGACAGCGATGAATCCTTGACCACTGGTGATGTTTTGCTGAAAAATGTTAAGCAACGCAATCGAAAGTGATGCGCCTGCCATACCGGAGAATGCGCCACCCAACGTTACCGTGATGTACCGAATCTTGGTTACACTGATGCCTAGTGTATCCGCGGCTTCTGGGTTTTGTCCGACCGCGCGCACTTGTAAACCGAACGTTGTCTTATTGAGCACCCACCACGCTATCGGCACCAGCGCGAACGCGATGTAAACCAGAATGTTTTGATTGAACAAAATGGGACCCACAATCGGCAGATCGGTTAGGAAGGGAATCTGAACGTTGGGAAAGCCGGCGACCGTGACCGGCGATTTCACGGTGATACGGTACAGCAAATCACTCAAGCCCAACCCAAACAAATAAACACCGATGCCGCTGATGCCTTGTTCGGCTTTGAGTGTAACGCTGATGACTGCCATTGCCAAACCCATCACCAAGCCCACGAGGATTGCGGCAAGGAGACCCAGCCACAGATTGTTCGTGCGCAACACAACGACGTACGCTACGTACGCCGCCACCAGCATTTGTCCTTCCACACCCAGGTTGAGCACGCCGCTCGTTTGTCCAACCATTTCGCCGATTGCCGCGTACAAATATGAGGTGGCGAGCCGCACGCCAGAGGTGAGAATGCCGATGAGAACGTTGAGAGAAAAAAGATCGCTAATCATTCTAATCCCATTTCAGATTTCAAATTGCCGAGTGCAGCAAGTCTGAAATCTGCAATCTAAAATGGCGACTTGGGTTCCACGTCTACCCGTTTCACGCTCCGCCGTTGCGCCCAAATCTGCGACGCGACGACAAATACGACGATCAAGCCATCCAGCGTGATGACAAAGGCGGACGGCACTTGAATGGTACGTTGCAATTGATTCGCGCCCACGAGCAAGGCGCCGAATAGAATAGATGCTGGAATCGTCCCAATGGGATGCAGTCCGCCAAACAACGCCGCGACGATGCCGTTAAAGCCCGCGTTCCCGGTAAATCCGTGCGCCGAGCCATCGCTGAACAAACGATGGGTTACCCCATAGAGTTCGACCACGCCGGCTAAACCGCAAAAGGCACCGCTCAACACAAACGCCAGCAATTGATAACGTTCCACGTTGATGCCGGCGTAACGCGAGGCGCGCGGGTTTGCCCCCACCGCACGAATGCGATAACCAATCGTTGTCCGCCACAACAAGACATAGACCAGGATTGCCAACACGATGCCCAGCAAAATGCCGGCATGAAAGCGCGTAGGAATCCAGCGCCACAAATCGGTTGCGTTAGGCAGGCGTTGTGTTTGCGGAATCTTGATCGCGTTGTCCAGCGATGTAGGATCAATGATGGGACCTGTCAACAGATACACCATAAAAAAGCCGGCAATCGCGTTGAGCATAATGGTGCTGAGCACTTCGTTGACATTGAAACGCACCTTGAGCACGCCGGCAATACTTGCCCAAAAGGCACCGCCGATGACTCCCGCCATCAAGCCAGCCGGCACGAGGAAAAAAGCGGGCGCGTTTTGGAACGTTAGCCCCACCGCCGTTGCTCCAATCGCGCCTATCACAATCTGTCCTTCGCCGCCAATGTTGATGACGCCGCACCGATAGGCAATGCAAATGCCGGTGCCCACGAGCAATAGGGGACACGCTTTAACGAGCGTATCGGCAAACGCATTGGGACTACCAAACGCACCTTGCAACATTGCGGCGTACGCATCGAGCGGGTTGGCACCCAAGGCAAGCAACATCCATGCGCCAACCACCAAGCCCAGACCGCCAGCAATCAACGGGACGATAATTGCATTGAGTCGTGACAAGTCAAAAGTTTTCATTGAACCATCTGCCTTTACCCCGGTTCGAGATTATGCCGAAGGTGGCGGGGTTTCTGATTCAGTTGAGGTTTGGGGCACTTCGATGATTAGCGGACCATGCCCGTCCGCCACTTGTTTATGCGATTCATCGCAATACGGAAATGTTTGGGAGCGCCAACACCGACACAACTTGACCCGTTCGCCCGGTCTGAGTTGCAGCGTGGTCCGAAGGCGCCCGTTGCGATCTTCGTTGGTAAAAGTCGCCATAGTTCTCCTCCAAATTATTCTTGTTCAAAAATCGTCCCCAGCGCGCCGGGCGGCGTGCCGCGCAACGATTGCCAAATCCGACGTGAGAGCGGTGAGCCGCTGAAAAAGCGGTCAATCGCTTCATGGCTCACAAGCAACAGTGCTACAATCATCAACGCAAAGGGTGCAGTCTGAAAAACCTGGGTGGGGACGTGGGCAAATTCTGGAATGCTTTGCGAAAGACCACTAATGGATTGCAAACCGCCAAAGATATATGCGCCGATTGCCGCACGCACCGGATGCCAGCCACCGAAAATGACAATCGCCAGCGCGATCCAGCCCAGCCCATACGTGTGATGATAACTCCACCCCAATTTAACAAACAGTGGGTACGCCGCGCCCCCCAGACCCACGAGCGCGCCGCCAACAATCGTGTAGATGAATCGTTGCAAATTCACATTCGTGCCACGCGCAAATGCCGCCGCCGGTCGCTCCCCAATGCCTTGCAATTGCAAACCGAATTGGGTTTTGTAAATCCACCACCAGGCGACCACAATGAGAATCACGCTCAGATAGACCACCATATTCTGATCGAAAAAGATTTTGCCTACGATGGGCAGGTCAGCCAGAAACGGAATCGGCAGATGAGGCACGGCGGGTCCAGCTTGACGCACGTACGGATTACCGAAAAAGGTACTCAGATCGCCACAGAGCATAGTTAGCACAAAACCCACCGCAATCTGATCGAGTTTCAAAACGATGCTGGAGAACGCCACAATCGAGGCGACGATGGCACCAACGAGCATCGCCGCGAGAAAGGCGAGGTACAAATTGTCAGTCGTGAACGCAACGGCAAAGCCAACCATCGCGCTCAACAAAATCGTTCCGTCGAGTGAAAGATTCGTTACGCCGGATTTCTCGCTCAACGTTTCGCCAATCACCGCGAACACCAGCGGCGAACTATCGGCAAGAACAGACGCGAGGGTCAAAACGATGAGTGTGGTATCCATAGTTTTATGGTTGGAGGATGGATTCGTTGCATCGTTATATCGTTGAACGATGCAACGAACTAACGATGGAACGAACTAACGAACAACTTGGCGCGCACGCCTTGACTGATGATGAACAACAACACAATGACACCTTGCAACACACCACCCAACGATGAATCAATTTGCAAATCGAGCGGCAAAGCGATGCTGCCTTTGGTCACGGCGGCAAAGAAAAAGGCAACGAACGGAACCAATGGCGCGGCAAAGCCAGAGAGCAACACCACCAAAATCGAAAGATAGCCATAACCGCCGGAGATCGCCGGAATCAACCGATGCCAGACGCCAATGGCTTGCTCGGCACCGGCGATGCCGGCGAACATACCGCACAAGGCAAAGGCGCCCAACAATTGCCGATTCGTGGGAATCCCCAACCAGAACGCCGACCGAATATTTTTGCCGATGGCTTTTAACTGCAAGCCCCACAATGTTCCGCGCAACGCAAAATAAATGAGCACCAAAGCGATCATCGCCAAAACTAATTCGATGGGCCCGACACTCAAGCCGGGAAAACTGGGAAGCCACGCCGCTGCTCGAAAAGGTTCGGTGCCGCTGGTGGAGGCAATGCCCGCGCGTTTCCAAGGACCAATGATGAGATACAAGGTGATCCCCAGCGCAACAAAATTCAACCCCAGTCCGCCAAAGATTTCATGAACGCGGCCGTACACTTTGAGCGTGCCAACCAGCAATGCCCACAGTGCGCCGCCGAGTGCGCCAGCAACGAAAATGAGGGGAATCAAAATTTCGGCGGGGAGATCGAACGTGCGGGCAACCCACGCGGCAAACACGGCGCCCATCACCACTTGGCCCTCGATGCCAATGTTCCACAAGCCCGCCGTAAACGTGATGAGAAGACCGACGGAGCATAACACGAGGGGAACCCAGGCAGCAAAGACATTGCTCACCTTTGATGTATCGCCGAATGCGCCGTTCCACATCGTGAGATACGCTTTAGCAGGATCGGCACCGATAACGATGAGTGCGCCGGTCGTCAAGATCAAACCGAGTAGAATCGGTCCCACCGTCCACACGAGATTGTTCCATCGCGATGAGTGTCTGGTGGTCGTCTCGCTCACAAGCCCTTGCCTCCAATCAATTCGCCGAGTTGTTGCACGGTGGTTTCCGAGGCGTTCAATGCTTTGGCGACACGCCCGCCGGAGAAAACCAGAATGCGATCGCTGTTTTCAAGAATTTCATCCAGATCCGCGGAACTAAAGATGATTGCCGCACCGCGTCTGCGTCGTTCGAGTAATTGTTGCCAAACCCAGAGGGTTGATTCGATATCGAGTCCGCGCGTGGGATGTTCGAGCAGAATCAAGTTGAGGTTGGGTTGCAACAGAGCCAGCAACGCCCGTTGCTGATTGCCGCCGGACAAGGATTCGACGCGTGAGGCAGGTGTGCCACGAATATTGTACATCGTGATGCGTGTTTGCGCGAAATGTTGGGCGCGTTGCCAGTTGATAAAAAACTCGTTGGATCGCTGAGCCAGTATAAAATGCTCGGTCAGACTCAAGCCGGGCACCAACCCTTCTTCCAGACGTCCCGCCGGCAAATACGCGACGCCGCGATTGAGAAATTGTTGGTACGGTTGTCCATTCATCTTGGTGCCGGCAATCCAAATTTCCCCGGCAACCGGCTGATCAAGCCCGGCGCAAACGCGCAAGAGTAAACGTTGCCCACTGCCTTCGATCCCAGCCAGCCCAATCACCTCGCCAGCGCGCACTTGCAGATTTATCTCTGGCACCCGCAGACGATAATCTGCCACCGTTACGTTGCGTACTTCGAGAATCGGGGTGCCCAGGACTATCGGTTCACGTGTGCTGGGGGTGAGGGCTTGCCCAAACATCAAGCGGACCAACTGATCGGCAGTGAAGGGGCGCTGAACATTCCCCACGACTCTGCCCAAGCGCAACACGGTAACACGTTCGCACAAATCTTCGGCGTCTTGCAACTTGTGCGTTACAAAGATAATCGTCATCCCTTGTTGCGCGAGTTGTTTGAGCGTTTCGAATAATTTGACTGTTTGGGGCAAAGAGATGCCGGTGGTGGGTTCATCGAAAATTAAAATTCTAGCGCCCAAGGAAAGCAGGCGCATAATTTCCAATTGTTGTCGTTCGCCAACCGTGAGCGAACTGACCAAGGCATCCGGCGCAAGATCAAAACCAAACTGTGCCGAGTACTTTTTGAGATCGGCGAGGGCGGCGGCGCGTTGTTGGATAAATCCATCGTCGCGACCCAGCAAAAAATTATCCAGCACCGTGAGCGGTGGAAAATCAAGCGGGTCTTGGTGGAGCATACCGATGCCGGCACGAATGGCTTCCGCCGGCGTTTTGAACCTCACCGGCTTGCCATCGAGCAAAATCTCGCCAGCGTCGCGATGAATAAAGCCGGACAAGATTTTCATCAACGTAGATTTGCCCGCGCCATTTTCGCCCAGCAAGCCGTGAATCGTACCGGATTCAACCGTGAGATGAATGTCATTGTTCGCGTGAACCGCGCCAAAGTGTTTGTGGATACCTTTGAGTTCAAGATGCATGATTGCCTGTGGTAGGGGCGGGATGACCCCGCCCCTTGATTTATTTGGTCGGTGCGCTTTGGCCGGTCATCCCTTGCAACAGTTGGGGCAAGTACCAAATTTCCTTGTCCGTCGCCACAGCACCTTCTTTCACGTACACGGTACCATCTTGCAACACGATCGGACCTTTCCAGAGATTGATACTACCGTCGGCAAGACCCTTGATGAAGGTTTCGACTTGCGCCTTGTTCGCCGCACTCAACGCCTTGCCGAAGGTGAAGCCGACCGCGCTGGTGTCGGGATTGTTGATGTCTTTCCAATCCGGACCATCCCAATCCCACGATTGTTTCCAGGTGCCATCGCGGAACGCTTGCACGGTTTTCAAGTAGCGCGGACCCCAGTTAAAGTACGGCACACCCAGACAAACATTTTCGGCTTCCTTGCAGCCATCTTTGTAATCGTACGAGATTGCCCAAACTTTTTCGCCCTTGGCGGCGCGCTGCCCGGCGACAACGAGCGCTTCGGTGGTGTCAATGCCCGAGATCACAATGTCGTTGCCCGCGTTAAAGAAATCGTTCGCCACCTTGGTCGGGTCGAGCGTAACGCCGGGGATGTTGAACCAAAAGCCGATCCATTTCACGTCGAATTTCAAATCGGCGGCGGGCTTTTTGGCGTACGTGGTCCAGCAGTACTTGGCGCCCAAATACACCGAGGAAGCCAGGCGCCGGGTTTCGTCGTTGATCAGGGGACCTAGATAACCGAGTTTGCCGGTTTGCGTGGTGAGCGCGGCGGCACACCCAGCGATCATCTTGCCATATTCCATTCTGCCCATAAAGTTCCCCAGGTTCGCCGGCGCTTTGTAATTCTTGCCGTCTTTCCACGCGTGATCGCCCGACACGTTGATGAAGGTCATATCGGGGAATTTTTGCGCAACGGTGAGGGTATCGGTCTGGAAATCGTCGGACGTGGTGAGGATGAGTTTGACCCCCTTGGATCGCATATCATTGACCACTTGCTCCAGGGTGGTGCCGGGACGATCCGCCGAATTGAGTTTGTCAATGTAGATAAAGTCCGAACCGGGTAACTTGCTTTTGACGTACTGGGCGGCCGTGTAATGCGCTTCGCTCCAGCCATGATCATTGTATGGTCCAACCAGAATCAGACCAAAGGTGATGGTCTTGGGCGCTTCGGTGGGCTTGGGTGCCGCCGTGGGAGGCGCGGCGGTAGGGACCGGCGTGGGGGCGGGTGCGCAAGCCGCCAAGACCAGAACCGCGAACAAGGCAACGATGAGTAAAACTCGCGTGAACATTTCAAATCCTCCTTTTCGATTTGAAAAACTCGTGCTGCTTCGACAAGTCATACGTCATCTTTCGATTCTCTGTGACATCACCTCCTCTGCTCAATGAGCCAATTACCCAATTGACCAATGAGCCAAACCACTTGTTCCTTGGTCATTCGGTTCAATTGACACATTGACTCATTGGTTCATCAATCTGCAAACACCGGTACAAAGTCAAACTTGTTCACATCCACCAGACCTTTATCCGTCAGTTTCAATTCCGGAATTACGGGCAATGCTAAAAACGCCATTGCCATAAACGGCGCGTGCAAGTCCGAACCGAGGTGCCGTGTTACTTCGACCAACTCATCCAACTGCTCACGCACACGCTCGAGCGGTTGATCACTCATCAAGCCGGCGATGGGGAGCGGCACGCGCGCCAGCACTTCGCCTTTATTGACGGCAACCAAGCCGCCTTGCATCGCCGCGATGGCACGCGCGGCGGTCATTAAATCGTCATCATTGGTCCCAGCCACGATAATGTTGTGCGAATCGTGTGCCACGCTGGAGCCAATCGCGCCACTCTTCAAACCCAGCCCGCGCACAAAACCAATGCCGACATTCCCGGTCGCTTGATGGCGTTCGATCACGGCAACCTTGAGCAGATCGCGTTCGGGATCGGCGACCGCAAAACCATTCTTGATACGCGCTTCTTCGACACTTTGCGTGGTCACAATTTGATCGGGGATTAATCCCATCGCCCGTACGTGGGTGTGGCCATTGGCGGGCAAGCGGACATCCACTTTGCTCCACCGGATATTCATCGTGTTGCGAATCACCGGTTGACGCGGTGGATGGTCTTGGGGCAGCACGCGCCCATTGCGCGCGACCATTTTCCCGCCGCGATACACTTGCTCGATGGTGAGATTTTCAAAGTTGTCAAAGACGACGAGATCGGCGCGGCGACCCGGCGCAATCGCGCCGCGATCATGCAAGTTGAAATATTCAGCGGCGTTCAGTGTGGCGATTTGAATCGCGGTGATGGGGTCGAGTCCTTCATGAATGGCGGTGCGGACAATATAATCAATATGCCCCTGATCAATGAGGTCGGAAGGGAAACGATCATCGGTCACAAAGAGGATGCGGCGGGCGTTCCAAGGGGTAATGACCGGCAAGAGGGCTTTGAGGTTTTGCGCGTTGGATGCTTCGCGAATCATCACGCGCATACCCAGCCGGATTTTCTCGCGCGCCTCTTCGACGGTGGTGCATTCGTGATCGCTCGCAATGCCGGCGGCGACGTACGCTTCCAGATCGCGCCCGGTGACCCCGGGGGCGTGGCCATCAATCCGTTTGTCGCTGAACGCGCGCAGTTTGTCGAGTACGGCGTCGTTGCGGTTCAAGACGCCGGGATAATTCATCATCTCACCCAAGCCAACGACCCAAGGATCGTTTTTGAATTGAATGAGATCGCTCCAGCGCAATATGCCGCCATTCGTTTCCAGGTGCGTGGCGGGGACGCACGAGGGCACCATGACGAACACGCTAAACGGAGTGTACTTGCTCGCTTCGAGCATATAGCGAATGCCGTCCACGCCCAGCACGTTGGCGATTTCGTGGGGATCAATGATGACGGAGGTGGTGCCGTGCGGGACGACCGCGCGCGCAAATTCGTACGGCGGCACCATCGCGCTTTCGATGTGGACATGTGCGTCAATAAAGCCGGGCGCGATGTATTTGCCATTCAGATCAATGATGCGTTGCGCGGGATAATCATTCCCTAGCCCGATGATGCGCGAATGGGCGATGGCGACACCGGTTTCTTCGATTTCCCCGGAAAAGACGTTGACCACCTGTGCATTCTTGAGCAAGAGTTCGGCGGGCTCTTCGCCGCGCGCCACGCGAATGAGTTGGGAGATTTCCATTGGTTAGGTGTCCTTTCGTTTCTTCATGTCTGTCTTTGAACGCGCCGTCTTTTTGCTTTCCATCAATCGCCATTGACGCGGTTGCGCGGGGGTGTACTCGACACGCTTGCGGCTTTGCTGGGTTTGTTTCAGGAAATCATCAAAGTGTGTAAGTGCATCCGCAAACCAATCGTAATTGACACCGTTGCCGTTTTGTGACGCGCTTGCGGTTCGCAGCAATGCGCCCATAAAGTGCAAGAACAATTTGTTGTCGCTGTGATCGGTAGGTGCAGCGAGTTCATTCATCGCGCGCCGCAAAATCTCGGCAGGTGCTGACGAACGCGCTGCAGTGGCAAGCGTTTTCTTTTGACACACCAAAATCAAATCCATGTCTAGCATTTGTTTGTCGCGAATGTGTGGATTGACTTTGTACTCGCTCATCACGGGGAAAGAATCTGTGACTTGGAAACCACTTGAACGGAGTGCCATCAGCACTGCCCACCACGCGCGCCATTTAATGTTGGCAAGTGTAATCGCCTTCGTCAAATGTTTCGGACAATGGATCGAACTTGGGCGCGCACGCTTGACACACGCAATCGCCTTTGCCGTACCACTCGAGCGCGAAACACTGCGGACAAAAAGCAATCGCGGGGTTCGCGCGCGACGATGGCTTGTTGCGACTCAATCCCTCGTTCAGCAAAGTGCGCTTGAACAAATAGGTTTCTGCGCGACAGTGCGGACAATTCACGTACCGAATCCAAAACGCGTACATTCCATCGGCAGGCGCGTGGCAGTCCGCACAATCTGTTTTGTACAACGACTTTCTTTCGCTTGCCGTTTGCGCGAGTTGATGAAAGTAGCGATCTAATTTCAAGTCAATCGGTTTGAGCGTTTCACGTACGACCCACCACGCGACGGGATTGAGATCGCAACCGATCACGCGCGCGCCCAGCCAACTTGCCTCGACACAAGTCGTCCCGCCGCCCATAAACGGATCAAGAATCGTGACATCATCCAAATTGTGATCCGCAAAGTAATCACTCTTTTGGAAAAAGGATCCGTTTGTGTGTGAGGCGAACAACTTGGCATCTGGACGCGTCGCCCGCAAAATGATCGAACGGAACAACGCGCCAGGACGACGCGCCCACCATTTGTGCAGTGAATAGATAGGGCGATAGTATTGGCGCTTGCCGGTTTCGTCTTGCGCGAGTTGGCTGATGATGCCTTCAGTGGATGAATCTACGAATCTATCACTCATGCGTCAGTTACTTTTTGTCGCTTGCTACAATCGCGTCAGATTTGGTGTGCCATAGTGCAACAACATGAAAGAGTTGCATACCAGACTGATGGGAAGACATTGACAGACGTGGCTAGAAATCGAGTTTTCACCACGCCCTTTCATGTTGGTGCACTAATAGTTTGTACGGCGTAGAGATGGCGTATCCGCGTTCAACCAGAAATTCGCCGATGGCTTTTGCTTGCGGAAATTCGAAGTCACTCAGGAGTTCGCGCAACAACGGTTTCGCCAAACGATCCGCAAACTTGCCGCGCAGACAGCGTTCGTACCATCCAATCAAATCTGATTCGCGCACGATCCCGCGCACACGGCGTCCCCAACCGATTTGCTTTGTGATGGCGCGAATCGCATTCGCGTCGGCATCACGACACACGATAACGACGTGATCGCTTTCGATTTGATCCACAATCGCGTTCGCGCGCTTTTCGTTCAGCGTGAGGTGTTTGACTTGAATCGCGGGACCACAGTTCGCCCACATATCCAATCCGCGATCCGCTGCGTTGGTCACACCAACGCGATAAATGTGCGCTGGTTGCTCCCAACCGACTTGACCTTCTTCCAGTCCCAAAAGTACCCCCGCCAAATCCGCGAACTCCGCTAACAATTCTTTGCTTGCATCTGGCACGCTAACCTTCACGGTCGCTTGTAACGCCACGACGATTGTCTCAAACAAACGGTGCGCGACGATTTCGTATGCCTTGTCAATGCTTCGCCGAATACCTTTCTGCACGACGAACAATAATAACGTGCGGAAGAAGTAGAGCGCTTACCAGTCTATCGGTACTCTCATCTCGCCAATGGACAGATTGGTTGCGGTATGATTCTATATCGCGAACATCAATATCGTCTTCCAGACGCGAGTGTCGCAAGACTTCGATCTGAATTGGTTTGTAAAGATCAACACGACCTTTTGCAATGATCATGTCAAGACGCACTTTGGCTTGTGCGATTGTTACCATTGCGGAGCTACACGCCCTTCGGCATCATATTTGCGAATTTCTTTTCAACGGTTTTTCAATAATCTTGAAACCGCCTTCTTCAATGGCGGAATGTCGTTCTTGGCGGTGTCCCAGATCTTTGAGACGTCAATCTCAAAATAGTCATGGACGATTTTGTTTCGCATTCCGATCATTTCTGACCAAGGGATTTCGGTATGCTGTTCTTGAAATTCGTCTGAAATGTTGCGCGCGGCTTCACCGATGATTTCAATTTGGAGCATAATGGCATCTTGGCGCATCAAATCATCTTTGAACTTTTTCTCGTTCACGCCGCGTATGTACGACTTCGATGCGTTTGATTGCGTCGAGAATGTCTTCCAGTCGTCCACGATCATCGGGTTTTCTCATAGAGAATCACCATTTCCCTTTCGACGGTAGGTCGAATGCGCTTTTTCAACCCTTTGGCTGGAACCAAGTCAGCTTTTCTCCCGAGTCGTTTCGACAATTCTTCTTCGACACGTATCCATGTGAGCAAGCCGAATGGTTTTCTACGCGGCTCTTCGAAATCCACGAGAATATCAATATCGCTCTCAGGTGTCGCCTCCCCGCGCACAAACGACCCAAACAGCGCGATGCGCTTGACGCCGTAGGGTTCGAGGACGGGCAGAATAGAATCACGCAGTCCAATAAATTTCTTGGGTACGCGGATTGCTCTCTGCCTATTCCGCGATGATAGGCGGATCTGTTTTGCAGCTTTCACCATGCTCTCACTCTCTCCACTTACACGTTCGCACCTCATTCGGTTTTCAGTGAACGCGGTCTCGACTTTATCGGTGAGACCGTGCGACCCTCTCCCGCGCCAGCCGAGTGTGCTGCTCAGCCAGCGTCTTGAGCAAAGGCGGCACTGCCTTCTCGAAAAACCGTTTTACCTCACTCCACGCCACGCGTTCGAGCATACGCGGCATCGGGTCTGACTCGGCATCCTCAAAATAGGTTAACGCTTTGAGGTAATGCGCCAGATTGACCTCGACGCCACTGAACTTGTTTCGATACCAGTCGAGGACTTGGTTCAGCGAATACCCAGCCCGGCAGATGAAATAGAGGTCAATGAAATCGCGCTTCCTGCCGCGCGTGCCGATGGCTTCCAATTTCATCGCGCCGATGTCGGGCACACTGGCAATCGCTGTGTTCAACACCATCTCACTCTTGGCAATTGGCGGATACGCGTAGCAAAAGAAACTCACCTTGGTCTGGTCGAACGTCCCCAGCAACGTGTCCTTTTTCCGTTGCTCTTGCACGAAATTTCCTAGGCGCGCCAATCGTCGCGCCAAATCAGCCGCATCGAACGAGCGCGGCGTAAAATAATCCAGGTCTACCGAAATGCGATGCCCCAGATGCAACGCGAGTGCAGAACCGCCTGCCAGGTAGAATGCGCGCGTGATTTTCTGCGCGCCTAGTAACGCCACACTCCGCTGCGTTGGCTCTGGTAACGTTTCGATAAACATCGCACCTCATTTTTCGGCACGCCGAAATACACCGCCCAAAAATTCGCGCTCATTCGGGATAGCGCGCGGGTTTTCTTCAGCACACTGACAATCTGGCGCCGCGAGTAGCGCTGCAACAGCCAGCGCGCGGCTTGCGGATTGCCCCACTCTAGCAATCGTTCGATCACGTAGGTCGCGTGCTTGGCGGTATCCAATTTCTTCGCGTCAACGTCCCAAAAATAGCGTTGCACGAATTGGGGAATCGAATGAGCCGCTTGCTTTCTGTTCATTCAACTTGTCCCTGCTCTCCAAGCGCACGTTCTCGCCTCGTTCGGTTTTCAGTGAACGCAGTCTCGACTTTATCGGTGAGACCGTGCGACCCTCTCTCTCGCCAACCGATTGTGCCACTCGATCACCGCCAGAAAATCGAACGACTTGCTTTTTTCTCAACGCGGCTTACTGCTGACTCAAAATCCTCTTGACGGCTTGTTTTAATGGCGCAATATCCATCGTCGCCGTATCCCAGACCGCTCTCCAATCGAGACTGAAATATTCGTGAGCGGCGACGTGCCGCATATTGATGATCTGCATCCAAGGTATCGCCAAGTGCTTTTTGCGAAATCCTGGCGAAAGTTTGCGCGCGGCTTCACCGATGTTCTCGATTTGCTTGATAACCGCATCCTGCCGCATTCTTTCTGCACAGAACGTCTCGTAGGAAATACCAGCAATATACTCCTCGATCTGAGCAATGCAATCGAGGATCTCTCGCAAATAGACCGTGTCATCTTTGGGCGTCATAGATGACCACCATTTCCTTTTCTACGTATGGACGAATGTGCTTGTTCAACGCGGCATTCGATACAAGGTCAACCTTTCTGCCCAAGCGTTTGCCCAGTTCTTCTTCCAGTTCAACCCACTTGAACAAACCTAACGGTTTGCGGCGCGGTTCCTCGAAATCAACCAAGATGTCAATATCACTTTGTCTGGTCGCCTCTCCTCGCACCGCCGAGCCAAATAGCGCAATCCACTTGACGCCGTAGGGTTCGAGAATTGGCAAAATGGCATCACGCAGTTTCGCCAAATCCCTTTGTGTGCGAGTTGCCTTTTCCCCATTCCGCGACGACCTGCGAATCCGTTTGGTTTTCATCCTGTCCCCGCTCTCCAAGCGCACGTTCGCACCCCGTTCGGTTTTCAGTGAACGCAGTCTCGACTTTATCGGTGAGACCGTGCGACCATCTCTCTCGCCAACCGATTGTGCCGCTCGATCACCGGCGGCAAATCCAGCGTCGTCAGTTGCCCATCTTGCACGACGACACGCCCATTGATGACCGACACATCCACGCGGGGCGGTGTGCAAAAGACGAGCGCGGCAACCGGGTCGTGCAGTGCGCCGGCAAAATCCAACTGTGCTAACCTGATGCCGATGAAATCTGCTGCTTTGCCGGGTTCCAGCGAACCGATGTCATCGCGTCCCAAGACGCGCGCGCCGCCCAACGTTCCCAGTTCGAGCGCTTGGCGCGCGGTCAATGCTTTGGGATCACCATTCACGCGCTGGAGCAACATGGCTTGGCGCGCCTCTGCCAGCATATGCGATGAATCATTCGACGCGCTACCATCTACGCCCAAGCCGACTTTGACGCCGGCGTTTAGCATTTTCACAATCGGCGCGATGCCGGATGCCAGCCGCATATTGGACGACGGGCAGTGCGCGACGCCAGCGCCCACGTGCGCGTATCGCTTGATTTCATCAGCGTTCACCCAAACGCTGTGCGCGAACCACACGTCATCGCCCATCCATTCAAGATGTTCGGCGTAATCCACCGGGCGCTTGCCAAATTTCTGCAAACAAAACTCTTCCTCGTCGCGCGTCTCGGCAAGGTGCGTGTGCAGGCGCACATTGTACGCGCGCGCGAGCCGCGCCGATTCGCGCATCAGGTCGGGCGTGACGGAAAAGGGTGAGCACGGTGCGAGCGACACGCGGCACATCGAGTACGGTTTCGGATCGTGGAACGTTTCGATCACGCGGCGCGAATCGCGCAAAATGGCTTCTTCGGAATCGCAGACGCGGTCGGGTGGCAAGCCGCCTTGCGATTCACCGAGCGACATCGAGCCGCGTGTAGGATGAAATCGGATTCCAATTTCGCGCGCGGCGCGAATTTCGTCATCAAGTTTCGAACCGTTGGGAAAGAGATACAAATGATCGGCGGCGGTGGTGCAACCGGTGAGCACAAGTTCGGCGAGACCGACGAGTGCGCTAGTGTAGACGGCATCGGGCGTGAGTTCCGCCCAAATTGGATAAAGCGTTTTGAGCCAGTGAAACAGATCGGCGTCTTGCGCGGCGGGAAGCGCGCGCGTCAAGGTTTGGTAGAGGTGATGATGGGTGTTGACCAAGCCGGGCAGAACAATCATTCCGCGCGCGTCAATGATGTGATCGGCAATCGTAGGGAGTTGGTTCGTTGTGCCAACCTGTTCGATGACGTGATCGCGGATAAAGAGTGCGCCATCGTGAATCTCGCGGCGCGTTGGGTCCAGCGTTACCAGCACGTCTGCCTGTTGGAGGAGTAGCGTTGGCATTGAGCGCCTCATAGAAAAAATGGCTTATCCCGCCGCGGCACCGCCTTGGGCACAAGCCAGTCGTTTCTATCCCTATTATACCATACTCGCCACGACTAGTGCAACAACATGAAATAGTGGCATACCAGACGGATGGGAAGACGTTGACAGACGTGGCTAAAAATCGAGTTTTCACCACGCACTTTCATGTTATTGCACTACTAGGCAAAGATTTACGGCGTTAAAGAATCGCGCTATAATCAAGTTATGAATGAACACCAAAAAGAACGCTATTTGCGTCAAACGCTCTTTGCCCCATTCGGCGTCGCCGGTCAAGAACGCTTGCTCGCGGCACGCGTTGTCATCGTCGGTTGTGGCGCAAACGGCAGTGTGATGGCAAATACACTCGCGCGCGCGGGTGTGGGCACGCTCGTGATCGCCGACCGCGATTTCGTCGAGTTGAAAAATTTGCAACGTCAAATTTTGTTCGATGAAGAGGATGTCGCCAAAGGGATGCCTAAAGCAATTGCGGCAGCCGAAAAATTGCGGCGTGCCAATTCTTCGATTCACGTCGAAGGAATCGTCACCGATGTCAACGCCGAAAACATCGAAGAGTTGATTGCCGGCGCAACGCTCGTGATGGACGGGACCGATAATTTCGAGACGCGCTTTATCATCAACGATGCGTGCGTCAAACATTCGATTCCCTGGGTCTATGCGGGCGCGGTGGCGAGTTATGGAATGACGATGACCATCATTCCGCACGAGACCGCCTGCCTGCGTTGTGTGTTTCAACGCGAACCCGCGCCGGGCACCTTGCCCACGTGCGACACGGCGGGCATTCTGCCACCCATCGTCAACGTGATGGCGTCCCTTGCCAGCGCGGAAGCGATCAAGTTGATCGCGGGAGCCGGCGCGCGCAATCCCGGTTTGATCAACATTGATGTGTGGGAAAACTCGTTCGATGTTTTGCAAATCACCCGCCGCGACGATTGCCCAACCTGCGGGCAAGCCAAATTTGAATTTCTGGAAGGACAGCGCGGCGGGACGATGACGGCATCGCTTTGCGGGCGCAATGCCGTGCAAGTAAACCCGGGACGTGGGCACACGCTGAAACTTGATGAACTCGCGGAACGCTTGCGCGGCGTGGGTTCTGTCATCGTGAACGAATACCTTGTCCGCGCGAACATTGACAATTTTGAAATCACCATCTTTCCCGATGCGCGCGCGATCATCAAGGGCACGGATGATGCGACGGTGGCAAGGAATGTGTATGCCAAATATATCGGATCGTGATGACGGCGACGCCAAGCACGTCGCAGTCTTATTCTAACGCGATTTAGACCCGGTTTTGACTGAACTAGTACTCGCTAGTCTTAAGATAAAGGTTGGACAAATTTTATTCTGGAATCGAGGATGAAATGCCAAGAACAACTGTAACGTGGGACGGTAATGAAGCGGCAGCATACGTCGCGCATTCCGTCAGTGAAGTCATTGCGATTTATCCCATCACGCCTTCTTCGCCGATGGGCGAATGGGCAGACCAATGGTCGTCGGAAGGCAAGCGCAATATTTGGGGCACCGTGCCACTCGTGGTTGAAATGCAGAGCGAAGGCGGCGCAGCAGGCGCCGTGCACGGCGCGTTGCAAACAGGATCGCTTTGTACGACGTTCACGGCGAGCCAGGGTTTGCTCCTGATGATTCCCAATATGTACAAAATCGCGGGCGAACTCACGCCCACGGTCTTTCACGTGAGCGCGCGTGCGCTCGCTGCCCAGGGTCTTTCGATCTTTGGCGATCATAGCGATGTGATGGCAACCCGGCAAACCGGGTTTGCCTTGCTGTGTTCCAACTCGGTGCAAGAAGTGATGGATCTCGCGCTCATTGCGCACGCGGCAACGTTGCAAGCGCGCGTCCCCTTTCTCCATTTCTTCGATGGCTTTCGCACCTCGCACGAGTTGATGAAGATCGAAAAACTGGGCGAAGAAGATTTGCGCGCGATGATTGACGATGAACTCGTCCGCGCCCATCGCGCACGTGGGTTAACGCCGGACAAGCCGGTGATGCGTGGCACCGCGCAAAACCCGGACGTGTACTTTCAAGGACGCGAGACCGTCAACCCATACTATCTCGCCACACCTGCCATCGTTCAGAAAACGATGGACACGTTTGCCCAACTTGTCGGACGCCAATATCATTTGTTCGATTACGTCGGCGCGCCGGACGCCGAACGCGTGATCGTCATTATGGGCTCGGGCGCCGAAGTGACGCAAGAGACGGTCGAGTACTTGAACGCGCGTGGCGACAAGGTGGGCGTGCTCAAAGTCCATCTCTATCGTCCCTTCTCGTTCGAACATTTTGTCCAAGCGTTGCCGGCATCCGTTAAAACGATTGCCGTGCTTGATCGCACCAAAGAGCCGGGCAGTGCCGGCGAACCACTTTATCTCGATGTTGTCAATGCGGTTGTCGAAGGGATGAATGCCGGCATTACCCCCTTCAAAACGATGCCGCGCATTATCGGCGGGCGTTATGGCTTGGGCTCGAAAGATTTTACGCCAGCGATGGTCAAGGGCGTGTTCGACGAAATGAAAAAGGCATCCCCCAAGAATCATTTCACCATTGGTATCATTGACGATGTAACGCACACCTCGCTCGATTACGATCCCGACTTTTCGACCGAATCGAAAGAGACGGTGCACTGTTTGTTCTATGGCCTTGGCGCGGATGGCACGGTGGGGGCGAATCACAACTCGATTCGCATCATCGGTGAGGATACGGACAATTACGCGCAAGGGTATTTTGTGTACGATTCCAAGAAATCCGGCTCACGCACCATTTCGCACTTGCGTTTTGGACCCAAACCAATTCATTCCTCGTACCTGATTCGCTCGGCAAATTTTGTCGCGTGCCATCAATTCATGTTCCTTGAACAGTTCGATGTGTTGAAGGCGGCAGAGCCGGGCGCCGTGTTCTTGCTCAACAGCCCGTACGGTCCCAACGAAGTTTGGGATCATTTACCGCGCACCGTGCAAAAACAACTCATCGAAAAGAAATTGAAATTCTATGTCATCAATGCGTACCAAGTCGCCGATGAAACCGGGATGGGCACACGCATCAATACGATCATGCAAACCTGTTTCTTCGCGGTGAGCGGCGTACTGCCACGTGATCAAGCCATCGCCGCCATCAAGCGTGCCATCGAAAAAACGTACGGCAAACGCGGCGAAGCGGTGGTGCGGAAAAATTTTGCGGCGGTGGATAGCACCTTGGAACGCCTGTATCAAGTCGAGGTGCCAAGTCAAGTGACCAGCACCTTTGATTTGCGTCCGCCCGTCCCGCCTGAAGCGCCGGAATTTGTGCAAAAGGTAACTGCCAAAATGATCGCTGGCGAAGGCGACGAACTGCCGGTCAGCGCCCTCCCCTCCGATGGCACGTATCCCACCGCAACAACGCAATGGGAAAAACGCAACATCTCGCTGGAAATTCCGGTGTGGGACGAAAACACGTGTATTCAATGCGGCAAATGTGTGCTGGTGTGTCCGCACGCGGTCATTCGCGCCAAAGTGTACGACGAAAAATATTTAGCGGATGCTCCCAAAGCGTGGAAATCTACCAAAGCGCGTTGGAAAGAATTCGAGCAGATGCGTTACACGTTGCAGGTGTCCCCGGAAGATTGCACCGGCTGTACCCTCTGCGTGGAAATCTGTCCTGCCAAGAACAAGAGCGAAACCAAACTCAAGGCGATCAATATGGCATCGGTCTTGCCCATTCGTGAGCAAGAGAAAGAGAATTGGAAATTCTTCCAAACCTTGCCGGAAATGGATCGCACCAAAATCAACGTTCAATTAGTCAAGGATTCGCAACTGCTCCAACCGTTGTTCGAGTTTTCCGGCGCGTGTGCCGGCTGTGGCGAGACACCTTATATCAAACTTGTGAGCCAACTCTTTGGCGATCGCGCGATCATCGCTAACGCGACCGGTTGCTCTTCGATCTATGGGGGCAACTTGCCGACCACGCCATATTCCCAAAATGCAGAAGGGCGCGGTCCCGCGTGGTCAAACTCGCTCTTTGAAGATAACGCGGAATTTGGTCTGGGTTTCCGCCTCACGCTGGACAAACGCTTGGAATACGCCAGCGAACTCTTGCCCAAGTTTGCCAGCCAAGTTGGCACCGAACTCGTGGACGCCATTTTGCACGCCGATCAATCGAGTGAAGCCGGCATCTTGAAACAGCGTGGACGCGTGCAACTCCTCAAAGAACGCTTGGCTGACAATCCCTCGCCGGAAGCCAAAGAACTGGTGAGCATCGCTGATGTGTTCGTCAAGAAATCGGTGTGGATCTTTGGCGGCGATGGTTGGGCATACGATATTGGGTACGGCGGGCTCGATCACGTGCTTGCCTCCGGGCGCAATGTGAACTTGCTCGTGCTGGACACCGAAGTGTACTCGAACACCGGGGGGCAGATGAGCAAATCAACGCCGCGCGCGGCGGTCGCACGCTTTGCCGCCGGCGGCAAGCCACTCCCCAAAAAAGACTTGGCGATGCTGGCAATCACGTACGGCAATGTCTATGTGGCGCGCGTCGCCCTTGGTGCTAACGATGTGCAAACGATCCGTGCCTTCTTGGAAGCCGAAGCGTACGACGGTCCCTCACTCATCATCGCGTACAGCCACTGCATCAATCATGGCATTGATATGTCCAAGGGGTGGGAACAACAAAAACTTGCGGTAGCGTCCGGGCATTGGCCCCTCTTCCGCTACAATCCTAACCTTGCCAAAGAAGGCAAGAATCCGATGCAGTTGGATTCCAAAGCGCCCAGCATTCCACTGCAAAAGTACGTCTATAACGAAACGCGTTATACGATGCTGGCGCAGAGTAACGAGGAAGCGGCAGAACGTTTGCTGAAACTGGCGCAGGAAGATGTGAACAAGCGGTGGAAGATGTACGAACAACTTGCACGAGCCGGCAACGGAAAGGAGTAACATGGTTGACCTCACCACAACTTATCTAGGTCTCACGCTCAAAAACCCGCTCGTGCCGTCATCCTCGCCGCTGATGCAGAACCTTGACAACATCAAACGGATGGAAGACGCTGGCGCGTCGGCGGTTGTCTTGCATTCCTTATTTGAAGAGCAAATCACCCAAGCCGGCGAGGTCTTGCACGAAGCATTGGAGCAGGGCACCTATAGTTACGCCGAAGCGCTGACCTACTTTCCCGACTTGCGCGATTACAACATCGGACCCGACGGGTACCTCGAACATATTCGTCAAGTCAAGCAAGCCGTTTCGATTCCAGTCATTGCGAGTCTCAATGGGGTGTCCACCGGCAAGTGGATCGAGTACGCCAAAAAGATGGAGCAAGCCGGCGCAGACGCCTTGGAACTGAACACGTACTATCTCGCTGCCGATCTGAATCAGACCAGCACCCAAATCGAAAAAATGTATCTCGATTTGGTGCGCGCGGTCAAAGCCAGCGTCCAAATTCCGATCGCGGTGAAACTGGGAGCATCGTTTACCGCCTTTGCCAACTTTGCCAAACAATTGAGCGATACCGGCGTGAATGGCTTGGTGCTGTTCAATCGGTTTTATCAACCGGATTTCGATCTAGAAAATCTCGAAGTGGTGCCCAACTTGAATCTCAGCACCTCGGTTGAACTGCGCGAACGCTTGCGCTGGGTGGCAGTGTTGTACGGCAAAATCAAAGCCGATCTGGCGATCACCGGCGGCGTGCATTCGGCGGAAGATGTGTTGAAAGCGATGATGGCGGGCGCTAAGGTGGCCATGACTACTTCGGCATTACTGCACGATGGCATTGGTCGGCTCAGTACGATTCTGAGCGATCTGACCAAGTGGATGGAAGAACACGAATACGTTTCGATCAAACAAATGCAGGGCAGTATGAGCCAAAAATCGGTGCCATACCCCGCCGCTTTTGAACGCGCCAATTACATCAAAGTTCTCAAGTCATATCAAGTGCGTTAGCGCAAGTGCCAATGCTCTGCTCGGGTGACCGAGCAGAGCATTTTTTGTTGTTTCGATTTTTTAAGTTGACAAGAACGCGTGTTCGGATATAATAGAACAAGAGTTCTATTTTGTCCGGTGCGGCGGAAATGGAAAAACGTTGGCTGAATCTCCAAGCCGATAAAATCGAAATGGTGCTCTCGGCGCACAAGGTGCCCGCGCGGGTGTGGGGTGGGCGTCTCACCCCACGCACCGTTCAATTTCATCTTGCGCCCGCAGCAAACACCAAACTTGCCCGGCTCGAAGCGTTGACCGAGGAAATCGCATTGGCGTTGGGGGTGCCCAATGCCCGTTTGACGCGAACCAATGGCACACTCTCGCTTGAGATTCCGCGGAACGATTCGCGCTTTGTGATGCTCACTGAATTGACGCAACGGTTGAAGCAAGACGAACGAATGCGTCGCGCCCTCAACGAACCCACCACCGCGATCCTTGGCTTGGACAGCACTGGGGCGCCGTTGCTCATTCGGCTCTCGTCGCCAGATGTTGCCCACTGTTTAATCGCTGGCACCACCGGCAGTGGCAAGACTGAATTGGCACGCACCATCATCGCGTCACTGGTGATGCATCAAAAGCCACGCGATTTGCAGATCGCCTTGTTCGATCCCAAAGGGTACAGTTTTGCACCGTTTGCTCACGCGCCGCATCTCATCTTTCCCATCGTCCACGACCCGGGCGAAACGTTGGCGCGCATCAAGTATCTCGTGGCGGAGATGGAACGTCGCGATCATGCCGCCGCTATTTTTCCTCAACGGATCGAACGACCGCATATTGCCGTAGTACTCGACGAACTCGCGGATTTGGTGCACACCTGCGGCAGTGAGTTGGAAATGTTGCTCGCGCGCTTGGTGCAACGAGGACGCAGTGCGGGATTCTCGCTAATCGCGTGTACGCAAAAACCAACGGCACGCATCGTGGGCAGTTTGGTCAAAGCGAATTTCCCGGTGCGCTTGGTCGGTCGGGTAGCCAGTACGGACGATGCGCGCGTTGCCGCTGGCATTGGTGGAACGGGGGCAGAGAAACTGGCTGGGCGCGGCGATTTTCTACTCATTGCTTCCGGCGAGATTATTCGCTTTCAAGCCGCCTACATCAAGCCAGAAGAAATTGCGGCGATGTTTGCATCCGCGTCAAGCGAGACCGCATTTGGATTTGGGGCAACGATGACACGCCGATTGCGGCGCGTCAAGTGATTGAGGGAGGTATGTAAAAATGCGAAATTTTTTGATTCTATCGGCAATCGCTTTTGCCGTTGCGCTGGCAATCATCGTGGGGAACAAACTATCGAATGAAGCAATGGCAGTGGTGGTGGGGACGGTGTGTGGGATCGGGGCGAGTATTCCGGTGAGCATCGGTTTGGTGATTGCTTCGTCGCACAATTGGGGCAAACAGAACTCGTACGAACAGGTTGCGCCCGGCTATCAGCCGCCCATCGTCATTGTCAATCCGCAACAAGCACCAATGGCATACGGTCCCAGTTCGTACTACCTGCCTGCGCCGATGAACAGTCCGATCGAATCGCGCGAATTCAAGATTATCGGAGGGGAATAATGGCACGGTGGCAACATCCATCGCCGGTTGAGGTGCGCGAAAAGCGGTTTGGCTATTTCCCCAAATCGTTTCGCTGGCGTGGCAAATATTACAGCGTAGATGCCGTAGAGCGATGTTGGAACGCGACGCGGCGTGCACCGCAGTTATGTTTCCGGGTGCGTTGTCGTGAAGGCGTGTTCGATTTGTATCAAAATATTCACGATAACACGTGGTGGCTCGTGCCGATCAGTGTGAATTAATTCGCTCACGCGATTTTACCACAGAGCACACGGAGAACGCAGAGCAAATCATAGAAACCTCAGTGAACTAGTGCAACAACATGAAATAGTTGCATACCAGACCGATGGAAAAATGGTTACCGAGACGGCCAAGGATCAAGTTTCCACTACGCACTTTCATGTTGGTGCACTACTAGAAATATTTTGCGTTCTCGCTGTGCTTGGCGATGCGATGCGCGTAACAAAGTGCGCGTCAGAGAACGCCGCTTTACGGCGCAGATAAAAAAACCGGACCGGCTTTGCGCGCGAAAAGTAACGCGGCTCGATCAATGAGCCGCGTTACTTGGCTGTGTGTGATCCTACTTGCCCGGCGCAACGGTTGCGGTTGGCGTTACGGTTGCGGTTACGGTTACCGTCGCGGTAAGGGTGGGGGTGGGGGTAGGTAAGGCTTGGTAGCCCGCCAGACTAATATCATCCAAATTCAACGTAAACTCGCGTGCACCCACCGCCCATTTTTTCCACGCGCGAAAATAGAGTGTGATCGTATCCGCGGGGGCAAAGATCACGGTGGAGAAGGGCATCATCTTGGGCGCCGTCTCACGATAGACCACCGTGCCCCACGGAATCACTTGCCAGTTCGAAACTTGTTCCCATTTGTTGCATTGCGCATCCTCGCCAACTAGATAACCCCATTGGGCGACCCACGACCAATCGTCCAAATGTTGATCGCCTTCCGTAACACGGAGTGCACCGTTCGCGCTGAGATAGTACGAGGCTTGGGGTGTCAGTCCTCGGATCGTCTGGCACATGCCGGCGTACCGATCCGCTTCGGCGTATGGATCATAGTAGCCGTGTTGCGTGGTATTGATTTCGATCAACTGGGAATGCTTGCCGCTTGTGACGACCGCCGCCCACGTGTCATCGTAGAGTTGTTGCATCACGTTGCGTCCGCCATTGTGAAATGATCCCCATTGCAATGCGATACCCTGCGGGGTAAAGCCGCCTTCAAAATTTCCGTTCTTGACAAATTCAACGATGGGTACCACGTTGACCGTTTTGGTTATGATCGTTGTGGTGCCTAGTTCATTGGTTACTTCAACTTTGAGTGTGCGCGTGCCTGTAATCGTGGGCGTCCATGCAAATTCAATGTTGCGCGAAAGCGGACCGACCGCGCTTGCGACGCTGTCAACCAGTTTATCACCATCGAACAATTTGATTTCCCTCAACCCCACATTGTCCGATGCCGTAACCTTGACCGGGAATGGTTTTGTAGTATAGACAAAGGTGGGGGGAATCACTTCAACCTTGGGACTCCCATTGCTCGGTATCTGACCTGTTAGACTGATGCCATCAAGGTTGACGTAGAGATCGCGTCCGTAGGTTGGAAATTTTTTCAGCACGCGAATAAAGAGCGTGATCGTGTTCGATGGCGCCACAAACGTTGTGGTGAAATGCGAGAGGGGACCCGGGCGTTGCCAATCGTACGTGTCGCGCCACGGCAAAGTTTGATAATCTACCTTGCCCCAATCTGTGCCGCCATTCGGATCAATGCCCCATTGCACCACGTATGCCCAGTTGTTCATATCAGGATCATTGGGGAGGGTGCGCAACATACCATGCATCGTCAGGGTGTAGGGTGTCCCGGCAACCACGGCAATCGTTTGATAAATGCCGGCGTAGCGCTCTGGTTCCGAGACGGCGTACCCCACCGTGCTGATTTGAATCAACTGGGAATGCTTGCCATCATAGTTGAACGCTGGCGAAGTATCGTCTTGAAAGTGATAGTAGGCGGTGCCGCCGTTATCAAAGCCGGTCCAATTTTGCGCCACGCCATTCGAGGCAAACCCCTCTTCAAAAGTGCCGTTGCTCAATCGTTCACCGAATCCACCGGCAAACAACGCCGGGGCGGTGAGGAGAGCAAGGGCGAGTGCGAGCAAACTGCCGATCAACAATGCTGAACGTGCTGTGCGGTGATGCATCGTTACCTCCAAGGGCAAAAATATTGCTTGCGTGCTACGTTTCATTCGTTCCGTTTCCGTTCGAGCTTGGCGCGTTGTTTGGCTTCATACACCTCACGCGCTTTAGCCGGCAACACGCGTCCCACATAGCGTGAGCGCGTACGCCCGTTTTCTTTCCAATACGCGTACCAGTAAGGCCCGTGTGGACAACGCGTACAATTGGCTTTGCCGCAACGCACCGTTTCGTAACGAAACGTAATCGAGCCAAACGATTGTTCCGCGTGCACCGCCGGTTTCGGCATACTGGCGCGGCGTTCTTGCACCACTCGATGCAAGCGTTCATCAATTTGTCGGAGTTGTTCGATTTGTTTTTCGTTGAGGTGGGTCAGTGGACTAGACGATTTCTTTTGGCGTGGCATTGGGTCACCTTATGGCAAGCGCGGCTTAGGTAACTAGATTATATCATTCGTTACCTAAGAAGTCAAGTGGCGTGAGCAAACGCGCAACCCAAATTTGCAAACTCGTCCGCACGGTGTATAATCATCGGTGTGAAACTCGATCTGGCTGTGGCTCAATTGTGTATTGCCGATGGGGTGTGGCAAGAAGCCCCCGACAACATCGCGCGTTTTTACGAATTCACGCTCTTTGGCGAAGGCGTTTCGCGCGGCAGTCTCTACATCGTTACCGAAGTGTTTGGCGATCCTGAAGGTCGCGATGATTTGGCGCGCGAAATGATCGAAACAGTGCGCCGAGAGTACGCCGCGAGTCGTGGCAGCATTTCGGCAGCGCTTGCTGGCGCCATCCGTACCGCTAACGATTTCTTTTTTGAAACGAATGCCGGTTTGCCCGCCGAAGCACGACGCATTGCTGGCATCACCGCCGCGGTTCTGCGCGAAGATGAATTGTTCATCGCACAAGCGGGACCGGGCGTGGTGTGTTTGGTGCGCGAGGGTCGCTTGCAACGATTCCCGGAAACCTCACCGTGGTTCAACGCGGAAGAGCGGCCCATTTACGATGACGAGTTCATCACGCCGGGAACGGTTCCCCTTGGCAAGCGGCGCAACTATGTGCCCGATCTCTTTCATCTCACCTTGCAAACCGGTGATACCGTTGCGCTTGCCACGCGAACACTGGTGCATTTGTTATCGAATGAAGAATTGGTAGATACCTTTGCCAATCGGCATCCGGACGAGGTCAGCAAAAGTTTGGAAGAACTTGCCGGCGCGGCAGATTTATCGCTGATTATTTTACACGTGCTGGGTCAGATTACCACACCCAGCACAGAATTGCCGACGACGATCACTGCCCCACCGATTCCAGAACCCGCGCTTGAACCGGTCATCGCTCCGCCGGCGCCGACCGAAGAACCCACACCAGAAACTGAACCGGCGCTTGAGCCGGCTGTTTCGATCGTTGCGGAACCCGGTGAAGACGAATTGCTGCGCCAACGCGAACGTGAAGAAAAAGCGCGTGCGCGGCAAAGGCAATGGCGTGCGGCATTTCTAAAAATCGTCGCGGGTGCGGTGGCTGGGATTGCTGGTATCCTTGGCCGTTTCAATACAACGACGATTGGGACAACGATTGATCGCGTGATCGCCAGCATCTTGCGCGGCATCGCGCGCGTGATGGTATTCTTGTTGCGTGCCATCGCACCCGGCACGCCGACCGAACGAACCACTCGTCCAACATCTTCACGATCGCAAACGGCGTGGCAACTGGCATCGCTTGTATTGCCCATCGTGCTGATCCTCGTTGGTGTGAGTGCGTGGGTGATGTATCGCGCGGAACAACAACGCTTGAACACGCTTGAAGTGGAGCGACTTGTTGCAATTGCCAGCAGTTCTTTGGAACGCGCCGATCAACTTGCTGGCACCGACAAGAACGCGGCGCGCAACGCGGCGCAGCAAGCGTTTGAGGCGGCGCAACAAGCGCGCACCAAAAGCCCCAACGATCCGCGCGTGAGCAAAGTGTACTATGCCGCGCGCGATACGCTCGATAAACTCAATGGCATTGCCATCATCTATCCCCAATCGTTCCTGACGTTTGCCGATGCGCAAGCCAACCCCACCCGCATCGTGGCAAGTTATCCGAACGTGTTTGTGTTGGATCGCGGCTTGTCGCGCATTTATCGTTTCACGGTAACCGAGGCGGGGGCTAGCCCAGCGGCGACTGCCTCCAACGATGGTGTGATTCTCAAAGCCGGCGAACGCGTGGGCGAGCGTATGGTGGGACCGTTGATTGATCTCGCCATCGTGGATTCCAAACGATTGGTCGCGCTCGATCGCACCGGCTCATTTTTGGTGTACGATATTGAGCGTGCCACGTGGAGTGCTCGCGCCGCGCTCGATGCGGTCGCGTGGTCGCGGGTGAACCTCGTCGCGAGTTATGCGAACAATGTGTACTTGCTCGATGCACCGAACAATCAAATTCTCAAGTATGTGCCCAATGCCGATGGCTGGTGGACGGCGGCGACGACGTTCTTTAATCCCGGCGCCAATCCCAACACCTCGAACGTTGTGGATATGACGATTGATGGCGATGTGTGGTTGTTGCGTAACACCGGCGGGTTAGTGCAGTGTAGCGCCGCGCGCTGTAATGAAATCACCCTTCGAGATTTGGAGATTCCGTTGATGAGACCGGTGGCGTTGTTCACGGCACAAACATTAGCGGCGCTCTACCTCGCCGATGCCGGTAATCAGCGGATTGTGCAAATTGACAAGAGCGCCAGTCGCTTTGCGCGCCAGTTCAAGCCGAGTGCACAACAATCGGAAACATTTACCTCGCTCAAAGCATTCACGGCGGACGACAAGAAATTTTATTTTATCAACGAAAACAAGGCGTATCTGGCAACCATTCCAGCATCGCCATAGAAAGAGTATAGATGTCGGTTATTCTAGGAATCGAAACATCGTGTGATGAAACTGCCGCCGCGGTCGTCGAACAAGGCGGCAAACTTTTATCGAATGTGGTGGCGTCGCAGGTAGCGCTCCACGCACCGTATGGCGGCGTGTTCCCGGAAATCGCTTCCCGTGAACACGTTTTGAAAATTGTGCCGGTGATTGAAGAAGCCATGCAAGTGGCTAACGTGACGTTCAAAGATTTAGCGGCGATTGCCGTTACGTATGGTCCCGGCTTGGCGGGTTCGTTGCTGGTTGGAGTCAACACCGCCAAGGCGTTGGCGTTCGCCAACGATTTGCCGCTCATTGGTATCAATCATTTAGAAGGACACATTTACGCGTGTTGGCTTGGTGAGACACGCCAGACCGTCATCCACGATCCTTTTCCGCTGGTTGCGTTACTTGTCTCCGGCGGACATACCGAACTTGTGTTGATGCGCGATCACGGCAACTATCAACGACTCGGTTGTACGCTGGACGATGCGGCGGGCGAAGCGTTCGATAAAGTGGCGCGTTTGCTGGGCTTGAGTTATCCCGGGGGGCCAGCCATCCAAAAAGCCGCCGAACCCGGCAATCCGGCAGCGTTCAAACTTCCGCGCGCGTGGTTGCGCGGTACGTACGATTTTTCGTTTAGCGGACTCAAGACGGCGGTGTTGCACCTCGTTCAAAGTTTCGATGGCAAGCCCTTGCCGGTCGCTGACATCGCCGCAAGTTTTCAAACGGCGATTGCAGATGTGCTCGTCGAAAAAACGGTGCGCGCCGCAGACGAGTTTGGGGCAAAAAAGATTGTACTCGCCGGTGGTGTCTCGGCGAATGCGGTCTTGCGCAAAACGATGGTGGAGCGCGCAGAGATTCCGGTGATCATTCCACCCATCAAGTTATGTATGGACAATGGCGCGATGATTGCGGCGGCGGCGTGGCAACATTTTGAGCGGGGTGAGCAGAGTGGCTGGGATTTGGATGTGATTCCATCGTTGAAATTGCAGACAACCTTGTCCAAATGAAAGCCCAAGCCAGTTTCTTCTTCCGCGTCTATGCGCTTGTTCGCAAAATTCCGCGCGGCAAGGTAGTCACGTACGGACAAATTGCCCGTGCCCTAGGTTCTCCGCACGCCGCACGCACCGTAGGTTGGGCAATGCATGCTTGCCCCGCTGATGTCCCTTGGCATCGGGTGGTCAATGCGCGCGGCGAAATCAGTCTGCGTCCCACGATTGGTTATCACGAGCAACGCGCTCGACTCAAAGCAGAGGGTGTACGTTTCAATCGAATGGGCAAAATTGATTTGCAAAAATATGGCTGGAAAAAATTGTAACCGGTTTATTCACGACCGTACACTTGTGCGCTAGACCAATCGGATGATTCAAACGACACCGACTGCCTCAACCGCAGGAAAAATCCCTTGACAGCCAGTTAAAACCACCGCCCAAGCGCTCACGCAGAACATTGGATCTTCGAAACCGAAAAGGGTGAAGGCGACTTGAGTCGCCCGATCCGACGTGGCACCAGTCGGGGTGTAACCGGCACGGTGACACAAGTGATCGTGATGCATCCAGTTCAGCCAAAAGAAACCAGCCGTTAAGCGGCTGGTTTTTGTATGGACACGCTCAATAGCAAGGTGTCGCCACCGATTTGGCAACGACCGGAAAGTAATAGATGTAAGGACCTGAGGCACCGGGCGATGGATCGCCAATTCTAAATGAGCCGATGCGCGTTTTCCAACCGCCGCCAGTGATTGAATAGTATTGATTGGTGTACCAAAAAGTCAAATCATCGGTTGGATCCACAGTCATCGCAGAATAATCGCCCCAACGATTAAATCCACCGGCTTGTGAACCGGTGCCTTCGATCAGCGATGTTTCGGGCACGCACAGTTTGCCAAGTGGATCGCTTGCCGAACGACCCGCGTACCGAATCGCCGGATACATTCCCACTCCCGATACGCTGTACCCCAGTGCCATATTCCCTTGCTGATCCACTGCCAGACTCGCCATAAACCGATAGTTAGAATCCGGTTGAAAGGTCCCTTGTTGGTAAATGAATGGCGATGTGTGGGGATTGCGAATTTCGTACCAGCGCACGCCAGTGGGCCATCCCACTTCTGGTCCGGCGGCGACCGTGTGATTCACCCACAACGATTCTGTCCCCCCAAGGTTGCGATACTGTAATTGCATCATCAAGCGATCGCCCAATGCATCCACGCGTTCACTGGTGCCCAATTGAGGGACACACGCAAGGATGCTGGCTTGGTAGCACGGCATCGTAAAGTTCGCCACCGTGAGATTGGTGGGCCCCGTCAGCGTCGAATTGGAGAGATTGTTCCAATCCACTTGCATTTTCCAAAGCCGTAAAATGTTCGGCTCCTCCACCGACGCGAGGAAATTGGGGCGGCTAGCGGGTGGCAACGCGCCACGCAGATTGCTGGGAAGAAGATGGATATAGTTGCTGGGGAGGTCAAAGTAAACACTGCGCAAACCAGAGGGTGCACCGTTGATCAAATCATCGCGATTGAACGCCCAGACACGTACGCTAGAAAAAGGACCGCTTCGCCCGGTAAACATATCCGCCGTCATATAGATGCCGTCTGACCAAACACCGAGTTTAGGATAATCGTTGAATCGTGTGGCATCGGCTTGAAGCGTATAAAGCCACCAGCCGCCGCTCACCGGATTGCTGGTCATTGAGACAGCCATACATTCGTAAAAGGGTCCGTTCTCATTCGCGTACGCAAAATCAGAAATGATCCAACGATCTGCCACCGAATCGTACACCACGATGGGATCACCACGCCGAAGAGGAGCATTGCATGGAAATGTGGCTGTAGCGAAAAGACTGTTGTAAGAAAAACTAGCCAACAGGGTTCCAGTCTTGCTGAAAATGCTCGCTTGAGAAGCATTGACGACTTGGATGTAATGATTAGGTCCTACATCGCCATTGGGATCGGGAGGAAACCAACCGGTAAAGGTCAAGCCGTCAAAGTTTTGTAATGGGGTCGGCGCGCGCCCGCTCCCGGCACGCGATTGCACCACCGAGTCAAAAGATTCTGCCTGGGCGGAAGCGCGCGGTGGCGCGGCGGGCGCGCGCCGCAGACTGGGTACTTCACGCCGTTCCGTTAGCGCGCTGGGTTGCGGCAAGCGTCGCACATCGCCGATGAACGCGCTTGCCTTGATCGGCTCACCGACCAAGGGACCCCGCACGCCACCTTGTTGCGGCGGCGCAAGTTGTTCGCTGGCAGAAAAATCTTCGGGCGTTGGCGCGGCAAACAAACGAGTCTGGCTGGAGACAAACAATAATGCGAGCATCAACCAAAGAAAGGTTCCAAGAATTTTGGGGGCTTGCATTTCTCACCTTCATTCTGAATCTTAGAGCGCATTTGAATATTGGGTTGTTGTAGGGCAAATTTGCAAATTTACCCTACGAAAAGTCAAGGCATTTTTTGAATGTTCAAATGCCTCTTACAGTGAGCAGTATAAAACAAAGTTCCCGCAAAGTAAAGAAACGAGGGATTGGCTTTTCCAATCCCTCGCGGCTTAGCCTAGTAGTGCACCAACATGAAAGTGCGTGGTGAAACCTCGATTTTTAGCCACGTCTGTCAACGTCTTCCCATCCGTCTGGTATGTAACTATTTCATGTTGTTGCACTAGATTTCGCACTTGCACCGTCACATAGACCCTGTGGCTAGTCCAGCCGCTCAGTGGGCGCGCATTCGTATTAGTCAGGCGAGGGTGCAAAAGCGAGTTAGATCGCTGGATACTCTTCCAAAAAGCGTTTGAATTTTTGCATAAATTGATCGCCGATGGCGCCGTCTAACAAACGATGATCGAACGTGAGGGCAAGGTAGATCATCGGGCGGATGGCAATCGCATCGTGGATCACGACCGGGCGTTTTTGAATTGCGCCCACACCTAGAATCGCGGATTGCGGCTGATTGATGACCGGCGTACCAAACAACGAACCGAACACGCCATAGTTTGTGATGGTGAACGTGCCGCCTTGCACTTCATCCGGTTGCAATCGTTTTTCGCGTGCACGTGTGGCTAGGTCGTTGACCGCTCGTGCAATACCCAGCAAACTTTTTTCATCGGCGTGCTTGATGACCGGCACAATCAACCCATCGTCAATCGCCACGGCAATGCCAATGTTCAAGTCGCGTTTCATGACGATGCCTTGCTCGGTGAACGAGGCGTTGACGATGGGAAATGCTTTGAGTGCTGCCACGGCGGCTTGGACAAAAAAGGCGGTGAACGTGAGCTTGACCCCTTGTTGGGCAAACTCGGCTTCGTGCGCCTTTTGGTATTCGATGATGCGGCTCAGATCGGCTTCGTGGACGGTCGTTACGTGCGGCGCGATGTGTTTAGAGCGCACCATATGTTCCGCAATCGCTTTGCGCATGGGTGAAAGCGGAACGATCTCTTCGCCAGCGCCGCTCCTTGCCGGCGTGGGTGAAGGCGGTGCGGTTGGTTTGCCAAACACTTCTTCGGTGGGTCGAAAGAGTTCGCCGGTGCCGGGTTGTTCCCAAGGCGCGAGTTCTGCCGGTTTTGCGCCGCGCGTTTTCAAAAACATTTCGATGTCTTTTTTGCTGATGCGCCCGCCTTCGCCGGTGCCGCGAATCGTCGCCAGTTCGGCATCGGTGATTTGGTTCTCGGCGATCATTCGTGCAACGACCGGCGTCAAGCGCAAGTTCGTGGTTCGTTGGCTCGTTGGTTCGTTAGTTCGTTGAATCGTTGGTTGGGCCGGCGCTGCTACTTGGACTGTTGGTGCTGGTGCGGAAACCTGTTCGCCCGGCGCGCCGATGACTGCCAACACAGTGCCGGCTTTGACCGTCATGCCTTCTGGCACCAGAATTTGCAACAGGATGCCCGTTGCCGGCGAGGGAATCTCTGTTGTTACTTTGTCAGTGATGACTTCCATCACCGGTTCATACTGTTCGACCTTGTCGCCGACTTGTTTGAACCATTTGCCGACCGTACCCTCAACCACACTTTCGCCGAGTTGCGGCATTACGACCGTTGTTGCCATTTGAAACTCCAATTAGTACTTTGCTAATTTGCGGATCGCACTCGCAATCTTGTCCGCGTTCGGCATAAAGAAATCCTGCATCGTGCGGGCAAAGGGGACACCCGGCACATCCAACCCGGCAACGCGCATCACCGGCGCATCGAGATACTCGAACGCTTCGCTGGCGATGATTGCCGCTACTTCCGCACCCCAGCCCAACGTCAAGTTGTCTTCGTACACGATCAGTGCCTTGCTCGTCTTTTTCACCGATGCCAGAATCGTTTCCTTGTCAATCGGGTTGAGAGTGCGCGGATCAATGACTTCGACACTGATGCCTTCTGCCGCCACTTGTTCCGCCGCCTTCAACGATTCGTGCAACATCAAGCCAAACGCGATCACGGTAACATCGGTGCCCACCCGTTTCACATCGGCTTTGCCGAACGGCACCATAAAATAATCGTCTGGCACCTCGCCCTTGATCAACCGATACGCTTTTTTGTGTTCGAGGAATAAAACCGGGTCGTCCACACGGAACGCATAGCGGAGCATTCCGATAATATCGTACGGCGTGGATGGCGCAACGACGTACAAACCGGGGACGTGCGCGTACGTTGCTTCGATAGATTGGGAATGATACAAACCGCCCCCAATGCCGCCGCCGTAGGGCGTACGGATGATCAGCGGACATGTCCACATTCCATTCGAGCGATAACGAATGCGCGCGGCTTCGTTCACAATTTGATTGAAGGCGGGTGCAACATAATCGGCAAATTGGATTTCGCACACCGGGCGCAAACCGTACAACGCCGCGCCAATGCCAATGGCTACAATCGAAAGTTCGGAGAGCGGTGAATCTACCACGCGCTTGTCGCCGAACTCTTCGATCAAACCTTTGGTCGCGCGGAACACGCCACCGCGCACGCCCACATCTTCGCCGGTGACAAAAATATTTGGATCGCGCCGCATCTCTTCTTGCAGGGTTCGTGTAACGGCTTCAATGTTCGTTAGAACAGCCATACTCACCTCAAGTTCAAAGTAAAAAGTGCAAAGTTAAAAGCAAAGCCGGTTCTACTTTTGACGTTTACTCCTAACTTGATACTTGGGGTAGTGCGCCCCATACATTGTCTAACGCTTTTTCCGGCGCGGGATACGGCACGTTCTTGGCAAACTCGGTGGCATCGTCCACGATTTGTTTGGCGCGCGCTTCGTACTCTTGCATCTGGGCATCGTTCAGCAAACCGATGCTTTGCAAATATTGTTGCATTCGCAAGATAGGGTCTTTTTTCTTCCACGCTTCCACTTCATCGCGCGAGCGATAGGTGCGATCATCATCGTCCGATGAGTGCGGCACGGGGCGATACGTTTTGGCTTCGACGAGTGTCGCGCCATCGCCGCGACGTGCCCGCGCGACGGCTTCTTGTATCACGCGATACACTTCCAACACATCGTTTCCATCCACGACGACACCCGGCATATTGTACGCAACAGCACGGTCGGCAACGTTCGGCACCGGCATTTGCTTGTGCACCGGTTCGGAGATCGCGTATTGGTTGTTCTGGCACAGAAAAATCACCGGCAATTTGTAAATGCCTGCCCAGTTGAGTCCTTCGTGAAAATCGCCTTCGGCGGTTGAGCCTTCGCCAAAGCAGGTGAGCACGACTTCGTCGGTGCCTTTGTATTTGATGGCAAAGCCGATGCCAGCGGCTTGGGGGATTTGGGTGGCAACGGGACTAGAGCCGGTAACGATCTTGAGTGCACGCGACCCAAAGTGCGAGGGCATTTGCCGTGCGCCTGAGGAGGGTTCGCCGTCTTTACCGTACAATGCCAACATCAAATCGCGCGGCGTCATTCCCAACGTCAACACCAACGCCGTATCGCGATAGTAGGGATGCACCCAATCGTATCCTTTTTTCAGCGCAAAGGCGGTGCCTACCTGTGTCCCTTCATGGCCGATGCCGGAAATGTGAAACGCCACTTCGTGCTGGCGATGCAGAATCCACATCCGTTCATCCAAGCGTCGCGCCAGCAACATAAACCAGTACATCTCCAAGGCTTGCTCATCGCTCAAGCCGAGCGATTGATGTGGGGTTGCAGTTTTGGTCTTGATTGCAGACATCATTACTAATTACTCTCCTCTAGTAGTGCACCAACATGAAAGTGCGTGGTGAAAACTCGATTTTTAGCCACGTCTGTCAACGTCTTCCCACCCGTCTGGTATGCCACTATTTCATGTTGTTGCACTAGGGTGCGCCTCGGCGTCATTTGCCGAGTTGCACCAATTATCGTACAGTGCCTTGTCCCCTCGCCAACGATAAACCAGCACCAAGAGAAAAGGGAGAATGGGGTTCAACACCCCTTCTCCCTCAACAGTTCAGTTACAAGACGGTTTGAGAATGCTCATCCTGGACATCACGTTGGATTTATTTGCCAAATCGTCTGGCAACTTCGTTCCAGTTGACCACATTCCACCATGCCGCAATGTAATCGGCGCGACGGTTTTGATATTTGAGATAGTACGCATGCTCCCACACATCAAGCCCCAGAATGGCGATCTTGCCTTCCATAATCGGCTGGTCTTGATTGGCAGTGCTTTCGATGACGAGTTGGCTATCTTGTTTAATGAGCCATGCCCAGCCGCTCCCAAACCGACCCAGCGCGGCTTTGGTAAATTGTTCTTTGAACGCGGCAAAACTGCCAAACGATTGATTGATCGCATCGGCGAGCGCGCCGGTGGGTTCGCCGCCGGCTTTGGGCGCCATAATTTCCCAGAACATGGTGTGGTTCATATGCCCGCCACCATTATTGCGCACCGCCGTCCGAATTTCTTCCGGCACGCTGTTGATCTCGCGCAAGAGGGCTTCGATGCTTTTGTTTTGCAGCGTGGGATATTTTTCGAGGGCGGCGTTGAGGTTGGTGACGTACGTGGCGTGATGCTTGCCGTGATGAATTTCCATCGTGCGCGCATCAATGTGCGGTTCCAGCGCATCAAAGGCGTACGGTAGAGGTGGTAATTGAAATGCCATTTTAGCATGCTCCCCATCATGAGATAATTGGGTTTCGCATTCGTCACGAAACCTTTTGCGCGCAGATAATAGCACAGAGTTCAAGCGAGTGTCAAGGGATTGGCGAAGGTTTTGAATGATATTTCGATAAAAATAGACGAGGTCTAACAAAAGATTAATATGTCGGGTCAGAGACGCTGACGTTGGATCGGTTCACAACCTTGGATGCTGGGATGAAATCCAGTGTGCGTGGCTAGGTAACTGTGGTATAATGCGCTTGTGCCTTCTCCTCTCCTTGCCATCAAAATCGGCAACTCGAATATCACGATTGGTGTATTTGAAAAAATAAATTTGCTTGCCCGTTGGCGTGTTCGGACCGAAACCCAACGCACCGCTGACGAGTATGCCATCTTGTTCGATGACTTGTTCACTCAAGCGGCGTTTCGTGCGAATGGTTGGCGGGGTGCTGTCATCGTTTCGGTGGTTCCGCCTCTGACGCTGACCTTTCAAGAATTGTGTCGCCGATATTTTGAGATCGAGCCGTTGATTGTTACCGCGCACATCGAAACGGGAATGCCTCTGCGGTACGACGACCCGTTTGCACTAGGCACCGATCGCTGGGTGGCGGCGTTGGCAGCACAAGCCAAGTACGGCGCACCGATCATCGTCATTGATTTTGGCACGGCGACTACGTTTAATGCGGTGAACCGTGCCGGCGAATTTATCGGCGGGGCGATTGCGCCCGGTCTCAATCTTGCCGCCGATGCGTTGTATCGTGCCACCGCGCAATTGCCGCGCGTTGATCTGGCTCTGCCGCCGCGCGCCATTGCGACGAATACGATTCACGGCATTCAAGCCGGCATTGTGTTCGGTTACCTTGGGATGATTGAAGGCATGGTAGCGCGCATGCGGGCTGAGATGAATGAGCCCCACGCGCGTGTGATCGCCACGGGTGGACTCGCGCCCATGTTGGCGCCACAAACTCAAGCGATTGATGGGGTGGAACGCGATTTGGTGCTGGACGGGTTGCGCTTGGTGTTTGAGCGTAGTGAAAAATAGGCAGAAAAAAACGTAGGGGCAAATTTCTAAATTTGCCCCTACGAAAAAGCAAGGCATTTTTGAATTTTCAAATGCCTTTTCAGGTACTCGGCAGTGAGATTCGCACAACCGCAGTTCCAACTTTGGTTTCAAGGGCAAAGATGGTGGGTATTCTAAAAGACAAAACAATCCTCCTCGGCATTACCGGCTCCATCGCCGCGTACAAAGCCGCCATGCTCGCCAGTCAACTCACGCAAGCCGGCGCGCACGTGGATGTAGTGATGACGCGCGAAGCAACGCTGTTCATCAGCGCGATGACGTTTGAGGCACTCACACATCGGCACGTGGTTACGGATGTGATGACCATGCTGCCGGACTCGACGATTGGACACGTAGCGATGGCAAAGCGAGCGGATGTTTTTGTGATCGCGCCTGCTACCGCGCATACCATCGCCAAAATCGCGCACGGTCTCGCGGACGATGCGGTGAGCGCGACTGCGCTGGATACACGTGCGCCCCTCATCATCGCGCCCGCGATGGAAACCGGGATGTGGGAGAATTCTGCCACGCAAGAAAATGTGGCTACCCTCAAGGCGCGCGGCGCCATCATCGTTGAACCCGGGATCGGACGGCTGGCTTCCGGCGCAAGTGGGCGCGGTCGCCTCGCCGATTTGGATGTGATCGTGGATACGATCCGCGCGACGCTGGGACGCCACGGTGATTTGGCAAAGCGCAAAATTGTGATCACGGCAGGCGGTACGCAAGAACCGCTTGATCCGGTGCGGGTGATTGCCAATCGTTCTTCCGGCAAAATGGGATTCGCATTAGCGGAAGCGGCGCGCGATCGTGGTGCGCGCGTAACGTTGATCGCCGGCGTAACGAATTTGCGCGTGCCTCATGGCGTTGAGGTTCTTTCGGCACCCAGCGCGTGCGAGATGCGCGATGCCGTGATGCAAGCGATTCAAGACGCGGACGCGTTGGTGATGGCAGCCGCCGTCGCCGATTTTCGCCCGGCACAAGCCGCGGAACAAAAAATCAAAAAAGGGAACGCTGAATCATTGACGATCGAATTGGTCAAGAATCCGGACATTCTTGCCGAGGTGGGAAAATCGTCCCAGCGTCCCAGGTGTGTCATCGGTTTTGCTGCCGAGACTCAAGACTTGATTGCCAATGCACGCGTTAAACTCGAATCCAAGAATTTGGATTTGATCGTGGCAAACCCGGTGCCGCAGAGTTTTGGTGGCGATATTGAGCAAGCCACCTTGCTCGCGCGCGATGGAGGGATGAATGAATTGCCGCCGATGCCCAAGGAAGAGTTGGCAGAAAAAATTCTGGATGTTGTGGTGGAGCTGTTGAAATGAAAGCAAATCGTCTTTATACTTTAATCAAGGAGTGCTTATGACCGAATCCATCCGTGCGATCGAGTATGCGCGCCAGAATCGTGAGCGTAACCTTGCCGAGTTCAAAGAGTTGCTCGCGATTCCCAGCATTTCGACGTTAGCGCAACATCGTCCCGATATGCAACGCGCGGCGGAATGGCTCGCGCGACAATTGATCGGCCTCAATTTCCAAAACGTCGAGATTATGCCAACGGCGGGACATCCTGTGGTGTACGGGGAATGGTTGAATGCCCCCGGCAAACCCACGGTGTTGATTTACGGACATTACGATGTTCAACCGGTTGATCCGCTCAACGAATGGACATCGCCGCCATTCGATCCGACCGTGCGCGGCGATAACATTTACGCGCGCGGCGCATCCGATATGAAGGGCCAAGTGCATGCCTTTTTGAAAGCGCTGGAAGCGTTGATCAAGCACGAGGGGTTACACGTCAACGTCAAGGTCTTGATCGAGGGTGAAGAAGAGATCGGCTCGCCGAGTTTGGGTGCGTTCATTCAGCAACACAAAGAAAAGTTGAAATGCGATGTTTCCCTCAACGCCGATTCCGGCATCACGCGCCCGGACTTGCCTTCGATTGTGTACGGCTTGCGCGGGCTAGCTTATTTTGAAGTCTGGGTTTATGGTCCATCGCAAGATTTGCATTCCGGTTCGTTCGGCGGCTCGGTGGCAAACCCGGCTACCGTGTTGTGCGAACTCATCGCCGGAATGCACGATAAGGACGGCCACATCACCTTGCCCGGCTTTTACGACCAGGTGCGACAACTCTCGGAGGAAGAGCGGGCAGAATTGGCGCGGTTCCCGACCACTGACGAAGAGTGGCGCAAGACCGCCGGCGTGCCTGCCTTATTCGGCGAAAAAGGATTTACCACGCGCGAACGATTGGGCGCGCGTCCGACTCTTGAGGTTAATGGTCTCTTGGCGGGCTTTACCGGCGAGGGTGCGAAAACGGTTTTGCCGGCTAAAGCGATGGCAAAGATTTCGATGCGCCTTGTTCCGTATCAAGATGACAAGGCTGTGGAAGAGCAACTCAAAGAATATTTGCGCCGCAATGCCCCGCCCACCGTGCGCTGGGAAGTGAAAAAGTTTGTGAGCAGTCCGGCGGTCTTGATGCGACGCGATTCACCCTATATGCAAGCCGTCATCTCCGCGCTCGAAAAAACCTTTGGCGTCAAGCCGGTGTTCAAGTTGGAAGGGGGCAGCGTGCCGGTGGTGAGTATGATTCACGATATTCTCGGCGTGGATTCGTTGATGATGGGCTTTGGCTTGCCCGATGATAACTTGCATTCACCCAATGAAAAAATGCACTTGCCCAGTTACTATCGTGGCATTGAGGCGTACATCCGGTTCTTTGACGCGATGGCGGGATGAAGAACTGATGTTACGTGCATTTCACCGCAGAGCACGCTGAGAACGCAGAGGATCAAAACATTTTTTCGCTTGGCGTCTAAAGTGTGTTAATAACTCACCTTACGCGATTTTACCAGCGCACACGGAGAACACCCAACTCTGTGGTGAATAAATCGTTGACCGCGTAACATCCGTTAATAAGAAATCCGGGTCTCGGGATGAAACCCGGATTTTTTATTTTGCGATCAAGCGAATCCGCGCCCCGCACGCCAATTCCGGCGGAAGGAGAAACCCATTGCCGTCCGGATACAGGGTAAGGTTTTCGTTTCGAAATCGAATGCGATCGTGCCCCAATCCTTCTACCTCTAACGTCAGCGCAAAAATTCCCTCGCCACGCCGAGCCAGATGTTCTTCCATCGTATTGCCGCCCTGTTCTGGGTGCGCTAGGATGATCGTTCCCCACTCCATCGTCAGGCGATAACCCACTACATCATTCGCCACGTTGTGTACACGTTTGGGTTCGCTCCCAAGTAAGGCGCGGTACGCATCGCGGGCTTGCTCAAGTTGTCGCGCCACGACAATCACTTCTTTCACACGCGCGCGACTGCCCATGCCTTCGGTTGCCGGTTCGATGCGCAATGCGCGTGGTGTGTCGTCTTGGATGAGAAAGGGCATCAAGCCAACGGGCGACCCTTCAAACATTGCCGTGTGCCATTCGACGCGTTGACCATCTGGACGCACGCGCGCCCCGGCTTGCGGATCGTTGTACGCCAGCGAAAATTTCAAGCGGGTGACATCGTTGGTAATGTCGTTGGATGCCAGCACAAAGCCGGCAAATCCTTCGCCCACCCGCAAACGCGCCACACCCGCGCGCCAAAAGGTTTGCGCGGCAAGCGCCGCGTCTTTGAATGCGACCAGTTCGATATAGGTGCCATCGGCAAAAGGGACCAGCGCGTTATGACTGCCAAACGCCGGATGTTCGCCGCCGGCGTGCACTTTGAAACCAAGCCGGCGATAGGTGTGCATCGCCGTTGTAAGATCATTGACCAACACAATAAAATGATCAAAGCCGGATATTGTCATCGTTGAGTACTCATCGTTTATGATTCAGATGGCTTGGGGTAGGTGGGTTTCGCCCCAAGCCCGGAGCTTCTGGAGCAAGGGCTTTTCAATGAAAGAGTAACTCGACAATCCAAACAGAATAGCGGTGATAATCATCCCCAACAAAGCAATGAAATGGTTGAGGGGATCGGGAGTGACAAACCACGACCAAACTAGTCCCAGGGGTGCCAGAATCGGAACATGCGAGAGATAAATTGAGTACGAAGCATCACCCAAAGACTGCAAACGAGCGGGCAGAACAATTCTGCCCGCTGCCTCCAGCGCCGTTACGCCATACACAATCAGCACAGCGGGCAAGCCGAAAACGGAAACCCGGCTCCAGTTGGATACTCCCTGACCGGCGGGGAGCGGACTGAGATAGAGGATTCCGCCGACCAATAAAACGATTCCTGCGACGAATGCCGCGAGTCCCAGTTTGTGAAAATTGCGATGGTATAAGACACCGATGAAACAACCGGCGATAAATTCGTAGGTGTGTGGATGGGTTACAAGATTGAGACTAGTTCCACAACTTGAAAAGTGACAATAGAGTTGACCCAGGGAGACAAACATTGCCCAGCCTACTAGAGCAATGGTCAAGTAGTTTTCTTTGAGCCAAAGCACAAACAAGGTGAACACCATATAGAAATACACCACATGCACGAGTGACCAGCCCACATTAATGAGGGGGGGTCAGGTCGCTGGGTAATAGTAAATAGGAAGCCAGAATGTCCACGCGATTGCCTTGGGCGGAATTCACCAACTTGGGATTGATGAGATACACCACCAGCGCAATAGTGGTATAGAACCAATACAACGGATAAATACGCACCACTCGGTCGAACGCAAAGCGGAGTGCGTTCTTTGCCGAACCGAACTTGCCTTGCGTAACAATGACCATCATCAGACCGCTGATGACAAAAAATACATCCACCCCGCCAAAACTATGGGTGAGCCAGCTAGGAATGATGGGCACTGTTGAGCCATATTTTAGTTCGATGAGGGTCAGATGTAGCCAAGCCACCGCCAAGATGGCGAGGGCGCGTAGGATTTGAATACTCACTAGCCGCTTTCTTTTCAACTCTCTATTCGGTGTAAAAATTGTACGGCGGTGTTTGCGCATAGAGCGAGTACTTGACCAACATCCGCACCGACGTCCAATACTCGGCAACCAAATCGCCGTAGGGATTGGCATAGATGGGTACCTCCATATCCAGTGAAGTGTACACACCCTGCTCTAGGTCTTTTTGAGTAATTGGATTGATGGCGGCGTTTGCGGTTACCCATTGCACCCCCCCGTCGCCGTGGGCGGAATCGCAAATATATTTGGATTGTTTAATCTTGGGCAAGCGCATCGGCTTGGAGATACTCGCATTGTTTTGCGCAAGCAAAGCACTGACCCCGCCAATGTTGTGAACCAAGAGCGGTAAGGGATCAAAATCGTACACTATCGAGCCATTGACCAATTCCCCGGCGATAAAGGTCGAACCGCGCAACCAAAACAGATGGTCGTTATAATTTTGGGACAATTTGTCTAGGATTGCATTGAACACCAATGACTTGCGAGCATTGTGTTCAATGAGTTTGTCGTACGCCCCTTCGGACACCGGGACGGTTTTGATGAATTGAATGACTTGGCGTCCATTCAGTTTTTGCTTGCCTTTGACAAAGCGACCTTGCTCGTACTTTTTGCCATCGAGATAAAACGGATGAACATCAAACGTCATGGGGACATCTACTTCTAATCCCTCAAACACGCCGTCCACTAATCCTACCATCACCGAGTCACGAAAAGTGATTTGGAAGTCAATTGCCAAGCCGGTGGCGTTTTCCATCACCTTACGCATCAGTTTGAAACCGCCCACATTGTACGCCTGATCAATGCGCACCGGCGGCGTTTTCTGTCCCCGTTTCATCAATTCCCGTTCGATTTCCGGAGCACGAATATCGTGGGTGAAGGAAATAATGTCGGCTTGGTGCGTGCGCAAGTTGTACGAGATGATGGTCTGTGAACCGATGATCGCCTTTTCGGTAAGCGGCGGCTCGTGCGTTTCGCCATAGCCAAAGAGCAAAAAGTTGATGCGTCCTTCGTTCAGTTCACGGTCTATCCGATGCAAATAGTCCGGATCGCTTTTGGCAAGTTCGGTGCGGCGCTTGCGGGCTTCGTTGACGAACGGCGTGAGCAAGATATCGAGTAAAGTGCGCGGATTCGTTTTGCTGGCGAGATCGTCGAAACCCGGCGCGGCGTAGCGTGGTGCATAGTCAAGCGGGCGTTGCGCGAGATCGGTCACGGGGACCGGGCTGGGCTCTAACGTGTTTCCCGGAAATTCGGCTGGCGGAATCACTTGGAGAAAAGCATCAGTGAGGTTTGAATCGTGCTGAACAGTTTGAATGTTTTGAAAAGTGGTCAAACCAATATAAATCAAGGCGACGAATCCTACTAGTACGATCATCAACGAGGCAAGGCGTTTGTGGCGGCGAAGCATTTTTTCTTTGTGCTCCCGAGTATAGAGTCATACCAGCGCACACATGAGCGAATCCCAAATGGTTGGGTACTCGATCTGTGACGAGACCACCGGTACTTGCATTATATCCGCATTGCCCGATTTTCTCAAACACAAGTTTACGGCGAGAAACAGGGAATTTGTGGATTGGCGGCTGGGTTAGTACTACTTTGTCAGTTCAATCTCGGACAGAACTGATCGCTAAGGTCATTGAGAATCAATTTCCGAATTGCCGCGCCGCGTAACCAATCCACAATCTCGCTGTGAATCGAGGCGAGTGAGCAGCAGCGCCGATCTCGCCGTGAGGAAAAACGCGACGCGGGCGACCAACTAGGTGTCGCGCCTGTCGTGTGTGCTATTCCAATTAGACTAGTGCAACAACATGAAATAGTTGCATCCCAGACCGATGGGAAGACGGCGACCGATGTGGCTAAAAATCGAGTTTTCACCACGCACTTTCATGTTGGTGCACTACTAGTGTGATGATATAATTCCATTGATGAGATTCATTGCCGATACGATGCTGGGGCGCTAAGTGGTTGCGTTTGTTGGGGTACGACACGCTTTATCTGCCGCACGCGGACGACCCGGCGTTGACACGGCTGGCGCGTGCCCAAGATCGTATACTTCTCACGCGCGATGTGGAGTTGACGCGGCGGCGTGGCCTCAAGCATTTGCTCATCGAATCGGAAAAGGTGGAGGAGCAAGTCCTGCGCGCGTTAAGTTATCGGCGCGGGAGGCGTTCTCGCGTTGCGTGGAATGCCATCAACGGCTCGAAGCCGTGAGCAAGGAGTCCGTGCGTGGTATTGTGCCGCCCTATGTGTTTAGTACGCAAGAGCGTTTTCGGCGATGCGCGCAATGTGGACGGTATTGGCGGGGGACGCACTGGGCGCGCATGGTTGCACAGATTGAAGATTTATCGAATGAATGACCAAGTCTATGGGGCTATTGCAAGTCCTTCTGACATTTGTTATAATTGTGGCAAGCACGCGACACAAAATCCAAAGGAGGACTTATGGACATTGGCAAGTCATTTATGTACGTGTTCGAGGATCCGAACTGGATCATGAAGTTGGTGATCGGCGGGCTCGTCAGTCTTGTTCCGATTGTCAACTTTGCGGCGTTGGGTTATATGGTGACCACGCTCAAGAACGTCGCGGATGGGCAGCCGCAACCATTGCCCGAATGGAGTAATTTTGGCGATTATTTCATGAAGGGCTTGTACGTCTTTGTGGGCGCCTTGGTTTATGTAGCGCCGATCATCTTGATTTACTGTTGTATGTTTGTCTTGAGCATGGCCGCCGGGTTTGGTGCCAGTGGCAACAGTGATGCCGGCGGCGCATTGGCGGGTCTGGTAGGTATCTTGAGTTTCTGTCTGTGGTGTGTGGTTATGTTGTTTATCCTTGTGGTCGTGGTGATATTTCCTGCCGCCCTGACACGCTATGCCGTAACAAACCAACTCTCCGTCTTTTGGGATTTCCGCGGCAACTTTGATCTCATCAGCAAGAATCTGGCGAACTATATCATTGCCATTTTGATTACATGGGTTGCCGGGTTTGTCGCTGGCTTTGGCGTTATTCTCTGCTTCATCGGCGTGATCTTTACCTCCTTCTGGGCACAATTGGTCGGCGCGCATGTGTATGGTCAATTCTGGCGCACGAGTCAAGGGATGGGAGTGGTTCCCGCCTAAAGGGATGGGAACTCAAAAATACGAGGACGATAGTCAGTCGCCGTAGAAATGCACCCCACGAGGACGCCGGTATCGCGTCCTCGTTTTGTTTTGTGGTATAATCAACACCAAGAGGTTGGCAATGATCTCAATCCTTTCGCACATTCTCACAGCGTTTGGGCTTGCATCCGCCTCAGGGTTGAACGCGTACATTCCATTGCTCACCGTCGCACTCGTCGCGCGCTTGACGGATTGGATCACGCTCAATCCCCCGTTCGATATTTTGCAAAACGAGTGGGTCATTGGTGCGCTCATCGTCTTGCTCATCATTGAAATGATCGTGGACAAAGTGCCCGCCGCGGATACCATTAACGATGTTATCCAAACTTTTGTGCGTCCCACCGCCGGTGCGATTTTGTTCGCCGCCAGCACCAACGCGATTCAATTGCCGCCGGCCATCGCCGTGATTCTGGGACTCATTCTTGCCTTCGGCGTGCACGCGGTCAAAGCCAGTGCTCGCCCCGTTGTTACCGCCAGTACGGGTGGATTGGGCAACGCGTTTGTCAGCGTCGGCGAAGATGTGGTGGCGGTGAGTGTTTCGATCGCCGCCATTGTGGTACCATTGGTGATCGGATTTATTCTCATGCTTATTGTGGTGTGGTTTGTGTCTTTGCGGAGACGCAAGGTTGTGGCTCAACATTGAAAGGCAAGTGTGACAGTCAGGAATTTGATTATCGTTGGCACGGTCGTTACGATCGTGGTGACGTTGATCACCTACTATTCCGGTCTGCGAGTGGGATTCTTTGCTGATGATTGGAAGTATCAAGAATCCATCGGTCGGTTAGGTCCGTGGGAGTTTACGCTTCGATCATTTGATCCCACCGAACCGTCTTTTCTGAATACATACCGCCCGTTACAGGGTTTGCTCCTGGCACTCGAGTATCCATTCTTTGGCAAGAATCCGGTGGGATACCGTATCGTGCATATTTTGTTACATTTGGCGAATTGCTTGGTAGTAGGCATAATTGTTTGGGAGATCTCTCGCCAATATGTCTTTGCCCTTGTCTCGGGACTTGCATATGCTACGCTTCCGATCTATAGCATGGCTGTCTTTCTTCCCTCGGATACAGCAGTGTTGGCAACGTTGTTCTATCTCTTGGCGATCTGGTGTTGGCTATTTTATTTGCGCACGGCGAAGCGATGGGCATTCGTCCTGACGTATGGCTGGTTTGTTCTGGGATTGCTGAGCAAAGAGTTTGTCTTTACCCTGCCGATCGTATTATTTTTATTGGATCATCTCTTTGTCAATGGTAGTAATCGGATGGTGACGTTGTTTCGCCGGTATGTGTTGTTTGCGATTGCGCTCGTAATTTACGTTGGCTTTCAACTGGATATTCTGCCCAGAACGTACAACTATTATTCTTACGGGGCAATCACGCTCGGTCCCCATATCATTTTCAATCTCGTAGGTTACCTTACAAAACTGATTTTGCCGTGGAATAATGATCAACCTTATGCTGACTTGGGGATTGGGTTCTTGTTGTTTTTGCTTGTAACAATGGTGTGCAGGCATGGCGTATTCTTGATCTTTATCGGCATTTGGGCAATTCTCAATGTCTTGCCTTTTGTTGGTTATCCCAACAGGTTCGATCTACGTTACTTGTATCTAGCTGGCATTGCTTCCGCAATTCTCTTTGCCTTGTTGATGAGTGCGGGGTATCAGAGGTTGAGACGATGGCTATCTGCGTCTGTTTTCGTGGTGGGTACGGCAGCGATGTTGTTAGTCTTTAGTGCGAATGGAGTAGCCCAGGTTGCCCAAGCCCAATGGGAGGAGGCGCGGGATCAAGAAACGCTCTTTCGTGCTATTACGCGACGGCATCCAACATTGACAGGTTACACACGTCTCTATCTGATTGATGTGCCGGCTTTTCTGCCCGAGTTGTCCGGCATGTTCTATGTGAGATACGGCGATAAAATTTCTGTGGCTGGAAATGGCGAAAAACCCCAATTTCATAACTATGAGGATGCTCTACTGTACTATTTTGATTCTCTTGGCAAACCGATCCAAGTTGAGGTTCAGAAAAAGGTAAAGACGAGTGCCGTACCGGTATTGCCGGTAACCTTTGAGCGGTCTATTCGTCTTGAGGGTTATGAATTAACAAGTAATTCGATTCGGCGAGGGCAGGAAATTGTTCTGTTTCTGTACTGGCGTCCGTTAGTGAAACTTGATGAAGATTATACGGTCTTTGTTCATTTGGTGGATGGCACAAATCGAATCGCCGGTGAGGACAGCCCACCGGTGAGGGGAAGAGAACCAACCACGTCTTGGAATCCAAATATTTCAGTGGTTGACGCCATAGTTTTTCCCATCCCAAGCGATATTGATGCAAAGTCGGATTATCATCTTGCCGTTGGATTGTATAATGCACGCACAATGCAACGCTTACCTATCGTAGATGAATTTGGAGTGTTTGTGTCCGACCATATCAAGATCGAATATTTGAGTATTCACTAAGTCGCCGAGATTGTGTGAGGGATATATGCTAGCTTTGAATAGATTGGGGATGCAAAGGATACTGATTGCGGGAGGAGTAGTAATACCTATCGTTGTAGTTGTCGTATATTTTGCGGGATTACGCATGAATTTTATTTACGACGATTGGAAGAACCTAGAAACCTTAGGGAGATTGGGCACCGGAAAATTTATTGAGCGATCTTTTGATCCAACGACGCCTTCTTTTCTGACAGCGTATCGTCCGTTCCAGGGATTATTGTTGGGGTTAGAGTTTGCCACCTTTGGTAAGAACCCTTTTGGCTATCATGCCGTCCATATAATTCTACACTTAGTGAACTGTCTCTTGATCTATTTGATTGTTAAGGCAATTCTTGGAAACTTTAGACTAGCATTTCTAGCAGGACTTTTTTACGCCACTTTTCCAACTTATAATTTATCTATCTTTCTTCCTTCTGCACCAGATGTTTTGGCGACATTCTTTTATCTCCTTGCCATCTTGTTTTGGGTAATCTATCTACAGAACAAATGGCATTGGTCATTCGTATTGACACATGTCTGTTTTGTCTTTGGTTTGCTCAGTAAGGAAATCGTCGTTTCTTTGCCGATCATGTTATTCTTGATAGATTACTTCTTAGTTGATGGTTCTCATCAGGTAGTGGTTTTGTCGCGACGTTATTCTTTAATCATTTGCATTTTATTTGCTTATGTGATTTTTGAATTCAACATTCTTTCTAGAACTTTTCTTTACTATGCCTATGGAATGAGGATTGGCACTCATATTCTCTCTAACTTGATGAATTATATGTCAGGTTTGGTCATTCCTTGGAGTGCCAACACCCAATATCTCTGGATACTGTTGTTGGGAGTCATGCTGTTGTATCTCTTTACAATACGTGTGCAGAGACCCCTACTAGCCTTTCTCGGCATTTGGTCAATTCTGAATATTCTTCCGGTGCTTGGGCTGCAAGCAAAATTTAGCCCACGCTATTTGTATCTTTCAAGCGTAGCGTCGGCAATTTTTTGGGCGTTGGTTATTGATGGTAGTTGGCGGGCTCTGAAACAATATCGTTACTCTACTATGATTATTTCGAGTGTGGTTGTGTTACTATTGTTTTCAGGTGCAACGGCTGTTAATTATGCAGTTCACGAAATCGCTGATGAAACACGTGCCCAACGGGCACCTTTTCGAGACATTGCTCAACAACATCCGTCTTTTCCCAAAGATACGTATTTGTATTTTATTGATCCGCCTGCCCATATCAATGAATTGTCGGGCATGCTCTATGAAAGGTACGGAGACGCGGTGACTGTAGGAGGTATTAATCCAGAAAGAGCTAACCTGTGGAAATATGCGAATCCTTTGATCTACTACTTTGATCTTACCGGCAAACCGATCGAGGTTGCGGTGAGGAAAAACCGTACGGCAACTGTGCCTGAGGTACCTGTGAACTTTAATAACTTGATTGTGCTAGAAGGTTACGAATTGTCAAACACTCTAGAGCCAGGACATCAGATAGTTTTATTTTTGTACTGGCGCGCACAGCAGAAAATCGCCGATGATTTTACAGTCTTCGTGCATGTGGTCTGCTCGAAGGAGATGGCGGCTGGAGAGGATAGCCAACCCGTTAGAGGTAAGAATCCTACTTCTTCTTGGATTCCAGGTACTATGGTTGTAGATGCGGTTATTTTGTCCATACCTAAAGATCTGGAATCTCGAAGCGATTGCCACCTCGAGACAGGGTTATATTATCTTCCCACAATGCAACGCTTACCTATCGTAGATGAATTTGGGGTGTTTGTGTCCGACCATATCAAGATCGAATATCTTGCGATTCAAGAATGAACAAATTTGCGCCCCGTCCCGAAATCCAAAAAATTCTTGATACCTTGCCCACGCAGCCAGGCGTCTATTTGATGAAAGACGAACACGGCAAGGTGATTTACGTTGGCAAGGCGATCAACTTGCGCAACCGTGTGCGCTCGTACTTTCACGCGCCCTATGGTCAAGATGCCAAAGTGTGGCGACTCGTCGAACGGGTCCGCGACATCGAATTCATCATCACCGAGTCGGAACTCGAAGCACTGGTGCTCGAGTGCAACCTCATCAAAAAGTACAAGCCCCATTTCAACGTGCGGCTCAAGGACGATAAACGGTACCCGTACATCAAAGTAACGTGGCAAGAGCCGTTCCCCAAAGTGTACGTGACGCGGCGGATGGAGAATGACGGGGCGCGCTACTTTGGTCCTTTCACCGCCGTGTGGGCAGTGCACGAAACGCTCGACACGTTGCGCAAGATTTTTCCGTACCTCACCTGCGACCGTGAAATTACCGGCAAGGATCAGCGCGCCTGTTTGTACTACGACATCGGTTTGTGCATCGCGCCGTGCATTGGTGCCACAACGCGCGACGAATACCGTGCGATGATTGATCGGCTGTGCAAGTTCTTGCAAGGCAAGACCAACGAGGTTACAGAATCGTTGCGTGCGCGCCTCGACGAAGCGGTCAGCCAAATGGAATTTGAACGCGCGGCGCGGTATCGCGATCAATTGCAAGCCATCGCGCGCATCACTGAACATCAAAAAGTCGTCTCGCCGTTGATGATTGATCAAGATGTCATCGCATTCGCGCGCGATGACGGCGATGCGTGTGTGCAGGTTTTCTTTGTGCGGGGTGGCAAGTTGCTGGGCCGAGAATATTTTGTGTTGGAAGGGACAGAAGGCGAGAATGCCGATCAAGTCTTGGCCTCGTTCGTCAAACAATTCTACGACGAAGCGGCGTACGTGCCGCCGGAAATCTTGTTGCCGGAAAATATTGACGAAGCCAAAGTGATCGAAGAGTGGCTCAATCGTCAACGCGGGCAAAAAGTGTTGTTGCAGGTGCCGCGCAACGGGCAGAGCAAAGAATTGGTGCAAATGGCAGAAGAGAACGCGCGCGCCACCCTGACCAGTCTCAAAGCGCAATGGCTCGCCGATGAAACCAAACAAATGAACGCCGTTGCCGAATTGCAACAAGTGCTGGGGCTGCCCGATCCACCCTTGCGCATGGAATGCTATGACATTTCCAACACCCAAGGCACTAACTCGGTAGGGGCAATGGTGGTGTTTGAGCGCGGCGCGGCAAAGAAAAGTGACTATCGCAAGTTCAAAATCAAAACGGTTGAAGGCGCGGATGATTACGCGAGTCTGCAAGAGGTGTTACGCCGACGCTTCAAGCATCTTATCCAACCGAGTGAGTCACCCGCAGCGGTGGGTAGCCGCAAAGAAGAGTCGTGGCGACAGATGCCGAATCTGGTCATTATAGATGGCGGCAAGGGACAGTTGAACGCCGCACTCCAAGTGCTGCACGAGTTGGGCATCGAAGGGGTGAGCGTGATAGGGCTGGCGAAGCAAGAAGAGGAAATCTTTTTGCCGCATCAATCCACATCGCTTCGATTATCCAAGACATCCGAGGCACTCAAACTGCTCCAACGCATCCGCGATGAAGCGCATCGGTTTGGCATCGCTTATCATCGCCACTTGCGTACCAAAAAAGGTCTCGCTTCGCAACTCGATGCGATTCCGGGCATTGGTCCACGGCGCCGCCGCGCGCTCCTTGCGCGGTTTGGTTCGCTCGAAAAGATTCGCGAAGCATCGGTGGAAGAATTGCTAACTGTGGAAGGAATGACGCGCGCGGCGGCGCAACGACTCAAGGAACAACTTTGACCATTCTCGAACGCTTGCATCTGGTTCCTATCTTCAATAAACTCAAAGAAGATGATCTCGCTCTGCTTGAGCGCGTGGTCAAGCGAGTGCGTTACTATCGTGACGCACCCGTTTGTCAGCAGGGCGACATTGGGATGGCGCTGTACATCATTGAGAGCGGGGCTGTCCAAGTGGTGCACGTGGATTCGCGTGGCAAGCAACGCACGCTAGAGGTCAAACGCGAAGGCGATTTTTTTGGGGAGACGGCGTTGCTCTTTGGCGAGCCGTTTCAGACCAGTTTTGTGGCAGAGGAAGATTCCGACATTCTGGTTATTCGCCGCGACGAGTTCCACGAGTTGATGTTGCAATATCCCGACTTGTACCAGCGTTTTATGACGGGGTTACCGCCGGCTTACCAAGCCAGGTTTCGCCTCGTTCGATTCAATTGGCTGATGGAGGGCGAGTTGGTCATCCTCCACGCGCACAAACATTGGTGGGCGTTCGTGCGCGAACTACCTGCCGCCATTGGGGTGATCGTCAGCGCGCTCGTCCTAGCGATTGTGGTGATGGCTTTTGCTCCCAACGATCTCCTCAAAATTCTTGTTTGGGCAATTGCTTTGTTGAGCGTGAGTTTAACTCTCTTGTATCAAACCGTTGATTGGCGCAACGACGATTACATCGTCACGAATCGGCGGGTGATTCACATCGAACGGGTCTTGCTGGTGCGCATGGAAAGACGCGAAGCAACGATTGACAAGGTGCAAAATGTCGAGATCAAACAACCGACGCTTTTTCAAAAAATCGTTGGGGTGAGTGATGTGTTGATTAGTACGGCGGCGGTGCATGGCACGATTACCTTTGCCACCGTCGCCAATGGCGCGGCAATTCGCAACGCGATCTTTGAGCAAATGCAACGCGCGCAAGCGCAACGTATGTTTGAATCGCGGGGTAAACTGAAAGAAGAGATTCGCGCCGAACTCGAACGTGGAACCCAACCGATCGTGGTGCGCCCACCGACGGCGACGCCCTTGGCGCCCAAAACGGTGGCGCCGCCGCGCGTGCCCCTTGGTCGTGCCATTGCTGATCGTTTTTCGACGCGCGTGGTATTCGGCAATACGATCACTTGGCGCAAACATTGGATTGCCTTGTTCCTACAGGCGTGGAAACCCTCGGTGGGAGTCTTGGTCGGATTGATCGGCTTCTTGCTCACCGCCGTTGGAATTTTTCCCTCGCTCACCTTTGTTCTTTTGGGTGTTATCCTATTGGTCTTTATCGGATGGTTCGCTTGGGAATTCATTGATTGGAGCAACGACATTTATCAGGTGACTCCCGACCGCATCGTGGATGTTGAACGTAATCCTCTGGGAGTCATTCAGCATTCATTGGAAGCCCCGCTGGCACAAGTGCAGAACGTAACCTATCGTCAACCCACTGTGTTCGCGGTGTTGCTGGGAATCGGCGATGTTTTAATCGAGACGGCGGGGCAGACCGGGCAGATGATTTTTTATTGGATGTCGCCGCCCGCCCAAGTGGCGAATGAGATTTTGCAAGCGGTGGAACGCGTGCGGGAACGCCAACGGATGGCGCAACGGGCTGCCCAGCGTGCCGATATGTTTGAATGGTTGAGTGCCTATCACAGTTATCTGGAAGAATCCGAACGTTTGCGTCACGCGGAATCTTCTTCGCCGGAAGATACCGATGATCCGTGGAGCCAGCCCTAAGTTGGTTGCCCATCAAACATAGATGTTGACTTTTCTTTCTCGGAGCATGCGCCTACTCAAGCGACATGAACTTGGGTGGCTGCCGTTACGTTCCGGTGCCATCCGTGTAACTACACGACAATGGATGCCATTTGTCCTCGCGCTTGTGTTCGGGGTTTTGGCGTACCAGACCGGGCGCGAACTTTTTTTTCGTTTGTTGTATCTCATCCTTTTCATCGAACTCGTTTCGTTTTTTTGGACGGCGTACAACCTTAGCACGTTTCGACTTGAACGCAGGTGCATCACCCCGCGCACCCACGTGGGCAAAGTGGCAGAGGAACGCTTTTGGGTTCAGAACACGGGCTGCCTGACCAAAATTTGGGTGGAGGTGCGCGACGAATCCGAAATGCCCGCGCACCGAGCGAGCCGGGTCTTGAGCGCGCTGGGTTCCAAGGTGCGATGGAGTTGGAACGTGCGCACCGTTTGTCGCCGGCGCGGACGGTTTCGCTTGGGACCGATCACGGTGCTGATGGGCGATCCGTTTGGCTTGTTCGTGTTTCAACGACGAATGCCGAACACCACGGCGATGATCACGGTCTATCCCACCACGGTTGACTTGCTCACCTTTGCGCCGGCGTTAGGGCAAATGCCGGGCGGCGAAGCCTTGCAACGACGGACGCATCACATCACCACCAACGTTGCCGGCACACGCGAGTACGTTCCCGGCGATTCGTTCAATCGGATTCATTGGCTCTCCAGCGCGCGAATGGAGCGCCTCATCGTCAAAGAATTTGAATTGGATCCTAGCGCAGACGTGTGGATTTATCTCGATATGGAGCGCGCGGTGCAAGCAAGTACCTGGTACGAAGCGGCGTGGCTCGCGCGTGATTTATCATCCTTGTGGATGAGTCGTCAAATGCAGACCATCCAATTGCCACCCAGCACCGAAGAGTACGGCGTTACCATTGCCGCCTCCATTGCTAAATATTTTTTGCGCAAACAACGCGCGCTGGGTTTTGTTGCCTACGGTCATGAACGCGAAATCATCCAGCCCGATCGTGGCGAACGACAATTGAATCGTCTGCTCGAGGTGCTTGCCGTTTTGCGCGCCGAAGGCAAACTGGCTTTTAGTACCGTCCTCGCTCACGAAGCCACCAAGTTGGGCCGCAACAATACGCTCGTGGCGATTACGCCTTCGGCAGAACTTGATTGGGTCAGAGCGTTGCGTGAAATCAAACGGCGCGGGTTGCGGGTGATCGCGGTGGTGGTGGACGCGAAAACGTTTGGCGGGATTGGCAATGCCGAACGCTCCGCCGCCGAGTTGTTGGCAAGCGGAATTCCAACCTACCTCGTTCGGCAAGGGGATGATCTGCAAATGGTGTTGGGCAGACAAGCGATCCAGTGATCGCAGAGACGGTGCACGAAGAGTTGGCAGACAAGAATCGAAAAATAATTGGTGCGATCTGCGCGATAGAGTGGCGGACGCCTGATTATTGAGTGAGAAAAATCTAGTACGACGAAAGGACAAGATGTCAGAATTATCGGACAGTCAAATGCAAGAGATCGTTCAGGCGATCGCCCGGATTCGTCAGCAATGGGCGGGCGTAATCGGCGCCGTGGTTGCCGCCTGCGAGGGGGATGCGCAAGCCCTGGCACAACTCACGCCGTTTTTGAACGATATGGAACAGCGCCCGGATTGGGCGACGCTGGTTTCGTGTTTCCGGCGCATCTTGGCGGGCGAACGTGATCCCCAAGCGTTGCTTGCCAACTTGGATGATACGGACATGCTGATCGTTAGCGATACCTTGCGTGCCCTTGGGGTTGATGCGCGTGCGTTGCCCAGGTTGCCCGGCGATGAGCCCGACGACGATGGCAAGATGGTTTCGTTGGAAGATTTCTTCCAGATGGTTACCGATGCATGTCAGCCCGATGCGCCTGCCGGGATGCGCGAGCAAATGCTGAATGCGACGCAAGGAATGGCGCTCCAACCCGATTCTCCGCCCGAGTTGCGCGAACTGGGCCGGGTCTTGACCCAGATTCTCGCGGGCAACCGCAATCCCGATTTGCTCACCCTGCATCCACAGTTGATTGGACGGGTGCGACAAATGTTGAACGAACTCCGATAGGGGTTGCCAAGTCTATTGACGGGCGATTAAAAACTGCAAGCGCAAGCGTTTACGGGGTAGCGATCATTCATCAAAACCAAGCATGTGAACGCTTGCGCCCTCCCCCCGCAGCCGACCTGCGTCGGCTGGTAGAGACGAGTCGGCGACTTGGACGCGCCGGCGGGCTTGGTGTTCTGATTGCAGCCCATTGATTCGCCCGATGCACCTTGGGTTGGGATGTAATTCACTTTGGGGGAGAGATTTGTTTCGTGCTTGAGCCTGAATTGTGCACCTTCGCTAGCGGAATAGCCCCACCCCCTGACCCCTTCCCCACGCCGCTTTGCAGCGTGGGGAAGGGGATGAGAGGGGGGAACATCCCACGGCGAGGTGCGAAAAACAGGTTGAGGGTCAAAAACAGATGCGATTCACGCCTACTTGACATCAAACGGGTGGCATGCGGGCGC
>DAOUAL010000026.1:0-48478 GCA_034433515.1 Anaerolineae bacterium | reverse complement strand
TAATCGTTGCCCGTTTTTTTCAAACCGAGTTTTGTTGCGCCTGTCCTAGGCGGGAGACTTGACCGCGTAGGCGTTTTGCATTTGCCGACGGGGTCCAGTGCTCCCGCGTGTCAATGAGAAACGGGGCGCGCTAGACTCGATGGAGCAGAAGAAATGAGCCTAGGGTATGCCCCTAGGTTTTTTGTTTTTCTAAATCTTTTTTGAACAGAAAGGATCAAGATGAAAATCGCCAAAGATGTTACTGAACTGATTGGCAATACCCCGTTGGTGCGATTGAATCGCATCACGCGAGGGGCGGTGGCGCAAGTGGTTGCCAAGTTGGAATTTTTCAACCCGGCGCATAGCGTCAAAGACCGCATCGGCTTTTCGATGATTGAGGCGGCAGAACAAGCCGGCTTGCTCAATGCGGATACGGTGATTGTCGAACCGACCAGCGGCAACACCGGCATTGGTTTAGCGATGGTGTGCGCCGCGCGCGGCTACAAATCCATCATGACGATGCCGGAAACGGTGAGCAAGGAGCGCCGAATGTTGTTGCGTGCGTACGGCGCAGAAGTGATCTTGACGCCGGGCAGCGAAGGGATGGCGGGCGCGATTAGAAGAGCCGAAGAGTTGGTGGCGTCCGATCCGAAAAAATATTTTATGCCGCAACAGTTCAAGAATCCAGCCAACCCGGAAATCCACCGCAAGACGACGGCAGAAGAAATCTGGCGCGATACCGATGGCACGGTGGATATTCTGGTGGCTGGCGTTGGCACCGGCGGCACGATCACCGGCGTAGGCGAAGTCATCAAGGCGCGCAAGCCATCTTTCAAAGCGATTGCGGTTGAACCGGATGCCTCGCCGGTCTTGTCTGGCGGACAAAAAGGTTCGCACCCCATTCAAGGCATTGGCGCGGGTTTTGTTCCCGACGTGTTGAACACCAAGATTTACGATGAGATCATTCGCGTCAAGAACGACGATGCGTTTGAAACGGCGCGGCGAATGGCGAGAGAGGAAGGCTTGCTCGTCGGCATTTCGTCCGGCGCGGCAACGTGGGCGGCGCTTCAAGTCGCGCGCCGACCGGAAAATCAAGACAAGTTGATTGTGGTGATCATCCCATCGTTTGGCGAACGGTATTTGAGCACGGCGTTGTTTGCGAATCTCGCCGATTAAAAAGAATTCGTTTTTACGTTTTAGAGTGAGGTGGTTTTTATGTTTGACGCAATTCGCCGCGATATTCAATCGGTGATGGAACGCGATCCGGCGGCGCGGAATTGGCTTGAGGTGGCTCTGCTTTATCCCGGCTTGCATGCGTTGTGGGCGTATCGTTTGGCGCATTGGTTTTGGGTACGCGGATTCAAGTTGCTGGGTCGTTGGATTTCACAAATCGCGCGGGGCATCACTGGCATCGAGATTCATCCCGGCGCCAAAATCGGCCCCGGCTTTTTCATTGATCACGGGATGGGCGTGGTGATCGGTGAGACGGCTGAGATCGGTGCGAATGTAACGCTGTATCACGGCGTAACGTTGGGGGGCACATCGCTCAGCAAGGGCAAGCGGCATCCGACACTGGAAGATAACGTTGTCGTTGGTGCAGGCGCAAAAATCTTGGGCGCGATCACGATTGGTGCCAATAGTCGGATTGGCGCGAATGCGGTCGTGGTGAAATCGGTGCCGCCCAATTCGGTGGTGGTCGGGGTGCCGGGTCAAATTGTGCGGCGCAAGGAAGAGCGGACAGCGGTTGACCTTAATCACGGTGTGATGCCGGATATGATCGGCGCATCGGTCATTTCGTTGATGGCGCGTGTGGACGCGCTCGAACGGGTGATTGCGCAAGAGCGTGGCATCGCCTTGCCCCGCATCCCCACTCCCATTCTGAACGGCGACGATTTTGTGATCTAAAAAAAGGACTCGATGCTTAGCATCGAGTCCTTTTGGATTATTTGAAATTCTCGGCGACGAATTTCCAATTGACCAGATTCCAAAATGCTTCGACGTACTTGGGACGTGCATTGCGATAGTCAATGTAATACGCGTGCTCCCACACATCGCACGTGAGAAGCGGTTGTTTGCCGGCGGTCATTGGGTTGCCGGCATTGCTCGTGCTTTCGATGGCGAGTGTGCCGTCTGGATTCTTGACCAGCCACGCCCAGCCGGAGCCAAACGTCCCAACCGCCGTCGCTGTGAATTTTTCCTTGAACGCGGCAAACGATCCGAACGCCAGATTGATTGCTTCGGCGAGCGCGCCGGTGGGTTCGCCGCCGGCATTGGGGGCGAGGCAGTGCCAATAAAACGTGTGATTCCACACTTGGGCGGCGTTGTTAAAGATGCCGCCAGTCGCGCGCTTGATAATCTCTTCGAGTGCGAGATTTTCAAATTCGGTGCCGGGAATCAACTTGTTGAGGTTTGCCACATAGGCAGCGTGATGCTTGCCGTAATGGTACTCAATGGTCTCCGCCGAGATGTACGGCGCGAGAGCATCCTTGGCGTACGGTAGTTCAGGTAGTTTGTGTTCCATCGTCTCCTCCTTGAGATGATTTCAAAAGTCAAATGCCGATCATGCTTCCCAGTGTCGTTCGGGAATTTGATCGGCATTCCTCACCGCATCTGGCGATATTTTATCACCGTTTGCGGGGGGATGCAACGGTTACAAATTCTGGTGATTCCCCATAACGCGTTTATGTCGTTGCGAGGAGCGTTTTTTGCGACGAAGCAATCTTTCAAAGCATCCCCTAGGTCAACGTGGTTTTCAAAATGCGAATTGTTTGCATTTCGTCAGTTGAGAGATTGCTTCGCCGCTTGGCGGCTCGCAATGACCGATAAGACCGAACGGTTACTTGCTTTCTTCGTGTTCTCGGCGTCTCGACGGTGAAATCGAATCATCGGTCAAAGTTTGTATGCCTGCTTTGCCAAATCGTACGCAAGCGCGTGCGCCATTGCCTCGGCATCGTTCAGATCAACGATGCTGCGCACCACCAAGCCTGCCAGCCAATTGCAACTCGCACGTCGCCACACATCGTGCCGTGCCGGGATCGAAGGGAAGGCGCGCGTATCATCGTTGAACCCGGCAGTGTTGTAAATGCCGGCGGTCTCCATCACTTGATCGAAGAAATGTGCCATCCCGTTCAGACTATCAAAGAACCACCACGGTGGTCCCAGCTTTACCGCCGGATAATGTCCGGCAAGTGGTGCCAGTTCGCGTCCAAAGGTTGTTTCATCGAGCGTGAATAGAATCAAATGGAATCGGGGATCGTTGCCGTACTTGTTCAGCAGTGGACGCAAATTGCGTGTGTACTCAGTGGCGATTGGAATATCGCACCCTTTGTCCAACCCAAAGCGCGTAAAAATCAAATCGTTGTGATTGCGGAACGAGCCGGGATGCAATTGCATCACCAGTCCATCGTCCACACTCATCCGTGCCATCTCCATCAACATATGCGCCGTGAATCGCGCGGCATCGTTTGCATCCGATTGTCCTCGCAACGCACGTTGGAAGATTGCATCGGCTTCGACTTCCGCGAGTTCTTCGGTGCGGGGGGTGAGGGCGGCGTGATCGGTGGCGGTGGCGCCCATCGCTTTGAAATACGTGCGGCGATTTTCGAGCGCACGGATGAAACTGCGATAATCGTGAACGTCAATGCCACTCACCGCGCTCAACGCGTCAATGTTCTTGCGCCAACCGATTGTATCGAGATTGACGACCGCATCCGGGCGAAAGGTGGGCAGAATTTTCCCTTGCCACCCGGACGCGCGAATCGTTTTGTGATGATCGAGCGAATCGGTTGCGGCATCGGTGGTCGTCAGCACCTCGATGTTGAATCGCTCGAACATTTGACGCGGGCGAAAGGCGGGCGTTGCCAGTTTTTCGGTGATCTGATCATAAATCGTCTGCGCGGTTGCGCTGGTTAGTTTTTGTTCGATGCCAAAGACGACACGCAGTTCGTAGGTCAACCAAATGCCGGTGGGTGTCCCGCGAAAGAGATAAAAGTTGTCTGCGAACGTTTGCCAAATCTTGCGATGATCGCGTTCGACCTCGCCGCCATCGGCGCGCGGGATGCCGAGTTGCTCCAAAGGAATTCCTTGCGCGTACAACATCCGAAAAACGTAATGATCGGGGATGATGAACAAATCTGCCGGCGAACCGAACGAATAATTGGGGTCGGCAAAGAGGCGCGGATCCACGTGTCCATGCGGACAAACGAGCGGCAAATCTTTGACGCCCGCATACAGTTGCATGGCGATGTCTTTTTGTTTGGCGTCGGGTCCAAAGTAGCGGTCGTCGGGTAGGGTGATTTGGTTAGCCATCTCTTTGTCTCCCACTCACTTGACTCGATACAACATCTCGCCGGCGTGATGCACCACCAAGATACCCTCGTGCTCGCGTCCTTCCCACTCTTGCGGATTGATCTCACGATAGTCCGCGTACCCTTGATTGATGCGTTGGCAAACTTGTTGGGGAATCCCGGTGGCAAGGGTTACTTGGATGCGCGGCGTTTCGATGCCGGTTTTGGGATCGTACGAGCCGGTACCTTTGACGTGCGTGCTGTGTGCTTTGATGGTTCCCGGCACATCCTTGAATCGTTCCGGTTGTTTGGTAAAGTATTCCAGAACGTGATACCCCACTTGCTCAATCAACTTGCCGTGCGTCACCGAAATCTCTTTGAGGTTGGGTGCATAGATGATCACTTGGCCGCCGTCCGCAATCGCCGGTTCGGTTTTGTACATCGCTTTGCCGGCGGTCCACAATTCATCGTACATCGGCGCGGGCATTGAGAGCACGCGCTTGAAGGGCTTGTCCACCCAAACGATGTTGAGCTGTGCCGATAAATCCGCCGCCGCGCTCCACGCTTCTTGGTATGTACCGATGTATAGCCCGTGAAATGCCTGCCCTTGCATCACGATGGAAATGCACGTGATCGGCTTGGGGACAAATTCAGCGGCGCGATGAAGCACGCGACGCACCGGCGTATCTTTGACGCCAATCGTTTTGCGATTGGTCACGAGCGCGGCGAGCCAATGCGTGAAATCAATGATCTCGGCGCCGGCAATGCCGGGGAACAAGTATTTGGCGCCGCCAGAAAACCCAACAACTTCGTGCGGAAAGACGGGACCACAGATGACAATGTGATCGTATTCGAGCACGAGTTTGTTCAGGCGCACCGGTACGTCTTGTGCGAGCAAGCCCCCTGTAAGCACATCCAGTTCGCGGCGCGAAATTGTGCCGATCGTTGTCAACGCTTCGGGTTTGTCCCACGCGTGATTGAACACGCGCACGCGCGGATATTTTTGCGCACGCTCAAATGCCGAAATGCCAACCAGTTGTGAAACCGCCTCCTCCGACATCGGTTGATGCGTACCCAGTGCGATCAAGTAATCGAGTTGGGCGGCGCGCTTGCCAAGTTGTTCGTTGAGTAGTTTGAACATCAATGGCGTAGGTGCGGTGCGCGTGCCATCGGGAATGATGACCAGGATGCGCTTGCCATCGAGCGCGATGGCATCGAAGGCTTGAGCAATGAGTTGCCGTGCCTCAGATTCAGTTATTGTGGTGGTGATTGAACCAGTGCCAATCATTTTTACCTCATTTCAGATCGCAGATTTTAGATTGCAGATTCTCAATTTGCATTCCATCCGACAAATCTGCAATCAGCAATCTACAATTGGGTTACACGCCGCTGTAGGCGGAGAATCCGCCATCAATCGGGATGACGACGCCGGAAACAAACGCTGATGCCGGCGATAACAGCCATAACACTGCCCCCAGCAAATCTTCGGGGACACCAAAGCGCGCCATCGGCGTGTGGGCGATGATCGCTTTGCCGCGTTCCGTGAGTTCGCCGGTTTTTTCATCGGTGAGCAAGAAACGATTTTGATCGGTGATGAAAAAGCCGGGCGCAATGGCATTGACGCGAATGTTGGGCGAGTACTCCATCGCCATATGCACGGCGAGCCATTGTGTAAAGTTGCTCACGCCGGCTTTTGCCGCCGAGTAAGCGGGAATGCGCGTCAACGGTCGAAAGGCATTCATCGAAGAAATGTTCAAGATGACACCTTCTCTTTGTTGTGCCATCCATTTGCCGAACGTTTGCGAAGGCAGAATGGTACCAATGATATTCAAATCAAAAACAAATTGCAAGGCGTCTTTGGGTAAATCGAAAAATGAGAGTGCCGCGCTCGTGGTGGCTTGGGGCTTGTTGCCGCCTGCCGCGTTGATCAAGCCATCCACGCGCCCAAATTCCTTGAGCACAGTCTCGGCGGTTTGTTGCAACACTCCTTTGTTGAGCACATCGGTGTAGATGACCACCGCCCGCCCCGCGCTGGTGGGGATGCGATGAATGAATCGTTCGGCAAGTTTGGGATCGCGATCCAAAATGGCAACGTTGGCATTGCAACCGACGAGCGCGCATGCCATCTCGCCGCCCAGAATGCCGGCGCCGCCGGTGATGACAATAGTTTTACCGGTAAAATCGTACATTTGAGTGAGTTGTTGCAGATTCATTGATAACTCCCTTGAAAATGTGGGACAAATTTGAAATTTGTCCTACGCGTAGTCCATTTTCATTCGACTTTTGGTGCGCCGAAGGCGAATGAGCAACTGCTCTGAAAATAGGTTTGTAGTCGCGCGATTCATCGCGCGGGCGCAAGTGCCCTACGAGCTCACTCGATTATTTTCATCTCTCTGCTGGTGCGCCAACGGCGAATGAACAACTCCTGAAAGAATGACCGCCCACAATAGACCGCAGATCGCCGCAAGAAAATTGGTCGGTGATGGTCCGCCGTCGGTGGTCTTTATTTCGCAAATGGTTTGAGATGTTTGATGAAATGGATTTCCAAGTTCTTGGCGTAGGCTTCAGGATGGGCGCGCAGAATTGCCATCAACTTGTCGTAGAACAGAAATGAGCCATCGGCTTTTTGCGCGGTCAGCACCGAACCAAACGTCGCGTGCAAGATTTCGCGCGCATCGAATTGATTGAGTAAGGTGGGCAAGTCAGCATCGGACATTGATTCTGGCAAGGGTGCGCGATCCAAACTGCCGGACAGCAAATACGAATGGCGATCCGTTTCGTAATGTTCGCGCGCAAAGGCATAAATTTCGCGGAAGAATGCCGGGTCGAATGCCGCAATGGTGCGCAGCGCTTCGAGATAACTCGTCCCCGCCGTTTTCAAGTGCACCAGTCCGCGCGTGTGTTTCATCGTGATGCCATAGATGCTGAACTTGTCCGAGCCGGTATGAATGCTCAACTTGTAGGGTCCTAACACGCGCGCGATTTCTGCGTGCACCGCAAAATCGTTTTCAAATTCGGCAACATCGCCGATGTAATCCGCGCTCTTTTCAAAGCGCCCGACGTAACGCGGCGCGAGCGAAACCCATTGCACGCCCAAACGTTTCAATTCGCTGGCGATGATGATGTGTTCGGCGTGCGTGGTTGGCGTTTCGGTCTCGTCCACCGACACTTCGAGTTCGAACGGAATGTTTTTGGTGACGAGGTGGCGGTACATCATCGTGACGTGGGCAATGGCTCTGCCGTACTTGGCGGCGGCGCGCAATACCGACTCGGTGGAGAGTTCGATTTCGCGGCTTTCGAGTTTGACAATTTGCTTGGCGTAGCGTTTTTCAAACGCGCCCGGACTCGAATCGAGGTCTTTCCACGGCAGTGCGGCGACTTGTTCTCGCAACTGTGTGAGCGAGGCGGTATTGGCTTGACTGTTCACGTGCTCGCCGGGATCAATCGTGTAAAATGAAAAACCGGCGGCAACGCAAGCGTCAATATCGGCGGGCGTTTTCAAATGATCGGCGTCCGCGCCCAGCAGTTTGTGCCAGCCAGCTTGGAACGCCCCGAACGTGGCATCCGTCATCACATCGTCCGGTGAGCGGCGCGTGCGCGTCATTTCGCGGATGGATTGTTGCGCAAAGATCGGTACGAGGTTGCCCCCTACCGCTTTGAAAGCGCGCACGTGTCCCGGGGTTGCCAGCCCAATTCGATCCCCGGTGCCAGCCGAAGTGGCAAGCCCAATCGGCTTGGGGGTCAACCAATCGAGGGTGGCACGCAGGGCGCGGGCGTTGGTGTGCGTGGTGGGACAAAGTTTGAGCGCGTAGTTGGCATCGAAGGGTGAGGCATCGCCATCGAATTGATTGAACAGCGGATCGTTGACGCGCGCGAGGATGGCGAGTTTGCCGGCTTGCATCCAGAATGCCGCATCGTTTTGAACCACGAATGAATCAGAAATGAGGTTGGGGAATTTGGATTGCAGTTGAGCCAACGAAAAAGGAAAGGTGGACATCGGGGTCTCCGAGATAAATTGACATGTTTTCTGAAACACAGTATACTCCTATATGAAAGGAATCACAAATTTTTCAATCCTTTCAGAAAGAGCATCAAGGTGGATGCCAAACGATCTCGCCCCAGTTTGCTCGATGTAGCGCATCACGCGGGCGTCTCCCCCGCCACTGTTTCGCGTGTCCTCAATAACACGGCTCCCGTTCGTGAGAGTGTGCGCGCGCGCGTTCTTTCTTCGATGACCGAGTTGGGTTACGAACCTCCGCTTCGGCTTGGCGCGCAAATATTGGAGAACGCGATTGCGCTCCTCATCCCGGATATTCTCAATCCCTTTTTCGCCGAAATTGCGCGCGGTGTTCAAGACGAAGCCAGTGTCTCCGGCTTTTTACCCATTCTGTTCGATTCGATGGAAGACACGCAACGCGAGGAAAAATTCTTGCGCACGTTTATCACGCAACCTCTGCGCGGCATTATCTTGTGCGGCTCGCGGCTCGCGTCCGATGAATTGTTGGCGATTATCGCGCGCAACAATTTGCCGACCGTGATTATCAATCGTACGCTCCATCATCCCAACGTGGCGTGCGTGCGAACCGATATGGAAGGGGGCACCTGGCGCGCGACCCGGCATTTGCTCGATCTCAACCACACACGCATCGCGTTTCTTTCCGGTCCCATCAAATCGGAGCAGTCGCTTGCCCGGCGCCGCGGCGTAGAAAAGGCGTTGGCGGAAGCCGGTTTGACGCTGCCGCCCGAGTTATGTCCCGCTAGTTTCCCTAATGTGGATGGCGGCTTTCAAGCGATGAGTGCATTGCTGGCGTTGCCACCCGCGCAACGTCCCACTGCCGTGATTGCGTACAACGATTTGATGGCATTGGGGGTTTTGCATGCGATTCGCGCGCATCATTTGCGCGTGCCAGAAGATATTTCCGTGATTGGCGCGGACGATATTGCTATGGCAGCCCATTCGAATCCACCGCTCACGACAATTGCGCAACCCAAATATCGAATGGGACGGGTCGCGATGCAAACATTGCGCCGGATGTTGCAAGGTCATCCCCCGCCGGAAGAAAGTTTTACCTTGATGGAAAGTCCATTCATCGTTCGCGAATCTACCGCCCCAGCACCTATCAGCAATGGAGCATCCGAATGAATCCGTGGGAACGTTTTGTTACGGTTGCGCGTGGTGGTCCAGCCGATCGCGTGCCGGTGGCGATGATTGTGGACAGTCCGTGGTTGCCCGGCTATGCCGGCATTGACACACTCGATTATTTTTTGCATCAAGACCAATGGCTCAAGATTAATCTCGATTTGCTCGAGCGATTTCCGGAGATTGCTTGGATTCCCGGCTTTTGGGTGGAGTACGGGATGGCGGCAGAGCCGTCGGCATTTGGCTCGCGCATCGTTTGGCATCACGACCGTCCCCCTTCGATTGATTACGTGCGCGGTGGACTCGGCGCGCTCTATGACATGGAACCACCCGACCCGCACGAACATGGCTTGATGCCGTTGATTCTGCATCTCTATGCTCAAGCCGAAAAGCAACTGTTGCCGCGCGGAATCAACATCAAAATGGTTTGCGCGCGCGGACCATTTGCTGTGGCGGGTTGGGTGCTCGGCATCACCGAGTTTATGACCGCGCTCGTCGAAGAACCCGCCAAGTCGCACCAATTTCTCAACACGGTAACGACAACCATCATCCATTGGTTGCACGCGCAACTCGATGTGCTCAAATCGCCGGAAGGGATTATGGTGCTGGATGACATCGTTGGGATGGTGTCGCCCCAAATGTTCGAGGAATTTGTACGACCGTACTTTGCTCGGCTTTTTGCCGAGTTCAAAGACTTGATCAAGGTTTATCACAACGATACCCCTTGTCCGCATTTGCTTGCGCCGCTGTCCACGCTGGGATTCGATGTGTTCAACTTTAGCCACGAGATTGACATCGCGCTTGCACACTCCAAAATGCCCAACGTGGCGTTGATGGGAAACGTGCCGCCGTTGAGTTTGATGGTGCGCGGGACGCCGGAGCAGGTCGAAACTTTTGCGCGCGAGTGCATCCAAAAGACAAATGGACGCAGGTTGATTCTATCCGCTGGCGGCGGCGTGAGTCCGGGAACACCGGCCTGGGCGTTGGATGCGGTGGTCAAGGCGACCCAAGATGAATGACGAAGGACGAAGGAGGAATGGCAAAATACATTTTTAGCACAAGCGACACCACACGCTATCGTTTTCCCACGCACATCAACGATCTCGTGATGGATCGCGCGGACGCCGAGACCTCCGAAGTGTTTATCGTGGTCCTCGAACCGGGGCAAGCGCCGCCCTTGCACGTGCATCACGACACCGAGCAGATTTTTTACGTGATGGAAGGTGAAGGGCGCTTGCAGATTGGTGAAAGCGAGGAACGCTTGCCGGTCAAGCCGGGCGATGTGGTGCGGATTCCGCCACACACGTATCATCGAATTTTCTGCGAGGGAGACAAACCGTTGCGCTACTTGAGCGTGGATTGTTTTGTGGGCGGCAAGCCGAAGGATGAGCCGACGTGGGATGATCACGTGCGCGCGGTGTGCGCGCAGCAGGGTTGGGATTTCGATTCCGTGAAGCGTGATGCATGAAACGTGGTGCGTGTTGTGTTGCGCGCAAGTGTAACACGCGATACGCAACACGCAATACTCACAATGCTATTCAATTTCTCCACTCTTCTCACCCAGTACCGCGCTGAACTGCTTGATCGCACGATTCCGTTCTGGCTCACGTACGGCATTGATTGGAAAAACGGCGGCATTTGCACCTGCATCTCGGACGAAGGCAAGGTGCTGAGTGGCGACAAGTATGTTTGGTCGCAATTGCGCGCGATTTGGACTTTTTCGGCGTTATACAATAAGATTGAGCAGAGGCAAGAATGGCTTGAGGTTGCCACGCACATTTTCAATTTCATCACACGGTATGGGCGCAACGAAAAAGGCGAATGGTATTTCTGTCTCAATCAAACCGGCAAGCCATTGTTCGATGGGGCAACGAGCATCTATTGCGATGGCTTTGCCATTTACGGTTTCGCCGAGTTCGCACGCGCGACCGGCAATGCAGAGGCACTCGACCTAGCGCGCGCGACGTATGCGAATGTTCAAGCCCGCTTAGCCCAACCCGGCTCGTACCAAACCCATCCCTTGCCGATTCCCGCAGGCACCAAGGCGCACGGCATCTCGATGATCTTTTCGCTCGCCTTTACCGAGTTGGGCGATTTGCTGAACGATGCGGCGATTTTCTGCGCCGGCTTAAAGCATGCGAATCAAGTAATGAACGTGTACCTACACCCTGAACACAAACGCCTCTACGAATTCGTGCGCTTGGACGATACTGTGCTTGACGTACCGCCCGGGCATGTAGTGAATCCAGGACACGCCATCGAATCCATGTGGTTTATGATTCACATCTTTCAGCGCATCGGTGATCAGGCGCGCATCCGCCAAGCGATTGATGCGATTCGCTGGCACATCGAGTTGGGCTGGGACGAGGAGTACGGCGGCATCTTCCTCGCGCGCGACGCCGAAGGATCGTTTTGGGCGGACAAGTGGGACACCAAGATTTGGTGGCCCCACACCGAAGCATTGTACGCGCTCTTGCTCGCTTACTCGATCTGCAGAGAGTCATGGTGCCTCGATTGGTTTCAGCGCGTGCATGATTATGCATTTGCCCATTTCCCGGTGTCGCACTACGGCGAGTGGATCCAAAACTTGGATCGGCGTGGCAACAAGTTGAACGCAACGATTGCCTTGCCGGTCAAAGACCCATTCCACTTGGCGCGTGCGTTGATTTATTGCATTCAAGTGTTGGAGGCATTGGCAAAACTATGAGCCAGCAACGCAACTTGATCATCGAGATCGTGAACATTCAAGGGGTCTGCCCGGTCTATCACGTGGGCGATTCATTCCGTATCGAGGAGGGATACAAGTTGGTGAGCCACCAGCCGTTGTGTCTGCACGCCTTGCAATCGTTGAATCCGTACTATGTGGCGTTGAGTCGCGGGATTGCACCAAGCGATCTGGGGATCGCTGGGAAAGATGGCGCGGCGTATGTACAATGCCTTGATCCGCACAACTATACGAATGGTGGAACAGCAACGTTCCGCATCAGTGTAGAGGTGGAAAGGAGGTGACGGATCCAAAACGTGAAACGTCAAGTGTGAAACGAACAGCGTAACGCGTGATTGTTTGATCTCAAAGAAGAGGAGAAGAAAGAATGAAAAAGCACATTTTGTTTGTGGCATTGATTCTGGTGCTGGCGGCTTTGGTCGCGTGTGCCACGCCAACGCCCGAACCCACCAAAGCGCCCCCGCCACCGGCTTCGTCATCCGCATCGTCGGTAGCGCCGACCGCTGTACCGGCAACTAAATCGCCGGAAGCCACCAAACCGCCGACGGTGGCACCAACGGCGGTGCCCGCCGCCAAGTACAAAGAAGCGCCGATGTTGGCCGAGTTGGTCAAGCAAGGCAAACTCCCGCCGGTGGAGCAACGCTTGCCCAAGAATCCGTTGGTGATGCCCGCCGATGAAATTGGCACGTACGGCGGCGTATGGCGACGTGGCTTTACGGGTCCTTCGGACTTTAACGGCGTCAACCGTGTGATCTACGACGCGCTCGTCCGCTTTTCGCCGGATGGCAGCAAAGTAGAAATGCACTATGCCGAAAGTGTCACCCCCTCGTCCGATTTCAAGACGTGGACGGTGAAACTACGCGAGGGGAGCAAGTGGTCGGATGGCACACCGTTTACCACCGATGACATTATGTTCTGGTACAACGATGTGCTTTTGAACAAAGACTTGACCCCTTCGGTGCCTACGTGGATGCTGAACAAAGATAAATCCGTTGTCGAAGTCAAGCAAGTGGACGCGGTGACCGTGCAGTGGATTTTCAAAGAGCCGAACACCACGTTCTTGATGGAACTGGCAAACAAGGACTGGGGCGATCGGAACGTTCCCGTTCACCTGCCTTCCAAGTACTTGAAGCAATTCCACGCCAAGTACGCGGACAAGGCGACGCTGGATAAACTCGTTGCCGATGCCAAGTTCAAGACGTGGGCAGAATTGTTCTTGGACAAGGTGAGCCCGTTCAACACACCGAATCGCCCGGGGATGGCGGCGTGGATCGCTGAGAATCGCATCAGCGATCAGGTGTTCATCCTCAAGCGCAACCCGTACTTTATCGGTGTGGACAAGGACGGCAATCAACTGCCGTACTTTGACGAAGTGCAACTCAAGTTCTTTGCCGATGCGCAATCGCTGAACCTTGCCGCGATCGCGGGCGAACTGGATCAGCAGGAACGCCATGTCGCACTGGCGAACTATCCCGTCCTCAAAGAGCGTGAGCAGAAGGACAAAAAATACGTTGTGCAACTGTGGTCCAGTCTGGGTGGCGCGGATGCGGATGTGACCTTCAACCAAACCTACGCCAAGGATCCGGACGTGGGCAAAGTGTTGGCGAACAAGGATTTCCGCATCGCCATGTCGTACGCGATCAATCGCAAGCAGATTCAGGAATCGGTCTTCTTGGGCACTGGCGAGCCGCGTCAACCCGTCGCCAAGAAAGGGCATCCGTACTACCCCGGCGATGAGTACGCCTACAAGTACACCGAATACAATCCGACGCTTGCCGCGCAGATGCTCGACAAGATCGGCTTGGACAAGAAGGATGCGGAAGGATTCCGCTTGTTGCCCAGCGGCAAGCGGCTAGTCATCGAACTCTCTTGTATCCAAGCGTTGGGCTTTGGTCCCGACTCGGCTCAGTTGATCGCGAAGGATTGGGAAAAAGTTGGCGTCAAGACGAACGTGCAGATTCGCGAACGCGCATTGCATTTCTCGCTGCGCGAATCGAATGACTTGATGGCGGAAATCTGGAACCAAGACACGGCGGGCTTCCCCTTTACCGGGTCCACCAAATACGATGTGCGCAGCGGCATCTACGGCAACATCACTTACGGTCCGCGCTGGTACGATTGGTATCGCACGGGGGGTAAGGAAGGTGTCGAGCCGCCCGATTACATCAAGAAACTCGTCGAGTTGGTGGACAAAGCCAAGATGTCGCCGCCCGAGGAACAAGCCAAGATCGCCCAAGAGATATTCAAGATTTGGGTGGACAATATGGTCGAAATCGGCACCGTCGGCTTGACGGCGATTGATCAAGGCGTTGCGGTGATCAATGTGAATATGCGCAACATCCCCAAGACCGTCACCAAAGATTGGCCGCTCCGCACGCCCGGCAATCTGCGCCCCGAAACGTGGTACTATAAAAAGTAGGATGTAGTAAGTCGCAGGTAGACAGCGTGGAGAGGCCCGACCTATCTCACCTGTCTACCTGCTTACTTGGAGACGACTATGCTCCGATTCATCGTTCAACGTTTGCTTCTCCTGCCTTTTCTACTCATCCTTTTTTCAATCATCGTCTTTTGGTTGGTGCAAGCGCCCCCCGGCGATTTTCTCACGAGTTACATCGCCAATCTCGCTTCGAGCGGCTCTTCGATTAGCGCGGAGCAGGTGGAAGCCCTCAAGCGTCAATTCGGTCTCGATCAACCCGGCTACATCCAGTACATTCGCTGGATGGAAAGTTTGGCAAAGGGCGATTTGGGTTTGTCGCTCGAGTATCAACGCCCCAACACCGAACTGATTGGTGAACGGTTAGTGCTGACGGTTGCGCTTGCGCTCTTTGCGTTTGCGATCACGTGGATCGTGGCGATTCCCGCCGGCATTTATTCGGCGACGCATCAAAATTCCTTGCTCGATTATTTCTTCACGGTGCTGAACTATATCGGGGTGGCGACGCCGAATTTTATGCTGGCGCTGATTCTGATGTGGATTGCGTTCGCCCAATTTGGTACAAGCATTACGGGGTTATTTTCGCCGGAATATGTTCAAGCCCCGTGGAGTTTGGAGCGCGTCATTGATTTGCTCAAGCACATTTGGTTGCCAGCCATTGTTTTGGGGATAGCCGGCACGGCGCGCTTGACGCGCGTGATGCGTGCCAATTTGCTCGATGAATTGAACAAGCCCTACGTCATCAGCGCGCGTGCCAAGGGTCTTGCGGAATGGAAGTTGGTCTTGAAATATCCGGTGCGTCTGGCGATTAATCCTCTAGTGAGTACGATTGGCTGGTACTTGCCGCAACTCTTTTCTGGTTCGCTCATTGTGGCGACTGTGATGAACTTGCCGAACATTGGTCCTTTACTCTTGCGGGCATTGACCCAGCAAGATATGTATTTGGCGGGAAGTATTTTGTTGATTTATTGCTTTCTTACGATTATTGGGACCCTCATCTCCGATATTTTGCTCGCGCTGGTGGATCCGCGCATCCGAATGGAAGGCGTGTAGTCGTGATAAACAGACAGATGACTAACGACAACTTGAACCCCAGCGCCGAAGAAGCCTCCCTCGGCACCGTGTTGGCGTCCAAAGCCGAAGAGCGCATCTCGGTGGCATCGAACTGGAAACTGGTTTGGTGGCGTTTCCGCAAAAACAAACTCGCGGTCTTGAGCGCCCTGGTGTTGATCGGATTCTATCTCATTGTATTGGTGCCGGATTTCTTTGCCACTCAAGACCCCGAAGCCACCGATGCCCGGCTGGCGTTCATTCCCGTGCAAACGGTAAATTTGTTCGATGGGACGAATTTCTCGCCATGGGTGCCCGCTGTGGTTGGCAAACGCAACCCGGTCACACTGCGAATGGAATGGAAGATTGACGAGACGAAAAAAGTGCCGGTTCGGTTTTTCACCGAAGGGTTCTCGTACAAAGTTTTGGGCTTGTTTGAAACCAATATTCACCTGATCGGTCCCGCCAATCCTCAATCGGAAGACCGGCTCTACTTGTTGGGCACCGATCGGCTGGGACGCGATCAATGGTCGCGGATGATGTACGGCACGCGTACGTCAATGACCGTCGGCTTGTTCTCCGTCATCTTGAGTGTGATCCTAGGTGTTCTGCTGGGGGGCATCTCCGGTTATTTTGGGGGTTGGATTGATTTGATCATCCAACGCCTCATCGAACTCTTGCAATCCTTGCCCACGATTCCGATTTGGTTGGCAATGACTGCTGCGCTTCCGCAAGACTGGCGCCCCGATCAGGTTTTCTTCGCGATCACCATCATTCTTGCTTTTATCGGTTGGACAACGTTGGGGCGCGAAGTGCGCGGCCGCTTCTTATCGCTGCGCGAAGAAGATTTTATCCTCGCTGCCGAGTTGGCGGGGTGCAGTCGCTTTCGCATTATCACGCAGCATATGGTTCCGGCGTTTATGAGCCACATCATCGCAACCAGCACGCTGGCGATTCCGGTGATGATCGTTAGCGAAACATCGCTCAGTTTCCTAGGTTTGGGCATTCGGCCGCCCGCGATTAGTTGGGGCGTGCTGTTGCAAGAAGCGCAGACCATTCAAACAATTGCCCAAGCCCCGTGGTTGCTCATCCCCGGCTTGTTCGTCATCGTCGCGGTGCTCGCGTTCAATCTGGTGGGCGATGGCTTGCGCGACGCGGCGGACCCGTACGGACACTAAAGTATGAAGGATGAAAGTTGAGCCAGGAGGCAATGATGAGCAAAACACCGCAAGTCGAATGGCGTGCGCGCGCGAAAACGTTCGCACTATCGCGATCTTTGTCACGATTGTGAACAAGATGAAGCGAAAGTAAAGATTTTCATTCTTCATCCTTCCTACTTTATACTTTGGAATGGACGCAAACATTATGCGCGATACTCCCCTTCTCTCTGTGCGCGATCTAAAAACTTATTTTTTCATGGACGAAGGCGTCGTCAAAGCGGTGGATGGTGTCTCGTTCGATGTTTATCCCGGCCAAGTCTTTGGCATCGTTGGGGAAAGCGGGTGCGGCAAAAGCGTGACGATGAAAGCCGTGCTGCGCATCGTCGAACCACCCGGCAAAATTGTAAACGGTCAAATTTGGTTGCAGCGCAACGGAACCCAGATTGATCTGGTGACACTCGATCCCAACAGTAAAACGATGCGCGATATTCGCGGCGCGGAAATCGCGCTCATCCCGCAAGAACCGATGGCAGCGTTCAGCCCGGTGCATACCATTGGTGATCAAATCATCGAAGCGATTATGCTTCATCAAGCAGTGAATAAACGCCAAGCCCGCCAGATCGCCACTCAATTGCTCAAAGACGTGGGGGTGCCGATGCCGGAACAACGCCTCGACGAATATTCGTGGCAACTTTCCGGCGGCTTGCGCCAACGCGCCATCATCGCCATGGCACTCTCATGCCACCCGCGCCTCCTCATCGCCGATGAGCCGACCACGGCCGTGGACGTGACGACGCAAGCGCAAGTGCTGCGTCTGCTGCGACGTTTGCAAGAGCAGCGTAACGCGGCAATTATTTTCATTACTCACGATCTTGGCGTGATTGCGCAGATGGCGAGTTACGTAATGGTGATGTATCTGGGTCTCGTGATGGAACAGGGACCCGTGGATGCCATTTTCCACAATCCCAAGCATCCCTATACCCAAGCGCTCCTCCGTTCGATTCCAACGATCAATATGCCGCCGCGGATCACTTTGCCAACCATCAGCGGCTCGATTCCGCATCCGTTCAACAAACCGCGCGGCTGTCCCTTCCATCCGCGCTGCGAGCAAGTGATCGCCGGCAAATGCGATACGCGCACCCCGGCGCTGCAACCCATTGGCGAACAACAACGCGTCAGTTGCTTTCTCTATCACGACGAAGGGGTGTCAGTATGACCAATCACCCAACCCCCCAACCACCCAATCACCTACTCCAAGTCAAGCACCTCAAGAAATATTTTCCGATTCGCAAAGGATTCTTCCGCCGGACGGTCGGCAATGTGCGCGCTGTGGACGATATAAGTTTCTTTATCCACGAAGGCGAAACACTGGGCTTGGTGGGAGAAAGCGGCTGCGGCAAGACGACGGTGGCGCGTTGTATTTTGCGTGCGTTGGTTCCGACAAGTGGGGAAATGCTCTTTCGCACCAAAGAAGGCACGCTGGTGGATCTGGCAAAACTTTCGCGTGCCGAGTTGCGTCCGCTTCGTCCACAGATGCAAATGATTTTTCAAGACCCCTACGGTTCGCTCAATCCGCGGATGACGTTATTCGATATTGTAGGCGAACCGCTGCTGGTCAATGGAATGAAAAATCGTAAAGAACGCATCGAGCGTGTGGCAGAGTTGCTCCGCTTGGTTGGCTTGCGTCCCGAATATATGCAGCGTTATCCCCACGCCTTCAGCGGAGGGCAACGACAACGGATCGGCATTGCACGCGCGTTATCGGTGAATCCACGTCTCGTCGTTGCCGATGAGCCGGTCTCGGCGTTGGATGTCTCGGTACAAGCGCAGATTCTCAACTTGATGCTCGATCTGCAAAAGCGGCTGAATCTGACCTACCTCTTTGTGGCGCACAACTTGTCAGTAGTCCGTCATATTTGTGATCGAGTTGCGGTGATGTACGTGGGAAAACTGGTGGAGATGACCAACACGCTCGAGTTGTATGCCTCACCCAAGCATCCCTATACGGCGGCGTTGATGGCGGCGGTGCCGGTCGCCGATCCGCGCGTCAAGACCGGCAATGTTGAACTCAAGGGGGAGGTGCCTAGCCCAGCCAATCCGCCATCGGGGTGCTATTTCCATCCACGATGCGAGTATGCGGTCGAAGTGTGTCGCCTTGAGCCGCCGGCCTTCCGCGAAATCGCGCCGAATCATTTTGTCGCCTGTCATCGTGCGGATGAATTGAAACTGCCGGGGATTGCATAAAAAAAGAGCCGTTGCAGCGCAACGGCTCGATGTTATTTGAAGGGCAAGTACATTTGACCAAATGCCGTAAGTGTGTTCGAGTTCCACTCGACGAGCGGAGTATGAAAAGTTGGCACAAGCCACCACTCGTTGCCTTGCATCTTTGAAGCAAACCAAGCATAGTGCGTCACTTGGGGCTGATTTTGCAACCAAGTGATAAAGGTACGCCCTTCATCCAAAGCACGCGTTGGATTGGAAGGAGCGGTAGGAGAAAACGAAAACTCGGTGATCCAAATTTCCGGAACATTCCATGCCTTCGCCCACGTCATAAACTTTTGAGTATGCGTGATACATTGCGATGCATACCAGGCATAGCAGTGAACAGCGAGTCCATCGAGGCGCGGCGCCGTCCCATAAGCCGCCAGATACGCATCGCGGAAACTCACCAGCCATTCCGGATTTGCGCCCGATGGTGCCGGGGAAACCAGTTTGCGATTGGGATATTTCTGCTCAATCTGACGCCACAAGGCAGCCGCCTGCGCCGGGGTCAAGTTGGATTGACTCGCACTGTCCGGCTCGTTGAATCCCAACACCCATTCAGAGTTACCCCCTAGCGTGGTGTTAACTTCACTTGCGCCCCAAATCATCGGAACGTTTTCGATGTCGGGACAAAGGGGTGGAACCGCCGTCCAGTTGAATGCCCAAAATGCTCCAACCGAGGTTGCCGAAGTACAATCTTGATACGTTAACCCCACACCTTTTTTGCGAATCGGTTGACTAGTGCCACTGCTTCCACCAATGATCAAAGGCAAAAATACATTCGAGTTATTGCTGGTTGCCCGTTTGATCACCGGCGTAGGGGTGGGCGGTAGTGTGTTTAATGATTCGGCTTGCAACGATGTTTTGGACGACAGGAATAGCATCAAGGATGCTCCGATGGCAAGCATCACCATCGTGATAAAATTGTTGCGCATTGTACTCCTTATCAAACTCAAGGCAACAAAAAATCAGGTCGCGTGCCGCCGTCGCAAAGCGACAGACCTGATCGAGGACTGTACACAAGAATGCTTCGGGCGGCTTGGCGGTCATGTCCTCACACGAGGATTTAGACCCATAGCTTTGCGCCCCCATTTTTCAATGGGTTTGCCTTTTTCCGACTTGTTCGCCTCCTATCATAGCAAACCCGAAGGGCTTGCGCAATGGTAATAAAGTCATACACTCCTCGATGTCCAACTTTGACGTTTCACAATGAAAGCAGTACAATGGCATTGCAAGAATCAGAGGTGATGAATGCCTTGCGCTGTCGAAGCGGTTTTACAGGAAAGGCATTTTTTTCGTTTTAGGGCTCAAGGATGAAAATCGGAATTGCGTTGGGAGGCGGTGGCGCACGGGGCTTTGCACACATCGGGGTGTTGCGCGTGCTGGAATCAGCGCGAATCCCGATTGATTTGATTGCCGGTACGAGTGCGGGTGCCATCATCGGCGCGCTGTACGCGGCGGGCAAATCGCCTGATGACATTGAAGCATTGGTGCGCGACTTGCGCTTGCGGCATTGGATGACGCGCGATCGAACCGGAATGGGCTTGTTTAGTACGGATGGTTTTCGCCGCATCATCGAATCTGCCATCGGGGCTGGGAAACGCATCGAGGAATTGCCGCGCCGATTCTTTGCGGTGGCGGTGGACTTGGATGCGGAAGAGGAAACAGTTTTTGAGACAGGCGATGTTGCAAGTGCGGTGTGTGCCAGTGCGGCATTCCCCGGCATTCTGGCGCCGGTGAAAATCGGCGATTGTTATTATATTGATGGGGGTGCGCTCAATCCTGTTCCGTTCGATGTCCTGCGTTATCGTGGTGCCGATGTGGTGTTGGCGGTGGACTTGGGTGCCGATGAACCCATTTTCACCGCCGGCAATTTGCGGCATCGGCGCGATGCGTGGTTCTTTCAATTGATCTTGACGGCGGAGCAACAAAAAATTTTTCGGGTGGTGGCGCGCGTGATTGGAATTATGACGCGCCAAGTTCGTTTGCAAAAATTGAAACAGGCACCCCCCGATTTTACGATTTATCCCAACGTGCAAAATATCGGCTTGATGGATTTCGATTTGGTAGAAGAAGGGGTTGCCGCCGGCGCGCAGGCGGCGCAGGAAGCGTTGCCGCAAATCGTCGCGTTGATTTATCCGCCCTTGACAATTCGCGTGCGCCGGGCGTGGCAAAGAACGCGGCGGCAATTGCAAAAGCAGTTGACGTAATTCTGATTGAAATTGGGGTATTGACTTTGATCGAGTCAGTGGTATATTTATTAGCGAGAAGATGCTTTGCGGGCGACCTTTGTGTGTCGTCGTGCCGGCATCTTCGCCAGTGCGCATACCGCGATGGGCAGCCCACGCTCGTCGGAATAAAATGGTTTGCGATGCCCCCGATGGAACGAACGGGGGATCATCCTGACAAGGCGGTCAGGCATCCGACATGGGTGAGTATAAACTCACGCGACCGACGAGCGGATTCGCGGACCCCGCTCCAATCCAGCGGGCAGTTAACGGGTAGAGGGAGTCTTGGCTCTCTCTACCCGATTCTGCGCGCCAACCCCACAGGTACCCGCGTCGGCAATTGGACAAGAAAAACCTTTCGCCAACATTTCCTTCCTCGCGGCGGGCATCCCCGTCGCGTTGCGAAGGTTGGCGTCGAGTTGCACGCGCGGTACCTATTTTTGTTTGGAAAATCAAAATGATGGCAACCTCTCTGGAACAACAGACCCGCGAAAAAGGGTGGGCGGCGGTTACTTCGGTGATCGCGGCAATCTTGCTCACCTCGATGAAACTCATCATCGGTTTAATGACCGGCAGTCTGGGCATCCTTGCCGAGGCGGCGCATTCGGCACTGGACTTGGGCGCCGCGCTGATCACGTTCTTTGCGGTACGCGTGAGCGATCGCCCAGCCGATGAAACCCACCTTTATGGTCACGGCAAAGTTGAAAATCTCAGCGCGCTTGCCGAAACGCTTTTGCTCTTTATCACATGCGGTTGGATCATCTACGAAGCGCTCAATCGTTTGTTCTTTGAACACGTGGAAGTTGACCCAAGTCTCTGGGCATTCCTCACGATGGGGATTTCCATCGCCGTAGATTACTCGCGCTCGCGTGTGCTGGATCGCGCGGCGAAAAAGTACAACAGCCAAGCGCTCGAAGCCGATGCGTTACACTTTAGCACCGATATTTGGTCCTCCTCGGTGGTCATTATCGGCTTGGCGCTTGTGTGGCTGGGTGAGGCGATGGGACAGAAATCGGTCTTGTTGCGCGCGGATGCGCTGGCTGCCCTCGTCGTCGCGCTCATCGTGATCTATGTGAGTTTTCGCTTGGGTCGGCGCACGATAGATGCGTTGCTGGATACCGCGCCACGCGGTCTCGCCGAACAAATCATTCACGCGGTCGAGCAAGTGGACGATGCCAAGCGAGTGATGCGCGCGCGTGTGCGCGGATCGGGCAATCAGATTTTTGTAGATTTGCGCGTGGCGGTGCCGCGCTATCTCTCGTTCGAAGAAAGCCATCTCGTTACGCACAAGGTACAAGAAGCGGTTCACGCGATTGTGCCGACCGCCGACGTGGTGGTGCATACTGTTCCCGTCGCGGCGAACGAAGGAGTCTTGGAACGCATTCAAGTCGTATCCGAGCGCGGACGCTTTGATGTGCATAATGTTACGACGCATCTCACCAAGCGCGGGATGTGGATTGATTTGGATTTGGAGGTCCCGCCCGGCATCTCGTTCGATGAGGCGCATGCCATGGCAACCGATTTGGAAAACCGGTTGCGCGCCGAATTCAAACCTACCGCCAATGATCCACGTGTCGCGGACATTAACGTTCACATCGAACCCCGCGCGGAAGAATTGATGACCGGTGCGGAACTGACGCCCAGCGAACGCGCCACGTTCATCGAACGGATCCAGGCGATCCGTGAAGAGATTCCGCACACGTACGACTGTGCAGACATTGATGTGCAACGCTTGGATGGGGGTATCTACCTTGCCTTTCATCTCGCAGTGGATGCCGATCTTTCGGTGGCGGAGGTGCACGGCATTTGCGAAGAGATGGAGAATCGTTTACGCCGCGAGTTTCCCCAACTGGGCCGCGTGATGATTCACGCGGAGCCGTTCACTCAAGTTAAACGCGAAAAGTAAAAAGACAAAAAGCCCTGATTCACTTTGAACTTGATTAGGAGGGTCAACGATGACCACACTTTGGCAACGACGCTATGCCCAACGGACGACGCGGATGAGTTCCTCAATCATTCGCGAGATTCTCAAGATTACGCAACAACCTGATGTGATCTCTTTCGCCGGCGGCTTGCCCGCCCCCGAATCTTTTCCGGTCGAACAGATTGCCCGAGCCCCACAACAAATTTTATCCACCATCGGTACCAAAGCGTTACAGTACAGCCCCACCGAAGGATATTTGCCGCTTCGTCAGTTTATCGTGGAAAAAATGGCGCGCTATGGCATCCATGCTAGCGTGGATAATGTGCTCATCACCACCGGCTCGCAACAAGCCCTCGATTTGATTGGTCGTGTGCTGATTGATCCCGGCGATACGATCTTGTGCGAAGCACCGACGTACTTGGGGGCGTTGCAAGCGTGGACGGCGTACGGGGCGCGCTATGTAACCGTCCCCGCGGATGACGATGGGATGCAAGTAGAATTGATCGAACCCATTCTGAGAAAACGCAAAATCAAATTCATCTACGCCCTCCCCAACTTTCAAAATCCCGGCGGCACAACGATTTCATTGGAACGCCGCGTCCAGTTGGTTCGTCTGGCAGATCGGTACAGCGTGCCGATTATCGAAGATGATCCGTACGGCGAATTGCGCTTTGAAGGCGAACATTTGCCGCCGCTCGCCGTGCTCGATCAGGAACGCCAAAAGAAAAAACGCAAGAATTGTAACGAGTTCGAATGTGGTAATGTGATTTACACCAGCACGTTCAGTAAGACGCTCGCGCCCGGTTTGCGTTTGGGCTGGGTCGTCGCGCCGCGCCAAGTAACCTTCAAACTGGTCCAAGCCAAGCAAGGCGCCGACTTGCATTCCAGCACCTTTGATCAATACATCGCCTACGAGGTCGTCAAGCCGGCCAAGTTTTTTGTTGACCACGTGCGCAAAATTCGTACAATGTACAAAGAGCATCGCGATGCGATGGTGGCGGCAATGGAAAAGTATTTTCCGCCCGGGGTCAGGTGGACCCGTCCCGCCGGCGGACTCTTTTTGTGGGTTACCTTGCCCGAAGGGGTGGACGCCACCGCGCTTTTGCCCGAAGCGGTTGCGAACAAGGTAGCGTATGTGCCCGGTGCGCCGTTCTTTCCGGAAACGAATGCGCCGCGCCGCAAGACGCGGGGCAAGCGATTGCCGGCGGGGCACAACACGATGCGTTTGAATTTTTCAAATGCTTCGCTCGAAGAAATTGATTTGGGAATTCGACGCTTGGGTCAAGTGATTGAACGTGCCATGCAAGCGCAAAGAAAGTAAACCCGTATGGCTCTCTCAACCCTTGTGGAACAGGTGATGACGCGCAACCCAGCCACCGTTGCGCCCAATGATCCAATCCGGGTGGCGATCGAACAAATGAAAGAGCAGGGTTGTCGTCGCTTGCCGGTGGTCGAGAACGTGAAACTCGTCGGCATTGTAACCGATCGTGATTTGCGCCGCGCGACTAATTCGCCTTTTGTGCTGCGCGAACGCTGGTATGATGAATTCTTGCTCGATCAGATCACGGTGCGCGCGTGTATGAGTCCCAATCCGATTACGGTAACGCCACGCACGCCGTTGGTGCAAGCCGCCAAGTTGATGCGCGACCGGAAGATCGGCGGCTTGCCGGTGGTGGAAGGGGAATACTTGGTCGGCATCGTTACCGAAACGGATTTGCTCAATTATCTCATTCGTTTGTTGGAGACGCAAACCTAAATGACCGAACTCCGTTGGTATGGTTGGGGTTTTGCCGATAAAACCTATTCGCTCGAGCATCGTCCTGAAGCATGGAACTATTTACGCACGACGCTTGACTTGCGCGGCGATACGCTTCCGCGTTTTGCGGTGAGCGATTTCAATGCGATTCGTTTGCGCGCGCCGCGCCTGACCAATGAACAACTGGTTGCCTTGCGTCAAATCGTCGCCGAAACGAAAACCGATACGCGCACGCGCATCCTGCACGCGTATGGGAAATCGTACCGCGATCTCATTCGCTTGCGGCGTGGCGATATTTCCAATCCGCCAGATGCGGTGGTGTTCCCGGCAACCGAAGAGCAAATCGCGCGTGTGCTTGACTATTGCGCGCAAAACGATATCGTGGTGATTCCATTCGGTGGCGGGACAAGTGTGGTGGGCGGAATCGAAGCGCGCGATGAACGCGTAACCCTCTCGCTCGATCTGGCGCGTTTGAATCACGTGATTGCGATTGATGAGATTTCGCAAACAGCAACGATTCAAGCCGGCATTCTGGGTCCTGCTCTTGAGCGTGAGTTGAACGCGCACGGATTGACGCTGGGACATTTCCCGCAATCGTTCGAGTTTTCGACGCTCGGCGGTTGGATTGCAACGCGCGGCGCAGGGCTGACCTCGACTGGGTATGGCAAGATCGAAGCGCTGACGCAAAGTGTGCGCGTGGCGACGCCGCATGGCATCATCGAAACGCGCCATGTGCCGGCATCGGCAACGGGTCCATCGTTGTTGCAATTGTTGATCGGAAGCGAAGGAACGCTGGGGGTGATCACGTCCGCGACGATGCGGATTCGTCGGTTACCCAAGACAAAAGATTACCGTGCGTTGTTGTTCAAGCGTTTCAGCGAGGGTGTCGCCGCGATTCGCGCGATGATGCAAAGCGGAATCGTTCCCGCCGTTGTGCGCTTGTCCGATGAAGACGAGACGCGCAGTTTCTTTGCAATGCGTGAGGAAGCGTCTGGCTGGAAAGAATTTGTGCAACGCCTTGGTTTGCGCTTCTTGAAAGCGCGTGGTTATTCGTTTGAAAATGGCGCGTTGATGATTCTGGGATTTGAAGATGATCCCAATTCCAAGCATGGTGTGGCGATCTGCCAAGCGCACAGTGCGTTTGATCTGGGACATGGCATTGCCAATGATTGGCTCCGTGATCGCTATGAAACGCCCTACCTGCGCGATGTGCTGATGGATCGCGGCGTGATGGTGGACACGCTGGAAACAGCGACGACATGGGCGAACCTTGAGCGGTTACACAAGGCGTTGGCAGCGACGATTCGGGACGCCACGCAAGCGACCGGCTCACCGGCGTTGGTGATGACGCACGTTTCGCATTGCTATCGTGATGGCGCGAGTTTGTACGTAACATTCTTGGCACGCATGTCCACCGATCAAGCGATTATGCAATGGGAAGCGATCAAGCGTGCGGCAACCGAATGCATCGTGGCGAATGGCGGCACGCTCTCGCATCATCACGGCGTCGGTTACGAACATGCGGCGTGGATGTCGCGCGAACACGGTGCAATCGGAATGGAAGCGTTGCGCGCGCTCAAGAGTACGTTTGATCCAAACAATGTGATGAATCCCGGCAAGTGGCTTGGCGTGGAACAAACAAACATTGATTTAGCGTTGGAGTATCAAGAGCGATTTTGGAATTTGCCAACAAAATAAGATCTCACCGCAAAGGCGCAAAGAACGCCAAGTAAATGTAAAAAGCTCCGCGTGCTCGGCGTCTTCTGCGGTGAAAAATTATTTGCCTATGAAACACATCGAAACTGACATTCTAGTGATTGGCGGCGGGGCGACCGGTACGGGCATTGCTTGGGATGCGGCACTGCGCGGCTTTCGGGTGATTCTCGTCGAGAAACGCGATCTCACGCATGGCACCACCGGTCGTTATCATGGTCTCTTACACAGCGGTGGACGTTACGTGGTCAAAGACCCGCACAGCGCCGCCGAGTGTATCGCCGAAAATCGGATTCTCCGCCAAACGCACGCGCACTGCATCGAAGACACGGGCGGATTTTTTGTGGTTACGCCAGAGGATGACAACGATTATCCCGATCAGTTCCAAGCCGCGTGTGCCAAGATCGGAATCCCGTGTGAAGAGATTTCGGTTGCCGCCGCGCTCAAACGCGAACCGTTGATGAATCCGCGCGTGAGTCGCGTTTTTGTCGTCCCCGACGGTGCGGCGGATAGTTTCCAAGCGACGCATTCGACGGCACAAGCGGCGCGTCTCGCTGGCGCGCGCATTCTCACCTATCACGAGGTTGTGCAACTCGTGGTTGAGCATGATCGAGTGGTGGGAGCGCGGGTGCGCGATGTGATGCAGGGTCAAGATTTAGACATTCGCGCGCAGATGACGATCAATGCGGCAGGCGCGTGGGCAGGTGTTATCGCTCAAACGGCGGGCGTGCGCGTGGATGTCATTCCCGGCAAAGGGACGATGCTCGCGGTGAATCATCGCATCGTCAACACGGTACTCAATCGGTGCAAAATGCCGGACGATGGTGACATTATCGTGCCGATTCACACGGTGAGCGTGTTAGGGACGACAGATGAGCGCGTGGACGATCCGGAACATCTCACCATCGAACCTTGGGAGATTGATTTGCTGTTGCGTGAAGGCGAACAACTTGTGCCCGGCATCAGTCGCGCGCGCTTTGTGCGCGCGTGGGCAGGTGTGCGACCGTTATATCAAGAACATTACAACGGGGCAAGCCGGGATGTTACGCGCGATTTCACCTTGCTCGATCATCAAAAGCGGGATGGGGTCGCCGGTTTCTTGACGATGATCGGTGGCAAGTGGACCACATTTCGTTTGATGGCACAAGTTACCATGGACAAGGCATGCGAATATCTGGGGACGCGTAAGCCGTGTCTCACCGCGCACACGCCGGTACCCGGGATCGAGCATGGTCATTATTGGCTGGGTCATCGTTTGCTCGAGGTGGAAGAAGATCATTTGCAAAGCGAACTCGTTTGCGAGTGTGAACTCGTTACCCGCGCGATGTTGGAAAATGCGGCGCGCAACAATCCCACGTTTACGCTCGATGATTTGCGGCGTGATGTGCGCTTGGGAATGGGACCATGTCAAGGTGGCTTTTGCACATACCGCGCGGTGGGCATTTTGCATGAGGTTTCAGCCGGCAGTCGGCAGTCGCTCGTCAATAGTCGGCAGTCGCTCGTCAATAGTCATTTGTCGGAGGAGTGGAAGGTGGCTGATCTGCAATCTCCGTCGCATAACCGTCAACCTTCAACTTCCAATCTCCAACTTTCAATTTCCAATCCCAATTTGCTCCTCCGCGATTTTTTGCAAGAACGCTGGAAAGGTTTGTTGCCAATTCTGTGGGGGCGTCAACTCAAGCAAGAACGGCTCGACGAGTTGATTTATCTTTGCTTGATGAACGCGGATCATTTGCCGGATGAAAATGTAACCAGTCCTATGACCGAGTTTTACAATCGTCCCGGCATTCAAGCCACAGCGGACCGCGAGGTGCGCGATGACTGATCTCCTTGTCATCGGCGCAGGGCTGGCTGGCTTGTTTGCCGCCTATACTGCCGCGCAAGCCGGGCAATCGGTCAAGGTGATTGCCAAAGGGTTGGGCGCAACGCATTGGCACGCCGGCACCATTGATGTGCTGGGGTATTATCCAAGCGCTGCATCGCCGGTGAATCGCCCGCTCGATGCCATTTCAACTTTGGTGCGCGATCAAACGCAACATCCGTACGCTTTGCTCAACGGTACGCTCGCCGATGCGTTGTCAAATTTTCGCGTGCTGACTCAGCAAATCGGTTTGGCGTACGCGGGCGCGGCAACGCCGGGCGATAATCTGTGGCTGCTATCGCCAGTGGGTGCGGCACGTCCAACCTTTCTGGCGCCAGATGCCCAGCTCGCGGGTGATTTGCGGCGGATGGAGCCGATGTTGATTGTAGGTTTGCGCGGCTTGCGCGATTTTTATCCGGCACTCATCGCCGAAAATTTGAGCAAACAAGGTCATCGCGCGCGCGCCGCGCTGTTGCCGCTTGACCTCATCACCGAACGACGCGATCTCAACGTGGCGCAACTAGCATCTATGCTAGATGAGCCGGCGCGGCGCGCGCGCTTGGCAGGCGCATTAAAAACTCTCGTGCAACCCGGCGAACGAATCGGCTTGCCAGCGATTTTGGGAATGGATGCACACACCGAGGCGATGCGTGATTTACAAGCGCAAATCGGCGCACCGATTTTTGAAATTCCAACTTTACCACCCAGCGTCCCGGGCGTTCGTTTGACGAATGCGTTGCGCCAACAGTTGCGCCAGATGGGGGTGCGGCTTGAGTTGAATATGCAGGTCATTGGCTTTCACGCCAAAAAAGATCGCGTGCTGTGGATCGAAACGGAAACGAGTGGGCGACCGCTCAAGCATCGTGCAGAAAAATTCTTGCTGGCAACCGGCGGCATTCTGGGCGGCGGCATAGACACCGATCACACCGGCAAGGTGTGGGAAACGATCTTTGATTTGCCACTGGCGATGCCGCGTCAGCGTGGCGAATGGTTTCGCGCGCGCTTTTTCGATCCAGTCGGGCATCCCATTTTCCGCGCCGGCGTCCCGGTCAATTCTCAATTCCAACCGATTGACGCGAATGGCGCGCGTGTGTTTGCAAACGTGTGGGCGGCGGGCAATTTGCTCGCCCATTGCGATTCGATTTTGGAACGCAGTCTGGAAGGCGTTGCCCTAGCAACCGCCTATGCCGCTGCGCACCGAACTCTGAACACCGAGCACTAAATTCTGAATATCGAGGTCTTATGCATACGGCATCGTGGCACTCGGTCGGGATGACGCTCGACGAGTGTATCAAATGTAATATTTGCACCACCTACTGCCCGGTCTCGGCAGTCACCGATAAATTTCCCGGACCCAAGTACGCGGGACCGCAGGCGCAACGATTCCGCGAATCGGGGCAACTCAAATCGCCGGACATTTCGGTAGATTATTGTTCAGCCTGCCGCGTGTGCAACGAAGTGTGTCCCAGCGGCGTCAAGATCGCCGAGATCAATGCGCGCGCCAAAGCGCAGATCGTTGCGGAGCGCGGGATTCCGCTGCGCAATTGGTTGTTTGGGCGCAACGAGATGCTGGGGAAGATCGGAAGCATCGCACCGCATCTGGCGAACCTAGGATTTCATAATCCGTTCACGCGCTTGATGGCGGAAAAAATTATGGGCGTGGCGCGCCACGCCCCGATTCCGCGTTGGAGTACGCAAGGCAGTTTTGACGCATGGTTTCGGCGCACGCCGCGTTTGAAATCGGACAAGAAGGTGGTGTACTTTCACGGTTGCTCGACGAATTACTACGAACCGCAAGTGGGTCAGGCGGCGGTTGCCGTGTTGGAACACTTGGGGTACGAGGTGATTGTGCCACCGCAAAATTGTTGCGGTTTGCCCATGCTCAACAACGGCGAATTTCCGGCGGCGGAGAAATTGTATCGGAGTAATCTTGCTAAATTACTGCCGTATGCGGACAAGGGGTATCCCATCGTTGGCACGAGCGTGAGTTGTGTGCTGGTCTTGCGGGAAGAAGCATCGGAAATGCTCGATATCGAGAACGATCAAACGCATCGTTTGAAAGACGCATTGTGGGATTTTTCGGAATGGTTGCGCGAGTTGTACGACCAAGGACAACTCGATACAAATTTCCGCGAATTGAAAACGATTTTGCCATACCACGTTTCGTGTCAAGCGCGCGCACATCGGATGGGCAGACCGGCGCTGGATGTGATGACACTGATTCCTGGCTTGGATGTGCGCGAAGGGAATGCGAGGTGTTGTGGACTTGCCGGGACGTACGGTTACAAAGCGGAAAAGTACGACATTGCGATGAAGGTGGGCGAAGAGGCGTTTCGTTTTGTGCGTGAGCAAGGCGATGCAGCGCGCTTTGTGGTTTCTGATTCCGAGATTTGTCGTTGGCAGTTGGAACACGGTACGCACAAACTGGCGCGCGCGCCGGCTGAAATCTTGGCGGCGGCGTACGGTTTGTACGATTTGGATAAACGACAGTTGACCTCGCGCTAGGACGCCAAGAATCGAATTGATAACTTCGGCTTGGCGTGAGCAATACTGGTTCCGATGATGGTGAATGAATTTTCCGGCAAAACCCGGCAAGTCAATCTCCATGCACTTGAACCGTTCGATGTGTTGGTCGTGGGCGGCGGCATCACCGGCGCGGGCATCGCGCGTGATGCGGCGATGCGTGGCTTTAAAACCGCGCTCATTGACAAGAGTGATTTTGCCAGCGGCACGTCATCGAAATCATCGCGTCTGGTTCATGGCGGCATTCGCTATCTTGAAATGTTTGAATTTGGTTTGGTGTTTGAAGCCAGCCGCGAACGGCGCATTCTTTGGAATATCATTCCGCACCTGGCTATCCCGTTGCCGTTCCTTTTCCCGGTTTATCGCGATACCTCGTGGCATCCCTGGGTCATCAATTTAGGTTTATGGATGTACGATGCGCTCGCTCTCTTTCGCAACTATCGCAATCACGAATGGTTGTCGAATGAGGAAATTGCGCGGCGCGTGCGTGGGCTTGATGCCTCCAACCTCCACGGTGGGGCGTACTATTACGATGGCCAAGTGGACGATGCGCGGCTCACACTGGAGACGATTCGTTCAGCGCATCGGTATGGCGCGTGTGTGCTGAACTATGTTCAGGTGGATAAACTGATCAAGGAGCGTGGTCGCGTGGTCGGTGTGCGTGCGCACGATACGTTGAGTGGAGAAATCATTGAAATTCGTGCGCGGGTCGTCGTGAATGCCACCGGCGTGTGGACAGATACCTTGACTCAATTGGATGACCCACGGTCGCCCAAGCGCATGCGCCCGACCAAAGGGATTCATCTCATCGTCCCACGCGCGCGCCACGAAATTGGCAGCGAGTGCGCCGTGGCGTTTCCCAGTTTGACGAATGGTCGTTTGCTCTTTGCGATTCCCTGGGGCAACTTTCAAATCATTGGCACGACAGACACCGATTATCAAGAGGATTATGATCGCGTGTACGCCGACGCCGCCGATGTAGATTACGTCATCGCCGCAACGAATCATGCGTTTCCGCAAATGCCGATCACGCGCGCGGATGTGATTAGCACGTACGCCGGCTTGCGCCCACTGATTGCGCAGGCAGGCAAGAGTGCGAGCAAGACTTCGCGTGAACACGAAATTTGGACGACCTCTTCGGGTCTCGTTTCGATTGCTGGGGGTAAACTGACGACGTATCGTTCGATGGCGGAACAGTGCGTCAATGTCGTTGCCAAACAATTACACGATCAGTTTAATATCGTGGCGCAGAAACCTTGCTTGACTGCCAAGGTGCCCATCGTTCAAGATGACGTGCCGATTCCCCCGCATTCGTTGCCCGCTGAGGTGGTTGCTCATTTGCAACATCGTTATGGTCCTGCGCTGGGACGGGTGATTCAAATTGTTCAACGTGATCAAAAGTTGGCGTGTCCCATCTACGATGATTTGCCGTACGTTTGGGCAGAGGTGCAATATGCCATCGAGGAAGAGATGGCGCTGACGATTGCGGATGTCTTGGAACGCCGTTTGCACGTGCTCACCGAAGCGCGCGATCATGGGCTCGCCGTTGCGCCGCGCGTAGGGCAGATGCTGGGTGAATTCTTGGGCTGGGATGCCGGGCGATTGGACCAAGACCTGAATGATTATCAGGACCGAGTGCGGCTGACCAACGCGTTTCGCCATTGAGCGTGGAGCAAAAGCGATGCAACGCGCGCTAATTGTCTCGATGATTTTTCTCGCGCTGACGGCTTGTGCGAACGATACAATCCTTGCCGTGTCGAATCACAGTGTCGCCGCTCCACTTTTCGCACCACGCTTGTTGACGACTCCTTCCCCCACGCATCAAATTAAAATTATTTTCTCACGCAACCGCGATGCCACGATTGTCTCATCGAATTTGCCGCCGACCACAACCTTGAGTTTGCAAACGCAATCGCTTGCCTCACCGATAACTCCCTTAATGCCGATGCAAACGTTTGCGCGCGCCGACCCACCCCCGCGCCCCGCCCCGGGCGATTTCGTGGACAACTGGGAACTCGTCTTGAGTGACGACATCGAAAATAATTTCCCTGATCCGCGTTGTGTCGCCCACGCTTGGCAACTCGACGCCGAGCGCGCGTGGAGTGGCAAGCAATCGCTCACACCAAAACAAAACGCTTGGCTGATTTGCGGTCCATTTGATTTCACTCACACCCGCGATGCGTTGATGCAATTTAATCTTGTGTTCGAGCGGGTTGATGCAAACGATTTCTTGGGCGTGGGGGTCTCGACGGATGGAAAAAATTTTTCTACGATACAATGGTTGGCATCGGTGCCGGGCTGGTCGCGTTTCGATGTGTGGGCGACCGGTTGGGATGGCTCGCCCAAAGTTTGGTTTGCTTTGCTTGCAGGTGGCACAACAACCTCGCCGCGCCTTTGGGTGGACGATTGGCGAATCTGGCGTTATCAATCGCCAGCGCTTACCTGTGGCAAGCGCGATCCCGGCAACAAGGGCGTGCACCTTCCTTCGCACGAAGTTGTGGATGGCGCGTGGTATCCGATCATTCGCGCGGGTGATACGCTGGCGTTGCAAGGATTGATCGCGGCGAACGCGCACTGGGTTCGCTTGGGATTGCGCCCGCCCGATCCGGCATCGCCGTACACCATCGAGCAAGAGTTTGATCGAATGGTGGACTCGTTATGCGCGGCAGGCATCCGAGTGTTGGGGCTGGTGAATCACGAATCGTTGTCCACGCCATTCACCGACACGCCGGCGTATCGTACAGAATTGGCGCGGCATCTTTGGTGGTACGCGACGCATTTCAAAGATCGCATTGCAAACTGGGAACTATGGAATGAACCCAACCTGCCCACGTTTCGCATCAGTCCGCGCCATTATGCCGCCCTGCTCGCCGAAGCGTATCGTGCCATCGGCGCGGCGAACGCGGATGCGCATCTAATTTTTGGCAGCTTGGCGAGTGGCTGGAACGATTCCAACGATTATCTCGATCAGGTTTATTTCTATTTGAATCGTGAGCAAGGCGGCGCGCGTCCTTTCGATGCGTTGGCATTGCACCTCTACTTTGGCACGCGGTACGCTCTTGACCCGGCAATCTATTTGCGCGCGCCGGATCAGATGGATGCGATCCAAGGTGATCGAACAATTGTGGACAAGTTCGCGCGCACGATGAAGCGGTATGGTGATGTGTCGCGCCCGATTTGGATCACCGAGCTTGGATGGAACAGCGCGAAAAATGAACGCGGCGCGCCGTCGTTGGCAATTGAATCAACCACGCAAGCGTACTATTTGAAAACTAGTTTTGACCTTTTGTTTGCCAACGCTCCGATGGTTGAAAAAATCTTTTGGTATCAATATCACGATGTTGTTTTGCCGAATGGCGAGCCGGGTTTCTGGGGCTTGTATGCCAGCGACAAGCGCACGGCTAAACCAGCGTTTATGTGCTTTTGCGGCGTATCCTCAAGCGTGCCAATGATGAGGCAAGTCTCTTGACATATGGTGTAGATGGTCAGAAGATGACTTTGGAATCCCAGACCTGCCAGGTCTTGGAGACCTGACAGGTCTTTGCACCAACCGTACAGTGATGAGGCAACCATGTTGACCGAGACCGAATTCTACGACCGCCTCGCCGAGTTCTTTGATGTGATGACCGATTGGCAAAGCCGGCTTGCCATCGAATTGCCATTCATCGAATCCGTGTTGCAGCGGTATCGTGCGCAAACGATTTTGGATGCGGCGTGCGGCACTGGCGGACACGCGATTGCGCTGGCACAACGCGGTTATCGCGTAACTGGCGCGGATATTAGCGCGACGATGATTGCGCGCGCTCAAAGGAATGCCACGCAAGCCGGCGTCGCGATTCCGTTTGTAGTGGCGTCGTTTCAAGATTTGCGTCAAACCCTCAACCAAAAATTCGATGCAGTGCTTTGTCTGGGTAACTCGTTTGCGCACGTCTTGAGCGATGCGGATGCGTTGGCAAGTTTGCTGAATCTGCACGATTGTTTGCGCGAGGGCGGTGTGCTGATTCTACACAATTTGAATTACGACAAACGTTGGAAAGAAAAGCCGCGTTGGTTTGCAGTCAATTCTGGAATGCTGGACGGGCGCGAGTCTTTGGTGTGGCGGTTTGCAGATTATAGCGAACTACCCACAGCGAACCACGATTTGCAAACCCCAAGTTACGCATCACGCATCACGTTCAACATCGCGCTGTTCACCAAAGACGAACAAGGAACTTGGGTGGTTGATGTACAAAGCACTTTGCAACGACCCTATCAAAAATCGGAATGGGAGAATCTTCTGCAACGCGCGGGTTTCTCTCATCTTGAATTCTACGGCAACTTGCAAGGCGAGCCGTTCGATGCGGCGCACTCTGGCGATTTGGTGATTGTCGCGACGACGGTGTGAAACAAGGAGGCGAATATGACAACGATTGCCATGGTAATCGTAATTCTTTTGGCGATCCTGATTGGCGCGCTGGGTGCATTATGGATTTTTGGCGAGCGTGGACATTTGATTCTGCCGTCCACGCGTGCGGCAATGCGACCGCGCCGAAGCACATCGCGTTCTGTCAAACGAGTGTCTGGCGGACCGCCTTCGCAACACAAGCCCAGTCTTTTCGACGCGATTCACGCGTATGTCTATGGTCGTTGGACCAATCAGTACATCGCGGTGCTGATCAATTGGGTGGTGCCGCGTCTCAACGCACGTCAACGTAAGCAATGGGCAAATGCTTATCACGGCCAAGTCCTCACCCCCGAACATGCGGCGGAATTGATTACGCTCGATCATGACATTGATGCACGCAACCAAGAACAAATCGTCCCGTATCCGATGGCACGCGACATCGTTTTGAAATCTCCCCTCCACATCACGCTCTATGAATGCGCGTGTCGCCACGCGCGCGCCAACGGGTGCAAGCCCACCGATGTGTGTATGGTCATTGGCGGTGCGCAGTTTGATTTTCAGTTCGAGCATAATCCGCACAGCGCGCGCCGCATTACCCAAGCCGAAGCGTTGGACATTTTACGTGCCGAACACGAGCGAGGACATTTGCATTCGGCGTGGTTCAAGAATGTTTTGGGCGACCGAATGTTTGCGATTTGCAATTGTTGCAAATGCTGTTGCGGCGGCATCGAGATGATGACCAAGTATGGCGCACCAGCGATGGCATCGTCCGGGTTTGTTGCGGTGATTGACGAATCGAATTGCACCACTTGCGGTGTTTGCATCGAAGCGTGTCCCTTCGATGCCTTGACGATGCAAAACGGTACCGCCACCGTAGATCGCGCCAAGTGTATGGGGTGTGGGGTCTGTCAAGGGCAATGTCGCTTTGAAGCGATCGCGCTGATGCGTGATGAAACGAAACCGGCGCCGCTCGATGTGCGTGCCTTTGCCTAGGAGCATAGCCCATGGAATTCTTTGAGGTCATTCGCAACCGCCATTCGATTCGCGGATTCACAACGCAAGTGGTCGAACCGGAAAAAATTCAAGCGATTTTAGAGGCGGCAAACGCCGCGCCTTCTGCCGGCAACTTGCAGGGTTATGAGATTTTTGCCGTAACGAATCGCGATGTGTTGCGCGCGTTGATGCGCGCCGCATACGAGCAAGAGTTTATCGCTCAGGCGCAACTGGCGTTGGTCTTTTGCGCGCATCCGGCACGTTCGGCGGTCAAGTACGGCGAACGCGGCATCCAATTGTACGCCATTCAGGATGCAACGATTGCGTGTGCGTACGCGCAACTCGCGGCGACTGCACTGGGACTCGCATCGGTTTGGGTGGGCGCGTTCAACGATGCGAGGGTGAGCGCGGCACTGGGTATAGGCGACGAGTTGAAACCGGTAGTAATCTTGCCGCTGGGCTATCCGGGCAAAGAACCCAAGATTCGCCCGCGCCGCGCGTTGAGTGATTTGGTGCATTGGATCAAGTGAAAAAGTGAAAAGCTAAAAGTTCAAAGTGATGCGCGCAAGTTGCAATGTGATGTTTTCGATTGTAGAATGGTGATGGGGATTGGACGCGAATGACCAAGTGAAAGCAAGAACGTGTTGAGGTGGCTATGCCGAAAAACGTAACAACCTTGCGTGTGTTTGTTGCATCGCCAAGTGACGTAAAGGATGAGCGCGACCGGCTTGTACGAGTGATTGACGACTTGAATCAACCCGGCGGCGCGGCGTATGCAGCCAATTTGCGTTTAGACTGTGAACGTTGGGAAACCCATATTGCGCCCGATGTAGGACGTCCTCAACAAATCGTTTTTGATCAACGGTCCCCCGAAGAATGGGATATTTTTATCGGCATTTTGTGGTTACGATTTGGACAGCCGACCGGCGCAAGTGATCCTGTTACGGGCAAACCAGTCCTTTCTGGCACGGAAGAAGAATTCAAAACCGCATATCGTCTGCGTCAAACTCGCGGTGATGGCTTTCCCAAAGTCATGTTCTATCGTTGCGTGCGTCCCCCAACGGACATTACGCAACTTGACCTCGTCCAGTATGCACGTGTCAAAGGATTTTTTGATGATTTTTTACCCCAAGGGGAACATCCCGGCTTGGTGTGGTCATTCAAAGAAACCGACGATTTTGAAGATTTGGTACGCAAGCATTTGAGCATTCATATTGTAGAGTATGCGCGTACTCTGACGTCATCATCGCCGGTCAAACTATCGCCGCCGGTGGTCATCCCCGAACCAGACCGCCACGCAGCACTCGAACGTTATTTGAAAGAATTGCGGCGCGTGTGTAATGCTCTTCCGCTTGCCGCCATTTCCGAAGAAGCCGATCCGCATCGCCGCGCGGAAATCACGCTGGACCGCGTGTACATTGCCCTGGATACAATGACGCGTATTCCGTTGACGGATGCTGAAAAAGGCAAACGATCGCTGGTATTTGGGCGTGAACGTCCCTTGTCCATGCTGGAAGCGGCAATCCAGCACAAGCAACTCGTCATCTTGGGGGATCCCGGTTCCGGCAAATCTTCGTTCGTCAATAACCTTGCGTTCTTGCTGCTGTGCGCTCGATCGGGTCAAAAATCATTGCCAGAACAATGGATGTTCGGCGCATTGTTGCCGGTGCGCATTTTATTGCGCGAACTTGCACCTACTTTGCCACTTGAAGACGAACTCGCGCGGCTCTCCACCGAACAACGCGAACGCGCGTTGTGTGACGCTGTGCGCGTTGGAATTGACAAGCTGCTTGCCGCGTTCGATGCCGGCGACGCCGCGCCGTTGGTGCGTGACTTGCTGGAGCAAGGCAAGTGCTTGGTGATCTTGGATGGCTTGGATGAAGTGGCACCCGACCGGCGGCGCCTTGTGCGTGATGCGGTTGAGGCATTTGCGCGGCGTTATGCCGATAATCGCTTTCTGGTTACGTGCCGCATTCGCTCGTACCAAAGCGACGCGCGCCTTGCCTCCTTTGCCGATGTAACCCTTGCCCCATTCGACGATGATAAAATCAATCAATTTGTTACCGCGTGGTACACCGCCCTTGTTGATGTGGGACAGTTGCCGCGCGCGCAAGCAGACCAACGCGCCGACAATTTACGCGAGGCAGTGGGACGCTTGGCGGAATTAGCACGGAATCCATTGTTGCTCACGACGATGGCTGTCGTACATACGGCCCAAGTGGAACTGCCGCGCGAACGCGCGCGCTTGTATCAACGATGCGTTGAGGTCTTGCTCCGCCGGTGGCACAAGCACAAGCAAGGCGAACTCCCGGTGTTGACTGAACTGGGATTGAGTGAAGCGGAATTGATGGCGGCATTGTGGCACGTTGCCTTTGAGGCGCAGGCGCGCGGCAAACCGGGTGAAGCTCAGTCTACCGCAATGAACGCCTCGCTCGGTCTTACCTTTGAGGAGGCGCAGGCGCGCGGCAAACCGGGTGAAGCGGCAGATTTGCCGCGTAGTCTGGTGCTCAAAATCCTGGCGACGCACATGCAAGACGATTACGCCAAGGCGCAACGCTTTTTGGATCACGTGGACGAACGCGCCGGCTTGCTGGTGGGACGCGGCGGCGTGGATGAATTGGTTTATTCGTTTCCACACCGCACGTTTCAAGAATTTTTGGCGGGTTGCTATCTGGCGTTAGGCGAGCGTGATTTTGGCAGACAGCTCCGGACGCGCTTGGAGGAAGGCGACCGGTGGACGTTGGCGGCGCGTTTGGGTGCGGAACATTTGCTTTATAATGCTAACAATAAATGGAGTGTCCTGGACGCGCTGTACACGCTTTGTCCGGTGGCGGAGCCAAATTTGGAAACCGATTGGCGTGGCGTGGTGTGGGCGGGTAGCATAACGACCGAAATGGGAGTGGACAAGATTCGTGCGGACACGGACAAGCCGGATGGTGGGCTGGCTTTTTTGCAGCGCCTCATGTCCCGTCTGGTCGCTTTGCTAGAACGCGGTTTACTGACTCCGCTTGAACGCGCCGAAGCCGGTGTTGCGCTTGCCAAGTTAGACGATCCGCGCCCCGGTGTGGGTGTGCGCGTGGATGGATTGCCCGATTTCGTTTGGTGTGAAATCCCGGCAGGATCATTCACGATGGGGAGTGACAGAAAACGTGATTCGTGGGCATCTGATGATGAAATGCCCCAGCATGAAGAAAAAAGTATCACACGCGCCTATCTCATTAGCAAGTATCCGGTAACCAACGCGCAATTCAGGGCATTTGTCAAAGCGGCAGGTTATCGTGAGCCACGGTACTGGCAAGAAGCGGCGGTGCAGGGGTGGTGGCAAGCGGGCATGTTCAAAGGAAGGTGGGATGAGCAACCGCGCGATCAGCCGTACGATTTTGGTGAACCCTTCAACTTGGCTAATCATCCTGTTGTTGGCATCTCGTGGTACGAGGCATTGGCGTTCTGCCGCTGGCTTTCGGAGAGATTTCAGAATTCGGATTTCCAATTGCAGATTGAAAAAATCGCAGATGCCAATCTGCAATCTGCAATCACAAATCGAAAATTCGTTTTGCGTTTACCTACCGAAGCGGAATGGGAGAAGGCGGCACGTGGAACGGACGGACGTATCTATCCTTGGAATGGCGAAATCACTCCGCAACATGCCAATTATGCAGACACGGGAATCAATACGGCGAGCGCGGTGGGAATTTTTCCGCAAGGCGTATCGCCATTTGGTGTACTCGATATGAGCGGTAATGTGTGGGAGTGGTGTAGTACCAAGTGGGTTGAAAATTACAAGGGCTATGACAAGGAGATACAAGAACGTGAGAACCTTGAAGGTGATGCTCCCCGGGTGTTGCGCGGCGGTTCTTGGTACTACGATCAAAACCTCGTGCGCGCCGCGTCTCGCGACTGGAACTTTCCTTACTCCTGGAGCGGGCACTACGGTTTTCGCGTGGTCGTGTCCCCATTATGACTCTGGACCCTGAGCGCTCTGAACTCTGATGCTCTGAATGGGGTGGGGTTGTAGGGGCGGGGTGTCCCCGCCCCTACCGGAAATTTTTGGAGGAATGCCGATGCCGGAAAGCGAAATGCCCATCTTTACCCGGACGTTTGATTTTCTCACTTGGCTGTTGCCAGCCACCAATCATTTTCCGCGCGCGCATCGCTTCACGTTTACACAACGGTTATTGAACGCGGCATTTGATTTGCGTGAGTACCTTGAACAAGCCAACTATCGGCAAGGTAAAGCGCGGTTGGAAAGATTAGATCGCGCGGATGAAGCATTGAATCGGGTGCGCACTTATTTGCGGCTTGCGGTCAAATGGGAATGGTTGACCGCCGGGCAATATCAACATGTTGCGGAGATGGTGACGGAAATTGGTAAACTGCTGGGCGGCTGGCGCAAAGTAACATTTTTGTAGGGGTAACCCTCGTGGTTGCCCGTGGGGGCAAGCCCAAACATGACCGGGTGTTGCGCGGCGGTTCTTGGAACAACAATCAAAACAACGTGCGCGCCGCGTATCGCAACAGGAACAATCCTAACAACAGGAACAGGAACAACGGTTTTCGCGTGGTCGTGTCACGTTTTTCAAGTTTGCCAGAATTACGGTGCGCGGTAAGGACGTTTAATTAAACGTCCCTACGATTCACCGTCGAGGCATGAAAAATGGCGGGGCATGTTCCCGTCCGCGCTCGCGTTGGTGCGTCGAGCCGGACAAATAACAACGTGCCCGCGCCCTGGGCAATCGCCTTGGCGCGGGCAATCCCGTAGGGGTAGGATAACCTTGCCCCTACAAGGCAAACAATGTACGCTCAACTCTGCTCGTGGGATAATCTCTTGCTCGCGTACCGCAAAGCGGCAAAAGGGAAACGCGGTCTTGCGCCCGCTGCCGCGTTCGAGTTCCGGTTGGAAGACAATTTGCTTGCGTTGCAACGTGAATTGCTTGACCAAACGTATCGCCCCGGCGCGTACACCAGTTTCTACATCCACGAACCCAAACGCCGGCTGATTTCTGCTGCACCCTTCCGTGACCGCGTGGTGCATCACGCGCTCTGCAACATCATCGAGCCAATGTTTGAACGTTCCTTCATTTTTGATTCATATGCTAATCGCAGAGGCAAAGGGACGCACCGTGCGCTGAATCGCTGTCAACATTTTGCACGCCGCTATCCATACGTGCTTCAATGCGATGTGCGTCAGTTTTTTCCATCAATTGATCACGCGATTCTCCGCGCAACGCTCGCACGCAAAATTGACGACGCGCCAGTTCTGTGGCTCATTGATCAAATCCTTGCCAGCGGGGTCGGCATCCTGTCCGAAGAATATACGATGACGTGGTTTCCCGGCGATGATCTCTTTGCCGTCTATCGCCCGCGTGGTTTGCCGATTGGTAATCTTACGTCGCAATTTTGGGCAAATTGTTATCTCAATCCGTTCGACCATTTTGTTCAACGCGAACTTGGATGCCCGGCGTACGTCCGCTATGTGGACGATTTTCTGCTCTTTGCCGATGACAAGCGCACGCTTTGGAGTTGGAAACATGCTATTGGTGCGCGGCTTGCCCAATTTCGCTTGATGCTTCACAGTCAAGCGCAAGCGCGTACTGTTGTCGAAGGTATTCCGTTTTTGGGATTTATCATTTTCCCGGAAAGACGCCGGCTCAAGCGACGCAAGGGTATTGTATTTGCGCGGCGATTGCGCAGTCTCGGCGCCAAATATGCGGCAGGCACGATCGCTTTAGCGCAAGTAACTGCCACGGTGCAGGGCTGGATCAATCACGTGCGCTACGCCAATTCAAGCGGATTGCGTCGCACCGTTCTGAGTAGTGTGGTCTTTCCTAAATCTGAAATCATAAATCAAAAATCGAAAATTTGCACAAAGGGGGAGCAACGATGCTTGACATTCTCTTGACCAAAGAACAACTCGCTTTGCGCGACGAAGCGCGTGTGTTCGCGCGGACCCAAGTGCCGCGTCAACTCTTGCTGGATATGGACGCGGACAAGGTGCGCTATCCGCGCGAGTATCTGCAAAAACTTGCCGCACAAAATTTGCTCGGCTTGCGTTTTCCCAAAGAGTTTGGCGGGCGCGGCTTGAACTGGGAGTACGAAGTTCTCGCGCTCGAAGAGATTGGTGTGCTGGGGGCATCGCTGGCGTGTCTCTATTCACTGCCCACGATTGTGGGCGAGGCGATTCATTGTTTTGGCACGCGCACCCAAAAAGAAAAATATTTGCGCCCTGTGCTCGAAGGCAAACTCACGGTTGCGGAAGCATTGACCGAACCACGTGGCGGCTCGGATTTCTTTGGCGCAACCACACGCGCCAGACGCGACGGCGATTTCTATGTGCTGAACGGACAAAAGCGCTTTATCGTTGGCGCGGAAGGCGCGGATTATTTTCTCGTTTACGCGCGCACCGGCGATGAACCGCGCGCGATCAGTGCATTCATCGTCGAACGGGGCGAAGGCGTCGTGGTGCAACACGTGTACGGGTTGATGGGGACGCGCGGCGGTGGCACCGGGCGCGTCTATTTCCGCGATGCGCGCGTGCCAGCGGAAAATTTGATTGGACGTGAACATGGTGCCGGTGAGATTTTCAATCAAATGATGATCCCGGAACGTATGACGAGCGCGGCGGGAGCGATTGGCCTCGCGCGCGCGGCAATCGAAATTGCGGCGCGCTACGCGGATCGCCGGCGCGCGTTCGGGCAAAAGATTCGCGAGTTCGAGGGCGTGAGTTTCAAGATCGCCGAAAGTATCACGCAGATTGATGCCGCCCGTGCCCTCGTGCATCAGACCGCGCGCGCGATTGATGCGAATGATAACCCGGGTCGCGTGCGCCGGCTGGTCTCGGAATCGAAAAAGTTGGCGACCGAGACAGCCTGGCAGGTGGTCAACAATGCCATGCAAGTGATGGGCGGCATCGGTTACACGAACGTTTATCCGATTGAACGGATGCTCCGCGATGCACGCTTGATGATGATCTGGACCGGTACAAACGAGATTATGAATCTCGTCATTCAACACGAGTATTACAAAGAGTTGTTGGCAATGAAACCGACCGCGCGCGATGTGGAGATGGATGCAGTCAACGCCGAAACCGAAGGCGAAAAGGTGTACGAGTAAAAGTTTTGTGCTATAATCGTTATGGCGATTTTTTCACCGCGATGATAAAATCTGCGACGAAGGTTGCATTGAGAGGAGGCAAAGATGCTCCCTTGGCTTGTTCCCGCTATTGTTGTTGCGCTGGGTGTTGGGATCGCGTATCTGTATCGTCGCCCGTTGCCACAAACGCGTGGCACCTTGCGCGTCCCAGGTTTGCAGTCGCCGGTCGAGGTATTGCGCGATGAGTGGGGCGTGCCGCACATTTACGCGCGGAATCAAGACGCTCTCATTTTCGCGCAGGGGTATGTCCACGCCCAAGATCGTCTGTGGCAAATGGAGCTGAACCGCCGACTTGCGCATGGAAGACTCGCGGAAATTTTTGGCGCCGTTGCGCTCGACACCGATCGTTTGTTGCGCACGCTGGGCTTGACGCGCTCCGCCGAAAATGATCTGCGTCATCTGAACGATGAAGCACGCCACGCTTTGGAAATGTATGCGCGCGGCGTGAATGCGTTCATCGCGCAAAACAAAAATCGTTTGCCGCTCGAATTTACGATTCTGGGATTCACCCCTGACCCGTGGCAGCCCATTGACACCATCGTCTTTGCCAAATATATGGGCTGGGGCTTGTCCGCCAACTTTGATATGGAACTCTTGCGCGCGGCGTTCATCGGCAAACTGGGCGCGGACAAGGCGGCGGAATTGGAAACCGATTATCCGGCGATGAATCCAACCGTTGTGCCATCGAAAATGTTCCGCGACATTGCCGATGCGATGCTGGAACAATTTCGCGCGGCGAAGGAATTTCTGCCGACCGTTGGCATTCGCGGTGGCAGTAACAACTGGGTGGTGGACGGCACCAAGACGCACACCGGCAAACCACTCCTGGCGAACGACCCGCATTTGCCGGTAACGGTTCCCGGCATTTGGTACGAAAATCATCTCGTCGCGCCGGACTATGAGGTTACCGGCGTGGTCTTCCCCGGCGCGCCCGGGGTTGTCATCGGTCATAATCGCGATGTGGCGTGGGGCTTTACCAACGCGTTTCCCGATGTGCAAGATTTGTACATCGAAAAACCGAATCCGGCGAACCCACACGAATTTGAATTTCAAGGCAAGTGGGAACCGGCAACGATTGTGCGCGAAGAGATTCGTGTCAAGGGTCGCCAAGCGCCACACATTGAAGAGGTTGTGATTACACGGCACGGACCCATTATCAACAATGTGTTTGCGCTCGCCGGCAAAGCCGCGCCGTTGGCGTTGCGTTGGGTGGGGCACGAACCGAGTACCGTTATTCAAGCGATTCTGGGAATGAATCGCGCGCGGAACTGGGACGAGTTCACGAACGCGATTCGCGATTGGACACTCCCCTCGCAAAATATGGTGTATGCGGATCGGGAGGGGAACATCGGTTACTATCAGCCGGGCAAGATTCCCATTCGCGCCAAAGGATATGGTTTGTTGCCAGTGCCCGGTTGGACCGGCGAGTACGAATGGATCGGTTGGATTCCGCACGAAGAACTGCCACACGCGTTCAATCCCGCCCAACACTATTTTGCTTCAGCGAATAACATGGTCGTCGGTGATGACTATCCGTACTTTTTGGCGCATGATTACTCGAACGGTTATCGTGCGGCGCGGATTACGTCGTTGCTTTGCGAAAAAGAAAAACTCACGCCCGACGATTTCGCGCGCATCCAACTCGATGTGTATTGCGCGCCGGCAAAAGCGTTCGTTGCTCACTTGCTCACGCTCACGCCGCGCGATGAATTTGAACGACGTGCCTTGGACACACTCAAAACCTGGGATTATCGCTTGACGCCGAATTCCGTCGCGGGCGGTCTCTACAAAACAATCGAGTACTTTACGCTCCGGCGGATTTTCGCGGACAAGTTGGGCGATGAGTTGGTCAAGCATTTTATCGGCGTGGGATTGCATCCGCTGATTGCACCGGTATCGCTGTACTATGATCGCTCGCTCTTGACGCTCGCCAAAATTCTGGAACACGAACAATCGGATTGGTACGCCGATGCAGCGACCGGCACGGCACGCACGCGCGGCGAAATTCTAGCGTTGGCGTTCAGTGATGCGCTGGCGGCGCTGCGCAAAGAGTACGGCGATGATCCCGCGCGCTGGACGTGGGGCAATCTGCATCGCGTCCATTTCAATCACGCGCTTGGCGTGGTCAAGCCGCTCGACAAGATTTTCAATCGTGCGGCGCGTCCATTGGGCGGTGATCCCAGCACGCCGTTGCAAGGCGCGTACGTTCCGGAATTTCCCATCCAGTCGGCACACTTTATTCCATCGTGGCGACAAATCATTGATCTTGCCGATTGGGATCAATCGCGCGCGGTGCATCTCCCCGGTCAGTCGGGCCATCCGGCGAGCAAGCACTATGACGATATGATCGAACCCTGGCTCAAAGGTGAATATCACCCGTTGCTGTGGTCGCGCACCCAAGTCGAAGCGCATGCGCGTGAGCGATTGACTTTGCAACCCGAATAGGGAGGGCGTGTGAAACGGATCGCCTCATCCTTGTGGGCTGGGATGATCGTGTTGCTGGCTTGCGCTTGCGCCTCCACGCCGACGCCACAACCAACGGCAACACCAACCTCGATTGGTGCCAAGAGCGTAGCACTGCCGCAAGTGATCGCCTTGCCCACGCCGCAACTCAAAGGCAAGGTATCGCTTGAGGAGACGCTGGTGCAACGCCGCTCGGTGCGCGAGTTTTCGGATGAACCGTTGACGCTCGACGAAATTGGACAATTGCTGTGGGCGGCGCAAGGCATCACTAGCCCAGTTGGACAACGCACCGCGCCATCCGCCGGCGCGTTGTATCCGCTTGAAGTGTACATCGTTCTGCGCGATGGCGTGTTCCATTACGAGCCGGCGGAACATCAATTGCGCTTGCGGTTGCGTGGTGATGTGCGACAAGCGTTATTTGTGGCGGCGTTGGAGCAAGGCGCGGTGGCGAGCGCGCCGGCAAACATCGTGATTGCGGCGGTGTATGCGCGCACGGCGATCAAGTACGGCGAGGAACGCACGCCGCGCTATGTGCATCTGGAAGCCGGGCACGCGGCGCAAAATATTTTGTTGCAAGCGGTCGCGTTGAATTTGGGCGCCGTGCCCATCGGCGCGTTCTACGATGAGCAAGTCAAAGTTGCACTGAATCTCCCTTCCGATCACGAACCGGTGTATGTGATTCCGGCGGGACGACGGCGATAATACAAATCGAGGAGTCTTGTTAATGTCCACCCCCATGCGCGAAAAGATGATCGCGCAAGTTGCAGCAATGAAAGAAGAATTGCGCCACGGCGATCCATTCCAGTACGCCGCCAATACCGGCGCAGAATTTGCGAACGGCGTGTTTCGACTCAAATTTTACGGCGAACCGCATCTCATTACGTTTCCAGAGTTGCAAGTGCGTGTTGAGGCGACCGGCAAAGTGTGCGGGTTGAATCGAACAGCGATGTTTTTGTACTATCTCAAGACGGCGGATGGCACGCCGCTTGCCGGGAAATGGATCGCCTTCCGCGATTTGCCGGGCGGCATGTTTTATCATCAGGCGTACCAAGGATACAGCGGCGACCGGCTTGCCAAAGCGATTGACAATCGCATTAGTGTGTTTGAACGCGCGGCGAAGAATTTGGGCGGCGTCAAACTCGATCTGGGGGATGCGGCGTTTATGTTCGATGCCTTGCCGCGCGTCAAGGTTGCCGCCGTGTATTACGCCGCTGACGAAGATTTCCCGGCATCGGCAAACGTATTGTTCGATGCTTCGGCGAGTCATTATTTGCCGACCGATGTGCTTGCCGGGGTGGGAAGCGCGCTGGTGGATCGCTTGACCGGCGCGGAATCGAAGGACGACACGGAATAAGATCATTAACCGCCAAGAACGCGGAGAAAAAAAATAAAACTTGACCTCTGCGTTCTCTGTGGTAAAAAGGTTTTGACCTTGCAATCATGGAAAACGCTCGCGCGCAAGCGCGTGGTTGATTTTGGCAAGTGGTTGACGGTTGAAGATCACACGGTTCAACTGTCCGATGGGCGCATCATCGAACATTGGCCCTATATCATCACGCCGGATTACATCAACGTGATGGTCGAACGCGAAGATGGCAAGTTTATCTTTTTTCGCCAGACCAAGTATGCGATTGAAGGCACATCGCTTGCGCCGGTGGGTGGCTATCTGGAACCGGGCGAAGACCCGCTAACGACCGCTCAGCGTGAGGTGTTGGAAGAGACCGGCTGTCGCGCACGCGAGTGGATTTCGCTTGGCTCGTTTCGCGTGGATGCCAATCGCGGCGCGGGGATGGGCAATCTGTTTCTCGCGCGCGGCGCGTATCGTGTGCAAGAACGCAACGCCGATGATTTGGAAGAACAAGAGATGCTGACGCTGACGCGCGCGGAAGTTGAAGCCGCGCTTGATCGCGGCGAGTTCAAGGTGTTGGCGTGGCAAGCGAATGTAGCGTTGGGTTTGCGTTATCTCGAGAGTAAGGCAAATTTGAAATTTGCCCAACATTTTAGGGAGGACAAAATGCCAGAGTTTAAACAATTTCCAACGGTGCGTGTTGCATCTGTGATGGAAGTGGGACCCTTCAATCAAGCCATTCCGCGCGGATTCGACAAGGTGTTCGCTTGGCTCCGTGCGCACAATCTTCAACCGGTGGGAAAATCGTTTGGCATTTTTTACGATGATCCGGCGAAGGTGCCGGCAGACAAGTTGCGCAGCGAATTGTGCGTCCCGGTTGCGCCTGAGGTGCAAGGGTCAGACGAAGTGCAGGTGAAAGAGATTCCCGGCTTTGACGCGGCGGCGATTGTGTATCAAGGCGAGGCGAACATCACGCGAGCGTATAATGAGGTGTACGATTGGTTGCGCGCACAAGGTTATCGCGACAACGGTCCCGCGTATGAAGTCTACCTGAGTATGCCGGGCGAGGAACTACGCGCGGAAGTTTTCGTGCCGATTGT
>DAOUAL010000025.1:0-4638 GCA_034433515.1 Anaerolineae bacterium | reverse complement strand
TCATCGCGCGCGAGGCGCACCATCGCTTGAGCAAAGCCATCCACATCGTTTGGCGTAAGCAAGACCCCGGCATCGCCCACGACTTCCGGCAACGACGCCGCGTTGGAACAAATCACCGGTGTCCCACACGCCATCGCTTCGAGCGGGGGCAACCCAAACCCTTCGTACCGCGAAGGAAACACCAGCGCACGCGCCAAATTGTACACCGCTGGCAGTTCCTCATCGGCAACATAATCGAGAAAATGTACGCGCGCGGATAATCCTTCGCGTTCAACTTGGGCAAAAAATTTTTCGGCGTCCCAGCCGCGTTTACCCACAATCACCAAATCTTCGGCAAGGGTGTTTGCCGCGCGCGCAAACGCGGCGATCAATGTGTCAATGCCCTTGCGCGGTTCGAGGGTGCTGACGAAGAGAAAGAATTTTTTCGGTAACTCGAAATCCACGCGCGCATTTTCGATGGGACGAAATTTTTCATCGCGTCCCGGCGGAATGACCCACACCCGCGCCGCCGGAATCTTGGTCAAGCGCACAATATCTTGCCGTGTGTGTTCCGAAAGTGTAATCAACTGCGCCGGAAAACGCAACGTGAACGGCAGATAACGACTCCAGTAAAAACGCGAGATCGGCGGAAAATGCGAGGCAAAGAGCACGCCGATCAAATCCATCACGGTCAGCACCACCGGTATCGGCGCGCGAACCGGCGCGGCAAAGCCAGTCAGATGCAACACATCGGCACGTGCTTGGCGCGCAAGACGCGGCAAACCGATTTGCTCGCGCACCATGCGACGATCGGTACGCTGATGCGCGGTGGTCTCATCGTCCAGTTCAATCATTTCGATCTCGGGCGCAAAGCGGCGTAAGGCGCGAATCAGATTTTCTGTGTACACGCCGATGCCGGTTTTTGCGCCGCGCATCGAACTCGCATCAAACGCGATTCGCAAGACAATGCTCCTTTAAAACGTGTTCTGCCCGCGCGATATTTTTCCGCGCATCGTAATGTTCGATGGCGTACTCGCGTGCGGCACGACTGAACTGTGTACGACGATCTGGGTTGCGCAACATTTCGATCAGCGCATCGGCGAGGGCGGGCACATCGTTTTCCGGCACAAGCACGCCAGCATTTGCCGGCACATATTCCGGAATCGCGCCGCTTTGGGTGGCAACAATCGGCACGGCGGATGCCATCGCTTGCAACGCCACCATGCCCACTTGCTCTGCCCATTTGCGCGTGGTGAGCGACGGCATCGCCAACACATCGGCGGCGCGAAACATTTCCGGCATGGCGCGATGTTTGACCACGCCGGTGAGCGTGATGGCATCACCGAATTCACGCGCGCGCTTTTCGATTTGTGAACGTGCGGGACCATCGCCCACGATAGTCAAGCGTGCGTTAGGAATCTGCGGGCGCACGCGCGCGAACGCATCGAGCAAAACAAAAATCCCTTTCTCGGCGTGGAGTCGCCCGGCAAAGAGAATAGTGGGCATTGAGCGCGCGCGTGCGCCCGGCGCAAATTCGTTGACCTCCACACCCCACGTGCCCCACATCATCTTTTCAATCCGTTGTGGCGCGACATCGCAGGATAAAACATTTTGCCGCGCGCCTTCGTTCAAGACGATGATGAGGCACGCGCGTGCAAAATAGATGCGCAACAGCGCACGCAGTGCGTCGGCAAGCGCGCGACCGAATTTAATTTCGAGCGGGCGATTTTCGAGCGTGACCGCGAGCAAGCGCGCCCCGGTTTGACGCGCCGCAAAATAACACGCCCACAAGTACGGTTGAAGCGCCAGCGAAAACGGTTCGACGCTTTGAATCACATTTGCATGCGTCGCAATGAGTTGACGATAGAGATCGCGCGGCGAGTGATACTGCCGCAACGTGGCATCGAAATCAGCATCGGCAAGATCGCCGTACTCGGCGTGGCGATAAAAATGAACGAGTTCAAACTGGGAAAAATATTTGAGTGGCGCGATCAGATCGCCGCGAATGCCGGTACTGACGATGGCGAGACGTGGCTTCATTTTTATTCGATCCGATACGGCAACGGGCGTTGGCGTTTAGCATAGCGAACAAAGTGAACCAGTCCGTTCAACGAACCACGCAGCCACGTGAATTGACGTTGGACGATTTGCGCGCCATGTGCGCGCGGCGGCAGCGTGTGCCGATAGGTATCCCACACCACACGGACGAAATCGAGTCCACCGACATTTTTGAGCGCGAAATAAATTCGGTCGCGATAAAAATCAGCGCGGTCGGCGGGCGCGTGGGTCTGTGTCCGCATTCCACCTACGCGGGCTTGACGATGGATGAGCCACGCGCGTGGTTCGAATCGAATCTGAAAACCCAGGCGGCGAATTCCAAAACAAATATCTTCCTCCTCGCTCCACGCAATCGCCGAAAAATGTTCATCGAACAAACCGGCTTGGTGCAGTGCCGCGCGCCGAAACGACATATTGCATCCGCGCGCAAAAGGAACGTTGCCGGGTTGCGCGCGATCAAAATCAATCCCGGTGGCGGGTGGCGCAACCAGCGGGCGCGTCGGATTCGGATCGAGAATCACGCGTCCCGCCACACCGCCCACGCGCGCATCGGCATAGCACTGCGCGTGCATCGCCAAAAAATTTGGTGGTAGCGCCACGTCGTCGTCCACCAACACAACCATCTCGCCGCGCGCGGCACGCACACCGAGGTTGCGCGCGCGCGGCAGATGCGGCGGTTGCGTTGGAATCACCCGTACGCGCGCGTCGAGATGGGTGATCGGCGTTGGCGATTGATCAACGACGATGATTTCAAAAGCCGGATACTCTTGCGCCAACGCATCGGCGATGGTTTCGCGCAAGAGCGTCTCACGTTGAAAGGTGGCAATGACCACCGAGAGGAATGCGCGTTCAGGCATTGTGCTTTGACCGACGATATTCGAAAAAAGTTTGCCAGCCGGCAAGGCGTCCGCGCCAATCATTCCAGATCAACAAGCCACCGCGCGCGCCGTAGCGACGCACGTTGGTGATTGCTGTCAGAATGGGTGCGCCGATAAACACAGCCAGCAAAGTCTGGAGCGAGAAAAAATGTTTGAGCCGAAAGTAGGTGATGTTTTTGGTAATCGAAAAATAATGTGACGGGTCTTGCCACTCGTCGCGTTGAAAACCATCTTTCGTCGAATACAAGTGGATCACCGCAACCTTTGAATCGTAAAGGAGTTGAAAACCCAGGCGGCGAACGCTCACACACACATCCGTTTCATCGCGAAAGTTGGATTGATCGAGCCGAACATCAAAGCCGCCGACTGCCTCCAGCGCTTGACGTGTGAACGACATATTGCATCCGCGTAAATGACCCACCGGTACCGGCTTGGTGGTTTGAATGTTGAAATCGCCCAGCACCGAGCCGGTAGGCGTGATGTGTGGAAGCGTGCCACTTGTTCGCGCCGCTTCGCCCGGTGCCAACACCAAGCCGCCCACGCCGCCAACGTGTGGCGAGGTGTAATTGGCAACGAGATGTCGCAACCAGCCGGGCTGAACCAGACTATCGTCATCAATAAAGGCGATGATGTCGCCGTGACTGTGGCGAATGCCTTCGTTGCGCGAGCGCGGAATTTGATGCGCGGCATTTTCCAGATGCACATAGCGTACGCGTGAATCGTTGGGAAGCGCGTGCGCCGTGGAATCATCCTCGGAAGCATCCACGATGATGATTTCGAATGGTGCATAATCCTGCACCAAGACGTGTTGCACACAATTGCCGATGAGATGCGGACGCTGGCGCGTGATGATGACAATGGAAACGAGCGGGTTAGTCATCTCCCCCTTTTCTCAACGTAACAGAAATATCCACGCGATAGAAAGGCAACACTTTGATGAGTACGTCAGGCAAGGTCTCACTGTGGGCGAGCAGCCAGTTGAACATTCGACTGAGCGCTGCATTGATCCATTGTTTCCATCGCGGTGGGCGATCCCAGCGAAACCACAAGTTGATGAAGGCTTGGCGTGCGACCGTCTCAAAATGAAATCCAGCTGTGGCATAATAACTATATGGATAGCGCCGATCAAAATAGTCAAAGGAACGAAAGGTCCAAAATGATTTGTGGGTAGGATCGAGCATGGCGCCGACACTAAAAGCATGAGGACATGTCAAGGTCAGAGTGCCGCCCGGCTTGAGGACGCGGTAGATTTCAGCAAGGATGCGTAGCACATCGTCTGGCGCAAAATGTTCGAGCGTGTGTTGTGAGATAATCTGCTCTGCCGAGTTGGATTCAAAAGGGTACGGAAAGTCGAGCAGATTCCACACGAGGTCAACATTTTCCAACGGGGCTTGATCTACGCCAAAACTGCCCGGCGTCTTTTGGCGCCCACATCCCAAATCAATGACCGGTACGCGGAGGGGCGTCACACGCTGGTCCCGCTGCGCTGCCTTGTTCATTGCCACACTCCTCGCCGGGGGTACCGGCGTATTGTGGAGGGCAACGCACGCAACGGAAGAGCGAGCATCAACACGATGGCAATCAGATAACTTGTCAAGGATGCCAAAACACGTTCGCTCAGTTTGCGTGCCCAATGGGCTTGCCGAATCTGCCATTCCTCGGTCTGCCATTCGAGAATGTAGCGCGCGGTGGACTCGTAAAGCAAGGTCAAGGCGGGATCGGT
>DAOUAL010000024.1:0-7844 GCA_034433515.1 Anaerolineae bacterium | reverse complement strand
GGAATGAGTTCGGCGGGAAAGGGGAGCGCGGTTTCCGCCGGACGTCCCACGTGCGCGCTCGCAAAAAAATAATCGAGCGTCTCTGCCGGCACGTGAAAGCGGGACGCAATGAATTTGAGAATTGCTTGCGTGATCGTCATGGGAACCTCGTGTGACTATTTTACACGAGAATCGGCGCGGCAACAAGACAGTGAGACAGTGGCAAGTTTGTGTGAAAAAGGAATTTGCATATAATAGCACAGGATTAAGGCGTATCGTGCACAACGCCTTGCCCTAATTTCGATTATTAAGGTTTCATCACTTGGCAAGTCTTGATTTCTGGAAAACGTTAGGCACCACCAGCGACGATCTGGAGCGCGCGTACAATTATATTTTGGAACGCGGCGCGCCGGCGTCCAGCCGTGAACTGGCGGCGTACTTGATCGAATGGCGCGTGCGGGAAGAAGAAAAACGCATTGCCGAAGCGGCGGCGCGCCGTGTGCCAATCTATCAACCCAAGGAATCGTACGCGGTGAATCAGCGTTTGGTGTTCACTGCGCTGAACAATCGTGAAGGGGTTGTGCAAAAGATTCGCCCGGGTGAGAATTCGCGCCTTGGCACATTTCAGGTCATGGCGGTTCTGCTGGATGGCGAGAACAAACCGCGCGAGTTTGCGATGGCATATCCGCATCCGCATCCGCTCAACGAAGATGTGACAATCGTGGTTGAAATGCCGAGTCGTGAAGAGGCGGTAGCGCGGTTCGGTGAGATGGTGCGCGAGAATTTACTCAAACAATTGCGCACGAACAAGGAATTTGTTCATCTCGACGATGGTTGGTTTCTGTGCGGCTTGTTGCCCGAAGTGCACACGGGGTATCTGAATCTTGCCGAAGCCGCCATCGAGCAAGCGAACGATGCGCTCAAAACCTCGGACTTGCTCAAGGTGTTGGAGATTCCGGAACCGCGCAAATCGGCGGCGGATTTTGCGCTGCGACTTGCGCTGGCGAACGATGTGCGGTTTGAAGATGTGGGTCCCGAAAACAGCGCGCGTTGGTTTCTCACACGGCTTGAGCCACCTGAAGCGCGCGAACGCCCCAAGATCCTGGAAGCCCTGCCGACACGGCGCGTCACCTTGCCGGCGGAACTGGAAACCATTGCGGCGGAACTGCACGACGAAGCCGATCTGAATGGTGACGTTGAATTGAACCATGTTGTGCCGCGCGATGAAGTTACGCTGGTGTTGACCTATCCGCATCGTCGCGCCGGCACTTTGCCGCTCACACCGGTGGTGCGTGCGCTGTTGCCCTCGTTCATGCATCCGCGTTTGCGTTTCTATTTTGTGGATGCGACGACGCAGGAAAAAATACCGGCTTTTGCGGTCAAGGAGGGCAACTATATTGCGGGACTGGCGCAATGGTTCAATGCGCGCAAGTTATCGCCCGGGGCGTACGTGACGCTCAAGCGAGGGCCAGATCCGTTGACGCTTTTCTTGGATTATCAACCGCAACGCGAACGGGGTTTGTGGGTGCGTGTGGCGCGCGGCATCAACGGTCAATTGACATTTTCGCAAGAACGCCGTCCCATTGCGCACAAGTACGATGAAGAAATGTTATTCTTGATTGGCGATCCCTTGGGCTTGGAAGCCGCTGCGCAACGCGCGCGAGAGCATCGCTCGCTCAATACCTTGCTCGAAGAAATCTTTCCGGAACTGGCTAAACTTAGCGGCGCGGGGCGTGTCCATGCCAAGACCTTGTACGGCGCGGTGAATCTGGTGCGACGCGCGGGACCGCGTACGGTCTTGAGTGCATTGCACGAGAATAGTGCTTTTACTTTTGTCGGCGGTGGATATTTTGTCTTGAACGAACCACGCCGCTGAACCCCGAATACTGAACACTGAATACTGAATACTGCTTACTGCTTACTGATTACTCATGCCACCAGTTGCTCGACCTGACACGAACACTTTATTTCATATTGATCTCGCTTGGTTTGAAAAGAACGAACGCGATTTACGCGAAGAGATGCACGCGCTCTTGTGCGATGAATGTCGCGCGCGTTATCCTACCCCAGCCGATGCCGGGATCGTGGATCGTATTCACCCCATCACCGCCGAAGTGATGCGCGTAGATGCACTATGGGAATGCATTGCAGATCATTGCGGACGCCAACCCGGTTTTATCACCCCAGCGACACCACTCACGCAAGCGATCTTTCGCGCGTTGCTTGCGAATGGCAATCAGCCAATGACGCCGGAGCAATTGTACAAACGGATTCGCAAGAGTAATCCAGCGGGGATTCTCAAATTGCTGATGGGGACCGAAGTGGAACACGGCATTGTGCCGCTGGAGCAAAAAGTTTGACACGGTTTGCAATTGTGTCTATAATGCAACGCGCAATGCCCCGGTGGCGGAATTGGCATACGCGGCAGTTTGAGGGGCTGTGCCGAAAGGCGTGAGAGTTCAAGTCTCTCCCGGGGCACACACAAAAACACTCGGTAATCAACCGAGTGTTTTTGGTTTGACCTCCGGATTGACCGGGTTGGGCAACGGTTCGCCGCGCAAGCCAGCCAGCAAATTCTCCGCCGCCATCATTGCCATTTTGGTGCGCGTGGTAACCGAGGCGCTGGCAATGTGTGGCGCAATGATGCAATTCTCCAACGTGAGCAACGGATCATCCATTGCAATCGGTTCGGGGTCGGTTACATCCAACGCGGCGCCAGCAATCACGCCATCGCGCAGGGCGGCGTACAACGCGGCTTGATCTACCACGGGACCGCGCGAGGTGTTGATGAGAATCGCCGTCTTTTTCATCTTGTGCAACAAGTCGGCGTTAATGAGATGTTTGGTTTCGTTGGTCAAGGGCGTATGCACACTCACAAAATCGGCTTCCCGGACGACGGTGGCTAGATCGGCAAACGTAATCCCCAGTTGTTTTTCCAAGTCTTCACGCCGGTACAGATCATAGTACAACACGCGCATCTCGAATCCTTTAGCGCGTTTTGCCATCGCTGTGCCAATGCGCCCCAAGCCGATCAAACCGAGTGTTGCGCCGTACACATCTTGACCCAGCAACACTGTCAATCCCCAGGTTTTCCACTTGCCCGCGCGTGTGTAACGATCCCCTTCGACCACGCGGCGCGCCGCCGCCATCAACAAGGCGAACGCAAAATCGGCGGTTGTTTCGGTGAGGACGCCAGGCGTGTTGCCCACGGCGATGCCACGTTGGGTAGCAGCCGGGACGTCAATGTTATCAAACCCAACAGCGCAATTGCTGATGACCTTGAGCCGGGGCGCATTGTCCATCAACAGCGCATCAATCTTGTCGGTGAGCAAAGAGAGTAAGCCGTCCACGTGGCGAACCTTACTCAGCAAGACCTCGCGCGGCGGCGGTAGTTCGTCTTGCCACACCTCAGTTTCGCAGACCGATAGAATACGATCCAGCGCTGGTTGCGGTAACATACGCGTGATAAAGACTCGAGGTTTCATAGATTCTCCTCTAAAAAAATAGGTTTGTAGTCGCGCGATTCATCGCGCGGGCGATCAAGCGCCGTACTATGGCACTCGCTTATTTTCATCTCTCTGCGGATGCGCCCAACGGCGAATGAGCAACTCTTCTGAAAATGTAGGACAAATTTGAAATTTGTCCTACACGTAGTCCATTTTCATCCAACCGCTAGTGCGCCAGTGGCGATGAGCCATTACCAAGAAGCATTGTGTTCTTGTATTCTACACGAGTTGGGGATTTTTTCCAATCGGCGAACGGTGTCTAGTACGCGCAGGTGCGCTTGGCGTTCGACGCGACTTGGATAAAACCCCAAATCGTGATTGACATTTGGAATGTCCTATGCTAAGATACATTCGCTTGAAATTCAATCCCGAGTTACCCAATTGCATATGATCGTGTTCTGCCGGAGAGTCGCTCAACCTGTGTTCCGTTATTCAAGGTGATCGTGTTACCTGTTTTTACAGCAATTGTATCTTTTTTCTTTTTCTTCCTTGGTTGAGTGTACCCCCGCGGTACGCTTTTTTGTTGTAAACGGGTGCCGGGAGGAGGTTATCATGACAATCGAGGTTCTCCTCCGTCTCGTTGGAATGACTGTTTTTGCGCTGATTGGCTGGCGCATTGGCGATGCCTTGGGCGCCGGCGAAGCCCAGATTCGTTACGTCATCGTTCTCGTTCTGGCGGGCGCGGCGTTGGGTTTGTTAGTGACGCCGTGGATCACCATTCGTCCTTATCTGTGGATGCGCAAGACCATTCGCCAGATTCCCACCCAACAACTCCTTGCCGCCACCATCGGGTTGCTGATCGGATTGATTATTGCTGCGCTGACTTCTTTTCCACTGTCATTTCTCCCCAACCCGCTGGGCTCGATTCTGCCGTTTGTCTCACTCTTGCTCTTTGGCTATTTGGGCGCGTGGGTCATGGTGATGCGCGAGCGCGATTTCTTTGCTTTGTTGAGCGGACGCTTGGGACGCGATGGGTCCAAGGCAGCGGCGGAACGTTCGGTCTTGTTGGATACCAGCGTGATCATTGATGGCCGCATTGCCGATATTTCGCGCACCGGCTTTATTGATGGTACGATGATGATTCCGCGCTTTGTCCTCGCCGAACTTCAACACATTGCCGATTCGCCGGATCCCTTGCGCCGCAACCGCGGTCGCCGCGGCTTGGAGATGTTGAACAAACTGCAAAAAGAATCTATCGTGCCGATTCGCATCACCGATCTCGATGTGGAAGATGTCCGCGAGGTAGATGACAAGTTGATTCGCCTGGCAAAAAACTTGCATTGCCCGATTGTAACCAACGATTATAATCTGAATCGGGTCGCCGAATTGCAAGGGGTACGGATTCTGAACATTAACGAGTTGGCGAACGCCGTCCGGGCGGTCGTTTTGCCCGGCGAAGCGATGCGCGTGTACATCGTTCAAGAAGGTAAAGAGTTGGGCCAAGGCGTGGGCTATTTGGACGATGGGACGATGGTGGTGGTGGACAATGCCAAGCGCCATATCGGCACCGAGATTGATGTGACGGTTACCCGGATGCTCCAAACGAATCAAGGTCGGATGATTTTTGCAACTCCAATCATGGAAGAGAAGAAATAGGTCGGCGATGAGGTGGTGGGGATTGTTCGTGTGCTGGTGTACGATGGGGACCGGTGATCATCACCGTGTCCCCTTTTCAAGTTGATCGCCTGACCGGAGAAAAACTATGGCTCTACGAATTTACAATACCCTGACTCGACAAAAAGAAGAGTTTGTGCCCAATGTCCCGGGGCGTGTGGCAATGTATGTTTGCGGCCCCAACCTCTATGATCCGTGCCACGTGGGACACGCCTTTTCCTACATTGTCTTTGATGTGGTCAAACGCTATCTCAAGTTTCGCGGCTATCAAGTGCGCCACGTCCAAAATTTTACCGATATTGAAGATCGCATCATTGCGCGCGCACAAAAAGAAAAGCGGACGATTCAAGAGATTGCCCAAGTGTACATCGAACGATTCTTGAACGAAATGGACGCACTCCACATCGAACGGGCGGATGCGTACCCGCGCGCGACCGGCGTCATTCCGCAAATTATCGAAATCACGCAAGGACTCATCGTCAAAGGATTCGCGTACGAGGTGGACGGCGACGTGTATTTTCGCGTACGGCAATTTCCGGAGTACGGCAAGTTATCGCATCGGTCGTTGGATGAGATGGAAGCCGGCGCGCGCATCGCGGTGGATGAACGCAAAGAAGACCCGATGGATTTTGCCTTGTGGAAATCTTCCAAGCCCGGTGAACCCGCGTGGGATAGCCCGTGGGGCAAGGGACGCCCGGGCTGGCATATCGAATGTTCGGCGATGAACTATGTGGAACACGGACCCCAAATTGACATTCACGGCGGGGGCCACGATGTAATCTTTCCGCATCACGAAAATGAAATCGCCCAAAGCGAAGCGTTCACCGGCAAAAAACCGTTTGCCAAGTATTGGATGCACAACGCGCTCTTGCGCTTGAGTGGCGATACCTCGGCGGAAGATAAAATGTCGCGCCACGTGGGTAACACGTTGTGGATCAACGATGCGCTGGCGCGGCACACGTCGGACGAGATTCGCTTGTATTTGCTTTCGACCCATTATCGCACGCCGCTAGCCTGGACGGATGCGGATGTGGATGCGGCGGCACGTGGATTGGAACGCTTGCGCGTCGCGGTCAAAGATGCCATCGCGCCCCACGCATCGGACGAAAATGCGTTGACCCAGTTTGCGAAACAAACGCGCGAAAAATTCATCGTTGCGATGGACGACGATTTTGGTACCCCCCAGGCGATTGCAACGCTGTACGATTTGGCGCGTGAAATCAATCGTGCACGCGATGAAGGGGCATCGCCGCAGATGCTTGCGCCAGCGCAAGCCACCTTGCGCGAACTTGCCGGTGTGTTAGGGTTGACGCTTGAGGAACCCAAAGCCAAGTTGCTGGAAGCCGCGCCGTTTATCGAATTGTTGATTCAGGTCCGCAAGGATTTGCGTGCGGCAAAACAGTACGCGTTGGCAGATCAGGTGCGCAACGAGTTGGCAAAACTGGGTGTCATCCTGGAGGATGGACCCCAAGGCACCACATGGAAAGCCGGCTAATGACGAATGCCAGAATATCTTTACGGTCGTCACGCGATTTTGGAAGCGCTCCGCGCCGGTCACACCATCGAAGAAATTTGGGTAGCGATGGGTGTGCATTCGCGCGGCGCGCTCAACGAGTTGCTGGCACTTGCTAAAACAAAAAATGTGCCGGTGCGCGGGGTTGCCCGGATCGAGTTGGATCGCCTGGCGCGCGATCACCAAGGGGTGGTTGCGCGCATTACCAGTTATACGTACGCCGAACTGGAAGATATTCTTGCCGGCACCAATGAACGGGTAGAGCCAGCGTTGATCTTGATCCTCGATTCGGTTCAAGACCCGCAGAATTTTGGTACGCTCTTGCGGACGGCGGAGGCGGTCGGCGTGGATGGCGTGATTATCGCCGAACGACGCGCGGTGGGCGTAACGCCGGCGGTCATCAAAGCCTCGGCGGGCGCGGTTCATCATCTCAACATTGTGCGCGTTACAAATCTAGCGCGCACCATCGAACGACTCAAACGCGCGAATGTGTGGATTGTAGGTGTGGAGAATGTGCCGGCAGCGCAAGATTTTTCCACACTCGATTACAAGATGCCACTGGCACTGGTGCTGGGTAGCGAAGGCGAAGGATTGAGCCGGCTGGTGCGCGAGAAATGCGATTTCCTCGTGCGCTTGCCGATGTGGGGCAAGGTGGATTCGTTGAATGTCGCGGTGGCTGGCTCCATCGTTTTGTACACGGTCAAGATGCAACGTGTAACTGCCGCGCCCTAGTAGTGCATCAACTGCCCGCATCTCAGTATAGGGCTGGTATGCAACTTTTTCATGTTGCTGCACTAGATGTTCCATCCCACCTCAATGAAACGTTCCTTTCACCCGTTTATTTTTTTATCGCTCATCACGCTGACCGCCTGCACCGTTTCGACGGCGACCTCGCCCTGTCTTCTCCGTCTTGCCACCACCACCAGTACGTACGATTCCGGCTTGCTCGCTTTCATCCTGCCCGACTTTGAAAAGCAATTCAATTGCAAAATAGATGTCATCGCCGTCGGGACGGGCCAAGCCATCGCCATTGGACAGAAAGGCGATGCCGATGTCTTGCTCGTGCATGATCATCCCGCCGAAGACAAGTTTGTAGCGGACAGAAATGCGCGCGAACGCTTTGATGTGATGTACAACGATTTCATCATCGTGGGACCCAAGAGCGATCCAGCCAAGATTGCCGGGATGCAACGAGCGCAGGATGCGTTTAGGGCGATTAGGGATACCCAGTC
>DAOUAL010000023.1:0-65337 GCA_034433515.1 Anaerolineae bacterium | reverse complement strand
GACAAGCGACCAAGTGATTGATTTGTCAGGGTTGACGGTGAAACTTGCGGCGTAGTTTGAGTTGCTGGGAAGAGGTTCAAGCCGCGGCTTTCCGTCAGCGTCAAGGTAGCGGACATAATAAAATGTGTTTACAGAGTTTGGATGATTGGTTGTAATAAGGTCAACAGAAAAGGGTTCTGCGGGTTTGTCAGAAAAGGGTTCTGCGGGTTTGTCAGGATTTATAACAACAATCGTAACCGATCCTTGGAGGTCGAGTTTCGCGGTTCTTTCATAAAAAGATGTTGCTCTTGTGTTTACGGCAAGATGTTCAGCCAGCAGTTTTTCAAATTCTTCGGCGTATCCCGGTTTAGAATCAAAAGGCACCAAGTTAAAACAGGAGGCGGGATCAGTTTGCAGGGTTGGTGTTGGTTCTGGGGTAGCAGTGGGCGTGGCGGTGGGGATCAACGTGGCAGTGGGCGTCAGCGTGGCAGTGGGCGACAACGTTCTGATCCCTGTCCCCTGATCACTGACCATTGTAGCTGGCGCGCAGGCGGCGAGGAATAAGACAGCGAGCACTAGCCCGATGAGCGTTTTAGCTTTGTGCGGCATTATGGTATCTCCCTTAGTACCTTCCCACTTAAATCATTGTACAAAAAGCAAAGATGCTTCATCCACGAAGGGCACCAAGGTCACGAAGAAGAAAACTAATTTTTCGTGTTTCTTCGTGTGCTTCGTGGAAAAAAATCTGTTCAGTTTCGGCTTGTCCGAGTTAGTACCTATCAAATGAAATCATTGCGCAAAAAGCAAAGATTTTTTCATCCACGAAGGGCACCAAGGTCACGAAGAAGAAAACTAATTTTTCGTGTTTCTTCGTGTGCTTCGTGAAAAAAATTCTATTCAGTTTCGGCTTGTCCGAGTTAGTACCTATCAAATAAAATCATTGCGCAAAAAGCAAAGATTTTTTCGTCCACGAAGGACACCAAGGTCACGAAGGAAGAACAGAGAAATCTTCGTGTCCTTCGTGGATCAATTCCGGTGTTGTTTTCGGCGCGTCCGAGTTAGGGTTGATAATGATTATAAACGCGGATTTTGGTTTGCCATGGATAACCTTGCGTCCGATTCTACCGCAAGATGGGTTGGAATGCAAAACCGCCTCTACATCGAGGCGGTTGCTTGATGGTGTTATTGGGATGGTAAAAGTTGTATGCGTTTGGTATTGCCTTGTTCGGTTACCGTGATGCGCATACCTACTTGGACATCAGCGATGGCGCCGGCAACTTGTTTCTGAATGATCGTTTTGTCATCCACCGTCACGCTGACCGTCGAGCCGTCTGGCTGGGTAACGGTAATCTTGTTACCTTCGATACTCTTGACGGTACCGCCCGCGGTGGGTCGCCCGGCGAATGGCGCGGCACCTTGACCGCCACCACGTTGTTGCCCCGCGGCGAGTTGGCTGGAATCAATGCCGGCGCTTTGGACTTGTGCCCCAAAACGTTGATTGATAAATTCGGTACGGATATTTTGGGCGCGAGTAAAGCCGTTCTGATCGCCCCAGTAGTATCCCGCACCCCCGGCAATTGCCATCAAAATCACTACGGCGACGCCAAGCAAAGCTGTTTTCATCGTTCACACTCCTTTAGGGTTGATAATGATTATAAAAAAACGTATCAATCAACGATTTACCGATGTAACAGATTAACAGAAAAATGACGATTGGAACTTGGACGAATGCAAACCAGGTTCTCGGCGCAATCTCGGCGAGAGGGACACTTGTCAGAATCCAAGCGATGAGCGACGCCAGCACGCTCCGTACGACGAGGGTTTGCAAACGTTGACGCACAAGAACTCCCAGTGGAGCGCGTGGCGCTAGAATTGTTCTATCGCCACGCGCGGTATTATTTTTCGCGTCTCAAGAATACGTCGAGTTCAAGAATGATATTGTCTTCGATGCTCAAGACGACTGGCACGCTGGGACGGGTGAGGTTAAAGTAGGCAAAGTTAAAGCGCGTGGTGGCAGTGCCGGTCGCTTCATCGCCGGTCACGGTCCCTTTGGCGTCCCAGGTTACCCGTTTGGTTACATCGCGAATCGTCAGATCGCCCACCAATTTGAATTCCACTTTACCATCGGCGGGTAATTTCAGCGGCAAGCCCGGCGCTTCGAGGGGTACGAATTCGGCGAACGGGTATTTATCGGTTTCTAGCACGTTGCGGCGCAAAAAGTTATCGCGTTGATCGCGGTCGCTTTTGAGGGTGCGCAAATCTACGCGGAACTTGGATTGCGCGGATACAATCGTGCCATCGAGTTTGCCCACGATGGTACCGGTGACTTCTTTGGTGGCGCCCACCGCGTCGCTGGGAAGACTAACATTCGCTAACTGTTCCCGCACGCGATAGCGCGCTTCGTTTTTGCCTGGCACCATCACTAGTTTCACCGTATCTCCCGACGCACTTGCGGCTGGGGTCGGCGCGGTGGTCGGGGGAACCGGGGTCGGCGCCGTTGCCTTCGTCGGGGCCGCAGTTGGTTGCGGCGTGGGGGTCGGGCTTGTCGCGCAGGCAACGATGCTCAGAGCCAACACGACAAACATCAATACGGTACACGGGCGTTGCATTGCTCCTCCTGAGTTGGATTTATTTGAGCCAGTCTATCATGCGCTCATTCGAAAAATTATAATTGAGAGCCAGTGTGTCGGAAACACGCTTGAGAACCTGAGTCAAGTTTGTCCCATCAACGTTGGCCACAAAGAATTCCCATTTGCCGTTGCGGTCGGACAAGAAGAGAATTTGTTTGCCATCGGGCGACCACACTGGGGAAACGTTGTTGGTGGGGCGAAACGCCATGGGGTCTGGGCGCGTGACCGGAATAACATTGCCATGCGTTAGATCGAGTACGTTGATGTCCCAGTGGTCGTGCACGCGGACGGTGAACGCGATCATTTTGCCGTCCGGGCTGTACATTGGTGTCTGCACAACCGGATTTTGTTTGTAAATATTCCACTCGGGATCACCCTTGATGTTGGTAACCATCAAGCCATACCCGGCATCGGCATACACCAACGTAACATTATCGTTTTTCCACGCCGGCGCAAAAGCGTGCTCAGAGGAACGTGGGTCGAAAACGATTTGGGTGTTGACATCCACCGTGCTCAAACGCCAATGCGGATCGGCGGGGAGAGTGAAACAAAATCGTCCCAGACAGAAAACGGAATCGGTGTCCGAGCCGCCCCACTGTCGAGTATACGCAATCTTGGTGCCGTTTGGATTCCAACGCGGTGCTAGGGGCTGGCGCATTCCTCCGACCAGCGCGCGTTCATTTGATCCATCGGCATTGGCAACATAGACCCCGGCTTGCGCGCCCCAACGCGTGAACGCAATTTGCTTGCCATCCGGCGACCAACTGGGATCAATGCCCCAGGTAATTCTTTTAAGGTTGGTGCCATCGCCGTTCACGGTGTAAATGTTTCCGCCGCTCGATTCTTGCAACACCAAACGACCTTGGAGATTGCCTGTCGGTACCGGCGTAGCAAAGAAGGGAGTAGGGACCGGCGTAACCGTGGGCGGCGGCGCAAGTTGAACTGCCTCGCCTTTGGCATTCAATCGAAATTGAATGGCATACGGATTATCGTTCGCAACGACGACGAAAAATCTGCCGGGAAAATTGAACGCGCCGCGCCATGTGAGATCGTACTGTCGCATTGCGCTGGCATCGCTGGGGGGTGTGCCGATGCCGATGGGCGGTGTGGCAGGGTCTTGCATCCAATTCCGGGCTTGGTCGGGGGTAAAGATGGATAACCGCACGTTCGGTACGCGATAGTCTTCTAACGTTACTTCGATGGGCGATTTGTCACCGGTGTAATCGAAATAGAACCACCAACTAGAATTGGGTGCAAGGGTTTGCCATGTGTTGGTGATGCGCATGGCATCCATCGGTCCCGAACCCGGTGCGGCAGCGAATACAGCAGGCGCAATCAAACCAATCGTCAACACTAACATCAAGAATCCGATTTTTTGTTTCATAGTAACCTCTGAGTTGAACATAAAGAACACAGCATAGCACCCCACTCAATCCAAGTGATTGTCTTGATGATTGAATGCGGTGCTACTCTGCTCTCTGCGCAATCTGTGGATGACTTATTCGTAACGGAGCGCATCAATCGGATGTAAACTAGCGGCGCGATTGGCTGGATAGATGCCAAAGAACAATCCTACGCCCAGCGAAAAACTGAGTGCCAGGAGAATTGCATCGAGGTCCACGACGGTTTGCAAAGTTGTGGTGCCGATATTGATTCCAGAGATGAGTTGGGCAATCCCTATCCCCACCAACAAACCGATCAGGCCGCCAAACAAACTGAGCACGGTTGCCTCGGTGAGGAATTGAATCAGAATATCCCGTTGACGTGCCCCCACCGCTTTGCGGATACCGATCTCGCGGGTGCGCTCGGTAACCGAGACAAGCATAATGTTCATAATGCCAATGCCACCCACAATCAAGGAAATCCCGGCGATGCCTCCTAAAAAGATCGTGAAGGCATCCGTGATCTGATTCAACGTGTTCAGAATATCTTGTTGACTTTGAATCGTGAAATCGTCTTGGAAGAGAACCCGATGCCGTTCACGCAGAATGTTACTAATGTCTTGCACGACAGCATCTTGGACGCTAGTGTCGGTGATCTTGACGTTGATGGTCGAGACCACATCGCCGCCGCGAAAACGTTGATTCCCGATCAGCCGGCTGGCGGCGGTGGTAATCGGGACATAGATTTGCATATCTGTATCGTTGAACCCGGTGCCCCCCTTGGGCTCCATCACACCGATCACCCGAAAGTTTTGTCCATTGATGCGCACAAATTGTCCGATGGGGTCTGCCGTATCAAACAAACTGGTGGCAATCCCTGCGCCTAACACGACCACAGCGGCGCGTCCTTGCACATGGGATGAGGCGATAAACTCGCCGGTGGCAACATTGGCATTCAAAGTGTTTTGGTATTCTGGGGTTACCCCAATGATCCGCCCCACCGCATTGTTTGCCATATATGCCACTTGGCCAAACCCATCCACCTGGGGTGCTACGGCGACCACGTTGGGCAAAGCCCTGAGCGCATCGGCATCGCCGAGCGTGAGCGTGCCTTGAGTTTCTTGTTGACGCACGCCACCTTGTTGTGTGTTGCCGGGTCGCACAAACAACAAATTTGTTCCAATACTGCTGATTTGTTGGGTAACCGTGTTCTGCATCCCTCGTCCGATGGAGAGCATGGTAATGACTGCCATCACCCCGATGATGATGCCCAGCATGGTCAAGCCCGAACGCAATTTATTGGCGCCGATGCTTTGCAAGGCAATCTGCACACTTTGGAGAAGATTCATACACGTCCTCCATTGTTTGCATCATACACTGATTCTTCGACAGTGGCATCTCTGGGTTTAACAACTTGTTCATCGCCCACAATCATCCCGTCTCGAATTCGAACGATGCGATGGGTATGCGCGGCGATGGCAGGTTCGTGGGTGACCAAAATGACCGTAATGCCGCGTTCCCGATTGAGTCGCTGAAAAATCGCCATCACCTCACGCCCGGCTTTGGAATCCAAGTTCCCGGTTGGTTCATCGGCGAGCAGGATGCTGGGATTGTTCACGAGGGCGCGCGCAATCGCCACGCGTTGTTGCTGGCCTCCCGAAAGTTCGGTGGGGCGATGATGGAGCCGATCGCCTAACCCCACGGCTTCCAAGGCTTCGCGCGCCCGCGCTTTACGATCGGATGCGCCAGCATACACCATCGGCAATTCCACTTGATCGAGTGCGGGAGTACGCGGCAGCAAATTGAATTGCTGAAAGACAAAACCGATTTTCTTGTTGCGAATCAGGGCTTGTTCGTCGTCGGTCATCTTGGACACGTCCACGCCATCCAAAATGTACGAACCACTCGTTGGCGTATCGAGACAACCGATGATGTTCATCAACGTGGACTTGCCCGAGCCGGAGGGTCCAATGATCGCAATCATCTCACCCTTTTCGACGTTCAGAGACACGCCATTCAACGCCGGCACTTGGACATCGCCCATTTGATAAATCTTTTTGACATTTTGAATTTCAATGACAGGAGCCATCTTAACGTCCTCCCCCCGGTCCAACAAAGAATGCGCCGCCCGGAATGCCACCGCCCCCGGTGGGGCGTGTGGTAACAAAGAATGCGCCGCCCGGAATGCCACCGCCCCCGGTGGGGCGTGTGGTTGTGGTGGTCGTGGTGAGCAAAACTTGATCGCCTTCTTGCAAGCCGGTGCTTGTAATCTCAACCGATGTATCGTTCGATAAACCGGTCGTAACCGGTACTGGAATATTCTGCCCTTGATACACGACGGTAACAATTTTCTGATTGCCTTGTGTCCGCACGGCGCGCAAAGGCACCAAGAGGACGTTGTCGCGTTCCTCAACGGTAATCGTTACGTTGGTGGTCATCCCCGGCTTGACTTGCCCATCGTTGTTCGTCAGGGCGACGATGACCGGATAGTTGACCACGCCTTGCGTTACCGTGGCGATGGGTGCCACCGACAAGACTTTGGCGCTATAGGTTTTGCCCGGCAAAGCATCCAGCGTCATTTGCGCGGTTTGACCCACTTTGATTTTGGCAACATCTACTTCGGCGACGGTGAGCCGCACTTGAAGTTGAGAGAGATCAACCACCACAACCGCCACGCCTGTCCCCGCCGAATCGCCGACGCTAAAGTTGACTTGAGCCACCACGCCATCAATCGGTGAAACAAGTTTGGTTTTTTCCAAGTTGCGCACCGCTTGATCATACGCCGCTTGCGACGAATCGAGTTGGGCTTGGGCGGTGCGCAGACTAGTGTCCAAGTTGCGTTGCGCTTGCTCCAGTGCTACCTGATCCCGTTCCAACTGCGTTTGCGCTTGCTTGAGCGTGGTATCGTTCGCAATGTTCGAGGCGGTGATGTTATAGTTGGCAAGCGCCGAGGTGTAATCGAGCGTGGCGGTTTGCAAGGCTTGCGCCTGTGAGGTCATTCCCGCATCGCCGCGCCACGCGATGGCGTTGTAATCGCTTTGGGCTTTTTGCAAGGCGATAGTTGCCTTGTCCAACGCAACCTTGGCACTGACCAATTGATTGGGCAGTTGCGCCGCTTTGGCTTTTGCGGCTTCCAGATTGGCTTGCGAGCTTGCCAGATTCGCTTGCGCAGTACGTAAAGCAAGTTGTAAATTCGATTTGGTCGCTTCAAAGTTGGCTTGTTGGTTGGTGAGGTTGATTTTAGCGGTCCGCAGGGCAAGTTCTTGATCGGTACTATCCAATTCCATCAACACTTGGCCCTTTTTCACCATATCGCCCACTTGAACATTGACTTTGGTTAGGCGGCCGCTCGTTTGAAACGCCAACGAGGCATCTTCGGGACTAAAGACGTTGCCGGCAGCGCTGACTGTCGCGAGGATGTTGCCCCGTTGAACGGTGGCGGTCTGCATTCGTGTGGTTGGCGTGCTGGTTTGCCGCGTCATCCAAAAGATGATCGCGCCGACGATAATGACCCCAAGGGCAATGGCACCAAAGATAATCCGATTACGTTGCATTATCCCCCCATGGTTTCGGTGATGATATGAATCACTCTTGGCTATTATGTTGCAACTAGATTAAGCAAAGATTAGAAGCAGTTTAGTCCAACAATATACTCGCCGTGACTGTGGTCTTGGCGCATAAAAGAAATTAACGATTGATGTGGTAGCACCACCGGATAGCGTAGCGTCCGAATCTGGCGATTGAAATCGCGGCAACAACTACGCAAAGCCAGCCGCCGCAGGGCGGCTTCGCGTGGTAGTTGTCGCAAGCGTTCACGCCGAGTACTTAAACAGCCACCCAAGCCTAAAAGGCGTGAACGCTTGCGATGGTGCCGTTTCAACTGCGGCTGTTGTCTCCACGCTATAACGCAGTGCTACCATTGACGTTACTCAGCCTTGTTTTGGAACATTGCTCATTGGCTGAGCAATCCAATCGGCCGAACGCTGATGTCAATCGGTCAGTTACCCAGCCGATGGTGTGCCTGTCTCGATGGTTGGCGGACGGCATTATAACATCGCTTGACCCAATTGGCTAGATTCGCTAAATAACGACTCGGCTTTGACTACCCTTAGACCCGATTTTGACTTGATGGTGATAATCTGAACAGAGTAAAGACAATGGCGTCTTTACGGATAAATGTCTTTTCAAGGAGAAAGTCATGAATAGCATGGTGGCACCCGCGGTGGAGCGGAGTGCATCCGTCAAGGCAGGCGGCAAATGGAAGTTTTTGATCGGCGGCTTGCTTATTCTAGGCGCAATCGCGTACGTCACCCTTTCTTCTTTCCAGACGAACGCGATTTATTATTTGACCCTCAAAGAAATGTACGCGCAACGGGGCTCGCTGATCAATCAACCGGTCCGCATCAATGCGCCGCTGGACAAATCCTCCATTCAATTTGACGACAAAACGCTGACCTTGCGATTTAACCTGAAAGAAGACGATCTGGTTTTGCCGGTCGTGTACAAAGGGGTCAACCCCGATACGTTTGAGCAAGGCGAAAGCGTGGTCGCCGAAGGTAAACTTGGCGCAGATGGCACCTTCATCGCCTCCACCATTTTGGTCAAGTGTCCGTCCAAGTACGAATCCCAGACTCCCGGCGCGTCCTCAAAATAAGCCGGGACTGGGAAACCCTTTGATTCGATTAGTGCTGTTCGTGTGGGCAAGCCAAGGATGACCAGAGGGCTTGCCCCTACAACGGCTGATGAAGGAGACGAAGCTATGGCAGACTTCGCAATGGCTGATCTTGGCTACGCGTCCCTGCTGCTCAGTTTTTTCCTCTCGCTGTATGCGGCGGGCGCGGCTTTTGTTGCCGCGCGTCGCAATCATCTTCCCCTCTTTGCCAGCGCGCGCAATGCCGCGTTGGCGGTTGCGGCATTGACTACGTTGGCGGTCGGCGTACTCGAGTGGGCGCTCATCACACATCAATTTCGATTCGAGTATGTGGCGTTACAGACGAGCATCGCTCAACCATTGCTCTACAACGTGTCGGCGTTGTGGGGTGGGCCAGAAGGATCGTTGCTCTTTTGGGCATGGATTCTCTCGCTTTTCACTGCCATCGTCATTCTGCAAAACAACAACAAGAATCAAGAATTGATGCCGTATGCTGTGTCTGGATTAGCGTTCGCAATCGCGTTTTTCCTCGCGCTCATGACGCTGGCAACTGATCCGGCAAAATCGGGATTTTTCATCCTCACACCATTTACCCCCGAAGGTGCGAACGCGGTGGTGGGCAATCCGTTTCGATTGCTTGATTTTACGCCGCCGGATGGCAATGGTTTGAATCCGCTTTTGCAAAATCCCGGGATGTTCATTCACCCGGTTACGCAATACCTGGGCTATGTTGGCTTTACCGTTCCCTTTGCCTTTGCGATGGCGGCACTATTCACCAAACGATTAAGCGATGTTTGGATTCGCACCACGCGCCGATGGACGTTGGTCTCGTGGCTGTTCCTCTCACTCGGTTTGTTGTTTGGGATGCAATGGGCATACACCGAACTGGGCTGGGGTGGCTATTGGGGTTGGGACCCAGTCGAAAATGCTAGTTTGATGCCGTGGCTCACCGGCACCGCGTATCTCCACAGCGTGATGATCCAAGAACGCCGCGGGATGCTCAAGATGTGGAATCTGGTTCTGGTGATGCTCACGTTCTGCCTTTCGATTCTGGGGACATTTATCACGCGCAGTGGCATTATTCAATCGGTGCATGCGTTTGGGGTGTCCAGTTTGGGTCCTTGGTTCTTGGCGTTCCTGGGACTCACCTTGTTGTCGTTCCTCTATCTGCTGTTTGATCGAATGAACGATCTCAAAGAGGAAAACGAACTCGATTCGTTGCTCTCGCGCGAGTCCTCGTTCTTGCTCAACAATTTAATTTTGGTGGGCGCAGCGTTTGCAACACTTTGGGGCACGATCTTTCCCATGGTGAGCGAAGCCGTGACCGGCAAAAAGGTTACGGTCGGCGCACCATTCTTCAATCAAGTGAACGGTCCCATTTTCTTCGCGCTCATCGTCTTGATTGGAATTTGTCCGCTCATCGGTTGGCGGCGTGCGACGGCGGAAAATTTGGCACGCAACTTTTTGCGCCCCTTGGTCGCCTCCATCATTACGGCGATTGGGTTGTTTGTAATCGGCGTGCGCGATTGGTACGGTCTGCTCTCCTTTAGCGCGGTGGCATTTGTGTTGGCGACGATCGGTTTGGAATTTTATCGCGGGGTGCTGACCCGGATTCGGCAGCAAAACGAAAACCCGGCTACCGCGTTTATCAAGTTGATTGCGAACAATCGGCGGCGGTACGGCGGTTACATCGTGCATATCGGTGTGATTTTGGGTGTGGTTGGTATCGCAGGGTCAACGTTCTATCAATTTGAAACGCAAGCCAATTTGAAACCTGGCGAGACGATGCAGATAAAAAATTTTACGTTGCAGTTTGATGGCTTGCAAGTTTATCCCACTGAGAATCGTCAGGTGGTGGCGGCACGAATGGTGGTCTTGCAAGATGGTAGTCGTCTGGGTGTGCTTTCGCCGGAAAAAAATTATTATCCCAGCCCGAACCCAGAAATGTCGCAGTGGACGACCGAAGTGGCAATTCGCACAACGGCAACCGAAGACTTGTATTTGATTTTGGCGGGCTTTGACGCCAAAGCCGGGACTGCCACTATCAAAGCGATCATCAATCCGTTGGTGGTGTGGTTGTGGATTGGCTTTGCGTTGCTGGTGACAGGCACGGTGATTGCCGCGTTGCCGGATCCGCGCGAGGCGCGCGCAATGGCACGCGCGCGTGTGAAAGAAGCATTGGCGCAGGTATAAGATGATTACCTTGGCAATTGCGTTGATGATTATTGTCGCCGTCACCTTTGTAGTGTATCCCTTGTTCCAACGTTCAGAAGAGTTGGACGTGGCGTTTGTGGGCTTGACCGATCCGGTGTACGAGAACTTGATTGCCCAACGTGATGCGACTTATCTGGCAATCAAGGATTTGGAAAACGATCACGCGATGGGCAAGTTATCGGATGCCGATTATCGGTCATTGCGCGCCAAGTACGAAACCAAAGCGGTGGCGATTTTGCAAGAACTCGATAGTCTGAATGGCGCGCGGGCAAGTCGTGTGGCAGTTACCGATGAGGTGATTGAACGCGAAGTGGGGCGTTTGCGTCGCGCTTCGGTAGCCGGCTCCACTCATTGCCCCAAATGTGGTACCCCGCACGCACCCGAAGATGTGTTTTGTGCTAAATGTGGTGCGTCACTGCGCGGAGTGCGTTGCCCCGCGTGTGGCAAACGCGCCGCGCTCGGCGACAAGTTCTGTAGCAAGTGTGGTAGTCCGATTTAGGAGAGTGATCGAATGTCGCAAGCACGTATTTCTGAACCACTGAGGACAGATAAACTATATTGGCGTTGGCTCGCCGATCAGACCATCACGCCGATTGTGCGAGTCATCGGCATCATTGCCATTCTCAACATCGCCATTGGATTATATATGGCACTCTTTTACGCCCCCACCGAACGCACAATGGGCGATGTGCAACGGATTTTCTATTTTCACGTCCCGAGTGCGTGGGTCGGCTTTCTCGCGTTCTTTGTCGTCTTTGTGGCAAGCCTCATGTTCTTGTGGAAGCGCGAACGCCGCTGGGATGCGCTGGCACTTTCGGCGGCAGAAATTGGCGTGGTGTTTATCACGCTCGTGTTGCTCACAGGACCGATGTGGGCAAGAAAAGCGTGGGGCGTGTTTTGGGTGTGGGATGCCCGTTTGACTACCTCGCTGATCCTGTGGATGATCTACATCGGCTACTTGATGTTGCGCAGTACGGCGGAGAGCGAACGGCGGGCGCGCTTTGCGGCAGTACTGGCGATTGTGGGCTTTATTGATGTGCCGATCATTTTTATCTCGGTACAAATCTGGCGCACCATGCATCCGGAATTACTGATTGGGACGGAAGGGAGTCTAGCACCTCAGATGACGCAAACCTTGATGGTATGCTTGCTCTCGTTCACCTGGTTGTTTGCGTATCTGCTGATTCAACGTTTACGTCTGGAGCAAGCGCGCGATCAAGTGAACGTATTACGTGAGTTAATGGGGTGAACGGATGGAATATCTAGCGATTGCCTACCTACTGATTGCGGTGGTGATCATTGGCTATCTGTTGAGTTTGCGTCAGCGTTGGCAAGCCGTGCAACGCGAGCGTGCATTGCTGGAAACCAAAAACCAATAGCAAAAATCAAGGCACTCTCAAACCGAGAGTGCCTTTTGTTACGGCTTAACTCAGTTTGGTTCCGTCGTTGCTACAGAATTTTGCGCCCGGCGGATTTTCTGTGCCACACGTGGGGCACTTGATAGGGTTGGCGGTGAGTTTAGTGCCACAGTTGTTGCAAAAGCGCGCGCCGGTTGGGTTGGAGGTGTTACACGAAGGGCAAATGATGGTCGGTGCACCGGCTTTGCCGGCTTGTTGCGCCGATTGCATCGCTTGCGCCATCATCCCGGCAAGACCTGCCCCGAGCCCAGCCCCCGCGCCTAGTCCCACACCCATTTGCAGGGCGCCGGCACCGGCGCCGCTTTCATTCAAAGCGGCATCGCCCATAGCGCGTGCGGCTTTGAATTTCAGGTACTTGTCCATATCGCCAATGGCGCCCATTGCCGCGCGTTCATCAATCGCCTTGGCGGTCTCTTCGGTCGGCGTGATGGCGTTGACATAGAGCGCTTTAAGGGTGAGCCCCACGCGTGCAAAATCATCGGTGAGTTGCGCTTTGGTCCCCGCGCCAATTTCGCTGTAGAGACTGGGCAAATCCAAAATGGATTTCTTTTGTTCCCCCAGTATGTCGGTCAACTTGGTGATGATCATACTGCGCAAGAAACTTTCGATGCCTTCGGTCGTGTAAATTCCTTGCTGCCCGACGATGCCGTTGACGAACAGCGATACATCCTTGACCTGAAAGGCGTAGGTGCCAAATCCACGCAAGCGGACCATCCCCAAATCAGGGTCGCGGAAAGCGATCGGTTCGGGTGTGCCCCACTTTTGATTGAGAAATTCTTTCATGTTGACAAAGACGACTTCGGCAGGGAAGGGGGATTTACCGCTCGTCGCCACACCGATGATGCTGGCGAGGATCGGAATGTTGGCGGTGGTGATGGTGTGGCGACCGGGTCCAAATACATCGAGTGCTTTACCATCGCGGAAGAAGACGGCGTTCTGACTTTCGCGCACAATCACTTGCGAGCCAAGCCGAAAATCGCCGGGCCCATCGGGCGGCTCACGGTGAACGATTTCATTGCCGGTATTGTCAAGAAACTCGACAACATCAATGATTCGTGGCATTTCAAATCTCCTCAAGTTTCAGGATGCTTGATGCACCTTGAACGTTGAATCTTACTTGCCCAATTTCTTTTTCAGTTCTGCGAGTTGTTGATCTACTGAATCGTCCTCGCCCAATTGTTTGAATTGCTCGTCCACCGAGGTGGCTTGGATTTCGTCAGCGGCAGCCGCGCGCGCCTCTTCTTCTTGAATGCGACGTTCCATCCGCGCTAGTTCGGAGGAATAATCCACGGAGGAGATTTTTGCCGACGCGGCTGAGATTTGTTTTTGCGCGGCGGCACGCTTGGCGCGGGTGATCAGCATTTCCTTGTTGCGGCGTGCCTCTTCGTATTTCGATTGCAGGGCTTGGAGATCGGTTTTGAGTTTTTGCACCGCGGCACGTTGGACATCGAGTTGCTTTTGGTAAATCTCGACTTGTTGATTGTAATCATTCACGCGGCGCAGGGCTTCGCGTGCCAGATCATCGCGATCTTTCGAGACGGCGAGTTCGGCTTTTTTGCTCCATTCGGCGGCGTTGCGCTGCGCTTCGTCTAAATCGGCTTGAATCAATTTTTCTTGCGCAATCTGCTCAGCGACTTGGGACTGGCCCTGTTTAATCGCCTCTTCCATATCGCGCAGAATTTGATTCAACATCTTTTCCGGGTCTTCGGCGTGGTTTAGCAAATCGTTGAGATTCGCGCGCAAAATCTGGCTCATTCGATCTAGGATACCCATTTTTCCTCCTTGGGAAATAGCGGTCTTTTCATCTACGATAAATCTTGACTTCTGTTACATCAAGCGTATGCCCGAACATGATGCGCGTCTCTGTGCCAAAGTTTTCAATCCACAAACGCGCGCCCGAGTCTGCGCCATAGCGCGCATACTCGACTGTGCCACGTTTGACGCCGCCCGCGCCTTCCACACTCACGTGGGCTTGTCCGCTGGTATTGCGCGTCAATCTTTCGCCGCTATATTCCAGTGTTTCGGGCAACGGAGATGATACTGTAAATTGGATTTGTTTGCAAGTGGCAATCTCGTTCCCCGGTCCCACCCGCAGCCAAAGTTTCTGGTTGCCGTCTTGCAGAAGGAATGCCCAGAAAGAGCCGGTCGGAATGGTGTACGTGATCTTGCCAGCCACGAGATAGTCGGTTGCCGCGTACTCGATGGCGTCGTTTAATTTCAAGTTAGCCAGCGCAAGCAATTCAGCGGGTGGCGCTTTTTTGGCTTCGAGCGCAGCAAGGGGGGATTCAATGCGCGGGGTGGGAAGAATGCTCAGGGCTGGTTTCTTGCCGGTGGCTAGGAATTGTTCGCGTTCATCAAAGCGTGCATTCAAGTTGTCTAGCAATTCGGCACACGCGCTAATGGCATCCTCAAACCCTTGTTTCGCTTTCACCGCGATTGCCACGCATTCAATCGCCGCTTTGAGTTGCGGCACGCCGTTCGCCAACGCGGCATCGAATTGAGTCAACGCATCCAAATCTTCCTCGACAATTTGCGCGGCATCGAACCAGCCGGCGTAGCCGCGTGGTGCAGTTTCAAAGCGAGCGATGAGCCGCAATAATTTTTGGTCGAGGTTCTCCAAATCAACGGCTTGTTCCAGCGGGGCTTTGGCGCGCACGCGGGCGAGCGCGGTGTGAAGTTCTTCGTACTTGTTGGCGAGCGTCGTGCGCGTGTACTTGTCCATATCGCGTCGCCGCTCTTTGGCTTCGTAGCCCAAATAGCCCGGCAATTGCAAGGCAATCTCAAGGATGCGCTGTTGAATACTATCCATTCCGTTTGCTCCTGTCCGACTGAGCGCCCAGCCGTTCGGCACTAACTCTGCGGCAGGAACAACTCGGCGCCGCAGTACTCACATTTGATAACGCCCTTGCCTACCGCAGAACGCTCGCCGCCGCAGTTGGGACATTTGGTTGTCTGCATCTGCGAAACATCTTTGGAATAAAAGATGCCTTCTTTCCAATTGATATAGCCGGTGAACAATCCCTGGTTCACTAATTCGAGGATTGCATTTTTCACTTGATCGCGCGTCATCTTGAGTTCGATGGCGGCGTTGCCCAGCGAAATTTTCCCGGCGGCTTGAATCATTCCAAGCAAGCGTTCCTTCTTGCGCACGTCTGCCATCTCGGCGGCTTCCTGTCCACCTTTGATGAACATAAAGACGCCCACGCCACCCAGAATCAGCAATGGCACCACACCAAACAAGGCGATCCCCAGCACTGCGCCAGCCGGCGAAAGCGGCGCGGGACCCGAACCCATCGCGCCCAAACCCAAAAATAGCGAAACGATGCCGCAAATGGCTAGCCCTGCAAGCATCAAAATGATTCCCACGATGCGACCGGTTGTCATGCGACCTCCACTGAATTGGTGATTCGATTCTATCCAAAGCCGGAAGAGCCGCCGCCACCACCGCCGCCGCCTCCTCCTCCGCCACCGCTCCAGCCACCGCCGCCAGAACTAGAGGGGGCGCTGCTGAGGACCGATGCGGTAGAGTTGAGCATCGAGAAAAATCCTTCGCTCATCGAATCGAGTCCGCGAAACGAGCCGCTTGCCATACTATCGAGTGAGGGCATTTGTCTGCCGCCGGAAACACCGCCACCACTCCTGCCCATCCCGGCACCCCATCCTTGGCGACTTGTATCGCCGAATCGTCGAGGTGTGTAGGTATCATACCAGACCGGGGCAGGGGTGCCCACCGCTGCAAATTTTTGCACCCACGATTTTTCTAAACCAAACGCAATCGCATAGGGCAAGTACTTGTCAAACAATTCTTTGGCTTGATCAAGTTTGGCAAACTTTTCAATGCTCTCTAGGTAGCGTTTGAAGGCGATCCATTTTTGCCGTTCGGCTGCACCTTTAAGGGTGCGACGCGGCATAAACGGACTGAGCGTAATCAAGCCGATTGCGGTCGCGATCAACGAAATCGCCGGGCAAATGGCTAGTTCAGCGTACTCCACTAGTGCACCAAAGAAACAAAAGCCAATGCCACCAAAGATGACAAGCGCGGCGATGCCCAAGCCGGCATATTTTAATCGCGTGGCGTTGGGGTTTGCCGGGAAATATCCGTCTTTGGTGACCTCTTCGTACATTTGCGATTGGAGCGTTGGAATCGCCGTGTAAAATTTTTCTTTTAAATCTGATAATTCGCGCTGGGTGCCACCGCCAAATACTTTTTCGATAAGGGTCTTTTCGTACTTACGCAGTCCTTTCGTATCACCGACGAGCTCAAACACGAAATCGCGATTCGTGCCAATGCCAAGAAAACCCGGCTCTGCTTTTTCGATGATTTTGATCACGCCGCGGCGCGCCAAATCCACGATTGAAGCGATAATGTCCTTCATATCGGCGCGTTCGTCAATCAGGGTGCCCATCACGCCAGGCGGCAGGTTGCTTGGGGGCGCGCTTGTTTGTGCGATCATCGGCGTGGAGGGATCGCGTCCTTGCAGATACCAGAGCAAATAGAGTCCCAGGGGACCCAACAACAAGAGCACCAGTCCGATAAAGAGAAACCCCAGGTTGAGAATCGGTTTATATTTTTCTGCTTCGGCTTTCGCCGCCGCTTCGGCATCGGCGGCAGCTTGCCAACTGGGAGCGGAAGCCGTTACAACGCCGTGTGGAAACTGAACGCGAATTTCCAGTTCGCCGCTTTCACCCAGACTCGTACTGGTAAAGACAATCGTCTTGCCATCCCGAATCGTTGCGCTCCCCCTCCCGGTGGTTACTGCCGCTTTTAATTGATCGGTGGGAAATGTTGCCGGCAGATTCACGGTGATCGTTGATCGTTCAATGAGATAGCCACGATCCCCTTCGATGATTTTCCACCAGAATTGATCGCCTCCCTCGTAAATGCGCAACGCCCCGTGCAAGGTGTATTGAATCACAAACGTGCGAGTTTGATTCATGGTGGGTGGGAAAAACCATTTGACAAATTGTTGGCCGCTTTCTCGATACGTGGTAAACGTGTTGGCGGCTTGGGAGGGACTGGCTTGATAAGGGCGCCCATTTTCCGAGACGGCAAAACTATCAATGGCTTCGACTTTATTCAAAGTGATGCCACGAAAGGCAAAGGTGAACGGTCCGCCGGAAAATCGCGCTTCCCAGGTTTCGGTGATGCGCACATCGCCATTGACCTGAATTGTTACATCGTAATCGCGGCGGGTGACGGTAACGCTTTTACTTTGAGCCGCCGTAGGCAAGGCGAGGAAAAACAGGGACAGGATGACGAGTAGCGGAAAAATCAAGCGCAGAGTTCGTTGCATATTCATGGACATCCTCCGATTGATTGGCGATATTATACGACAAATTTATCGAAAAGGAAAATGCTATTTTGACATCTCACGCGCCCAGTGTTAAGATGAGCTTTGGATGTTATCCCCGGAGGTAAAGCCATGGATATGCAACGGATGCGCGAATTGATTGTGCCAGCCAAGACAAAAATTGTACTGCTGGTGATGGATGGGGTCGGCGGTTTGCCGCTGACACCGAGCGGCAAAACCGAACTCGAAGCGGCGCGCAAACCGAATCTGGATGCACTCGCGGCGCAATCAGCGTTAGGGCTGGCCGATCCCGTGGCCCCCGGCATTACCCCGGGAAGTGGACCTGGTCATTTGGGCATGTTTGGCTACGATCCATTGCAGTACGAAATTGGACGCGGTGTGCTGGAGGCACTCGGCATTGATTTCGATTTGGGACCCAACGATGTGGCGGCACGCGGGAACTTTGCAACGATTGATGCCGATGGCCACCTCACCGATCGGCGCGCGGGGCGCCTCGCCACCTCAACGAATATCGAGTTGGTCAAACTGCTCCGTACGATCAAAATTCCCGGCGTGCAAATCTTGGTCGAGACAGTGAAGGAACATCGTTTTGTGTTGGTGTTGCGCGGCAAAGGGCTGGGCGATGCATTGACCGAAACTGATCCACAACGACTAGGTGTGCCAGCCTTGCCGGTCAAGGCGCTCGATCAGAAATCTGCCAAGACTGCCAAGGTGGCGAATCAGTTTATCAAGCAAGCGCGCCAACGGCTGGCGAATCAACCGGCGGCAAATATGATTCTCTTGCGCGGTTTTGCCAAGAAACCACATTGGCCCAGTTATGAAGAAGCGTTTGGTTTGCGCGCTGCTGCCATTGCCGTCTATCCGATGTATCGTGGTTTGGGAAAACTTTTGGGAATGCAAACAATCCCGGTCGAAGGCGAAACCATTGCGGATGAGTTTGCCGCGCTCGAAAAACATTGGAACGATTTCGATTTCTTTTATCTGCATGTGAAAAAGACCGATTCGTACGGCGAAGATGGAAATTTCGACGGTAAGGTTCATGTTATTGAAGAGGTGGATGCGCAACTCCCGCGTTTGCTGGCGCTGAAACCGGACGTGATTATCGTTGGCGGCGATCACTCGACGCCAGCGTTACTCAAATCGCATTCATGGCATCCGGTCCCTGTAATGCTCTATTCCAAATTTGTGCGCGCAGACGGCATCGCCGAGTATAGCGAACGTGCGTGCGCGCGTGGTTCACTCGGTCGCTTGCCAGCAAAAGATTTGATGCCTATGGCGTTAGCGAATGCGCAACGGCTGACCAAATTTGGAGCGTAGTTGATGGCTTTACAAAGTGTTGTTCAGTCGTCGTTGGCACGCCAGTGCTCAGATGAAAATGGACTAGGCGTAGGACAAATTTCAAATTTGTCGAGACCGTAGCACGCCCACCGATTCACTAACCGCAGAGTTTAAGATTTTTTCTCTGCCGTCTTTGCGGTCGAGTTGAGATGATTGGCGGTCGCCATGCTACACGGTCAATTTGTCCCACATCTTTAGCGGTCTATTTTCCGAAGGAGTGGCTCATTCGCCTTCAGCACGCCAGTAAAGATAAGCGCGTGAGCTCGTAGTACGGCGGTTGAGCGCCCGCGCGATGAATCGCGCACCCGCCGTTGGCGCACCAGAAGTCGGATGAAAAATGGACTGGGTGTAGGACAAATTTCAAATTTGTCCTACATTTTCAAGAGCGCCCGTGCGATGAATCGCGCGCCTACAAGCCTATTTTCAAGGGAGACTTATGCGGATTGATCGTATTGAATTGCGACACATCAAAATGCATCTCGTTGCTCCATTTGAAACCTCGTTTGGCGTTGAAAGCGACATCGAACATCTCATCGTCCGTGTGGACGCCGAAGGGCTGACCGGCTGGGGTGAGAGTCCGGCAGATGCCGCGCCATTTTATTCGTACGAGACTGTACAGACCGCGTGGCATATCCTGCGTGACTATTTGATTCCGAACGTGGTGGGGCAAGACCTTACGAGTATCGAAGAGGTCATTCAGCGTGGGGTACGTGTTCGCGGGCACAATATGGCAAAAGCCGGTTTGGAATTTGCCTTATGGGATTTGTTTGCCAAAGCACGCGGGATTTCTTTATCCAAGATGTTGGGTGGCACCCGCGAGAAAATTGCGGTGGGCGTAAGCATTGGCATTCAATCATCGCCGGCAGCGTTGGTCAAGCGAATCGAAGGTTACCTAAGAGAAGGTTACGGTAGAATTAAAATCAAAATTGCGCCCGGGCGCGATGTTCAATTTGTAGCGGCGGCACGGCGTGCCTTTCCAAATATAGTGATGCAAGTGGATGCCAACTCGGCGTACACGCTCAGCGATGTGGACACGTTGCGTGCGCTCGACGAGTTCAATTTGTTGTTGATCGAGCAACCGTTGGGTTATGACGATATTTATCAGCATTCCAAACTACAAGCGCAACTCAAGACACCGATCTGTTTGGACGAAAGTATTCACAACGCGGCAGACGCGCGCGCGGCAATCGAACTCAAAAGTTGCCGTAACATCAATATCAAGCCGGGGCGCGTAGGTGGTTTCGTCGAATCGAAAAAAATTCATGATTTGTGTATGGAGCATCAGATTCCAGTGTGGCACGGTGGCATGCTCGAGTCGGGGATTGGTCGGGCGGGGAATGTGGCATTAGCCTCACTACCCAACTTTGTGTTGCCGGGCGATATATCGGCAAGCCAGCGCTATTGGGCCCAAGACCTTGTTGAGCCGGAATTTACTGTTGACGCGCAAGGCATGATGACGGTGCCCACTCAGCCGGGGATTGGTGTAAACGTGCGGTTGGATCGGCTAGAGCAGGTTACAGTGCGCCGCGAAGAGTTCAGGTAGAAATTTTGACATCATAGGTTATCTTGATATAATCGAGACAAGATAGCGCTGGGGCTATTGCACACGATTGCAATAGGGGTTTGTGCCCGTTTCCGATAGCGTGAGACGGGCTTTATTATTCACTAGCATTGGAGTTGCCTTTATGATTGACTTTCCCATCCCGGTCATTCTTCTTATCGTTCTAGCATTATTTTTCGATTTTCTCAATGGCTTTCACGACAGTTCAAACATTGTTGCCACAATGATTGCCTCGCGTGCCCTAGGGGGACGCCAAGCACTCACGTTGGTCGCCATGGCAGAATTTACCGGTCCATTTCTGTTTGGGGTTGCGGTTGCCACGACGATTGGGCACGAAGTGCTGGTGGATACCGAGATTCGATTATCCGTAACCATGTCCGCCCTCTTAGCGGCGATTATTTGGAATCTGGTTACGTGGTGGCTGGGGATTCCGTCGAGTTCATCGCATGCCTTGGTGGGCGGTTTGATCGGTGCCGCGATTGTCGAGAGTGGCTTGGGCGTGGTCAAAATGTCCGGCGTGTGGAAGGTGGCTATGGCGTTAACTACATCACCACTCATTGGATTGATGGTAGGATTTGTTGTGATGAGATTGACGCTGTTTTTGGCACGTCCTTTTCCGCCTAGCATCAATGAGTTTTTCAAAAAGAGTCAATGGTTTACCGCGATTGCGTTGGCATTATCGCATGGGACCAATGACGCGCAAAAGACGATGGGCATTATTACACTGGGTTTAGTGAGCGGCAAGGTGATTCCCGAATTTCATGTCCCGCTCTGGGTGGTCGCCGTTAGTGCGGCGGCGATTGCCTGGGGGACGTGGGTAGGCGGTTGGCGATTAATTCGAACGATTGGCGGCAAGTTTTTCAAGATTCGCCCGGTGCATGGCTTTACCGCGCAGATCAGTTCAGCCAGCGTGATTTTGACCGCAGCGTTTTTAGGTGGACCCGTGAGCACGACTCAGGTGGTTAGTTCGGCGGTGATGGGGGTGGGTGCAGCCGAGCGCGTGTCCAAAGTGCATTGGGATGTGGGGATTCAGATTCTAATGGCGTGGTTCACCACCATTCCGGTCTCGGCAATCCTGGCTGCTTTCTTTGCCTTGATTCTGCGCCATTGGTTTTGACGCCGTCTTGGGTGGACCGGTGAGCACTCCAAGTTGTCAGTTCAGCAATTCTAGGAGTGGGATCGGCGGAGCGATTATCCAAGGTGAGATGGGGAGTGATGGGTCAGATTGTAGCAGCATGGATCACGACAATTCCTATCTCTGCAGTACTCGCATCAAGTCTGTTGCTTGTTCTCAAGCAATGGGTCTGAGCCTCGCTTTCGCATTCTCGTCTGATCAATAGATGAGCCAACAAAATTGCCTCACCCATTTTCGGTGAGGCAATTTTGTTCGTGTAGGCAATACACTATCCAAAAACCAATCAAGAAACTAGTCAAAATCTTTAAGGCGAAAAACGCTACGCGAATTCATTATCTTTTCAATTTTATTCTACGCGATTGGGTAGCAGTCTCTTCCGAAGGCAAATACTTATCGAGCAGAATCCCCAGTTTTCTCCGGGTGTTTGCCGGGATTCGATCACGTGCCGTAATGATGGCATCCTTGAGCGCATTGGGGCAGGGACAATGTTCACGCGTTGTTGGCACCTCATCCACCGCATATCGAACAATGCGTTTGCCCATCTCGGCATTTCGCAACAGGTTTTGAACAACCATTTCCACAGTAACCGAATCATGCGCCGGATGCCACACATCATAGTCGGTTACCATAGCAATCGTGGCATAACAGATTTCTGCCTCACGCGCTAGTTTGGCTTCCGGGAGCGCCGTCATTCCAATAATGTCCATCTTTAGAGCGCGATACGTTTCTGATTCTGCTTTGGTAGAAAATTGCGGTCCCTCAATGACAACCAAGCGTCCGCCTTTGTGCACACGCGCTCCGGCGTGCATCGCAGCATTGTAAAGAACCTGGCTCAACTCGGGACAAAACGGATCCGCAAACGAAATATGCACCACGAGCCCTTCGCCAAAAAATGTGGGGGGACGGCTCTTGGTTCGATCGTACAGTTGATCGGGAATCACAATATCGAGGGGGGCAAAGTCTTCGCGCAGACTACCACACGCGCTAATCGAGATAATTCGTTCGACCCCTAGTGATTTCAAGGCATAGATGTTCGCGCGAACGGGAAGTTCGGACGGCATAATGCGATGACCGCGACCGTGGCGTGGCAGAAACGCAACTCGTTGGTTACCTAAGGTACCTAGAACGATCACGTCACTCGGATCACCAAACGGAGTTTTGACTTTGATTTCTTTGACGTCGGTCAATCCCTCCATTTGATAAACACCGCTTCCACCAATAACCCCAATGGTTGCACGTTCAGATTGAATTGCCATGCCTGCTCTCCTTGCCAGTAATATTGGCTCTATTATAGAATCATTCTCATTGAAAAGCAAAACCGGCAGAGTGCGGGCTCTGCCGGTGGAATAGGTTACTTGGCACGCATTTTTTCTATGACTCGCCACATTCCCTCCACAATGTTTGAATAAGCTTCGTCCCGAGAACGATAGCGGGTAACCGGCTTGCCATCTTGGGGCAGGGCTTGCAGTTTACTAAAAGGTGCTTTTTGCCAATCGCAGGGACGGAGAATGATAGGTATCACCCGCACCTCGCCGGCATCGTGGCGCTCCAAAGCCTTCTTCATTTCGATATCATAGCAATAATCCGACGCAAGAAAATCAGGGCTGATCAGCAACAGAATAATATCCGCCGACTTGAGATGAGCATCAATGTGTCCTCGCCAAGGTTCGCCCGCATCAATCTTGCGATCGTGCCAAATGACGCCGATCCCCTGTCGTTCAAGCAACGCCAAATGTTTCTCTAACTCTTGGCGCATTTTCTCGTCGCGATGGGAATACGAGCAAAAGATATCCAAGGGTGTTGTTTGCAGTGCCAGAGCCAGATTGCTTTTGCGTTTGGGAGAGAGAACGCGCCGTGATTCAGGTACGGTTTTCTTTTTCGTCAATTTACTCTTGATCAGAGCCATTTTGCTTTTGGGAGGCCAGGGTTCGCGCAAATGAATTCCATCACCCAGACGCTGGCAGATGAGGGCGGCAGATAACTTGACTTGTTCACGGGTGGCATCGGACACGTTGCTCAGCGTGGCAACAAACACCGTTTGAAACAATAATCCCCAAAAGTAATCCCGCAAATCGGGATACCGGATCCGATCCGTAGCAAGTTGGCGCAGATGAGTAATCACGGTGAAGGCACGATGCGCTTCAGGATGATTACGTACTAGAGCAGGCGGCAACAAGGCGCCGGCTTTTTTGAGTCCATCCCGCGTTTGTCCTAGCAGAGCAGTTTCAAACGCGTAAAAGAGTTTGGGTTGTTCGATTGCTGCAGACATCAAACTAAATTTAATGTCGGTCTCTAATTCGATATAATCGCGCAAACAATGCCCGGGACCTGTGCGTTCAAAATCAATCAACCAAACATCTTGATTGGGGCCCACAAACACATTGCGACTGTGAAGGTCACCATGAACAATATGTTGACTGGTTTCAATATCGCTGTTGCGACCATGGTGTTGAATCCAGACCAACGGATTGGGCAGGGGAGTGCTGATCCCAGCAAATTGAATTTCCGGATCATCGCCCCAATTTTTGAGCCGCGCCAAACGTGTGTCATTCAAACCTAGTGCAGTCGTGTATTCGGATGAGATGTTGATGTGAACAGTTTTGGGTTCGGCGTACCAGCGGCGGAATAGGCGGCTGAAAAGTGTATTCAGCACAGTATCCAGTGATCTATGATCCGAGTCGCCAGTGTTGCGATAATATTCTTGCAAGGTCAGCGTGTTATCAATTTCTGCACCGATGAGCGCGTAAACAATCCCACCTAAATACCATGTAGATGCGCTGGATTGGCGAAAGGTGTAGCGATAATCGCCGATTTGGTTGTGGACAAAATGATCATAATTGACGATTTCGCGTTGAATGGCATCGTGGCTACCAATCTTGACCGCCACATCTTCCAACCAACGACCATTCTGATGTGCTGCCACACGCAACAAAATCGAATGCCCCGAAGTTACGGAGGGCGCGCTTTCGTAATCACTCAATTTGCGCAGATGCAATTTATCGGCATCCGGAAACAAACGCCCTAGCACTTCGGCGAATTCAGATTGCGCAATCTCCGGACTGGGAATCTGTTCTTTGAGTGGTGCAAGCAGTTCGTCCCATTCCGGATTGGAAGGTTCCAGTTCTTGATCCCAGCGGCAACGAATCTTACTAAAGGCTTGATCCACCGTTCTGAAAATCTCGTTAAAACTACTGTCTTTACGTGCGACATCCACGGCAATATTCTGGGCGAGTGCGCGCCGCGCCAGATCGAAACTGCCATAGCCAGTGAGAAACATGCAACTCACCCATGGATATTGTTTGCTAATGTCGGAAGCCAACGCGAATCCACTCCAGTCCTCGGGGTCATTATCATTGATCAGACGCAGATCGAGGATGGCTAAATGACAGCGCGAATCCACCAACAGTTGACGTGCATTCTTGATGAGCGCCTCTCCGCTACCTTCAGCAACATACACTTGATACTTGCTAACTTGGAGAACTTCTTTGATTGTCTTGCGAACGCCGGCATCATTGTCAACCACCAAAATACGACGAGTGGAACGAATGGCTGTCATTGGTTATGCTCCTTGGTCATCTACGTGTGCAACGGGCAGGTGAAACATAAAGGTGGTGCCTTCGCCTGGGGCGGTCCGGAGTAGCACCAAATCACCACCGTGTGCCGTCAACACTTTGCGTGCAATGAGTAATCCCAAGCCACTGCCTTCTTTGGAGGTAGGTTTGGGAACCGGCCGTTTGAACAAATACTTTTTGGCTTCTTCTGGAATTCCTTTGCCAGTGTCTTGAATTTGGACCTCGATCCGATTGCCGTACCGCGCGCTGCGTACACTCAGCGCACCTCTTCCTCCCATCGCCTTGAGGGCGTTGTTGATGAGTTTCTCCAAGGGAATTTCTAGCCAACCTTCTTCAATGGGAACGTGGACACCCGGGCATTGAAGGTCCATCGTTAAGGTTATCTCTGGAAACTTTTCGCACCAGCGTGGCACGCGTTCGGTTAAGACGCGATCCATCGAAACGGTCGAGTCGCCGGGGCGGGGCTCGTGCGAGACTTTGCCGGCAATTTGAAGGGCTTTGAGTTGCCGACTCGCGTCCTCAATATCGGCAAGCCACCTTTCGATTTCGGGGGAAGCCACACCTGCCAGGGCTTGCCGGAGCAAAAAAACCTTCCCTTCAATTTCGAAGGTGCGTTGATTGACGGTGTGCGACCAATTCGAACCGAACAAGCCCATCCAGGCGATCGCATCGTTTGCCGCCAAATCGTCTTGGGCTTTGAGCCACCGGGTATGTTCCTGCGCTTTTTTGAGAGCAACAGCAACTTGATCGGCGAGGGCTTGCAAGAGAAATTGATCATCCAAGGTAAAGGCGTCTAATTGATTACTTTCTAACACCAACACACCCAGGATTTCACCGCCAACTTGGATCGGCATACACATTTGTGACTGGGTGGAACTGACCAAGGGTTGATATTCCGGCTGCCTGCTCACATCGGGCACGTAGAGTCCCCTGCCCGATCGCACCACGCTCATCGGCGTACTGGGCTCGTTGGCTTTGAGGCGCGTTCTACCCAATTGCCCCACAACATCAATGTGATAAAACTCAAAACTTGCCAACGAGAAAACGAGGTCGCCCGTGTCCTGTTCATAGTAGAGCATACAAACTTCGCGGGCACGTGGAACGACTTTGAGAAGCTCGCGCGACACAGCCCGCACCACTTGTTCCGGATCGAGTGACGCCCCCACAATCGGCATAATCCGCGCAATGGTTTCAAAGCGTTGTTGGCGACGTTTAGTTTCATCGAAGATGACCACTTTGTGAATCGCCAACGCGGCTTGTTGAGCAAATAAACTCAACTCGCTCTTTTCGCTTTCATCGAACGCTTGCGGATGCCGATAATTAAAGAACATCAACCCAAAGCGTTCGCCACGATTAATCAGTGGAAAGACGGCTACCGAGACGATCTTTTCTCGCGTAATAAACTCACCGTGCACAACCAGGTCTTCGGCTGCGTTGAACGCATAGTACGGTTCGGTCAACGACAACACTCGTTTCAATTTGGGAGGGTGGTTTTTGAGTTGTTCGAGATCGAGGATGCCGGCAGCGCCACCAAATTGCGGCTCGCCGGTTTCGGGATTGATGTAAAAGATCGTGATGGCATCCACGTGCGAGAGATACTGCATCGCAAATTGCACGACGGAATCCAAAACCTTGGGCAGATCCGCTTCCGATTCGATACCAATGATCGCACTTTGAATCTCGACCAAACTTTCCAATTCTTGCACGCGCCGCCGCCGCGCTTCTTTGTTCTCGAACAAGACGGCAACCCGCAACGCAAGTTCACGGAACGTTGTCTGCCAATCCGCAGTCTTGATGAGATAATCATCAGCGCCGGCTTGCACGGCGCGCAAACCATCCTCCGGGCTAGAAAATTCGGTCAGCAAAATAGCCGCACTATCCGGGCTGATCTTGAGCAACTCGGTGGTGAGGTGCGTGCCATCCCCTCCCTCGCCTTTTAATTTCTGATCAATCAACAGGACATCAAAGAATTGCGCCGACACTTTTTCGCGCGCTTCACGGGGACTGTTTGCCACCGCAACTTGATACCGCTGGTCCTCGCGATCAAACCATGCTCGTTGCAGTGCCTCGCAAAACGCTGGGTCTTCGCAAACGAGCAACAAGTTGATCCTTTGCCGATCGGTGGGCACCGGTTGGACCACCGCCGGCTTTTGACGGATCAAGCGGGCAAAAAATGCCCCTAAGGTGGATTGGGTTTCGGACGGATAAGGCGGTTTGCGTGACATATATTCTATTCGTCGCCTAAAATTTGAATCATGCTAATCACCCTTGACCATTCTACCCACAGACCGGGTTTCCGGCAAAGAATAACTGCGCGGATGTATGCGAGTAACATAAGATCAAACTGCCAATAGAACCAGACATAGACGATTACCCCGCATAAAACGAATCGCCTGCCGAGTTATTGGCAGGCGATTGAGTGGAGATGGCGGGAATCGAACCCGCGTCCGAAAAGTTCGTTCCAGAGTTCCTACAAGCCTAGTCGGTTTTTGAATCTCGCGTGATCCGGCTCAACCGACAGAGGTGATCACGCTCAGCCGTGTCGGGGGCCCCCCCTACGTCTTTGACAACCGTTACCGGCGTGGCGATTGTCGCACCCCAACTTGGTGGCGCCCAACGCGCATCCTTTGGGGGAGAACGCGCGCGGACGTCGCAGATCTAGTCTGCGAACCTGTCAGCGATCCGCTCAACAGCTTACGCTGCGACCGGCAGCGCTGCAAGGTTGGTGCGAGTGTTCGCACTTACTTGTGTCCATTTTAACGTGGCTAGACTCCACGGCTTGCAACTCTGAAACAGCCCTCCCCGTCGAAGCCATGCATCCCCAATTGCACCTGTATTATATCACGAACGAGTTACGCGTCAATTGTGCGTTCGCGCCGGGTGCAGTTCACAGGTGTCGAACCGGCGAAGGTCAGCACTGAACTATACCCTTCGTGCCAAACGATCAAACGTGGTGCGTTCAAGTTCGGTCAGGAATGTTCGCTGAATCTGTTCCCATGCCAGATGGACCGTACAGTCTTTCATCAGCGGACATTTATATTCGGTGAGCAAGCAAGCATTCAGGGCGATGGTCCCTTCCATCGCTTGCACCACATCCAGTAAACTGATTTGTGCAGCCGGACGAGCCAAGCGCAACCCACCGCGATTTCCACGACTTGTCTTGATCAATTTGGCTTTGCCCAGCCGAGTGATTACGCGGCGCACGAGCGCGCGCGGAATAATGCGCTTTTTAGCAATTTCTTGCGCTGTTACCCGGGTATCGGCAGGTAACAAGGCAAGATGCAAAATCACCCGGCACGCATAATCAGTTTCACGACTAATGGACAACATGATGTAAATTCTCAACCAACATTCGATTCTGAAGTGTCCACATTCTACGATACAATCCCTCTTCTTGCAATAGACCCTTCGGTGTCCCGCGTTCCACAATGCGCCCCGCCTGCAACACGATGATTTCGTCGAAATCCTCCAACCCCACAAGGCGATGCGTAATCAGCAATACCGTGCGATTCAAAGTGGAATGATGAATGGCGCGCAAAACCTCACGTTCAGTAACGGTATCAAGATTCGCCGTCGGCTCGTCGAAAATCAGAATCGGTGCATCCTTTAGCCACGCACGCGCAATGGCTAAACGCTGACGTTCACCACCGCTCAAGCGCAAACCTTGTTCACCAATCCGCGTGTTATAGCCATCCGGCAAAGACAGAATGAAATCGTGAATTTGCGCTTGCTTTGCCGCCTCCCTCATTTCGGCTTCGGTGGCTTGCGGACGCGCCAACAAAAGATTTTCCCGAATCGTCGCATTAAACAAATGCGTGGGTTGCGCCACGACAGCGAAAAGTTTTCGTGCATCGTCCGGTGTGTATTCAGCCAACTCGCGTCCATCCACGATGATGTGTCCACTTGTGCAATCCCAGAAGCGCAAGAGCAAATTGACGATGGTCGTTTTGCCCGCACCGCTTTCTCCTACAATCGCCATGCGTTTGCCGGTTTGCAATTCAAAACTCACATTCTCAAGCACGAGCGGTTCGCGGGGCGAATAACGGAAAGAAACATTTTCAAACTTGATTGCTGATGGATGAGCACCCAAAGTTTTTGGTGATCGGTGGTCTGTTATCTGAGGTCGGTGGTCTGTAATCTCAAACAACCGCCGCGCCGCCTGCAAATTACTTTCCAGATATTGAAACGCCAAGGGCAGGGCAAGCACTCCTTCAAAACTTGCCAGCACGGCTAACGCAATCACCGGCAAATATACCCCATCGAACCGCGCCACATTCACCAGCGGAATTGCGATCACCAGCACACACCACATTGCCAGATGAGTCAACAAATTTCCCAGCGCATTGTGCAAGCCGGTGATAGATGCCAAAAGCGTTTGTACGCGAATCAAACGATGATTTAGATCAGCCATACGTTCAAACTGTGCGCGTTCGCCACCATAAGCGATCAAATCTGCAATGCCCTGTACGCTATCCACCACATTCGCATTGAGTTCGGCGCGCCGTTCGATCATTTGGCGATTGGGCGTCTCGCTGATTTGTTGCACAAGAATCGGTACGACAACACCAACGAGAAACATAAAACCTAGCACGGTCAATGCAATTATGGAGGAAAAACTTGCAAGAAAGACAGAGGTAGCAATGGCAATCACCACAGCAATCAGCGGCGGCGCGATGATGCGAACGTAGAAATTTTGGAGCGTCTCGATGTCACTGATGATGCGCGTCAATAAATCGCCGCTGCGATATTGCCTTAGACGCGCTGGCGCAAGCGGTTCGATGGTTGAGTAAAACCAAACGCGCAGACGGGCAAGCAAACTAAAGTTGATATAGTGCGAGATGAGCCGTTCGAGATAGCGAAACACCCCGCGCGCGATACCAAAGAATCGCACACCCACAATTGGCACGGCAAGGTCAGCGATGGAGGGATGCAACGCCGCGCTCGCAATAATGTATGCAGACGTTGCCATCAAACCAATGCTACTACCGATCGTGAATGCGCCCAGCAAGACCGCCAGCGCGATGAGCCATTGGAACGGCACAGCAAGGCGAAGTAAAGCGAAGAACGTAGAACGTGAGGCTTTCATCTCACAGCGCCTCCCGTGCCATCACGAGACGATGATACACGCCGCGTTGCTGCATTAACTCGTGATGCGTACCCACTTCGGCGATGCGACCTTGCTCAAGAACAAGCATCTGGTCTGCTTGCATTGCGGTATTCAAACGATGCGAGACGATCAGGGTTGTCTTGCCTGGCATCAAACGTTCCAGCGAGTCTTGAATCAACTCTTCGGTCTCAACATCGAGATTCGACGTTGGCTCGTCAAGAACCAAAATCGGGGCGTCTTTCAAGAAGGCACGTGCTAGGGCGAGGCGTTGGGCTTGTCCACCACTCAACCGCGCGCCACGCTCACCGATGATCGTTTCATACGCCTGTGGTAACGCGCGGATAAAATCATCGGCGTGCGCAAGTTGAGCAGCACGCACAACTTCGTCCATTGACGCATCGGGGCGCGCCAGACGAATGTTGTTTGCAATCGAATTGTTGAACAAGTACGGCAACTGGGGCACCCACGCGATTTGTGTGCGCCATGCTTCTGGGGATACCTCGCGCGATGAAAGGTCGCCGCAAAAAATTTCGCCGCGTGTTGGTTCGATAAAACGCATCAAGAGGTGGATAATGGTACTTTTGCCAGCCCCCGTGTGTCCCACCAACGCGATGCGCTGACCGGGTTCGATCGTGAAAGAAACACCGTTGAGCGCGGGGCGAGTACCATCGTAGGAATAGTGAACATTTTTGAAGGTAATGGACGGAAGACAAACAACCAAGGACGACGGCATCTCACTCGTCTTCCGTCGTCCGTCATTTGTTTCAAGGATTTCAAAAATCCGAGCCGCCGCAGCAACGCCAGCCATTCCCGCGTGAAATCGCGTCCCGAGCAATCGCAACGGCAAGTAAAAATCCGGCGCAAGCACCAAAACAAAAAATGCACGCTCAAAATCGAGTTGACCATAGAGCAAACGCAACCCCACTTGGACAGCCACGATAGCCGTGCTGATCGTTGCAATCATTTCGAGCGCAAAGGCGGACAGGAACGCCACACGCAAAACGCTCAATGTTGTATCGCGGAATTGATAGCTCACGCGCGCAATCGTCTCAATCTGTTCGCGACTGCGTCCAAAGATCTTTAGCGTCGTCAATCCTTGCAATACATCGAGGAAATGCGCGCTCATCAAACTGAGTTGCGAGTACTGTTTGCGCGTGAGTGCGTCTGCCGCACTCCCAATGAGCATCATAAAAATTGGAATGAGTGGTCCCGTGAACAACAAGACGATGCCGGACAACCAATCGAGTGGAAAGACAAAGAGCAGGATCGCAAGCGGAAGGAGCGCGGCAAGAACAAGTTGAGGCAGGTACTGACTGAAATACGCATCCAGCGCTTCGATGCCTTCGGTCAGCGTGTTCACCAATTCGCCGGTGCGTTCACCGCGCGCGTAGGCAGGACCCAGCGTGAACAATCGTTGAACCAGACGTTCGCGCAAATCAGTCTTGATGCGCGCGGCGATTTGAGACGCGCTCACCTCGCTTGCCCATGCCAAAATCACGCGTACGATGATAATGCCCAGCAAGATGAGCATGGCGTTCCACACCCTATCGAGCGTGGAATGTCGCAAAAAAACTTGGGCGATGATCTGGCTCAACGTGTACGCCTGCGCGATGGTCAGAATGCCCATCACGAATCCGCACAGAATCGTGAACACAAAAAAGATGCGGGCGTTGTTCAGTTGGGCCAGTAAACGTTTGTCGAATTTCATAAATACACGTAGGGGCGTAGTTTGCTACGCCCCTACATTATATCACGCCACCAGCGACTTTTTACTCACCCGTTTACCAAACACATAGTACGTCCACGCTTGGTACGCTAGCACAATCGGCACAAAGATCACCGCGATAATAGTCATCACGGTCAAGGTGTAGGGCGACGAAGAAGCATTGTAAATCGTTAGACTCCATTCCGGTTTGAGCGATGAAATCATCACGCGCGGGTAGAGCGTTAAAAAGATGGTGATGACCGTTGTAACAATGGTCAATGCAGTCATCAAGAATGCCCAACCATCGTGCTTGTTGCGAATAAACCAGATCACCGATAGCAACGCCATCCCACCGAGGATAGGCACAAAGCCGGGATTCACGCCGAGTTTCCGGTACATATCGGTGAAGAGATAACTTGCGCCTAGGGCGACGACCAGCAACACCACCACCGGCAACCACAATTTGGTTGCAATGCTTCGCGCACGATCCGATACTTGACCTTCGCTACGCAGACTCAGATAGACTGCGCCATGCAAGATCATCAGACTCAGCCCATAGATGCCGACGAGCAGAGCGTACGGATTGAGCAGGTAAAAGAAATCGCCCACGTAATTCTTGCTGGCATCAATCGGAACGCCGCGCAAAAGATTACCAAAGGCAACCCCGAACAGTAGGGCAGGGAGCAAACTCCCGATGAAGATCATCCAATCCCAGAAATTGCGCCACTGGGGGCGCTCGTCTTTGCGCCGAAACTCGAACGCCACGCCGCGCAGAATGAGCGCGAGCAAAATGAGCGCGAGCGCGAGATAGAATCCGCTGAACATTGTGGCGTACCAATGTGGGAACGCGGCAAAGATCGCGCCGCCGGCGGTGAGCAACCACACCTCATTGCCATCCCAGAACGGACCAATCGTGTTGATGACCACGCGCCGTTCGTCATCGTCCTTGCCGACGAAGGGCAACAAGATCCCCACACCGTAATCGAATCCTTCCAGCAAAAAGAATCCGCTGAACAAGACCGTGATCAGAATGAACCAAATCGTATTGAGATCCATCGTGTCCTCCCTTTTCGATTAGTACGCGCCGACTGGCGCCGTTTCTTTTGCCGGGTCTTGCGTCGAATGGCGACGCAACAGATAAACGGTAACCACCATCAACGCACCATAGATGAGCGTGAACAACACAAGCGTAATCAGGACCGATACGCTGTTCACCACCGAAGCCGGCGAGACACCCTGTTCGATGCGCATCACGCCAAACACAATCCACGGCACGCGACCCAGTTCGGTCATCAGCCAGCCGGCAGTGTTTGCGATATACGGCAGAAGGATTGCCCATGGCAACACACGCAACAAGAGTTTGTTGCCGGCAACATTATCTTTGAGTGAAGAGTACAGCGCGATTGCCGCGAGCGCAAGCATCGCCAAGCCGGCACCTACCATTGCGCGGAACGACCAATACACAAAGGCAACCGGGGGAATGTAATCGCCAGGTCCGTACTTTTTCTGATACTCGGCTTGCAAATCGTTGATGCCCTTCACCTCTCCTGTGAATTGATTGTAGGAAAGCAAACTCAACAAGTTCGGCACGCGAATCGAAAAGACCTCACGCCGCTGGGATAGATCGCCAATCGTCAAAAGCGAGAGTGGCGCAGGATCTTCGGTTTGGTACAACGCTTCTGCCGCCGCCATCTTCATCGGTTGAGTCTGCACGGTGTCTTGGGCTTGCGCGTGCCCCACGACACCGACAAAGATCGCGCCGATGAGTGCGTACACAGCAGCAACTTTGAACGAGCGCGCAAAGAAATCCGGATTGCTCTGCCGCAACAAATGCCACGCGCTAATCCCCAGCACAAAGAAGCCGGCAGTAACAATGCCGCCAAACAAAACGTGAGGATACTGGGTAAAGATGTTGGGGTTGGTTACCAAAGCAAAGAAATCATTCATCTCGGCGCGATTGTTGCGCAGCACGTAACCAACGGGTTGTTGCATAAACGAGTTGGCCAGCAAAATCCACAACGCCGACAGGTTCGACGAAAAGGCGACGAGCCAAATCGCCGCGAGATGAACCCGCTGGCTCACCTTGTCCCAGCCAAAGAACCACACGCCGATAAACGTGGATTCGAGAAAGAAAGCCAGCAGGGCTTCGATCGCGAGGGGCGCACCAAAAATGTCGCCCACAAAGCGTGAGTACTCGGACCAGTTCATCCCAAACTGAAATTCTTGCACGATGCCGGTCACCACGCCCATCGCAAAGTTGATGAGGAATAACTTGCCCCAGAACTGGGTCATCTTTTTCCATTGCTCATCGCCGGTGCGATAGTACACCGTCTGCATAATGGCAACGAGGATGGAAAGACCCAGTGTCAATGGCACAAAGAAAAAATGGTACACGGTGGTGATGGCAAACTGCAAACGCGCGGGTAACAGTGCATCCATGGACTAGACCTCCTTTTGGAAAAATAAAAACACGCCCGCCCCATCGTCGAGTGTCATCTCGACCTTGGGACGGGCGTCATCACCAGTCCTAATGATACTATTCTTGTATCATTATACTCTGTTGAGCTGATTTGTCAAGTCGCTTGCCATTCTGGATTGACGCTCTCCGCGAGTGCGCCTATCCTGATTATAGGATAGATAATCCCTGGAATCAAGAGGAAGCGTATGACCCCCATTCGCATGTCACGTTTAGAATCAGCCCTCCGGGTCGTTCTGGATTTCAACGAGGCATTCAATCAGCATAATGTCGCCGGGATGATGCAACTTTGGAGTGAGGAAGGTGTCTTTGAAAACACCGCGCCGGCGCCGGACGGCACGCGATACACGGGAAAGCAAGCGATTACTGAATTCTGGCACGATTTCTTCCGTGAATCTCCTCATGCCCGCATCGAAATTGAAGAGGTATTTGGTTTTGGCGAACGATGCATTATGCGCTGGCGATACACTTGGGTGGATGCCGCCGGCAAGCGCGGACACGTCCGAGGTGTGGATTTCTTTCGGGTGGAGCATGGTTTGATTTGCGAAAAGTTATCCTACGTCAAGGGATAGACCGGTTGAATTGTCAAAACATTCGCCCCGGCCATGGCCGGGGCGAAATGATTCTGGGTTCATTCACGAACGGCGGTGTTCCTTGACGGCGCGCGCAATCTCACGCGCCGCATCGCGTTTGCTAATCGCTTCACGTTTGTCATACAGTTTCTTGCCGCGCGCCAAACCAATTTCCACTTTGGCGCGGTTTTTTTTGAGATAGACCTTGAGTGGCACGAGGGTCAATCCCTTTTCTTGCACGCGACCAAACAAGCGCATGATTTCACGCCGATGCATCAACAATTTGCGATCACGGTACGGATCAACGTTTTGACGACTGGCGGGTTCGTAGGGCGCAATGTGAGCATTCAGCAACCACAACTCGCCATGTTTCACTTGGGCATAACTATCGCGCAGATTGATACTGCCTGCCCGCACCGATTTGATTTCGGTACCGGTCAAGGCAATGCCGGCTTCGTACGTTTCCTCGATATGGTAATCATGATATGCTTTGCGATTAGTGGCGAGAATTTTTTCGCTGTCAGCCATAGGACACACATTGCAACGTCTCTACTTATTGGCCCGTTTGCAAGAATTGAATGGCGCGTTCTAGTTGCGGATCACGCTTGTTGGCAATGTCGTCTTCGGTGGGTTTGACTTCGATATCGGGCGTGATGCCCACGTCGTGAATCTCGTTGCCTTTGGGACTAAAGAAATGAGCGATGGTAACCCGCAATTCGGATTTATCGGAAAGGGTGTGAACGTTTTGCACCGATCCTTTGCCAAACGATTTGACGCCAATAATCGTTGCTCGTTTATAATCCTTGAGCGCGCCCGCCACAATCTCCGAGGCGCTTGCCGAACCCCCATCAATTAAGAGCACCATCGGAATGTCCAGCGCGAGGCCCCCGGGTTTGGCTCTAAATTCCTGGGCATTGCCATTCTTATCTTTTTCGATCAAGACGACTTGGCCCGCCCGGAGGAATTGGCTAGCGACATCAACCGAGACGCTGAGATAGCCGCCGGGATCACTGCGCAGATCGAAAATCAAGCCGGTCGGTTTTTGCGCCAGCAACTCGCGTAACGCCGCGCGCATTTCCTCCGGCGCGGTCGCACCAAAATCGTTGAGACGCAGATAGGCAATCGAAGTGTTTTCGATCATCCGCGATTCGACAAAGGGGACCCGAATCGTATCACGAATGATTTCAACGGTGAAAGGTGCTTGCTTGGCACGCTGAATCAGCAATTTCACCGGTGTGCCTTTGGGACCGCGAATCAAACGCACCGCATCATTGACGGTCATATTTTGAATGACGGTATCATTGACTTGGAGGATCACATCATTGGGAAGCAAGCCGGCTTTGTCTGCCGGGGATCCCTTGATGGGTGCGACAATCGTCAACCGGCCCTCGCGCATTTCGACGGTTGCGCCAATCCCCTCGAACGAACCCTGCAACTCGGTTGCCGTAATCGCTGCGGTCTTGGCATCTACAAACGCGGTGTGAGGATCGCCCAGGGCACGCACCATCCCAGCGATGGCACCGTTCATCATTTCTTCAGCATTGAGGGGTGTTTTGTAGAAATCTTGTTGTACCCAGTGCCACGCTTCCCAGAATAGCGGAAAATCGGCTTTCCAATCGGCTGGGGCACCCCCGTCCGGCGGTGGGGGAGGGGAAAAGACCACGCGGCTGGTGGCATACCCGCCTGCAAAAGCGGCACTCACTAGTATTGTCGTAACGATCGTCAACAAGACGATGCGCAAAAATCCTCGAAGCATAGTTCCCTCACTTTTCGTTCAATGGAATGGTACCTATCCAAATCGTTGCACAAAAAGCCAAGATTGTTTCAGCCACGAAGGGTACCCAGGTCACGAAGGAAGAACACAGAAATCTTCGTGTTCTTTGTGGATAAATTCCAGTGTTGTTTCGGCTCGTCCGAGTTACGATCCCTTTTTCAGATAGTCAATTGCGCGATTGAGTTGTGGATCAAGTCCTTTTTTAATCGAGTCATCGGTGAGTGGAATGGCGATATCGGGTTGCAAGCCGGTGCCTTCGATCTGATTGCGCTGGGGGGTGTACCACGTGGCGGTGGTAATATGCAACGCCGAACCATCGCTCAATTGACGGATGGCTTGGACTGATCCTTTGCCATACGTCGGCTCGCCGATGAGGGGCGCGCGTTTGTAATCTTGAAGCGCGCCAGCCAGAATCTCTGCCGCGCTCGCGGTGCCGCTGTTGACCAGAACAACCAACGGCAAATCAACGGCGCCGCGCCGACTGCCGGCTTTGTACTCGCGTTCGGTGCCATCGCGATATTTTTCGTACAGTACCACATCGTTATTCTTCAGAAATTGACCCGCCATCTCAAGCACCGGGTCGGGAAACAGTCCGCCGGGATTGTTGCGCAGATCAAGCACCAGCCCGGTCACCTTTTGCGATTTTAAGGTATCGAGGGCTTGGTTGAATTCGTTAGCAGTTTCAGCCGTTTCCATCGTAACCTTGATGTAACCGAAGGTCGTGCCCGGCAACACTTTGGCTTCAACGGTGGGAAGCGCGTACTTTTCGCGGATCAATTCGACTTCAATCGGTTTGTCTTCACCAATGCGCCGATACATAAGCACGATCTTGCTACCGATCGGTCCGCGCAACAGTTCTTGCGCTTTTTGAGGCGTGGTATCAAACTCTAACGTTACGTCGCCAATCTTGAGCAAGATGTCGCCCGCGCGCAAGCCCGCCCGGTCTGCCGGCGAGTTGGGCACCGGCGAAATGACTACGAGGACGTGATTCCGCACATCAAGATTCAGACCCACATCGCCAGTTTCGCCTTTGAGCGAGGCTTGTTCGGCTTGGGCTGGGGCTGGCTCGATGAGAACAGTATGCGGGTCGTTGAGCGCACGCAACATTCCGCGAATGGCACCGCGTGTCAGTTCTTGACGGCTCGGAATCTGACCATAGTATTCGTTTTTGAGAATATTCCACGCTTCCCAAAGGATTCCCACGTTGCGCGGAATATCCACACTAATCGTTTGAGTTTTGACTTGATAATAATTGAGGCCAAAACCAGCCACAAACGCACCGAACAGGATGACGATTATCAACATACCGATTGCAAGTAATCTGAGCAGATTCCTCATACTGAGTCAATCCTTTCCTAGACGATCCTCTTTTATCGCTGCGCATTGTAGCACAATAATCTGCGATTGGTCAATGGCTGATGAAACGATCATGAAAAATAGATGAGAAGGATTTTTTGCTGGTTACCCAAGACGATGGTTGCTCATTGGACCTCACGATAATAAAAGATCGTGGTCCCATAACTGACCGGAAAATTATTCTTCCAAGTGCCATGACCAAACGATAGGGTCAACCCATTCCGAAAACGAAAAGCCGCTAAATCGTTGAAATAGCGAAAGATGGTGGCGTAACCCTCTTTGCCATCTTTGTAGCGCAGAATGCCACCAAACGGCCGATTCGATCCACCCGGCGGTTCGGTGTAACCACGATTGAAATAGAATCCCCCATCCGCCCAGTCTTCGTGTCCGCCAAAGATACGAGTGTTGCCTTCGCCGTCCTTTAACATCAAGTTGCCTTCCAGATAGCCCATTGGCCACGCACGTTTCACCGGGTCTTCAATGCCGGGTTTGCCGGGTACAAAGATTTTGGGAATCTTGTCCAATTCCTGGTCGGCTGTTTCTAAAACAATGCCTACTAGTTTGCCATTGCCTTCGAGCATCACTTGGTAATCGGGTGAATGCACGGCCAGTTTGGTCAGCGGATTGAAAGCCACCCACAATTGCGTTTGCGCCAATTGCGGCGTCAAGGCGAACCGCGTTGAAACCGTCATCGCTTGCTTACTCGATAATTCGATGGTCATCCCGGCTTGATAGGGCAGGGGGAGGTTGCTGTAAAATAAATAGGCGTTACTCGTCTCGATGATGCCGATAGGCGATGAGCGATGTGGCACCACATAATCTTGATCGCCAAAGAAAGCGCTCAGCGGCAGGTTGATTGCCAAAGTATCATCGTACTTGATACGCAACCAAAGTTGTTTTGGATCGTTGGGTTTGGCAATCTCAAATTGCAACGCAGCCAGCGTGCCGGCACCGTTGAATTGAATGACCGCTGGATGAGTGGGTTCAACGCGGGACGTGATCGTCCGCCGATTCTCTAAACTGTCTAGGAACTTGTCTGGTTGAAGGACATTCCGTACCAAGGCGTTCATTTGGTCAATCGGTAGATCGGTGGAGGAATTGGTGTATGAGAGAACGCGGACAGTGTTGGCAAAGCGAACGCCGGTGGCGAGAAACCATTTGGGCTTTTTGGTTCCGCCGTATGTCAGCACCCGCAAACGTTGTTGGTACAGAATCGGAATGATATTTCCCGTTGACCCAAACTCACGGTGCCGCCACGTGAGAATCTGGGTTAACTCGGGTGTGAGACGAAAGGCTTTGCCAGAAATCCACTCCAAGACCGGTGCATCGTAAACCACGCGTCCATCTACTTCGATGCGCAGATTTCCGAGTTTATCGAGATTCCCCCATTCGATCAGTTCGTCCATATTTTTGATGGGTCCCACATCTTGGCGCGATTGTTCAGTAGTGAGCATCCATACCGCGTCCTGCGTGAACCATAACCGATCCATCGCCCCGGGACCTTGGCGATCGAGCAAGACATAGCCCACCAGCTCAGCACCGGCAGAGGTGCGAATCGTTTCTTTTTGGTACGGTTGCCATTGTCCATCGTCGCGTTGCCACATATAAAACGGCGAGTCCCAATTTTCCGGTTCACTGAAAAAGTCCCAATACGTTACGCCGCCCAATTCCTCTTGCCATTGCGCAACATTCACGGTGTTGTTCGTCCACGGCTTGCCTTCAATGATGCGTTGCCAAGTTTGGTTCGTCAAATAATCGCTCAAGAAATCGAACGCGGTGTAGGGCACGCTCGGTCGAGTCGTCAAGGGACGCCAGGGGGGTGTGCTTTCGATAATCGTTTTATTGTCCGGTGTGATTGTGGGAAGAGGGTCAAGCAGAGCGGGGGTATTGGTCGGCACCGGCTCGATAATGACTCGGGGCGTAGTGACCGGGAAGAGAGTAGGGGAAGAGGGGGTGGGAGTTGGATCGCAGGCAAGGACAAGACCGCTGAGGAGCAACAACGTAGTGAGACACCGCAAGTTTCTAGTCATTGTTTCCTTGGTTTAGCAAGGCGAGATTATTTTTCATCTTGCGTCTTCTTATCGCCAAAGGCATAATTATGGACTTGGCGCAATCGGCGGGTTGAAACCTTGGCATAGATGCGCGTCGTTACTGGCGATTCGTGCCCCAGCATATCTTGCAACGCCGCCAAATCTTGCGTGCGATCCAGAATTTGCGTCGCAAACCAATGGCGAAACCAATGCGGCGTTGGTTTGGGATCCACTTGGGCGCGTTCAGCGAGTTTGGCAAAGACCTGTTCAACTCCTTGGCGCGTCAAGGGTAGAATCTTGTTGCCGGCACGGCGATCGTGGCGAGCGAACACCGGCAAGTGCGACATAGCCCGGACGAGTTTACCATCTTGGCGCGCGTGCAAATACTCCTGGATGGCATTCCAGGCGCGTTCATCGAAATACACCATTCGCTGTTTGCGTCCTTTGCCGGTAACCAGCGCCGATTTGTTGCGATAATCCAAATCTCCCCGTTGAAGCGCCAGCACTTCGCCCAAACGCATCCCGGATGAACGCAAGGCGAGCAGCAAAGCGACATTCCGTAATCGTTGTAATTCAGCGCGTTCCCGGTCACCCGGGGATGGCTTGCGTTTTAAAGTTCCTCTCGGCTCGCTGGCGGCTTGGATCAGAGCATCTATCATTTCATCGGTGGGCACGCGTGGCAGACTTGAGGCGCGCGGTCGCATTTGTTTCAGCGTCGCAAACAAACGCTCGTGATCGGCGGTATCAATGACCACCCAACGCTTGGCAAACAAGAAACGATAGAATTGCGAGAGTGCCGCGAGATAGTTTTTGATGGTGGCGGGTGCCAAGCCTTGTAACGATTTGCCAAATTCGATGGCGTGGTCAATGGTCAATTTGCCGACCGGACGTTCAGGCGAGATTTTTTGATGTTCGGTCAAAAAGGTGGCAAAGCGTCGCAAGGCGACGTGGTACGCTTGCACCGTGAGTGGTTGCTTGCCCACCGCTAGTTGATCAAGATACTCGCGGATGGCGTCGGAGATCGGAACTGAATGACTGGTGGACATTGAACACCTTCTAGCGCAATAAATGGAGTTGATTTATCGCTCCTGGTGGGAGCAGGGGATATTGGGGCGTGTTTCATTTTGTCAAGCACATCACTTGTAATAATTTCAGTTATTGAAAGTATAATGAATGTGGGATATCTTGTCAAATTCGCTTGACGTAACGCCAATTTCTCGCTAGACTGAAAAGTAGCCAAAATGGACCAACGACACGTTCACGAACCATTCGTCTTCGCCGCCATTGCCGTCGCACTCACCACCGGCTTTGGTTACGCCGCGATTCTCGTGGCTGCCTGGGCGTTTCATTTTACGTTAGGCGCATGGTGGATGGCAATGGTGCAAGCCCACGGACACGCGCAACTCTTTGGCTGGGTGGGCGTGTTTATCATTGGTGTTGGACTCTTCTTCCTCCCGCGACTGCGCGGCACGATGTTGGCGCGGATCGAACTTGCCCCGTGGTCACTGGCGGCGCTCGTCACAGGCATCGCGCTCCGCACCCTCAGCCAGCCCTTTATCCCTCTCGGCTCGCCTTTCGACGCTCTGGGACGCTTTGGTACGATGGTCTCGGGCATTATTGAACTCATTGGCATTGCGCTATTCATCGCGATGATCGTTGCCTCGTTTCGCCGTGGACGCCCCGCCATCGGCGATGCACCCATCGTTCACGTGCGACCCTACCTGGCTCTCGCGCTGACGAGTCTGGTTGGCGCCGCTTTGCTCAACGCCGTCCTTTCGCTCTCATCGCCCGGCTTGTTTCCGTTCGCTCCCAATCGCTGGCTGACCAACATGATGATCTTTGGATTCATCATTCCAATGACGATTGTTTTCGCGGTGAGAAACCTGCCGCTATTCATGCGCCTTGCATCTCCCCCACAGTACGGTCTCTATCCGATCTTTGTCATTTATGTCAGCGGCGTCATACTGCGATGGTTAGAACAACCGTTCTTTTTGCCGCTGGGCAAGATGCTCGAAGGTGGCGCGGTGCTCGTGTTCATCTGGGAACTGGATGTGCTGTTGCGACGCAAAGCGGCGTGGACAACGCCGCGCACGCCACCCCCGCCCGATTACGTCGAAACACGACTCCCCACGCGCCGAGATTATCCGGATCACGGCGAGTACGGTCGTTTCGAATTGCTCATTCTCTCGGCATATGTGTGGCTTGTCTTCGCCAGCGCACTCGCGATCATTGATGGCGCTGCCTCGCTCTTGGGATTCGCTGCTCTGTTCAACCCGGACATTGAACGGCATGCGCTCACGGTTGGATTCATCACCCTCTTGATTTTTGGAATGGCGGTGCGCATGCTTCCCGGGTTTAGCGGTAAACGGCGCGTGGCGAGTCCACGTCTAGTTCTAGCAACCTTCTGGCTGGGAAATCTTGCCGCGTTGACCCGCGTCTTTCCACTCTTTGCACTCGATACGCCGGGAATGAACATCGCGCTTGGAATTTCCGGCGCAATGGGCTGGCTCGCTGTGGTATGTCTCGGCATAAACCTTTGGCGAACGTTTCATCAATGACCCATGTCAAACTTTTAGCCGGTCTGTGGTGGTTCACGCGGCGGCTCACTATGCGGCGAATGAGTGCGCGGACTGCGAAAACGCGACAGCATCGGCAAGCGTTCCCACATCAAAATAAACAACACTAGCACGGTCAGCGCGATGCTGATCACGTAATAGCCTGCTCCCACCAACACGCCGATGCTCGTGGATGCCCAGAGACTCGCCGCCGTCGTCAACCCACGAATGCGTCCGGTCTGCATCCGCATAATCATCCCGCCGCCCAAGAACCCGATGCCGGTCAGCAAGCCGGCAATCAAACGCGCGATCTCATTGGGAAAGATGACGCTCACGTACGCCGTCAACGCCGCCACGCCCAGCGACATCAAGGCAAAGGTTCGATCGCCCGCCGCCGCGCCCATACTCTCGCGTTGCCAGCCGATGATGAAACCGAGCAACGCGGCAATGAACGCGCGCAAAATAATGACGAGTTCAACTTCGGAAATCATTCAACCCTCAATTTTGTACCGCGCCAAACGAGTTAACAAATTCCGCGCGATGCTGCCTTCGATGAGCGTGCCGCGTTCCGTGAATTCTTCGCGCGCGACGATGCCGCGCTGGTGAAAGAGCGCCACCAGTTCGTTCGCGCGATACGGAATCTGCACACGCACCGCAACCATCTCCTCCGCCAGCGTCCGCTCGATGAGCACGAGCAATTCGTCCAACCCCTGCCCTGTCAGCGCGGAGATGTGTACGGCATTCCCCTCGCGCAAAAATTCATCCGGCGCCACACGCGTCAATCCGTCTTGTGTAACCAGCCGCATCACCGATGCGTCTCTACCGCCACTTGCCGCCTGTCTCCCGCCGCCTGTCACTTTATCCATCTTGTTCAACGCCATCACGATCGGCTTGTCGCCTGCGCCAATCTCGCACAGCGTCTCTTCCACCGCGCGCGCGTGCTCGCGCAGATTCGGGTGCGACGCATCGAGAACATGCAGCAGCACATCCGCTTCGGTAATCTCTTCGAGTGTGGCGCGGAACGCAGCGACGAGTTGCGTTGGCAATTTCTGGATAAAGCCAACGGTATCGGTGAAGAGCGCGTCCGAGCCGCCCGGCAGTTTCACGCGTCGCGTCGTGGGGTCGAGTGTGGCAAACAATTTGTCTTCGACAAGGACGCCAGCATCGGTGAGCGCGTTGAGGAGCGTGGACTTGCCGGCGTTGGTGTACCCCACAATCGCGACGACTGGCAATCCCTCGCGTTGACGCTTGCGCCGATGCTCGCGCCGCTGCTGCCGCACCTCTTCGATTTGTTTTTTGAGATGCGCAATACGATTGCGAATCTCGCGGCGGTCGAGTTCCAATTGGCGTTCGCCGGGACCGCGCAAGCCGACGCCGCCGGTACCGCCCCGCCCTGCCGCGCCGCCGGCTTGCCGCGCCAGGTGCGTCCACATTCGTGTCAGACGCGGCAGGCGATACTCGTACTGCGCGAGTTCAACTTGGAGCGCGCCTTCGCGTGTGTGCGCGTGTTGCGCGAAAATATCGAGGATGAGCGCCGTGCGATCCAAGACTTTGATATCATCGCCGCCAAATGCTTGTTCTATCTCACGCTGTTGATTCGGCGCGAGTTCGTCGTCAAAGATCAGCACATCGTACGGCGTCTCGGCGCGCGCGGCGATGATCTCCGCGAGTTTGCCTTTGCCGATGAACGTCGCCGGGTTGATGCGTTCGATGTGCTGCACGGCGCGCCCAACGACGACAAGCCCCGCCGTTTCCGCAAGCCGTTCAAGTTCATCGAGCGAATCCTCGATTGGAAATTCGTTGCGCGAACGCTTTAATTCTACGCCGACGAGAAACGCGCGCTCGATGGGAGGTTGGGATGGAAAGGTAGTGAGTTTGGGAATAGTAGGTCTCCTTCAAAAATGTGGGACAAACCTGCGTCGGTTGGGAGAGACGAGTCGGCGACTTGTCTGTACGCGCAGGCGGGCTTGGGGTTCTGGTTGCCGCGAAACCCTATTTGTACCCTGTCCTCTATTTTACCACGAAAACAAACACGGACAAACCCTCGCTTGCCCATGCGCCAACGAATAAACGATTCAACGATTTGACCCAGCGTGATATAATCATAGGGGAGTTGTTCATCCGCCGTTGGCGCACCCGCAGAGAGATGAAAATAAGCGAGTGAGCTCGTAGTGCGGCGCTTGAGCGCCCGCGCGATGAATCGCGCGACGACAAACCTATTTTCAGAGGAGGTGCTCATTCGCCTTCGGCGCACCAGCGGTCAGATGAAAAATGGACTACGTGTGGGACAAATTTCAAATTTGTCCTACATTTTCAAAGGAGGTGAACGATGCGTGTTTCTCTCCGTCTCATCGCGTTGCTGGGGTTAACGATTCTTGCGTTCCTCTATATCGTTTTTACTCTAACGCGATCTCCAACTTTACCTGCTTCTCCCACCTCAACCGGCACACCCCTCCTCGACCCGTTTGCCTCGGCACGCCAGGAAATGGTGAGCGATCAAATTCGCAAGCGTGGCGTCAGTGATCCCGCGGTCTTGGCTGTGATGGAAACAGTGCCGCGCCACGAGTTCGTGCCGGCGGAGTGGCTCACCCAAGCGTACGAAGATCATCCCTTGCCGATTGGGTACGGTCAAACGATCAGCCAGCCGTACATCGTTGCGGCGATGACCGAATTGGCTCAGATCAAACGGGACGACCGTGTGCTGGAGATTGGGACCGGCTCCGGCTATCAGGCGGCGATTCTGGCGATGCTTACCGATCAAGTCTATTCGGTCGAAATCATTCCGGAACTTGCCGCCCGCGCAGAGGCAACGCTAAAACGCCTGGGCTACCACGTTGTGGTAAAGAACGCGGATGGCTATAACGGCTGGGAAGAATTCGCGCCGTACGACGCTATCATCGTAACCTGCGCGCCCGATCACATTCCACCGCCGTTGATTGCGCAACTTAAAGACGGCGGACGGATGGTGATTCCGGTCGGTCCGCCCGGCTCATTCCAAACCTTGTGGCGCGTGCACAAACAGGGCGACAAGGTAACGACCGAAAACATCATGGGAGTTTTGTTCGTGCCATTGACGCGGGGAAAGTAAAAAGTGCCATCGCATACGCACCTGCGCCAGCCAAAAATACCGCCGAAAATCCAAACGACATTGCGCCCAGCGTCGCCAGAATCGAACTGAGGACAGAAGCGCAACCATTGATGCCCCACGCAAGCGGAATCAAGTGTGGGGCATAGTCTTTTAAGCGGGCGAGACCCTGGGGAAATGGAATGCCCATCAAGAAACCGAGCGGCGCAAGGAGCATCATCGAGATGATTAGGCGCACACTGAACGCCTCGCCGATCACGCGCTGGAATACCAACGGCAGCAGACCGGGCAACGCGATGGCAATCACAACGAGTCCGATGAGTGTTGTGCGCAGTGGCAGTCGTGCTGACCAATAACTTCCGATGCCGGACGTGATCAGCAACGTAAAGAGTACCGTGGCAAACGCATACACCGGTTGATCGAGCAAGAGAATGAATCGTTGAATGAGCGGAATCTCGATCAACAAAAAGCTAATGCCCAAGCAAGCAAAGTACACCAAAGGTTGAGAAGGTCCAGACTCGACGCGCAACGCCAAGAGCGGCAACACAAGCAACCCGCTCGATAGGACGAGAGTCAGTCCGAGTAATGCAACAAGAATCAAAAAGCCGCTCCCCCCAAACGGTTGCCACAACTTGCCAAGTAACTGCACCACTTGAGGCGTTTGCTCCCAACGGAAAAAGTGAAAAAAGAATGGCCGATCATCCCAAGTGGGCGTGATGTCGTACGGATGACTTGCAAACAACTGTGCCCGCCGATGGGGATCAAGGAGGAGACGAAAGACGCGCGCATACTCGTTCTCCTGCAAAACATTGAACCGATTGGTTTCTTCCGCACGGATGCCCGGATATGCCACCCAATCGAATTGATACGTGTCTGCAAACGTGCGCGCCGTTTCGATTTCGCGCGCGATGAACGGCGCGCGTTTGACCAACAACAACATCGTTGAGAATGAACGCAAGGTAACCAGATGTTCTTCGGGTGCCTCGCGTTCGAGGGCGGCAATGGCTAAGGCTGCCGCGCGTGCTTCCTCCGCCGGCGGTAGTTGCAACCAACGATGCACCACCAAAATGCCTTCTGGTTCGAGATGCTCAAGATAATCGGCGAACGCTTCGCGCGTGAACAAGTAGTTTTCGCCCAACGAGTATGCGCCAGCAGTAACCGGATGAAACGCATCGCCCAATGCCAGATGCACCACATCAAAACGCTCATGCGACCGAGCCAGATAACCACGTGTGTTTGCAACGATTATCTGTACGCGCGGATCACCAAAGACGTGAGGTGCCCAAATTTGCATCGCTTGCACCCTCAACGGATTATTGACCAGCACCACGATTTCACGCGTGCCAGCGTTCAACGCTGCCAGCACCTCCAAGCCGCCGCCCGGTTCAATAATCAATGCGCGCGCGTTCGGACGAAGATAATAGGCAAGAGTAGGCAGCAACCGATTGAGCAAATCGCGCGGCGCGTCATCGGTCAGCGGGCTGATGCTTTCTGCATCCACGAATAGCGCACGTTGAACCGGCATCGTGCCGCGATACGTGAGACTCAAGCCGGGCGCCGAGCGGACTGTTGAACTCTCCACTACTTGCACCTGCGAGTACGCGTTCCATGCATTCGATACCACACGCGCATCGGGGATGCGCAGGGTTTGACTCAAACTCTTGTACGGCGAAAGGCGCAGATCGAAAAGTGTGGGGCGCGTGATGAGCAAGGTCCCCAGCGTCAAAAGCATTCCAATCGTTAGGACGGTACTCCGCAACGAGTTCGAAAATGCCAACGCACCCGACGCAGCGAGGATTGCCGCAACCATCACCGCGCCGGTTACATCAAACAGTGTAATCGAACCCAGCGCGATGACACACCCCAAGCCCGACCCGGCAAGATTCGCGGCATACACGCGCGCGGTCTTGGTCGCCGGCAGTGCGGCAAGTGGCAATCCAAGTGTGAGCCCTCCCAGAAAAAAAGGCGCCGTCAACGCGAGATAGTACAATACCAAATACAAAAGTTGAATTGGTTCCCAAGCGATGCGGTAGGCATCAAAAGGGAGATAGTTGATCGCGAGGTAACTCACGATCAGCCCAAGCGAGAAACTCAATGCGAGGTAGGCAAGGCGTTTTGTGATTTCATCGGTGCGACCGTGCGCAAGCGAAGGGCGGACAGCCAGCGCGGTTCCGCTCGCACCGAAACCGAGCAATGCCAGACTGACGGCAAGGAAACCAAAGTGATAACCTTGTGCAATTGCAAAGAGCCGGGTGAGCGTGATTTCAAACGCCAGCCCGGCGGCAGAAACAAACGCCACCCCTAACAAAATCAACCGCATCACCCAATCACCCAATCACCCAATCACCTAATCTCCCAATCTACCGGGTTTCCAGCCACGTTTGCACAACCCGCCCTACCCGCTCCAGACTCTCCGCCGAAACTTTGTCTGCGGTGTCTTGCAAGGTATGCCAATACGGATAATCAAAATCAATCAAATCTACGGCGCGGATGCCGCGTTGCACAAATGGCGTATGATCGTCCGAGATGGACCATTTGAATTCTGGAATAAATTGTCTTGTGTAACCCAAGCGTGCGGCGATGCTCCACAACTCTTGTTGGAGTTCCTTGTCCGAGTTGTATTCGTAATAAATATTTTGATCTGCATCGCCGATCATATCCAAGACGATGACCGCGTCCGGCGGGCTGGGCAAATGTTCCGCGACGTAGGTCGCACCGATGGACCACGTCCATGGTGTCGTGTCGCAATTCGGCGCGGGCATCAAATCGCACGTGGATAAATCGCCATTGTCCTCGGCATCGAAGAATGCTAGCCACACTTCATTTTTCAATTTCGCTGTATCGAGTACGCGCGCAAGTTCGAGTAACACGGCGACACCAGACGCGCCATCGTTTGCGCCCAGAATCGGCAATGTACGATTCACCGGGTCTTGATCGGCGCGTGGGCGTGTATCGTAATGCGCACCGATGATAATGATCGGTCCCCTGCCCTGCGCCATCTTGCCGATGATGTTGCGAATCGGCACATTGCGATAGACAAACTCTTGTGTCTCTACCTTCCATTTCGATTCGTTGAGTTGCGTGATAATGTAATCGCCAGCCGCGCGGTTTGCCGGACTGCCGGCTGGACGCGGACCCAAATTTACTTGGGCGGAAAAATATTTTTCGTATGCGTGCTTGCCATCGAAAATTTTGGGAACTGCGGTGGGCAGCGGAGTGGGGGTGGAACAAGCGAGCACAAAAATCGGAAACAAGAAAACAAAGAATATACGGCGCAAAATTCGCATAGCGTTTTGTCCTTTCAAAATTTTTTTGCTTTGGATTTGTATATCACATTGCCTACGCGAATGAAACTATAACACGCCTTGCCTACCGATGCAAGCCGTTTTGCTTTTTCTGCCTTACGGAGTATAATCACCTCGCTTTTGATTCACACTTGAGCGGGTGACAGCGCCGTCAAAACGCATTCTTCTTTTGCCACGCTGTTATTCCGCTCACGCTGTTTTCACGGAGAGAAAAAATCATGCGCATCGGCATTGACGCGCGACTGGTATTCTATAACAACGCCGGCATTGGTCAATATATTTTGCGCCTCACCCAAGCCCTCGCGCAAATCAATCACGAGGATCAGTTTACAATTTTCAAGAGTCGCAAAGACAAGACCGCTGTTGTTACTCAAGCGAATTTCAAAACCGAACGTTTGTGGACCCCTAGCCACCATCCCTTGGAACGTCTTGCCCTCTCCGTCGAACTGCTTCCCTTTGCGCTCGATGTGTTGCACAGCCCGGATTTTATTCCTCCCCGTTATACGCGTTGCCCCACCGTCATCACGGTTCACGATCTTGCCTTTCTCAAATATCCGCGTTTTCTCACGCGCACTAGCGCGCGGTATTATGGACAGGTTGATCTTGCCGCACGCCAAGCCAATCACATCATCGCCGTGTCCGAAAGCACCAAGCGTGACACGGTACAATTGCTGGGCGTGCCCGAAGACAAGATCACGATCATTTACGAAGCCGCGCATCCCTTGTTCGCCCCCATCAACGATCCAACCCAGCTGGCTCAAGTACGCGAACGACATCATTTGCCGGAGAATTTTGTCCTGTTCGTTGGCACCATCGAGCCACGCAAAAATTTGCCCACACTGTTGCGTGCTTTCCGCCGTCTGCGCGATCATTACAAATCGGATGCGGTGCTGGCGATTGCCGGCAATCGCGGCTGGTTGTACGAACAAGTGGATCAAGTTGTCGCTGAATTAAAACTGGAAGAGGCGGTGCGCTTTTTGGGCGGTGTGCCCAATGAGGAATTGGTTTATCTGTATAACGCAGCCAAACTTTTTGTCTTGCCTTCCTTTTACGAAGGCTTTGGCTTGCCTCCTTTGGAAGCAATGGCGTGTGGCACGCCGGTGGTTGTCTCCAATATCTCGTCACTCCCCGAAGTCGTGGGGGATGCCGGTATTCTGATCAATCCCGAGGATGTGGAAGCACTCACCGTGGCAATGTGGCGCGTGTTGAGCGATGATCAGTTACGCAATGAAATGCGCGAGAAAGGATTGAAACGCGCCGCTACCTTTTCGTGGAAACGCGCGGCGCAAGAAACGCTTCAGGTTTATCGTCAGGTCATTGGAAAATAACTTAAGCGTGTAACCTTGAACATGAAACTCCTCCTCCTCACTCCCCAACTTCCTTATCCACCGCACCAAGGCACGACCATTCGCAATTTCAACATCATCAAACATCTCGCGCCACGCCACGCGATCACGCTCGTTTCCTTCGGCACGGCACAAGAACTTGCCCACGCCGAACCCCTCCGCGCACTGTGTCAACGGATCGAAATCGCACCCTACCCCACCCGTTCTCTCGTTCAGCGCGCGTGGACCACACTCACCTCACCCTTGCCCGATATGGCATGGCGTCTCAAATCCGATGCGATGCACGTGCTCGTCGAACGTGTTCTGCGCGAAGAACCCTTCGAGATTGTGCAAATCGAGGGCATCGAAATGGCGCGCTATGCCATGCCTCCCAAAACTCAAAATTCAAATCTCAAAATTATTTTTGACGATCACAACGCCGAATACGTTTTGCAACGCACCGCATTCGAGTCCGATGCGCGCAATCCCAAACGCTGGCACGCGGCATTGTATTCCTTGATTCAGTGGAAAAAACTCGAACGCTACGAGCGGACGGTCTGCCACTATGCTCATCACATCGTCGCATGCTCTCAAACGGATGCACAACTCCTCTCCACCCTAACTCCAACTCTAACTCCCCACTCCTCCCTTTCGATCATCCCTAACGGCGTGGACACGGAATACTTTGTCCCTTCTGAGGCGGTCTGCGCTAAACCGAATGCGGAATTCGGAATGGTGTTTGTGGGCAAGATGGATTTTCGTCCCAATATTGATGCCATGACGTGGTTTGTTGACGACATTCTGCCGCGTATCCGCAGCGAACTTCCCCTTGCGCACCTTGTCATCGTGGGGCAGAAACCGGTCCCGCGCATTCAAGCCCTCGCGCCAAAGCCCGGCGTTGCGATCACGGGCTGGGTTCCGGACACCCGTCCATTCGTCGCCGATGCGGCGGTGTACGTTGTGCCGTTGCGGATGGGGAGCGGCACTCGTTTGAAAGTTTTGGAAGCGATGGCGATGGGCAAAGCCATTGTCTCAACCACGCGCGGCGCGGAAGGGATCGCGTACACCCCTAACCATCATCTCATCATCGCCGACACGTCCGACGCGTTTGCGCGCGCAGTGATTGAATTGTTACGCAACCCAGCCCGCCGCCGCGAGTTAGGTCGCAACGCCCGCGCGCTCGTGGAATCGAAATATGATTGGCGCGCGATTATTCCTCAGTTTGAGCACGTGTATGCCTTGCCCAAAACAACACCCTGAGTCAATCGCTCAGGGTGTTAATGTTTCGATGGTAACCCGCGCCAGTTCCATCCATTGCCGTTGCGGAACCGCAATCCGATGAAAACCAAATTCGCGCCCGGGTCCAATGGACGCCGCATTATTGTCCACCCACGCCACAAAACCGAGCGGTATCGTGGGCGGATGCGGTGCACGCAATCGCTCGACCTCGTCCACAAAAAAGATGACCTCGCGTTTCAACCAATCAATCCGATAGTCGTGCCATTCGGTCAACACCACATCGTCCAAAAGGGTTTCTTGGGCGTGAATGCGTGTCTCCGCCAGCGCGAAAATCAGCCGACTCATTCCCGGCAATCGAAAAATAAAATTGCCGAGTGCCATCTCTACTTTGTTCGAGCGACCACCGTTGAGCATTGCCGCTTTCCAACCATTGCCGCGCACGCCGCGCACAAACGACATATCGTTCTGCGGCGAGCCATAGAAAAACCAGACTGCGCTGGGCGGCACTTGCACATTGCCCACCCAATCGAACGGGTCGTTCCAAAAGCCAAAGCCGGCGGTGCCCAGCATCTCGCCAGCGCGATGGCTCATCCGCGCGCGCACAATCATTCGCAACGGCGGTTGCCAGCGCAACTTGTGGCGCGGCGCAGTGCGATGATCATCCAACTCGGCGTCGGATAATTGCCCGGCTTGCGCGCCATCTACCACAAAGCGAATGATACCCGGCTCATTTTCGATGTTGGCGTGCCCAATGCAAACGCGAACCCAAGATGGATCCGCGCCGTTTGAAAAAGTGTCGTCAATCATTCCTTCATGCATCACGTTTTCGATATTCCGTCTTCTATATTGTCATCACAATCTTGCCAAACTGCTCGCCCTTTTCCAAACGCATGTGCGCTTCTCTGGCGCGCTCCAGCGGATAGACCGAATCAATCACCGGCGTGAGTTCACCGCGAAAAATCAATTTCATTACGTCGCGGAACTCGCGCTGGCTCGCCATCGTCGAGCCGATGATTTCGATTTGCTTCCAAAAAATATAACCGATCTCTTCTTGCGGCCGCGCGCCGGTCGTCGCACCGATCACGACCATGCGTCCGCCACGGCGCAGCGCGCGAATGGATTTGAGCCACGTCTGCGCGCCCACCGATTCAAAGACAACGTCCACGCCGCGTTTGTTCGTGGCGGCAAAGATGGCGCGCTCCCAGTCCGGCTGGGTTTTATAGTTGATCAACTCGTCTGCGCCCAATTCTTTCGCCTTGGCAAGTTTCTCATCGCTCGATGAAGTAGCAAACACACGCGCGCCGGCTTTTTTGGCGATTTGAATGGCTGCCATCGAAGTGCCCGCCCCCGCGCCCAGAATCAACACATCTTCCCCCGCACGCACCCGCGCGCGCGAAATCAACGCGCGCCACGCGGTCAAGAAAACAAGCGATGACGCGGCGGCTTGTTCAAACGAAAGCGAATCGGGAATCGGTAAAACGTTGCGCGCGGGCACGCCCGCAAATTCCGCCGCGCCGCCGGGCACGTGCTCGCCGAAAATTTTGAAATCGGGACACAAAGAGTCTTCGCCGGCGAGGCAAAACTCGCAATGCCCGCATGACAAACCCGGGTTGACAACCACCCGCTGCCCTGGCTTGAGATCGCTAACGGATGCCCCAACTTCGGCGATCACACCCGCTGCATCGGAGCACGGGATGTGCGGCATGGTCAAGTTGAGCGCGGGCGAACCACGTCGCACGAACAAATCCAGTTGGTTGAGCGAGACCGCTTTGACGTTGAGCAGAACTTGGTCGGGTGCCGGCGTTGGCTTGGGTAAATCAACAATGTCTAGATTTTCAACTCCGCCGTGTTGTTTAATGACGAGTGCTTTCATAGTACCTCCAGGTTCAAGGTTACAGGTTAAGAATTACTTTTTACGCTTTATTCCTGCGTCGCACGGACTAGTTTTGCGTTGGTTACCGCAATCAGATCCTTGACCGCCAATTGCAAGTCCACACCGCGCTTGCCGGCGCTGATGTGAATTTGATCGAGCGCAAGCGCAGGTTCATCCAGGCAAATTTCAAAACCACGATTAAGGAGCATAAGCGCGCTAATGCCGCCTACTTGCAAGCCGGTCAATGCCTCGGCTTCTTTTTGCGTTGCCATGCGCAATTTCTGTTTGGGTTGCCCCAGGGACTGCGCCAGCCATTTCAAATCGAGTTCGCGCTGAGCAGCGATCAGCACGAGCAACGGTTTGCCACTTTTCGCCGGCTCGCGCAAGACCACGAGCGTTTTGTACACGCTCTCCACCGGCGCGCCGAGGAGTTGCGCCGCTTGTTCTGCGGTGTGAAATTCGCCGGCAGGATCATAGACCGTTGCTGTGTACGGAATCTGGCGTTGTTCCAACAGGCGCATTGAGTTGAGTTTGATAGTCATTAGTCGTTAGTTGTTAGTTGTTAGTTGTTCGTCACAGTGCGTCCACGAGCGCGTGTAACGCTGCCGCCGGCCACACATTCCGTATCCGTTGATACGCAAACGCAAAGGCGACGCCAAAGCCCATTTGAAAGGTCAACAACGTGATCCACGCTTCATTCCAATTGCGATTGGTGAACACGAGATAGTTGATCGGCAGATGCGAAAGACCAAAAAATACCGACGAGACGAACAATGCCCACGCCGGGTTGCGCAACCACGCTTCCAATCGAGTCAACAGAATCGCACGAAAGATAACTTCTTCCGGCAATCCTGCCGCGAAAAAATATTCGACGAGGCGTTGACCGAACGAGGGCAAATCGTTCCAATGGGTGTACACGCTATACGCCGCGGTCGCCAACAGAATCGGCAAGGCAATCCACCACGCGCGCCCACTCCAATTCAAGCCTAGCGCGCGCCAACGATAACCGAGCCACCAGAGGACGACAATGGGCAAGACGACCATCTCAATTAATTTTGGCACAATTTCAAATTCAATGTTCTTGAAGCAGACAAACTCGGCGGGTAGAAACGGAAACAGTTTGCCACAAATCCCCACACGCCACATCATCCACGCCGCAATCACCACGACTGCAAACAGTGTTTCCGCGCGCGGATACTTGACCACAAGCGCTGGCAGCGCACCCGACCGCGACATCCACCAGAACGCAAAAATAATTGCCGCGATTTCGCCGAACGACCCCAGCCCATCGAAATTGTCGCGCAGCCACAGAAGTGACCACCATGGCAGAATCAAGACGAGGATTGCAACCAACGCAGCACGATCGCGCGCTACTCGCGCCAATGCCGCGCGTGCCTCTCGGGCAATCGCCCAAAGATAGGCGCGCGGTGTGAACCGCGCGGCGAGGAACGCACGCCAACGCGTGAACATCCTAAACATTACTTGCTATTATAGCACGGAAAGAAACCTGGCTCAAAACTCAACGTGTTTTGTCAGATAGAGAGCGTAGGTCAAGTTTGGAAATTTGCCCTACGTCCGATTCGACGCGACAACCGCTGTACCTAACACATCCGCCTTGACAATCTGCGTAACTTGGTGCAATATACCGCCGCAGACGGGATGCAACGGTTGTCGCAGAACTTGGGCAGCAGTTTTCGTGTGCAGGATTAAAATGTCAGTTGTGGATGACGTCAAATCAAAGATTGACATCGTTGATGTCATCGGCTCGTACGTTACCTTGAAAAAAGCAGGGCGCAATTTCAAAGCGCTCTGCCCGTTTCACAACGAAAAGACTCCCTCGTTCATCGTCTTTCCCGATCAAGGGACTTGGCATTGCTTTGGTGCATGCGGCACCGGCGGCGATGTTTTCACATTTTTGATGAAACGCGAGAATATTGATTTTGGTGAAGCATTACGCCGCTTGGCACAACGCGCCGGGGTTGAACTCATTCGCGAAGGTCCCGGCGAAGACGTTGAACGCAAGCGCTTGCGTGAACTACTCGCCACCGCCGCTGCCCATTACCATAACCTGCTCAAGAATCATCCGGCTGCCCAAGCCGCGCGCGAGTACGTCGCCCAGCGACATCTCAAGCCCGAGACAGTCGAAATGTTTGAACTGGGGTTTGCGCTGGACGATTGGCATGCAATGGAATCCTTCTTGGTCAACCAAGGATTCGCTGTCCGCGACATCGAAGCCGCCGGCTTGATCGTGCCGCACGAAGGCGGTGGACGCTACGACCGCTTTCGCGGACGTCTGATGTTTCCTATTCGCAATCGCAACGGCGAAGTGATTGGCTTTGGCGCACGCACCTTGACCGGCGAAGAACCCAAGTATCTAAACTCGCCGCAGACCCCTCTATTTGATAAGAGCGGCACGCTGTACGGCCTTGATCTTGCCAAAGAGGCGATTCGTCAACAAAATCTCGCCATCATCGTCGAAGGGTATATGGATGTGATTGGGGCACATCAAGGTGGATTCAAAAACGTCGTCGCGTCGCTGGGGACCGCCCTCACGGAAAAACAATTGGGCTTGCTCAAACGATTGACCAATCGGTACGCGCTCGCACTCGATCCCGACGCCGCCGGCGAAGAAGCGACCAAGCGCGGTTTGGAAATAGCACGCAACGCCTTGGATCGCAAGACCGTGCCGGTGCCGCTGGGCGCTGGTTTGATTGGATTTGAAGAACGCTTGGAAGCCGAATTACTCGTGATTCCGATGCCGCCCGGCAAAGACCCAGACGAGTTGATCTACGATGACCCGCAACAATGGAGCGAACTCACCGCGCATCCGGAACCATTGGTAGATTTCTATTTTCGCGTGCTGACGCAAGACTTGGATCTAAAAACCGCGCGCGATAAATCGTTGGCGGTCAAGCGACTTGTACCCATTATCCGAGAAATTGGCAATCCGGTTCAGCGTACCCATTACACGCAACAACTCGCGCGATTGGTCCAAGCACCGGAACAAATGATTGCCCAACAAGTAGATGCGAACCAGCGCATCGTCCCTCGCCCGGCGGAGGCAGAAACCCTGGCGCAACGCGCCATGCCGAGACTGGAAGAATATTTATTGACCCTTGTGCTTCACACGCCAGAGCATCTCGCACGCATCGAATTTTTGGACGCGGAAGATTTTGCGCCCGCCGAGTGCCGCGCCTTGTTCACGGCATTGCGCGAGTACTGGACACCGAGCGAATTATTCGATCGGGAAGCCTTTCGCGTTACGCTGGACGAATCGCTCGTCGCTTTGCACGATCATTTAATCAGTCAAGAACTCCCGGCTTTGAGTGAGCCGGAACTAGCACGCGAAATCGAAAATGCCGCACATCGTTTACAGATTCAGCACGACAAAACGGAATTGGCACAGATTCAAGTCATCTTGCGCGACCAGTTTGAAAAACTCAGTGCGGAAACCGAACGCGGATTGTTTGCCCGTATCGGTTTTCTGCGCAAACGCTTGATGGAAAATCAAAAAGCCTTGGGGACCAGAACTATTCTGGGGCGCATCTGAAAGCAATGCCTCAAAAAAAGAAAACGTCAACCAAAACTCAAAAGAAAACAGCGCGAACCTCCAAGCCGCACACATCCCGGCTCTTGAAACTTGCTGGCGTTCATGGGGAGGACGCGTGGGTGCGCGCCGCCGATTTGCCAGATCAAGATGCCGTACTCGATGCGCTCGTCCGCAAAGCCGGCACCAGCAAGCGATTGAACTGGGAACAGATTCGCACCATCTTTCCGGAAATCGAAGATGATCCGGAACAGATCGCCGATCTGCGCCGCTTGCTCGCCGAAATGAAAATCAAGATCGTGGACAATCACATTACCCCCGCGCCCGAGGCGGCGGTGGAACCAGACTTGACGGAGGGCATCGAAGAACGCCTGGATCTGGACGATGTTCCCACCGAAGTTGGAAGCGACCCGGTGCGAATGTACCTGCGCGAAATTGGACGGGTGCCTTTGCTCACCGGCGAAGAAGAATCCAAATTGTCCGAGATAGTGAAGAAAGGTGAAATTGCACAACTCAATTTGCACAAAGCGAATGCCAATGCGCGCCTTCGCCAAAAATGGAAAGCGGCGGTGGATGCCGCGGTGGCGGCGCGGCTCAAACTGGCAGAAGCGAATCTACGTCTGGTCGTCAGCGTTGCCAAGCGCTACATTGGACGCGGGATGTCTTTTTTGGATTTGATCCAAGAAGGCAATATTGGCTTGCTCCGCGCAGTCGAACGCTTTGATTATTCCAAGGGATTCAAGTTCTCTACCTACGCTACGTGGTGGATTCGCCAAGCCATCACACGCGCCCTTGCCGATCAAGCCCGTACCATTCGCATCCCAGTGCATATGGTCGAGACGATCAATCGGTTGGTGCGCATCTCGCGCCGATTGACCCAAGAACTGGGGCGCGAACCCACCTCGGAAGAGATTGCGCTCGAAATGGATATTTTGCCGCCCGAAGATCGTCGCGCGATTCTCGAAGCGCAAGCCCGCGGTGAACCACTTGATCCCGGCTTGGATCGGCGGCTCAAGCGTGCCGCTCTTAAAGTGCGCCGCATTATGAAGATCTCGCAAGAGCCCATGTCGCTCGAGACGCCGATTGGTCAGGAAGAAAACACGTCGCTGGGCGATTTCATCGAAGACGAATCCATACCCGGTCCCGCCGATCAAGCCTCGCGTCAATTGCTGAAAGAGCAAATGCAAGATGTGCTGGAGGGCTTGAGCGACCGTGAACGTAAGGTACTGGAATTACGCTTTGGCCTGGCCGATGGAATGACGCGCACGTTGGAAGAAGTGGGGCAAGAGTTTGGTGTAACCCGGGAGCGCATCCGGCAAATCGAAGCGAAGGCATTGCGCAAACTGCGGCATCCATTGCGGAGCCGAAAGTTGAAGGATTATTTGGGTTAAACTTGACCATCCGCCAATCTTGAATATAATAAATACACAAGTGAATATTCCTCGGTAGCTCAATTGGCAGAGCGCGCGGCTGTTAACCGTGATGTTCTAGGTTCGAGTCCTAGCCGAGGAGCCAGCGAACACCCGCCGTATACCTGTTGGCGGGTGTTCCTATTGTTGACAATGCCCACAAGAGCGTGGTATATTTCGGACGACGCTGAACGATCAGATGAGGCACTATGCAAGGGAATACCCTAGTCACTTTTTCGGAAGCCGGTCAAAAGAAAATTCAGGAACGCCTCGAGAATCTGCGCATTGATCTCGGTGCGTCCGGCGCGATCCTCTCCGCCGAGTCCGGTGAATTGTTGGTGCAATGCGGACACATCCGCAACTTGGACCTTGACGCCTTTCTCGCCCTCCTAGGCAATGCCATGTCAGCCACGAACGCCGTGGTCCATCTCTTGCGCGATGAAGCCTCCTTCGATTTACATTTTCACGAAGGACAAAATTACGAGATGTACACGACGCGCCTGAATGACCAAATCTTTTTGACCCTCATCCTCGAACGCGGACTCGTTGGAACGAGCCGCATTGGAATGGTGTGGCTCACCCTGCGCCGCGCGGTAACCGAATTGCGCGCGCTAATCAAAAAATCTTTGCTGGAACCCAGTGCAGCAGAAAGTGCGCAGATCAAAAGTACGGTCAGCGATGTCCTCGATGAAGCGATGAACGTGTTTGAGAGTAATATTATGATTACACCAACGGCACCTGCCACTCCCCCCGCACCCCCAGCCGAAGAGAGACCACCAGCACCCCGCCCACGCCGCAAATTGCCGGGACGCGACAAGCCATCTGTCACGCCGCCACCCTCGGAATCAACCTCCGAGAAACCAACTCCACCCAAAGTCTCGCCGGATATTTTGAACGATCCCAACCATCAATTGACGTACGAAGAAGCGCGCGCGCTGGGTTTGATTGATTTAGATAACCTCGAAGCCGACTAATCGAATGAATGCCCTAGTTTTTGATGGAACACTCAAACTCGAACAGGATCGCGCAATGCCGCGCGTTCCCAACGAATCGTTGGTGCGCGTCCTGCGTGCCGGCATTTGCAACACAGATTTGGAAATCGTCAAGGGCTATATGGGCTTTCGGGGTGTGCTGGGCCACGAATTTGTGGGCATCGTGGAAGAAGGTGATCTGCGCGGCGCGCGCGTGGTGGGCGAGATTAATGCGTACGATGGCACCTGTCCAACCTGTCTGCGTGGCGATGTAACGCATTGTCCCAATCGCACGACGCTGGGCATCGTTCATCGCGACGGCGCGTTCGCGGAATATCTTACCTTGCCCGCACGCAACCTGCATCGCGTTCCAGATAGTATCAGCGATGCGCAAGCCGTCTTTGTCGAACCCCTTGCCGCCGCGTGCGAAATCACGGATCGCATTCATATTCACCCAACTGATCGCGTGTGTGTGCTGGGCGATGGCAAACTGGGATTGTTATGCGCTCAAGTGCTTTATCTGACCGGCTGTGATTTGTTGACGGTTGGGCGACACACCAACAAACTTGAGATTCTGCGCCGGCGTGGCATCGCTACAACAACCGACCCCGATTCGATTCACGATCAGTTCGATGTGGTAGTGGATTGCACGGGTCATGCCAGCGGCTTTGATCTAGCACGCCGATTGACGCGCCCGCGTGGCACCCTCGTTTTGAAATCCACGTTTCACGGAGGTCAGGACACGACATTTGCACCGATTGTGATTGACGAAATTTCGATCATCGGCTCGCGTTGCGGTCCATTCGCACCTGCCTTGCGATTGCTGGAAAGAAAATTGGTTGACGTTGACTCACTGATTAGCGCAGAATATCCGCTGACACGCGGCATCGAAGCATTCGAGCGGGCGGTGGCACCAGGCGTGATCAAAGTGCAAATAGTCATGTAGGGGCAAGAGCACCACGCCTCTGCAAATGGAGGAAAACATTGCAGAAACATTTCTACATCGCAATCGAAGGCGTGATTGGTGTGGGCAAGACCACTTTGACCCGTCTAATCCAGCCGGTTTTTCAAGCCGAAATCCTCCTCGAAGTCTTTGAAGAAAATCCTTTCCTCGCTCGTTTTTATCAAGATCGCAAACGTTATGGTTTCCAAACCCAAATCTTTTTTCTCCTCAGCCGCTATCATCAACAGCATGAATTCATCCCCGCCGCACTCGCGCGCGGCAACCTCATCAGCGACTATACGTTCGACAAGAATCAAATCTTTGCACGCCTCAACATCGAGGGAGATGAGTTGACAATGTACGAAAGCGTGCATCGCATTATCGCCACCAAGATTCCCACGCCTGATTTGGTGGTCTATCTGCGCGCCGACACCGATGTGTTGATGGAACGCATCGCCCTCCGCGACCGTCCGTACGAACGCGCGATAGAGCGTGATTATATCGCACAACTGGGTCAGGCGTATGACGAGTTTTACGCACACTATACATGTGCCCCTGTCCTGACCATTGACTCGAATCGGCTCGACTTTGTGCGCAACCCGGAAGACTTGCACACGATTATTGATCGTATCCGTGCCCAATTAGAGTTGGGCGCGCGTCAATATCCGTTGTTTGAGAACGGAGGCAACGCGTGAAAAAATTCATTGCGATTGCCGGGAATATCGGCGTGGGCAAATCTACACTCGTCGAAATGCTGTGCGAGCGAATGGGCTGGGAACCGTTCTTTGAAGGCGTCGTGGACAATCCCTATCTTGCCGATTTCTACGCCGATATGAAGGCATGGGCATTTCATTCGCAACTCTATTTTCTGGCACGCCGCCTGCGCGATCTGCGCCGCTTGATGGATTTTCCGCGCACGGTGGTGCAAGATCGCAGCGTGTACGAAGATGCCGAAATCTTTGCCAAAAATTTGTATCGGCAAGGATTCATCGCGGAACGCGATTGGCAAACCTATCACGAGTTGTATCAAGCCTCCATCGAGTTACTGCCTCCACCTGATCTCGTCGTGTATCTCAATGCGTCCGTACCGACATTGTTGGCACGTATTGCCCAACGCGGTCGCGAGTACGAAAAACGCATCGCGCCGGAATATTTGCATCAACTCAACATTCTCTACGATGAATGGATCGCCGATTTTGAATTGTGCCCTATCCTCATCGTCCCCGCTGATCGCTTGGACTTTGTGTCCAATCATCAACATCTCGATCTGATTGCGCAAAAGATTCAAGAAAAATTGCGCGGCGAGCAATTGGTGTTGTTCGATTGAATCCGCCACAGAATAGTACCTTCCCACTTAAATCATTGTACAAAAAGCAAAGCTGCTTCGTCCACGAAGGACACAAAGGTCACGAAGAAGAAAACTAATTTTTCGTGTTTCTTCGTGTGCTTCGTGGAAAAAATTCTGTTCAGTTTCGGCTTGTCCGAGTTAGGAATATGCAATGTGTGGACGATTCGTCCTCTTTTCCGATTTGAAACACATTCAACTCGCGTTTGATCTTGACCAAGCCAATGTCAACCTCGAACCAAGTTACAATATCGCGCCCACCCATCAAATTGCAGTCATTGTGCAACGGGCTGGCTCTCGAACCTTGGAAACAATGCGCTGGGGTTTGATTCCTTCATGGGCGAAAGATGAAAGAATGGGTGCGCGAATGATCAACGCACGCGCAGAAACCGTCGCGGAGAAACCCAGTTTCAAACGCGCACTCGTTCAGCGTCGTTGCATTGTCATCGCGGATGGCTTTTACGAATGGCACACCGTTGGCACAAAAAAGACGCCGATGTACGTTCGACTCAAATCGGGCGAGCCAATGGGATTTGCCGGGCTGTATGATACCTGGCAATCACCAGAAGGCGAGACCATTACGTCGTGCGCCATTATCACAACAACGGCGAACACGTTAGTGCAGCCAATTCACGACCGGATGCCGGTGATTCTCTCCAGAGAAGCGCAACGTGCGTGGCTTGACGCGACGAATCAAGACATCAAACAATTGATGGCGTTGCTCAAGCCATACCCGGCAGAACAGATGCAAGCGTATCCGGTTTCGCCGTTGGTGAATTCACCGCGCAACAATTCCGCCGAATGCATCAAACCCATTTAAAACAAAAAGGGCAGGTTTTCCCTGCCCTTAGGCATTTGCACTCGCTTTGATCGCTGCCACTTCTTGACGCAATAATCGAATTTCGTCGGTGTAATCATTTCCACGTACGTGCATCTGATATTTGCGGAACGCAAGTTCCGTCAACGTCTGTCCCAAGCGCGATACCCGTTGCGCGGCACGCCAATTTCCGCGCAAGATGGCATCCATCTGTGCCATCATCCGTTCAGTGTAAGATCGCGCCAAGGCATAATCCCGTTGGTCAATCAACCCTAATTCAATTTCTTCTTTCAATTCGCTAGTGATCCAACGTTTTTCGCTGATCATCCCGATAATCAGGATCACAAAGACGATGAACACGCCGCCCCAATCGCTCAACGCACCGACAAGGAAAGAAAGCAGGCACGTCGCTTGCGCCATCACGATACCTAGGTTGTGAACTGCATGAAAAAGCATCGCTGCGCTCAAGCCGAGGAGGGCAAACACGCCACGCGCAAGCGCACTCCGACTCATTCGCGCCAGATATAAACCTAGCCCGGTCAAACTGGTAAAGAACGCATGGTTAAGTCCAAACACAAACGCGCGCACAAACACCACCACGCTCCACGATGCCCAGCCGCCGTTTGCCCATGCGCCGAGAAAGTAGAGCAGATTCTCCGTCATCCCAAAACCGTGCCCCACGAGCGCGCCGTAAATAATCCCATCAATGGGGCTATCAAACTCTTTGTAGAAAATCCAATACAAGACAAAAACGATCAAGCCCTTGACCGACTCTTCGACGAACGGTGCAATCGCACTAGAACCAATCACCTCGGACGATGCTGCATCGAGGGTTGCCAAGGGAACACCGGCAACGATTTCGCCAATGATCGAAAGAACGACAGCGGGAATTGCACCCCAGAAGAATGCAATGGCAAGCAGTCCGATGGGTTCTTTTTCGTACCGGTCAAACCACCACAACACAAACACATAAACGATAGTGGGCACAACGGTTGCTGTGATAGATGCCGCTAACGCGATGAGCGCCATTCTGCCTCCTTCGTTCTTAAGATTGTTGACGCGGCACGCCAATCCACACGAGCGCGATCACACCCAGCAGGACAGCAAACCATAGCGTACACAATCGCACGATGAGCGTTGCCGCTACCGATGCTTCGCGTGCAACACCAACGATCTGTTGTAACAATAAAGCCATGCTCCCTTCGGTTGCTCCTAAACCACCCGGTAACATCGAGGCGGCGCCAAAGAGTGAGGCAGCAGCATAAATAAAAGTCGCTTGGAGCAACAAGAGCCAACTTGGCATCACGCCGATGCCTTGCAAGATAAACCAAAACGATACACACTCACCCAACCACGCCATCGTCGCCAGGCCAATCGCAATGAGTAAGGGCTTGAGTTGCAACATCAAATACGCACTCTCGTATAGATTGCGTAGCATTTCTGCCAAGCGTCCCACAATCGGCAGACGTGCAACTAGATCAATAAGGCGTTCCATCAACGCACGCTGTTGCACAACGATCACGAATAGAATGGTGGCAAGCAACACCATCACCAACACGCCGATACCGGCAGGATACAACGATAATCCTACCGCCGCGAGGATGAGCATGCCAAACACATCCGTCAAGCGTTCGGCGACCACGATGGACGCAGAGTAACTGACTGGGGTTTGGTAGCGCTCTTTGAGCAAAAACGATTTGAGGACTTCGCCGAGTTTGCCCGGCGTCGTCGTCAGAGAAAAGCCGGCAAGAAAGATGAGTAACGAATTGAGGCGTGGAACATTTTTAATCCCAATCACATCGAGATAATAATGCCAACGCACAAAACGGAGGAGATAGTTAAACAACGTCGTAGCAAGCGCAAGCCACAAGAATCGCCAATCGAAATGGGACAGCGCCTCCCAGAGACGTGGAGCATCGGCATAAAACGTGAGTGCGAGGAAAACAATCAGTGCAAAAGCAAGTGAGGCGATGATTCGTTGGCGTAATTGCGGTGGCATTGATTTCTCCAGAATGAGATAGACACATTCTATCACGTCTTGGGCGATGCAACAAATACGTTTGCAGAAAAAGAAAATCCGCGTTGCACTGGGATAACCCCAGCACATTGCGGATTAGGACAAGAAAACAAAAACAGATTCCCGCCTGGCAATGACCTACTCTCCCAGCGGTGCGTACCGCCAGTACCATCGGCGCTGGTGGGCTTGACTTCCGGGTTCGGCATGGGACCGGGTATTTCCCCACCGCTCAAATCACCAGAGGAATCTGTTTTTAGATTAACGATGAAAACTGAACAGAAGGATGAGGTGGCTTCAATTCGTGAATATCCCGAGAGCAAGCCCTCGCGCATTAGTACCGCTTGGCTGAACGTGTCACCACGCTTACACCTGCGGCCTATCAAGGTGGTGGTCTACCACCGCGCTTACTCTCGGAACGAGATGGGGGATCTCATCTTGGGGCAGGCTTCCCACTTAGATGCTTTCAGCGGTTATCCTTGCCGAACTTGGCTACCCAGCGATGCCCCTGGCGGGACAACTGGCACACCAGCGGTCCGTCCACTCTGGTCCTCTCGTACTAAGAGCAGCTCCCCTCAAATCCCCTGCGCCCACACTGGATAGAGACCGACATTCTGTTACCACCCTTTACAGGGCGAGTGAGTCATTTCTGCTCACTTCTGCATGTCGCCATGCAGATCGGACTATATCTTTCCTG
>DAOUAL010000022.1:0-35830 GCA_034433515.1 Anaerolineae bacterium | reverse complement strand
GCGCGCGTTGGGCAGTAGCCTGGTTGGGACTCGGAGGGATCGGAAAGGGTCCTCTGCACTCCTCTTGGGAGTGCAAAGTGTCTTTAGCACCGTCGCGCTCTTCTCAGCCATTGCCGATGGGTTGTTGAGCGCCGCGTTGCCTCCAAAGAACGCGACTTTGAGGGTGCGGCGTTTTGGGTAATCACCAGATGAGTGAGAAATTCTTTTCTGAGAACCAGATCAAGATGATAAATAGAAAATACCGCAATGCCGCCCGCCAAGCATGAGGCGACCCATGCGCACGATCACGCCGAGTCGCCAATTTCGGTCTGGGCGCATTTGCACTGGCTTGCCATTGCTGACCGCAAAACACTTTTGGCGCACGGTCTAGCCATTCCCTCGGCAGATCACCTGCGGTCACGCGTTAATCGAGTCACGGTGATCCTATCCATCGTGATGATCGCCGGGACGAGTTGGCTTGGCAATGGACAATGGGATGGGCCAATCGCCATCGCGGTTGGAGTTGTTTACCTGAGTAACGGCTACAATCGGCATCAATTTGGGCTGGGGAACGCTGTCCCCATCCTGATCCTCGCCTTGTTCCCTTTGGTGGTTGGATTGTCCAGCCTATTGAACGCGGGGTTCCCGGTTTCGGGCACGCTGTCGGCAACGGCGATTGTTCTGATTCACGTAATCGCGATGCTGATTGCCTCCCGTTTCAAATCTCGCGCACAGTCGGGTAACGAACATCCGACGTGAGGTCTGATCGCGCCCGACTGTGCGCCGATGGGTCATCCGCCGATGCTCCAGGGCCACGGTTGGGGGATTGCCAAGAACATGAGCGCGGCACCCAGCAGCGCCATGTTCTTGGTAAAGTTCACCATCTGCGTCATTTTTGCCGTCTGATCTTTTTCTGCCCAAAAGTCATGCATCTTGAAAGTTACCGGCACCAAAAAGAGCACCAAGGACAATACGCCGATGGTCGGTTGAAAACCGGTCAGAATGCTGAACCCGCCAATAAGCAATAGCACGCCAGAACCGGCGACGAGTACTTTGGGCGCGGGCACCCCTTTGGACGCGGCATACCCACTCATCATCTCCAACCGCATAAAGTGATTACTCGCGTTAAAGAGATAGTACACGCCTAGAATAATTCGCCCGAGCAAGAAAACGACTTCCATTTAGACCTCCTTTTGGTATTCTCTTTCAATTTCTTTCGCGATATAGATTTCTCCAATCGGTTCTTGGCTGTACCTCACCTCCTTTAAGCCGCCGGGTTGTTCTGTAACCAAATCTGTTACAATTGGCGGTTTAAAAAAGCGGGGCACCGTGCCCGACGCCCCACCCTTGGACCATCGCTAGCGCGTACGGGACGCGCGCACCTGACGCCGCCGCTGTACATCTTCTGTCCGCGCCATACCCTTCACACCTTGGGCATGCGCTTGGACATCGCTCACCACATCCGCGAGCGTTACCTTTGCCAGCCGTCCTTCCAACGCTTGCTCGGCTTCTTTGAAATAGCTGTCCAAAATCAATTGCATATGCTTGCCGACCGGACAGTGGGGATTGGCTGCCCGCTGCGGGAGCGCAAAGACGACCCCCTGTTCAACCGCGCGATAGATTTCACGCAAGGTGATCTTGTTGGGTGGGCGTGTCAATGCCCAGCCGCCACCGCTACCGGCTCGCGAGGAGACCAAGCGTGCCTTGTGCAGATTGCCGAGAATGCGGCGGATCACGACGGAATTCGTGTTCACACTCTTGGCAAACATGGCGGATGTGACCGCGTCACGGTCTTGGCGCATGGCGAGATAGACAAGGGTATGAACCGCAACAGCAAAACGAGAATTGGTGTGCATGGGCTTTCCTAACTGTAACTATTATAGTTACAGTTCAAGCTTTTGTCAAATCGCGGTTCGGAAGGGGCTCGGGGTTGTTTGACTCTACTACCGCTCTGCGCTACAATGCGCCTGAAAAACTAAAAGGAGTCATCGCCTATGGGCTTGAAAGAACAACTCACCGAAGATCTGAAAACCGCAATGAAAGCCAAGGACGAACGACGCGTCTCAGCCATTCGGATGTTGCGTGATGCGATCGCCAAGTTTGAACTCACACGTCCCGCTAATCAGCCCGTTACCGAAGCCGATTTGCTCGGCATCGTCGAAAAGCAAGTCAAGCAACGCCGCGAATCTATCGAATTGTTCAAGCAAGGCAATCGGCTTGATTTGGTGGAAAATGAATCTGCCGAGTTGGCGGTGCTGGAAGCGTATCTGCCCAAACAACTCTCGCGCGACGAAATTAAAACCGAAGTGCAAACGATCATTGCCGCACTCGGCACCAGAGAATTTCCCAAGATTATGAAAGAAGCGGCAAGCCGGTTGAAGGGACGCGCAGACGGCAAACTGGTGAATGAGGTCGTGCGTGAATTGACATCTTGATAAACCAAGACCCGAAGCCACGCTCACACGCTGCTTCGGGTCTCGCGTATTGATAATCCGGGACGCAAGGCGTCCCAGCGTAATCGAACGATTGTCTATCTTGTCCAGTACGGCTCGGTAACGAGCCAGAGGTACTCGTCGAGCAACTGGATGGCATATTTGCCCAGCAAGCCGAGCACCACCGTGGTCATTGCCCCCAGACTCCCCACCAACACCCCGCTGAAAGATGCCATTGCTAAATCGGATAGCATTTTTACCTCCACTTGCTATCAAGGTTGCTCTCATTCTAAACCCAGGGAGGTGGACTCTCAATAGGACATCAAGGTTAGTACCTTTGGGTGATAAAAAATGCACCCCGGCTACTTGAGCCGGGGCGCATGACGATAGTGTGCTTGCCACAAAAATCGGACGATTGCCAGTTTCACAATCTCTTCGTACGCGCGCTGGCGATTGGACAGCCCGCGTGTCAGCACGCCGATGGCGCCCATCTTGCGTTTCACATCCACGATATTGGCGAACTCGTCCATTGCCTCGCCCAACTCGGCGCCGCGCTTTAAGCGTTTGACCACTTGATCGGGCAACATCATATTAGTTGAACCGCCGATGCCCACGCGCCCCGCGCGATCCACGATTGCCACCCATGCGCACGTCATCACGCCGTACTCAGTCTCGATAATCCCGGCTTCTAAGCCGATCCCTAGATCAGCCCGCACCGCTTGACGGACTGCGCGCGCACGATTCACCGCCCCTCGCCGGGTTTGCGCGTCGCTGCGCGGTTGACCCGGGACGCCAGACCGGACCTCGATAGCAACAAATTCTGCGTGCGGATAGATTGTGCGCAAAATCTTTTTTGCCGCGCGCACCTTGGTGGGATTGGTTGAACCAATCGCAATTTTCATACCTTGAGCACCTTCCATTTCCCGGCGCGAAAGCGCAACCACACCAAGGTTGCCCGTGCGATAAAATCGCTGATCCACGCCAGCCACATTCCAAAGAGTCCAAATCCCAGCACAATCCCCAATAAATAACCACACGCCACACGGACGATCCACACGCCGATGAAGGTGTACACCATCGTCGAGCGGGTGTCGCCGGCACCGCGCAACGCTTGCCCCAGCACAATCGAAATAGATTGAAAGGGTTGTGCCAGCGCCACAAAGATGAGACACATTTCCCCCAAGCGTTGCACTTGGGGATCGTTGGTATAAATGTCCACCAAAAAACTACGCCCCACAAAAAAGCCGATGCCCATCAACACCATCCAGAGCGTACCGCTTTTCAGCGCTTGGATCGCGCTCTGTTCTGCACGCGTTGGATGTTTGGCACCCAAGTTTTGTCCCACGAGTGTCAACGCTGCCACGCCAAACGCAAAGGCAGGTAGAAATGAAAAACCGGAAATGTTGAACGCAATTTGCATCGCTGCATAATCGTTCGTGCCAAGTGAAACTGCCAGCAGGCCAAAGACCAGCAAGCCCAACTGCAGGATGAACTGTTCCACCGCCGAGGGACCGCCAATGTTGATGATGCGTCTAATCACATCGCGATGAAAACCCCAGCCGCCGCGCCACGGCAATTTCAAAATCGAACCGCGTTTGAAGAGGACGTACAAAATCAAACTTGCACCAATTGCCCGCGCGGAGGTAGTGGCAACGGCGGAACCTACTGCGCCCAGACGCGGAAACCCCAAGTTGCCAAAGATCAACAGATAATCGAGGGCAATGTTGATGAGGTTGATAAACCCGGTGATCAGCATCGGTGTGCGGGTGTCGCCGGAGCCACGCAAGGTGCCGCCGCCAATAAACATCACGCCCAGCACAATCGAAAACGTTGAAACGATGCGCAAGAATCCACCGCCGATGGCAGTGACGCTGTCCGTCGCGCCGGTCAAGCGAATGATTGGATCGGCTAGGAAGAAACCGAGGGTGCCAATCCCGATAGACAGCGTAACGACGAGCACGAGCGATTGTTTAGCGATGCGTTCGGCTTCGGCTTTGTCTTTGGCACCGACGGCGCGTGCGACCAGCGCGGTATTCCCGATCGCCAAGCCCATAAAGAGCACTTGGAGCAAAAACATCATTTGGGTGCCCAAACCAATGCCAGCAATCGCATCCGGACCCAGTTGCCCCACGAAAACCAGATCAACAAAACCGAGCATAGTTTGTAAAAGGTTTTCGACGAGCGAGGGCCAGGCCAAGCGAAAGAGTTGCCGATTCAAACTAAGCGGCGTGCTGACCATCGGCGGCGCCATAACTTCTTCGATAGGTTCGACCACATCTGCCATAGGCACCCCAGAAATCCGAAGAAAAAATGCTCGGCGATGAGCGCACCGAGAGGATGGGCTGTCAAATACGTTCGAGATGAGTCGGCGACTCATCTCGAGTCCCTAGAATTTTTCCAACACCACGGAATACCCGTCCTCAAAATTTCCCTCGGTAAAAATCTCCGTGATGTGCCAACCTGCTTTGGCAGCAAGTTGCATCAAGTCGGTGGGGGCAAGCAAGAGCAAATCAAACCACGCGCCAGCCTTGCCCTTGTACCACGCACGTAAACGAATTTGCCCAATCGCACGTCCGCGCGTCAAATTTTGTCGTAGATAGCATCTGTGCAGGGGCTGGGTTGTGCTGGGCATACGCGTGGTGGCGAGGATACGCCCGCGTGGTGAGGTAATCCGAGCGAATTCGCGCAACATCGTGCGGAATTTGGGGACCGTGCCAACAATTCCCAAATTATTCCCGAACATGATCACGGTATCGAATTCACCGTGCTGAAAGGGTAAACGACGCGCCACATCCAGCACGCGCGCATCTTGCACACCGCGTTTGCGCGCCAACTCAACGATGCGCGGTGAAACATCCATCGCGGTAACCTTCAGACCGCGCCGTTGCAAATACAAACTGTGTCGCCCTGCCCCGCACCCGACATCCAGCACACGCCCGCGCACAAATTTGAGCGCGGACTTTTCAATCGGCAGAAAATCCCGGTACGTTGTAAAGTACCAACCAAGGTCTTCGCGCCGCTGATACCCATCGTCGCGTTCGTTCCAATAATCAGCGTTGCCGGTGCGATAAAATTGCCACAGCGCCTCGGCGAATAAATCGAATGGGCTCATTGCGGCGTGATTTCCCACAAGACAATTTCCGGCGGACACAAGAATCGCACACGTGGCGCGCCTTTGCCTTCCATGCCGACGCCGCGCGTTACGTAGAGCGTCATTTCACCCAAACGATGGCGTCCCACTTCAAAGCGTTTGCCGTACAACGATGAAGTATAGATCGCACCAAAGAAGGGCAACCGTACTTGACCGCCGTGCGTGTGTCCGGCAAGTTGCAGATCAACGCCTTGCTCCGCCGCCATCGGCGCAAGGTCGGGTGAATGGTAGAGCAGAATCGTCAAATTCTCCGGGTCGCCATGCAAAATCGAATCCAAGCGCGCGCCATCATCGTGCGGCTTGTGCGTGCACGTCATCCCTACCACATCAATCGCTTGCCCGTGATAATCGAGCGTTACACGTTCATCGCGCAACCAACGAATGTTGTCGAGACCAGTGAGTAGTTGTTCAATCACCGGCAATTGATCTACCGGTGGACTACCGGTCACAACATAGACCCCCAGCGGTGCATCGAGTTGCCGCAGGAGCGAACGCGTATGCTCCCATGCCACCGGATCATTCACGCATGACAAACTCAGAAAATCGCCGGAGAACAAAATCAAATCGGGTTTCAGTTGTTGCACATGGGTGAGCAATTGTTTCTCGCGCTCGGTGATCCGTTCCACGTGCAAATCGCCAAAGTGAAGCACGCGCAGCGGCGGCGTGCGCGCTTTGAGTTGGTTCGACCGCAGCGATTGGATCGTTACATCCAGCCGATGCGGTTCGATCCAGAATCCATAGATGACCAGTGCTGTCCCGATACTTTGCGCCACCAGGTTCAACGAAAACGGAAGCACGCCGGCGAGTGCGCGCAAAATCGCCAAGAGCAACGTGGGCGGTTTGGCGGGGCCAAACGATTTGTGCACGCGCGGCAGTAACGCCAGTAACAACCAATCGCCCAACAAAAAAGCATAGAGGACGAGCGCGTTCACCCCCTCTAATCGCGCTGGGATCCACGCGCACACAAAGAGAATGCCGGCAAAAAGGGGGGCAGGCAACCGTTCAATCGCATCCGTAACACGCACGAGGGTATCAAAGCGGCTCGTGATCGTGCCGGGAAAGTGAGTATGGTTGGAAAAATCTTTGAGCAATGGCTTGGGATTATTTCTTGAATCGTTCATCTTCCATCAGCGTCCGCTTGAGTCCTTCCTCCAGCGAGACGCGCGGCTTCCAGTTCAACAACTCGGCGGCGAGACGAATATCGGCAACCAGACGTGGCACCCCGCCCGATTCTTCGGGATTGATCAAACGATGCGCTTCGCGCCCGGTCACCTGTTCGATTTTCTCAACCAACTCGACAATGCTTACTTCGAGACCGCTTCCAATGTTGATGACCGCACGATTGACACGCTCGGCGGTGGCGGCGGCGGCGAGGGCTTGGACGACATCGCTCACGTAGACAAAATCGCGGGTTTGTTTGCCGCCGCCAAACAGCACCACCGAGCCGCCGCCCAGCACTTGCTTGAGAAAGCGCGGAATGACCGGCGCATGCGAAGGGGGCAACGATTGCCGGGGACCATACGCATTAAAGATGCGCAACACCACCGTTTCGATTTGCCACAACGCACCAATCGAATGCAAGTAATATTCGGACGCGAGTTTGCTCACCGCATACGGCGAATCGGGATGCATCAACGCGTCTTCGCGCACCGGTTGTTTTTCTTGATGGCCGTACGTAGCGCCCGATGAAGCCAGGATCACACGCTTGACGCCAGCATCGCGCACGGCCGTCATCAACGCGACTGTGCCGCCTACATTCACCGCGTTGTACTCGACCGGGTACAAGACCGACTCGGCGACGCTCACGCGCGCGGCGAGATGATACACACAATCGGTCCCTTTGAGCAAGCCCCACAATTTGGGAATGTCGCGCACATCGCCGCGCGTGAACAAGACGCGCGGATCGAGTGCACTGGGATCGCCTGCACTCAAATCGTCCATCGCGCGAACTTGATGTCCTTGAGCAGCGAGATAGTTGGCTAATGTCGCGCCTAGGAAACCGGCGCCACCCGTAACCAGAAAATTCATTGCTGACCTCAACGAGTTTTATTCCACCAGACCAAGCCGATTCCAAAAAAGGCAAACGCACCGATCACCAACAATCCGCCAAAGCCGATCACAATACCGGCGCCCACATCAATGCCGATCCCGGGCGCCGGTGTAACTTGGGGCCGCGCGAAACGCGGTGTAGCCGTCGGCGCGAGGGTGTTGGTGGGCGTGGCAGTTGCCGGTTCGCGCGTTTCGGTGGGAGTGAGTGTTGGCCCTTGCGCGATCTTGGTCGGCGAGGATGACGGACGCGCGGTTGCCGGGCGCGGTGTAGAGGTGGGCGGAATCGGCGTTGACGTGGGAACAAGCGCAGTGGCGGTAGGCAACTCGGCGGCTTGCTCCATACACGCCACATCGAACCATACTTTGGCGCGACCTGACGCACCCTTGAAAATTCCGCGAAAGTACATCGTCGCTTTATCGGCGCGCGCGGCAAAGGTCATCGTCAATTCTGGCGGATTCATTCCGGCACCGCTGTTGAATAATGCCGGTCCCCAAATCACGTTCGATGATTTGGGATCGGTGCCGCCAAATGGATCCACGCCCACTTGGCGTCCCATCGAGGGATGCACCTCGTTGTGGGTGTTGCCGGGATCGAGCCGCGCGTGCGAGTAACCGATGCGAAAACGATAATACGCATTCGGTTGCAAGCCGCTCACCGTTTGATAAATCCCGGCATCGAACGGGACAGAATCGGACCAGAAATATTGCGCGCCGTTCGCGTCCCACTTTTCATTGTCCACCCATTCAAAACGCGGCGAACCAAGAATGACAAACGGCTCCCATTCCAGGGCAACTTGACCAAATGGGGTATCGTGGCTCGGTGCCATCGAGCCATTGCGAAACAAGTTAGAAGGATGCAAACCACAATTGTCCGGAAACGCGCGGGCGGTTGGTGTTGGCGTGAGCCAAGGAACGATTAGCATCGCCAACCAAGCCAGTAGATTTAATTTCAAAAGTGTTTTGGAAAACATCGCCAGACAATATAACTGACTCGAGATAAAAAGTCAAAGTGATTGCCTTGCCGGCATAATGGGTTTATAATCTTCTTGGTTGGTGATTAGTGAATCCTGCGCTTGGTTTGACACGATGAATCGCGTAACTACGAACCGAGACGACGCGATGACTCGCGTAACTACGAACCAGAATTGCGTAACTACGAACAGCGCGATGAATCGCGTAACTACGAGCCTATTTTTCAAGGGGGGACTATGGCATCTTTATCCGTGCCGCTCAGTCCGCGCGCTAAAGCGTACTTTGAGCAGGTCTTTAAGCCACAGTACGAGAAACTCCAGCAAGCGGTTCAGCAAACTCCGTTGGCTATTTTGGTCTGGGGTCCCGGCGCAAGCGCGGGCGATCTGTACCAAAAGCGCGTACAAATCCGCGATGAATTGCGCCGGCGCGGACATGCTGCTTTTTTCTCCGAAGAACTCGAAGGCATGTCCCCTCAATCAATGTCGCAAAAGGGCATCGAGTTTCTGCAAGCCCAAGCCGCCGATCTCATCGTGGCGATGCAAGCGTCGTACGGCTCGGTGGCGGAGGTGCACGACTTTGCCGAGCATCGCGTCATCCATTTCAAGATGCTGATTTTCATTGACGAAAAAGCACAAGATGGTTATTCGTATCGTGGCGCGCTGCAAGAACTCAAGACCCTTTACAACAATGTCGAAACCTACAAGTATCCCGATGACATCCGGGAATGCCGGCTGTTGACCAAGGTGTTGGCAAAGGTGAATGTCTTGCAGATGGTCAAGTATCGTGCGATGGAGAATGCCAAGAGTTGGGGTTTGATCCCGGGAGGTGCGTGATGTCAACGCCATCTCCCTATAACCTGCTCGAACTTTATCGCCAACATCGCGATGAAATTGATGCGATCACTGATCCAACCACGCTGTTTATTCTGGCGTACGTGAATCACGTCAAACACATCAAGTTGGCTGAACTTGCCGGCGAACTAGGTCTATCACGCAACGCCTTGAACAAAACCTTGTTGCCACTTTATCGCGGTAATCTAATGACCGAATCGGCGCAAACGCTCTCGCTCACGCCATTAGGCAAGCGTGTGTTAGATGAACTGGGTTTTGGTGCGCCACCCATCGCGCCCACGGAGCCACCCAAGCAACCACCGAAACCGCCTGCGCCGCCCGCCGCCGGGACGCCGGGTTGGTTGTGGAGCCTCATTGGTTTTCTAAGCATCGCGGCAGTTGGGTTGATCGGCGCGATCATCATTGGCGCGCTCGTCTTGCCCGGCATGTTGAGCACGCCAACTCCGCCTCCCTTTCCAACGTTTGCCCCGCCACCAACCTTCACACCCGTACCATCGCGTCCGGAAGTGCAAATCGAATTTGTCGCGGATCGCACGCGCTTGGAACCGGGTGAATGCACGATTTTGCGTTGGCAAGTGGTCGGCGGATTTGGCGTTGAACTCGATGGTCGGTTAGTGAATCGCACCGGCGAAATGCGCGTCTGTCCTAAAGAATCCACGAGGTATGAATTGGCGGTGGACGTTGGGGATAGGATGCAGCGACGCACGATGACCATCGAAGTGATCCCTAGCGCGATGCCTGAACCAACTCGCACGTTCACGCCAACACCATCGCGCACGCCAATGTCTCTACAGATTTTGACCCCGTTTATTATTATGCCAACTCCCACGTTCATGCCAACCTTGACGCGCACACCCACACCCGATACTCAAGGACCGCCTGCGCCAACGGTGCTTTCGCCCAGCGGAGGCACGCTGATTGCTTGCAGTGGGATTCAGGCATTGACGTGGAATTCGGTGAGCGATCCCGCCGGCATCTTGCGGTACGAATGGGTGTTGGAACGATCAACGTCGGGCGCAAGCGGACCGTACTCCTCCTTGGCTTCCGGCAACACCACCTCGCTCAGCGCGACCCCGGCGATGCCGTGCGGGTGGTGGTATCGTTGGCGTGTGCGCGCCGTAGATCGGCTGGGCAACGTTGGAGCGTACTCGGCGTACGCCTATTTCTCAATTGGGATTGATTAAATGCCTGAATTCAAACTTGTTTCACCCTTTCAACCGACCGGCGATCAACCGACTGCGATTGCCAAACTGGTCGAAGGACTCAAGCGCGGCGACAAGTACCAAACCTTGCTTGGGGCGACCGGCACCGGCAAGACGTTTGTGATGGCGGCGATCATCGAACAAGTACAAAAGCCGACGCTCGTCATCGCGCACAACAAGACGCTGGCGGCGCAATTGTATTCCGAGTTCCGTGAGTTCTTTCCGCACAACGCCGTCGAGTACTTTGTTTCGTACTATGATTACTATCAACCCGAAGCGTACGTGCCCAAGCAAGACCTCTACATCGAAAAAGATTCCGAGATCAACGAAGAGATTGATCGCTTGCGGCTCGCCGCAACAAGTGCCTTGCTCTCCCGGCGCGATGTCATCATCGTTGCGTCGGTCTCGTGCATCTATGGCTTGGGATCGCCGGAGGATTACGGGCGCGTGGTGCTCTCGCTCAAACGTGGCGAGACGCGCAACCGCGACAAGGTCTTGCGCCATTTGATCGAAATCCGGTACGAGCGCAACGATCTCGATCTGGGGCGCGGCAAGTTTCGCGTGCGCGGCGATACGTTGGAAATCGCGCCGGCGTACGGCACCACCGCGTACCGCATCGAATTTTTTGGCGATGAGATTGATCGCATCGTCGAGGTGGACACCACCACCGGTGAAGTGCTGCTCGAACACGAGGCGATTGAGATTTACCCGGCGAAACACTTTATCACGCCGGAAGACAAACTTGCCGCCGCGATCCAAGACATCGAAAAAGAATTGGAAGCGCAGGTCGCCAAGTTCAAAACCGAAGGCAAATTATTGGAGGCGCAACGCATCGAACAGCGCACCAAGTACGATTTGGAAATGTTGCGCGAGATTGGTTATTGCACCGGCATCGAAAATTATTCACGCCCGCTCGCGCAACGACCGCCCGGCTCACCGCCGTGGACTTTGCTCGATTATTTCCCGGACGATTTCTTGCTGTTCATTGACGAATCCCATATGACGGTGCCACAGATTCGCGGAATGTACAACGGCGATCGCTCGCGCAAGTTGACCTTGGTGGAGTACGGCTTTCGCTTGCCCAGCGCGCTCGATAATCGTCCCCTCACGTATGAAGAGTTTGAGCAAAAGATTCATCAATGCATTTTTGTCAGTGCGACGCCGGCGGAGTACGAACTCAAAATCAGTTCCCAGGTGGCGGAACAAATCATTCGCCCCACCGGCTTGGTGGACCCGGAAGTGATCGTGCGACCAACCAAAGGACAAGTGGACGATTTGATCAGCGAAATCAAAAAGCGCACCGAACGACACGAGCGTGTCTTGGTAACGACACTGACCAAACGGATGGCAGAAGACCTAGCGGATTATTTGCACGAGATTGGCATCAAGGTGCATTACTTGCATTCCGAAGTGCAAACGGTCGAGCGCGTCGAGATTCTGCGCGATTTGCGGCTAGGGGTGTACGATGTGGTAGTGGGCATCAATCTGTTGCGCGAAGGGTTGGACTTGCCGGAAGTCTCGCTCGTCGCCATCCTCGATGCGGACAAGGAAGGATTCTTGCGCAGTGAGACCTCGTTGATTCAAACGATTGGACGCGCGGCGCGGCACGTCAATGGCCAAGTGATTATGTACGCGGACACGATCACCGATTCGATGCGCCGCGCGATTGACGAGACGAATCGCCGCCGCAAGATTCAAGCAGAGTACAACGCCCAACACAATATCGTGCCGCAAGGGATCGTCAAAGCCGTGCGCGATTTGACCGACCGCGTGCGCATCGCGGCGGAAGGGAAGGCGGAATATCCAGCCGGCGCGCCATTCCAAATTGACAAGTTGGATGCCGCCAAGTTGATCGCTGAACTGGAAAAGCAAATGAAGGACGCGGCAAAGAATTGGGAATTTGAAAAAGCCGCACTCTTGCGCGATCAGATTTTTGAACTGCGCCAGATGATGGACGCCCAAGACCCACGCCCGGAATGGGAAAAGGTGCGCGAGCAAGAAGGGGTGGATTACATCGCGCAAGTGAAAAGTAAAAAGACAAAAGGCAAAAGACTCGTAACCGGCGAATGAATTCGTGGTAACCTAGACCCAAAGCCGCCCGGCAGCGGCTGAACGGCAAACCGGCGCAGGCAGGTTTGGGGTAGTGGTAGACGCGATTTGAATCGCCAGAGGTAGGATGTTACCAATTTATTTTCTTAAAATTCATCAGCGTCCTTGATCCGTTGAGCCATGTTTACGACACGGCGACACTAAGGAGTTGCTCATTCGCCTTCGGCGCGCCAGCAGTCAGATGAAAAATGGACTACGTGTAGGACAAATTTGAAATTTGTCCTACATTTTCAAGGGAGACACAATGGCATTCTGGCGCTTGTTCTATCACATCACCTTTGCGACCAAGGATCGGGCGCCGTTCATCACACCGGCGATCGAAGCGGAATTGCACGGCTATCTCGTCGGCAAGGCGCAAGCGTTGGGCGCCATCGTGTATGCGGTGGGTGGAATCGAAGAACACGTTCACGTTGTGGCATCAGTGCCACCTAAAATTTCCATCGCCGATTTTGTTGGGCAGATCAAGGGTGCGGCTTCGTATCACATCAATCATTTGCCCAATCGTCCTGATTTTGTGTTCGATTGGCAACGTGGGTATGGTGTGGTCTCATTTGGGCAGAAGGATTTGGATCGCGTGATTGAGTACGTGCGGAATCAGAAAGAGCACCATCAATGCGGTGATTTGATCGCGGGGTTGGAGCGCGCGGATGAATTGGATAATCCGCCGGCGCAAGAGTAAACGATTTCGCTGAGCAGTGGAAGGATGCTCAAGCATCCTTGATCCGTTAGCCGTGTCGTTTGCGACTCGGCTCTCAACGAGGTAAACGATGCCCATCCAAACTGCAACCGTCAAACAACTTGCACGCCGAATCAAAGAGTACCCCGGACGCTTTGCGCTCTTCCTGGGCGCGGGCGCGTCCGTCGAGTCCGGGATTCCTGCCGCGAGTTGGATGATCCGCGATTTCAAGCGCCGGATTCTGAAAGACGAATGTCCCGATTGTTTCACGACCAACGCGGAAAAAGAAAACTGGCTCACCACGCAACCGTGGTACGACGCCAACAATCCGTACGGCTCGCTCTTTGAACATCACGAGCCAAAAGAGATTGGCAGACAGCGCTACATCGAGAAACTCATCGAAGGGCGCAAGCCCTCCGCTGGTTATGTGATGCTGGCAAACCTGCTGGCGCGGGGACTCGTCAACACGGTCATCACAACCAACTTTGACGATTTGGTGTACACCGCTTGCACCACCTTTACCGACATCCGCCCCATCGTCTTTGCGTACGGCGTCCTGGCGTCCGAAATGCGCGTCACCGCGCCGCGTCCCAAAATCCTCAAACTGCACGGCGATTTTCTCTACTCGAAACTCAGGAACACGGGCGAAGAAACGCGCGCCCAAGACCCGAATATGGCGCGCCAAGTTCTGCAAGTGCTGAACGAGTACGGCTTGATTGTCATCGGCTACAGCGGCAACGACGAATTGGTAATGAAGATTCTCGATCAGATGCCTGAGCAGAACGATTTGTACTGGTGCGTCCGGCGCGGCGACGAACCGAACGCGCGCGTGAAGAAATTGCTGGAAGACAAACGGGGTTGCCTTATCGAGATTGACGGCTTTGATGCGATGATGAACGAGGTGCGCAGCGCCGTTAGATTCGATGTGGCAACGATGCTGGGCGCGATCATCCAGCGGCAAGACGAACTCATCGAACGACTCGAGAGTTTTCCAGCCGAAGACCAATGGGCAGATATTCTTGCTGAGATTGCTACGGCGTTGGAAAAACAGAGCGAGCAGCAACAAACGACTGCAAGAAAACATCGCGCGCTCGCGCACTTTGCTCAAGGTCTCAAGGCACACCAAGCCGGGAATCTGTCCGACGCCGAAGCCGAATACCGCGAAGCGATTCGCCTCGACCCGAACGACGCCGCCGCGTATCACCAACTTGCCCACATTTTGGCGGAAGATACTGAGCGAAGATCAGAGGCAGAAGGCGCATTTGACAAAGCCGCCAGTCTCGAATCAAATCGCGCGGAACATTTTTACTGTCTCGGCAACCTGTTGGCGCGCGACCCTGCGCGCACCGCCGACGCCGAAGCCGCATTCCGCGAAGCGATTCGCCTCGCCCCGAACAACGCTGCCGCTATCGCTAATCTCGCATACTTGCTGCGCACGCAAGACCGTTTTGACGAAGCAGAACCATTTTATCGCCGCGCAATTGAGCTTGAACCCGATGACCCGCGTTGCTACTTTGGACTAACAATGTTGCTTCGCCAAACAGGACGCCCAGCCGAAGCAATTCCGCTTTTGGAAAAGATGTTGCAACTCGATCCGCAAGATGCAGATGCGCCACTCGCGCTTGCCTCCGTCCACAAAAAACTGGCATTTGGAAGAATCCGCCAAGTTTGCAGCGCAAGCACGCGCGCTCATCAAGCCAGAGGATTGGTACAATCTGGCGTGCTTGGAATCGGTGTGCGGCAACACGGACATTGCCCTTGAACATCTCCGCCGCGCCGCGCAAGCGGATGGTTTTGATCGCCAGCACGCCCAGCGCGATCCTGATTTGGAATGGATTCGCGCTGCCCCACGCTTTAAGGAGATTGTGGGATGATGTGTACCGCGCACGGAGGTAATGACAAAGGACGAACGACGAATTGCGTCTTTCGTCGCCACGAATCCAATTTGACGAATCCGCGAATCCGCGTATAATGTTCTCCGTTAACGCTGCGGGGTGGAGCAGAGGCAGCTCGTTGGGCTCAATTTGCAGGATTAACAACATGGACACTAAATTGAAGGGTGATGTGGCAGAACAAGCCGCCATTCTTCAGGCACTGAGTCGAGGTTGGGGAGTTCTCAGACCCGTCGGAGATTGGTCACCGTACGATCTGATCTTCGACATAAATGGGAAGCTTGCCAAAATTCAGGTCAAGTGTGCGTGGTTCGACAAAAATCGTAACAACTACGTTGTAGACAATCGTCGGACCAAGACCAATCGGCGATTCATGCTTCGAAGCAAGTACAGCGCCTCGGATTTTTGATTTTGCGTTGGTCTATCTTCTACGTGTTCCCGCTCAGTGTGTCCATCAGCTACGCAAGCGAGATTCATATGGTTGAGACTGACAAACGTCAGCGTAAACCACAATCAGCAGAATACCGTGAGGCGTGGCACCTGATCCTGCGCTGGGCTGCACGCGAGGAAACTCGCGTGTGATCACCTGTCAAATTCGGGGGAACCCCCTTAGGAGGTAATCCCGAGCCAAGCTCCCAGAAGGGGAGAAGGTGTAGAGACTTGATGGCAGGCACCGTATCGGCCAAGTGCGCCGACGGTGAAGGTAAAGTCCAGACCACAAACTGGCTGAGCCAGGCAGTGAAAACTGTAGTGGTACGCATAACCCAAAGGTCGTCAGTTCGAATCTGACCCCCGCTACTCAGCCCGCTGGCACAACGCCGGCGGTTTTCTTTTTTCTTCTGAATCGCCCCCACGCGCGTCCGTCTTTGAACGTTCGCGCAAACCATCACCACCAATGCCCGCCCGGAACGAAACTGATTGACAAAACGAATTTGTTGATCAAGCCCGTGTTCTGTGGTATCTTTAGGTTCGAGGGCTGGACAATGACGCATGCGAAAACCGTTCTCCACACCAAACTCAAGCCACCGCGCTTGCCTCGCACCACGCTCCTACGACCCCGCTTGGACGCGCTCTTGCGCAACGCACTCGATTATCGCGTTACGCTGGTGCAGGCAAGCACCGGGTACGGTAAATCCACCGCGTTGGCGAGTCTTGCCGATTGGAACGTGCCGCTCTTTTGGTACAGCGTGAGCGAAGGCGATGCGGATCCGCGTCAATTCCTTATGCATTTGATCGCGGCATTTCGTAAGGGCTTGCCCACGTTCAGTGATTCGCTTGCCGCCTTGTTGTTCGATACCGATGCAAGTGCGTTGCAGATTTGCAATGTGTTACTCAATGCCTTGAACGATGCGCTCCGTGCCCCCGCACTTCTCGTCGTTGACGATTATCACCTCGCCGCGTCCCAGGATGTTGCGACTCTCTTCGATCATTTCCTCTCGTTCCTCCCTGCCGATTTACACGTGATTGTCGCATCGCGTTACGCGCCCCAATGGGAACATTTGGTAACGTGGCGCGCGCGAAACCAAGTCCTCGACCTCAAACGCGATGCGCTTGCCTTTACGCCCACCGAAATTGCAACGCTGTTCCGCGAGACGTACCATTACCCGCTCTCCCCGCACGACATTGCAATATTGCATGAACAGACCGAGGGCTGGCCCATTGCCCTGCAATTGGTGTGGCAAGAATTGCGCGCCAAGCCCCACGCTACCCTCGCCGATGTGCTGGCACGCAAAACCGAATCCCTCGATACGTTGTTTGCGTACCTCGCTCACGCGGTCCTCGCCGAACAACCGCGCGACGTTCAGAATTTTTTGTTGGAATCGGCGGTGCTGCGCGATCTGGACGAGGAGGCGTGCGCGGCAGTAACGTCGTGTGCCGATGTGCGCGCCATGCTCCATGATTTGCGCGAGCGCGATTTGTTCCTCATCACCCTCGATAGTACCCATTATCGCTATCATCATCTCTTTCACGATTTTCTGCGCGATCAAGCCACCCGCCTCAATGCAAACGCCGTCCGCGAACGTCATCGGCGTGCCGCCGAGTTTTATCAGCGGCAAGAAAATTTCGACGAGACGTTTTATCATTGGCGGAATGCCGGCGCATTTCCTCAAGCCGCCGATCTCATCGAAGCGGTGGGCGATCGCATTTTGCGCGAAGGTCGGCTGGACACGTTGGCACACTGGCTCGATGCAATTCCCCCGGAACAGGTTGCCGCACGACCACAGTTGATCTGTTATCTGGGTGATCTCGCACGCTTGCGCAGTCGTTTTGAAGATGCGCTCGCGTGGTATGCCCAAGCCGAACGGGCGTGGCGCGCCACGAACGATGTGCGTGGAATCGTGCGCGCGTTGCGGGGTCAAGCGCTGGTGTACCTCGATACGTTGCGTCCACCGCAAGCCGAACAATCGTTGCAAGCCGCGTTGCGTCTGATGGATGGGCTGGATGATCGCGTGGCGCGCGCGCGCTTGCTGGAACTGCTCGCCGAAAACAAATTGAACATCGGCAAAGCCGCTGAAGCAGAACGCCTCCGCGCCCAAGCGCGCCAATTGCGCGAGGAGGGGCCCAGCGAAGATGTGTTGAGTGTGCGCGTCAAACTGCGTACGGGTCGTTTGGACGAAGCGCGCGGCATCTTGGAAACTTGGGCGCGCGAAGAACGTGGCAAACCACACGCACCGCGCGCCCATCGCGAAACCTTGTTGCTCTTGGCGTTGATTGATGCTCTGCAAGGCAACGCCGACGCCGCGTTCGAGGCGGCGCAAGAAGCGATTGCGCTCGGCACGCAACTTGCTTCGCCGTTCGTTTCGGCGGTGGGGCAAATGCGTTTGGGGCACGCGTATCAATTGCGCGGCGATTGGCGCGCAGCGCTGCGGTGTTACGAAGATGCCATCGCACTAGGCGATCAACTGGCAGTCAAGCGCACGCGCGCAGAAGCGCGCTGGGGAATGACGCGCGCGCACGGCTACAGCGGCGATCTCGCAACCGCACGCCGCGACGCCGCCGAAGGGATCGAGATTGCGCAGAGTACGGGAGACACGTGGTTGGCGGCGTTACTGCAAATCGCGCTGGGTGCCAGTCTGGTGTTGGCGCAGCGCGTACGCGAAGCAATCCCCGTGTTGACGGACGCGCTCGCGGCGATGCGCGCGTGCGGCGATACGTTCGGGCAAGCCGTAGCGCGGCTCTGGCTCGCGTTGGCGCATTGGCACGCGCATCAACGTGAACGCGCGCTGACGCAGCTGGATGATGCGCTCGCACTCGCGCAGGCACAGCACTATGATTATTTGTTCACGACGCGCACCTTGTTGGGAATGGCGGACGCGCGCCTGGGAGTGCCGTTGTTGTTGGAAGCGCGCCGCCGCGGCAAGCACGCGGGGTACGCCAATCGCTTGCTGACGGCAATGGGGTTGGACAAGGTGACGACGCATCCGGGCTATCAACTGCGCGTGCAAACGCTGGGCGCGTTTCGCGTCTGGCGCGGCGCGGCGGAAATCGGCGCGCGCGAGTGGACGCGCAAAAGAGCGCGCCAACTGTTGCAATTGTTCGTCACGCAACGCGGTCGGTTGATCGAACGCGAAGAAATTTTCGAATGGCTGTACGGCGAGATACCCACTGAAGCCGCCGCGCGCGATTTCAAGGTTGCCTTGAACGCGCTCAATAAAGCGCTTGAACCGGAACGAGGTGATGACGAGCCCGCGTTCATCGCCCGTGAAGAATCGGCATACGGTTTGCGCGCAGGCGCCGATATCTGGATTGATGCCGAAGAATTTACGCAACTCATCGCTCGCGCCGAAAAGACGAACGATGCCACCGCCTTGGATTTATATCGGCGCGCGCTGGCATTGTATCACGATGATTATCTCATCGCGGATGCACGCTACGATGATTGGGCGATTGCCGAGCGGGAACGCTTGCTGGCAATGTACCTGCGCGCGGCGGATCGGCTTGCTTCGGAATTGCTCACGCGCGGCGCGGTGGATGAAGCGATTGAATGGTGTGAGAAAATCTTGGCGCGCGACCGCTGCTGGGAACACGCGTATCGGTTGATGATGCAGGCGTACGCGCAACGCGGCGATCGGGTCCAAGTCCGGCGGGTCTTTGAGCAATGCGTGCGCATGTTGCGCGAAGAATTGGATGTCGAGCCGAGCGCAGCGACGGTGGCGGTGTATAGAAAAGTGGACAGTGGGTAGTGGTCAGTGTACAGAGGATTTTCTACGGTCCACCGACCACTGTTTGTAACTCCATTGTAACTCCTCTCTGCTACACTCGCGGCGAGAGGACAGCGATGTCTGCGACTAGCCCGCGTGTAGAATCGTTTGTGTTGCGCTTTGTGCAAGATGCGCCCGAACATGACGCATCAAATTGGCACGCGGTCATCGTTCACGTCCAGACCACCGAAGAGAAAACATTTACCGATTTCGCCGACGCCGTAGCGTTCATTGCGCGCTATGTGCCCATCGGCGATTTTTCATTCAAGGCGGAAGTATGAAGTAGGAAGTATGAATTGATTTTCTTTCATACTTCCGCCTTCATACTTTTGGAAAAAATGACAGCTGTTGGCATCGTGAGTGTCGGCACCTACTCACCGCAAAAATTCATCACATCGAAAGAGATTGCAGAAATCAGCGGGTTGCCCGAGGAAGTGATCCGCGACAAGATGGGCATTCATCGCAAATTCATCGGCGATGCAAACGATCACCCGAACGAGATGGGCATCAAAGCCGCGCTCGATTGTCTTTCGAAATGCGAGATTCCTGCCGAAGAAATTGACGTGGTGCTTTGCACGACGGAAGAGTGGAAAGAATATTTGCTGTGGACAGCGGGCGTTGATCTGGCGTATCAAATCGGTGCAAAAAAAGCGTGGGCGATGGATTTGCACGCGCGCTGCGCGACAACCGTCGGCGCGCTGAAACTTGCCAAGGATATGATGATCGCCGACCCTGAAATCAACACAATTCTGATCGCGGGCGGCTACAAGGTTTCTGATTTTATCAATTTGAGAAATCCACGCACATCTTTTCTGTGGAATATCGGTTGTGGCGGCGGCGCGATGCTCTTGCGCAAGAACTGGGATCGCAATCACGTACTCGGTACGCACCTCATCGCCGATGGATTCATGAGCAAGCACGCGATTATCCCCGCGAGTGGCACCGTGCAACCACCCACCGATGCCGCGCGTGCGCAAGGGCTGTGCTATTTCGATTTGGTCGAACCCGACGCGATGAAGAATCGTTTGAATGCGGTCTCGATGCAGAATTGGCTCACGTGCGTGGACGAGGCACTGCGCAAAAGTGGCACGAAATCCGATGGGACGCCGTACACGCGCGCCGATCTGGGTTTCGCCAACATTCTGCTCATCAAACCCTCGGCGCACCGCGAGATGTTGCAACATCTGGGCTTGCGCGAAGATCAATCGGTGTACTTGAGCGAGTACGGTCACACGGGCGAGCAGGATGCCATGTTCTCGATTGTCGAAGGACTAAAGCAAGGTCGCTTGAAGGATGGCGACTTGATGGTGATCGTCGCGGCGGGGATCGGTTACGTGTGGGCGGCAGGCGTCGTGCGCTGGGGCGCACAGTGAACAATGGACAGTGGTGAGTGGTCAGAAAATCTGAACACTGTCCACCGACTACTGACCGCTATTTCAGGAGGACAAAATGCGTTTGAAAGACAAAGTGTGTTTGGTAACGGGTGGTGCGGCTGGCATCGGCAAGGCGACGGCAGAGCGATTTGCAGAAGAAGGCGCAAAGGTTGTGATTTGTGATGTGGCAAAAGAAGCCGGCGAAGCAACGGTCAAGACCCTGGGACCCGATGCGAGTTTCTATGTGGTGAATGTAGCGGATCGCCAAGCCGTGCAAGCGTGGGTGGACGAGGTCATCGCCAAGTACGGACGGATTGATGTGCTCGTCAACAACGCGGGCATTCTGCGCGATGCGCAACTGGTCAAGATGAAAGAAGGTGCGCTCGTTGGGCAAATGTCGGAAGCCGATTTCGATTTAGTGATCGCGGTCAACTTGAAAGGTGTCTTCAACTGCGCGCAGGCGGTCGCACCGTATATGATCAAACAAGGCGGTGGTGTGATTCTCAATGCCTCATCCGTCGTCGGACTCGATGGCAACTTTGGGCAGACAAATTACGTGGCAACTAAAGCCGGCGTGATTGGAATGACCAAGGTGTGGGCACGCGAACTGGGGCGCTATGGTGTGCGCGTGAATGCCGTCGCGCCTGGCTTCGTCGCAACTGACATCCTCAAGACAATGCCCGCCAAAATCATCGAAGGGATGAAGGCGCGCACACCGCTGGGACGCGTGGGACAGCCGCGCGACATTGCGAACGCGTACCTCTTCCTCGCGTCCGATGAAGCGAATTTCATCACTGGCGAAGTGTTGCGCGTGGATGGGGGCATTGTCGTTGGAACGTAGGAGTTTCTATGCACGCCGCTGACCTACTCACCTCCCGCGCGCGGCTCACGCCGAACCGCGAAGCGCTGCTCTACACACACACCGGCGAACGATTCACGTACGCGCAACTCAACGCACGTGCGAATCGCCTGGCGAATTGGATGCGCGCGCTCGGCGTCCAAAAAGGTGATCGCGTTTCGATTCTCGCACACAACAGCGTCATCTATCTCGATCTGTTCTACGGCTTGGCGAAGATCGGCGCGATCTTTACGCCATTGAACTGGCGGCTCACCGCGCGCGAACTCGCGTACATCGTCGCCGATTGTGAACCGCGAGTGATTCTGTGCGGACCCGAATTCATCGCGACGCTGAACGACTTGCGTGGCGAACTGCACGGCGCGCAACTCGTCAGCGTCGAAGGCGCGCCGATTGACGGCGCGCGCGCGTACGAAGACGAACTCGCGCGCGCATCCGACGCGGAACCCGAACGTCCGCCGCTCGACGACAACGATACGTACTGCATCCTCTACACGTCGGGCACGACGGGGCGACCCAAGGGCGCGATGTTGCCACACCGGCAAATTTTGTGGAACTGCATCAACACCGTCGCCAGTTGGGGCTTGCGCGAAGACGACGTGTCGCCGGTGCTGACGCCGCTCTTTCACGCCGGCGGACTGTTCGCGTTTCTTACGCCGCTTTTCTACATCGGCGGGCGTATTGTCCTCGCGCGCATGTTCGACGCGGAAGAATCGCTCAAGATAATTGTCGAAGAAAAATGCACCGTCGTTCTCGGTGTGCCGACGCTGTTTCAAATGTGGTACAACACGCCGTACTTTCAACGCGCCGATTTTTCGCGCGTGCGCTTTTGGATCAACGGCGGCGCGGCGATTCCTGTGCCGTTGATGGAAGCGTGGCTACAAGCCAAGGGCGGTGTGTTTCGGCAGGGTTATGGACTCACCGAAGTTGGTCCGAATTGTTTCAGTATGACCGACGAAGAATCGGTCCGCAAACGTGGCGCCGTCGGCAAACCGATCTTTCACAGTGCGATGCGGCTCGTCAATCCGGAAACCGGCACACCGGTCGGCGTCAACGAGCCGGGCGAATTGTGGATTTGGGGTCCGCACGTTTGCACCGGCTATTGGCGCAATCCCCAAGCCACTGCCGAAGCGATCACCGAGGGCTGGTTTCACACCGGCGACGGAATGCGAATGGACGAAGACGGCTTCTTTTACTTTGTCGGTCGCTTCAAAGATATGATCAAAAGCGGCGGCGAAAATATCTACGCCGCCGAAGTCGAAAAAGTTTTCCGCGATCATCCCGCGGTGCAAGACGCCGCGCTCATCGGTATGCCCGACGAAAAATGGGGCGAGGTCGGTTTGATGATTGTGGTGTGCAAGCCAGGTCAAACAACCACCGAAAACGATTTGCTGAAATTTTGCGAGGGCAAACTCGCGCGCTATAAAATCCCAAAGCGAATTGTTTTCACCGATTCATTACCGTACTCGCCGTATGGGAAAGTAGAGAAGGTCAAGTTGAAGGCAAAGTATGTTGGATAGTCGGTTCGTTGCGTCGTTATAGCGTTGGCTCGTTCCGGCGATTGAACAAGGCAACGATGCAACGACACAACGATTTAACGATGCAACGACATAACGACGTAACGAATCAACGAAGAAGGTTACCTATGCCCCACGTAAACGCAAACGGAATTAAAATCGCCTACGACATCAACGGCACCGGTCATCCGCTCGTTTTCATCACCGGGGTTGGTTACGGCAAATGGTTTTGGCACAAGGTCGTGCCGGAACTCGCGCAACAGTTTCAAGTCATCACGTTCGATAATCGCGGCGCAGGCGACAGCGACAAACCCGACGGTCCGTACACCGTGCCGATGATGGCGGCAGACACCGCCGGCTTGCTCGATGCACTCGCCATCAAAAACGCATACGTGATGGGACACTCGCTCGGCGGATACATTGCGCAAGAGTTGATCGTTACGCGCCCCGATTTGATCGGCAAACTGATTTTGGCGAGCACCAATTTTGGTGGAACCAAAGTGATTCCCATCACGCCCGAAGCGATGCAAGTCTTGACGGATCGCTCCGGCGATCCCATCGAGTTAGTCAAGCGCGGCATCGCGATTGCGTGCGCACCCGGCTTTGCAGAACGGCAACCAAATGTTGCGCAAGAATTGTTGCAATACCGCTTGACCAATCCAGTTCCGCCTGCGCAGTACGCCGCGCAAGTTGCCGCCGGCGCCGGGACGATGGCGTACACCGATGAGCAAGTGGACGCGCGCATGCAAGCGATTCAAGTACCAACGCTGATCTTGTTCGGCGAACATGACCGCGTGGTTCCGCCCGGCAATGCAGAATTGATGGCACAAAAAATCGTAGGCGCAAAAATCAAAATCCTTCCGAACACGGGCCACATGTTCCCAATCGAAGACCCGCAAGCAACCGTGAACGCAATCAAGGAATTTCTTGTTGAACCGCTGGCTCGTTAGAACGACGCAACGATCCAACGATTTAACGATCCAACGACATAACGATCCAATGACAGATGAAGTTCGCTCAAATCATTTCCACCGGGCGCTACATTCCAGAACGAGTGGTGACCAACCAAGAGATGAATCGCATCCTGGGTGAAGACGTTGACACCTGGCTTGTCGAAAATGTCGGCATCCGCGAACGCCACGTGATGGCAGAAAACGAAACGACCTCGGATATGATCGCTGCCGCCTCCCGCCAAGCCATCGCCCGTGCGAACATCCAGCCAACCGATCTCGATCTCATCATCGTCGCCACTGACACACCCGATTATCTTTCGCCGGCAACCGCCTCTGTCGTGCAAGCGAAACTCGGGGCAACGAACGCGGGGACGTACGACATCAATTGCGCGTGCGCGGCATGGGTGACCGGACTCGACCTTGCCGCGCGCTACCTTGCCACCGATTCCGACTTTAAGCACATCTTGGTTGCAGGTGGATATGGAATGACCAAGTTTCTCGATTGGCACGACAAGTACACCGCAACCCTGTTCGCCGATGGCGCGGCAGCCGTCGTCGTGCGCGCCGGCGACGCGCCGGGATATTTGAGCGGCAAGTTGATGGCGCGTGGTGAGTACCACGATGCGCTCGGCATTTACACCGGCGGCACGTATCGTCCTGCCACGCCAGAAGTGATCGCCAAGTTTGGCAAGCCGCGCGTTGAATTCGTCAAAAAATTTCCAAAGACATTCAATTCCGATAACTGGCCCCCCCTCGTGCGCGCGGTCGTCGCCAAAGCCGGGCTGACCCTCGACGACATCAACTTTTTCCTCTTCACGCAACTCAACTTGCGCACGATTGAACTCGTGATGCAGAACCTGGGTCAACCGATGAGCAAGACGCATTGGATTATGGACAAGTGGGGTTATCTCGGTTCGGCGTGCATCCCGGCGGCGCTGGACGATGCGCTCGAACGCAGTATGGGTCCCAAGCCGGGCGATAACGTGGTGTTCTGCGCGACCGGCGGCGGCATGGCGATGGCGGCATCGGTTTGGAAGTGGTCAGTGGGTAGTGGTCAGTGGTGAGTGGTGAGTGGTCAGTGGTCAGTGGTCAGTGATCGGAGTCTCAGTTTGATGGCTGGGCGCTGTGTGTGTGAATGGAGGAAGAGATGGCTGTGCAGGTAAAAAATTATCGCGATCTGGTGGTGTGGAAAAAAGGAATTGAGTTGGTGAAAATAGTGTACGTGTTGACACGCAAATTTCCAAAGCATGAAACGTCCGGGCTAGCGGGGCAGATGCCAAGATCAGCCGTCTCGATTCCATCGAACATCGCGGAAGGGCAGGCGCGACAACACACGGGAGAGTTTCGTCAATTTCTGTACACTGCACTTGGTTCAGCGGCGGAGTTGAATACACAAACCGTCATTGCATTTAAATTGGGCTATATCACCGAACAGGAAGCCAAAGACATTGAGCAACGTATCATCGAGATCCGAAAGATGACGTACAGTCTCATCAACCATCTACCGAAGTAGTGGGTAGTGGACAGTGGGTAGTGGGTAGTGGAAGTGAATAGTGGATAGCGAAAATCCTCTGTCCACTGTCCACTGACCACCGTCCACCGACCACTGAACACTGTCCACAGACCACTACCCACTACGATGGGAGGTGCCTATGTACATCGGTGACTATCTCGGTCGGCGTGCGATCTATTCACCTGACAAACTTGCCATTGTGGATTACGGCAAGAATCCCGAATGGCGATTGACGTATCGCCAGGTGAATGAGCGCGCGAACAAATTGGCGAATTATTTCAAGAGCATCGGTGTGGGCAAAGGTGACCGCGTGGCAATTTTCGCGCGCGACGGCGTCGAGCATCTTGATTGTTTTTTCGCTTGCTCGAAACTAGGTGCGGTTCATACCGCGCTCAATTGGCGCTTGCACTGGCGCGAAGCGGTCGGCATCATCGAGAACACAACGCCAAAGGTGTTGATTTATTCGGATGATTTCAAAGCCGCTATCACCGAAATCGAAAACGCCCTTCGTCCTTCGTCTTTCGTCATCCGTCATTATCTTCACATCGAAGGCGACGGCGTCCCAGGAAGCAAACATTTCGAAACAGTCTTGCAAAGCGGCGCGACTACTCCCGTCACGTGCGAATCGCTTGAAGCCGAAGACATTGCCGCATTGATTTTCACGGGCGGCACGACGGGACTGCCCAAAGCCGCGCAAGTGTCGCATCGAATGATCGCGTGGAATACGCTCAACACCGTGATTCACGATGTAACGCACAACGATACGTACCTCAACGTCTTTCCAATGTTCCACACCGGCGGTTTGTTTGTTTACACCTTGCCGCAAGTGATCTTCGGCGGCACCACGATTCTCATTCGCCAATTCGATCCTGCGCTAGTTCTATCGCTCATCGAAAAAGAAAAGGTAACGATTTTCGGCGGCGTGCCGGCGATGTATCAAATGATGACGCAAGCGGAAAACTGGGAACGCGCGAATTTATCGTCGCTCCGATTTTGCACGAGCGGTGGCGCGCCACTGCCCGTACCGCTCGTCGAAAAGTACACGAAAGAAAAAGGGATTCGCTTCAAACAAGGTTTCGGAATGACCGAATTTGGTCCTGGGATTTTTGCGCTCGCCCCTGAAGACGCCATTCGCAAAGCCGGTTCGATTGGTCGCCCCAACTTTTTCGTGGACGCGCGCATCGTGGACGACAACAACCAGCCGCTCGGTCCCAACGAAATCGGCGAACTCGTGTTAAAGGGACCCTCCTATTGTTCGGGGTATTTCAACAATCCCAAAGCAAGCAAGGACGCGGTGGATGCCGAGGGTTGGTTTCATACGGGCGATCTGGCCAAGTACGACGAGGAATGGTATTTCTACATTGTGGATCGCAAAAAAGATATGTTCTTGAGCGGCGGCGAAAATGTGTATCCAGTCGAAATCGAAAAGGTGTTGTATCAGCATCCCGCCGTGCATATGTGCGCCGTCATCGGCGTACCTGATCCGAAATGGGGCGAGGTTGGCAAAGCAATTGTCGTGTTGAAACCTGGGACGCACGCAACTGAACAAGAATTACTCGATCACTGCCGCGCGCATCTGGCGGGGTACAAAGTGCCAAAATCCGTTGTGTTCGTTGAGGCGTTGCCAATTTCATCGGCAGGAAAGATTTTGAAAAGGGAATTGAAAGAAAGGTATGGTTAGGAATCACATCAACGAATGTGTCAGTGAGCCAATCGAAAGGAGGGATGGCAAAGCCAAGGAAAAAAAGGCAAAAGTCAAAAGCATTCGTGCAGGTTTCAATCTGCAATCTGAAATCTGCAATCCGAAATCCAGAATGGAGAAGAAGAAATGAAAAAGATTGCATTGCTCGCGCTGATTGCGCTGGCATTTATCGTCGTGGCGTGCGCGACGCCAACCCCTGAACCCACCAAAGCGCCTCCCGCGTCGAGTAGTTCAGTGGCATCGAGTGTTGTTTCGAGTGTTGCTCCTACGGCAGCACCAACTCCCGTGCCCCCGACGGCTGCACCCACCGCTGGCAAACCCATCAAGGTCGGTTTGCTCACGGATCAAACCGGCGCGCTCGCCATCTATGGTCCCATGCTCGAGAACGGTTTCGCGCTCGGCTTGGAATACGCGACCGGCGGGACGAACTCGGTTGCCGGGCGTCCGATCCAAGTCATCGTCAAAGATACCGCGTCCAAAGTGGATGTCGGAACCCAAGTTGCGCGTGACTTGATCGAAAAAGAAAACGTGGATGTGTTGGTCGGTGTGCCCTCGTCGGGCGTTGCGCTTGCCGTGAACGAATTGGCAAAGCAGTACAAAAAGATTTACATCGCGCAACCGGCGGCAGGGACTGAAATCACCGGCAAGAACTTTAATCCGTACGTCTTTCGCACTTCGCGCTCGAACGAACAAGATGCTTTGACGAGCGCATCGGCGCTCCAAAAACTTGGCAAGACGTTCGTGCAAATCGCCCCGGATTATGCGTTTGGGTACGGTTCGGCGACTGGGTTCTACAATGTCGTTAAAGCAGGCGGCGGCAAGTTCACCGTGAACGATTCGCCCGATAAAGCCGGCGCGATCTACATCCCGCAAGATGCCAAAGATTTTACGCCATACCTGCAAAAAGTCTTGGACGCCAAAGCCGAAGTGTTGATCGTCACGTGGGCAGGGGCGGGCTTTGTCCCCTTGTTCACGCAGATGCAACAATTGGGCGTGTTCAAGGCGATGACCGTCTATACCGGGATCGGCGATAACCAAACGCTCAAGACCGGTTATACAGCGGCGGTGGGCGTCAAAGGCATCAATGTTTACCACTATACCTTGCCCAAGACGGCGGTGAATGATTGGCTCGTCCAAAAGCACAAGGAGAAATTCAAAACCCCACCCGATCTATTTACCGAAGGTGGTTTTACCGCAGCGCAAATGCTCGTGGCGGGCTTGAAGGCGACCAATGGTGATCCCGACGCCGACAAACTGATCAAGTTCTACGAAAACAATTTCTCGTTTGATGGACCCAAGGGCAAGTACAGCGTGCGCCCGTACGATCACGTGATGTTGCAACCAATGTACGTCGTTGAACTCACCAACACGGATGATCCCGACTTCAAGTTCGTCAAACTCGTGCAGGAAATGAAACCCGAAGACACGGCACCCTCGTGCACGTTGGAAGGCGAGTACAAGAGCCGCTGTCCCACCAAGTAAGGGATGTGTTCAGAAGGATGAAGGATGAAATTCTGGATCATGTCGAAAACATCATTCTTCATCCTTCGTCTCTCCTCCTTTTCTGATGTATTATGGATGATCAAATTATTCTCCAAGCCGAACACTTGCGAAAAGATTTTGGCGGACTCGTTGCAGTGGACGATGTATCGCTTCAAGTGCGGGCTGGCTCACTCCATTCGATCATTGGACCCAATGGGGCTGGCAAGACGACGTTGTTCAATCTCCTCAGCGGCGTCCTCAAACCAACCAGTGGACGCGTGCTTTATCGTGGTCGCGACATCACCGCCCAACCACCCTACCGCATCGCGCACCTGGGGATTGGACGCTCGTACCAAATCACGAACGTCTTTCCCAATCTCTCCGTGCTTGAAAATGTGCGGATCGCCGCGCAAGCGATGGGACGCGATAATCTGAATCTGTTGGCGCCGGCGTCCCGTTTCACCAATTACACCGCACGCGCGCTCCATGTGGTCGAGCAAGTTGGTCTAAAGGGCAAAGAAAATTTGTTAGCCAGTTTCCTGCCTCACGGCGACAAACGCAAACTCGAATTGGGTATCCTCCTCGCATCCGATCCCCAAGTCTTGTTGCTCGATGAACCGACGGCGGGAATGGCATCGGAACAAGTGCCCCAATTGATGGCACTCATCGCCGAAATCCGCCAGCAGGGCAACAAGACGATTCTCTTGGTCGAACACAATATGGATGTCGTGATGAATGTGTCCGATGTCATTACCGTGATGCATTACGGCAAGGTGCTGGCGGAGGGCACGCCCGCGCAAATCAGCGCGAATGAACAGGTACAAAAGGCGTATCTTGGTGAACTCTATCAGTCTTAAAACGGAACACCGCATCACGTAGCACGTGTTTCGTAAGGCGTGTTGCGTAGTTAGGATTGATATGTCGAATATTTTGGAACTCGACTCCATTCACACTTTCATCGGTCAGTTTCACATTCTCGAAGGCATCTCGTTGTCGGTTGCCGAAGGGAGCATCACCGCGCTCTTGGGTCGCAACGGCGCGGGCAAGACCACCACGCTCAAATCCATCATCGGCTTGCGTCCGCCGCGCGAAGGCAAGGTGATTTTTGGCGGCGTGGATATTCGCAGCCGCCGCCCGTACGACATTGCGGCACTAGGGATCGGCTATGTCCCGGAGAATCGTGCCATTTTCCATGCCTTGACCGTGGAAGAGAATTTGAAGATCGCCGAACGTAAGAAAGGTGATCTCGCCCGCCACGCGGATCTAATTTTCGGTTTATTCCCTGACCTGAAACGATTCATCAAATTATCGGCAGGGCAATTGTCGGGCGGACAACAGCAAATGCTGGCCATTGCGCGTGCGCTCGTGCCCGAAAATCGCTTGTTGTTGATTGATGAACCCAGCGAAGGACTCGCTCCTATCTTGATCGAGCAATTGATGGAATCCATTCGTTCGCTCAGCGCGCATACCACCATCTTGCTCGTCGAACAGAATTTTCGGATGGCGAGCCAATTAGCGGATTACTATTATTTGATTGACGACGGCAAAAACATCAAGCATGGCGCGATGAAAGATTTGGTGAATGACCGCGCGACGATTCAACGGTACCTTGGAACATCGTAAAGCGTCATTGCGTTTTACGTTTTATTCTGCGAGCAAACCTATGGCTTGGATAACAAAAAACCGCAACACCCTTATTACCGCTCTGATTATCGTTACCGTTCTCGCATTGGCGTTCAACGGCATCAGCGCGCAAACCGCATCCAGCATCATTCTTTCGGGCGTAACGCTCGCCGCGTTGTATTTCCTTGTCGCATCAGGCGTGTCGCTCATTTTCGGCTTGATGGATGTGCTGAATTTTGCGCACGGCTCTTTGTTTATGCTCGGGGCGTATAGCGGCTGGACGTTTTACACAAACCCCCGCTTGCTCTTTAACACTGCGCCGCTTGTGCTTGCTCTCCTAGCCGGCTTTGCCCTCAACCCGATCATCGCACGCTGGGTTTCGTTACCGCGCTGGGCACGCTGGCTTGCATTTCTGATCGGGCTAGTCATTGCGTTTTTGGCAGTGCGCGATTTTCCGGTTGATAAATTGGTGGCAATGGGAATGACCATGACCGGCAAAATCATTCCCACCGCCGAAGCGCAAGAACCACTGGCGACGATGTTCCTGCGCATCGTCATTGCCTTTGTGGCGGGCGCAATTGCCGGTGCAGGAACTGCGACCCGTTCCGCCGAACGCCTCCAAGCACCCCTTCGACAAACAATTGGATGGGTGATTGGACTCGTGGTGGCTGCGCTCGTTATTCTGCTGGCGCGCGATGCCGGCGAACAATTCATCTTGAAAACCGAAAACAACTGGCGATTCTTGATGGCACTCGTTGCCGGGGCAGCCACCGGCGGCGCACTTGGCGCGCTGATCGAATGGGGCTTGATTCGTCCGCTCTATACGCGACCTATTTATCAAATCCTCTTGACCCTGGGCTTGGTCTTTGTATTCGACCAAATCGTTCGCTTTGTGTGGGGCCCCGCCGGCGCATTTATGGAGATTCCCAAATGGTTTAACACGCCCAGCAAAGAATGCCCCTCCGATAATTTGTTGGTGTGGTTCAGCCAACATTGCGATTCGATCTTTGTGATGGGACGACCATTCCCCAGTTATCGGCTGTTCATTATCTTAATCGGTGCAATGATGGTGTTGGCAATCGTACTGTTGCTCCAGCGCACGCGCTTTGGAATGATCATTCGCGCAGGCGTGCAAGACAGCGAAATGGTCGAGGCACTCGGCATCAATGTGCGGCGCGTGTTCACGCTCGTCTTTGCGATTGGGGCAGCCCTCGCAGGTTTGGGTGGTGTCGTTGCCGCGCCGTTCCTGGGCGTGTATCCTGGGATGGCCATGGAATTTTTGTTGCAAGCCTTCATCGTCGTCGTGATTGGCGGCTTGGGAAGCATTCCCGGCGCAGTCGTCGGCGCATTGCTGGTGGGGCTGGCCCGTGCCTACGGCGATCACATCGTTCTAGCGGGCATTCAACTGCCATGGATGAACGATGCCATTTCGGGTTCACCGGCGATTGCGCGCGCTTCCACCGTCCTGATTATGGCGATTGTCTTGTTCCTGAAACCAACGGGGATTTTTGGAAAAAAGGAATAATGTTGCTTCAGATCGTTACATCGTTAAATCGTTGGGTCGTTGCATCGTTGCTTTCAGGTAAACGATCCAACGCTCTAACGAACTAACGATCCAACGAACTAACGAACTAACGATTCAACGAACACACTAACAAACGGAATTCGATATGAGCCAATTCATCCGCCAAAACCTGGGATACCTCTTGCTCCTTACCGCGCTGGCTGTTCTGCCATTCGCGCTAGCCTTGCTCACCGGCGAACCGCTCAACAAGGGCTTGCCCCTGTTCACGCAGGGCTTGATGATCCAAGTTTTTATCTTTGCCGTGTTCGCGCTCAGTTACGACATCTTGATGGGGCATACAGGCATTTTATCGTTTGGACATGCCCTATTCTTTGGCACCGGCGCGTACACGTTGGGCATCTTGGTCAAATACGGTCATTGGTCACTACCTGTCGCGATGATCGCGGTGATCGTCATCGCCGCCATCGAAAGTTTTATTATCGGTGTGTTGTCCTTGCGTGTACACGGCGTTTACTTTGCGATGGTTACCCTTGCGTTTGCCACCGTTGCGTTTATTCTCGTCGAGGCGACCGATTTCAAGCAATGGACCGGCGCTGAGGATGGTTTGCACGGCATTCCTGTCCCCGATGCCATCAACCCTGCGCTCCATCGCACCGAGTTTTACTTTCTTGCGCTTGCGTTCGCCGTCGGCATTTATTTGCTCGTGAAATTGTTTGTGGATTCTCCTTCTGGGCGGGTGTGGGCAGCGATCCGCGAGAATGAAGCGCGCGCGACCTCCATCGGTTACAACCCCCTCGTCTTCAAAGTGCAAGCAACGATCATTTCTGGGGTGATCGCCGCGCTCGCCGGCGCACTCAACGCACTTTGGAATTTGAGTGCCACACCGCAAACGATGGATGTTGGAACAACGATCAATGCATTGTTGATGGTCATCATCGGCGGATCGGGGACGATTATCGGACCGATGCTGGGTGCCGGCGTATTGCAACTATTGGGATATCTCCTCAACCTGTGGCTTGGCTCGGCATGGCAATTGGTCTTTGGGGTGATTTACATCTTGCTCGTCCTCTTTGTGCCGTATGGCATTGTGGGCACATGGCGCGTCAAACAGTACGATTGGCAAACGGTGTGGCGTGAGCGCTTGGCAAGCATCAGACGCGACCGCAGGTGATCTACGGCTGGTAAGAGAGACGAGTCAGCGACTCGTCTCTCACTTTTGGGCAACAAACGCCACTTTCCAAACCCCGTAGCGGTTTGGGGTAGCTCCACAGTAAACCGTGGTCATGTGCACCACCTGGCCATCAAGGCTTTTTCGACAGCCGAGCGCCGTCCTCGGTGAACAGGGGGTGACCAGGCAGGCGGCGGCACACGGGAGGAGAGCAATTCTTGAACCGTCCAGCAGTGATCGGTGATCCCGGCAGCAATGGCCGGGGTGCGCGGAATCCACTTGTGACCACCGATGAGGCCCGGCACCCGCAGACTACGCTGGTAGGTACAAAAGTTGTAGACGCAGCCCATCAAGTAGATCAAAGGCGCCAGTGTGTGCGGGCGGCGCAGCAGGGCGCGTGTCCGTCTCGCCAACACCGTCAGGCGAGACCGAAAGGTGGCGTTGAGTCGTTCGATGAAGGCCGTGTTGAGTTGGGTGCCGCCCTGGCTCTTGGCGATGAGCCCCTGCGCGGCCTGCCACGAGCCCTGGGCCATACGGCGCAGAACACCCACCACCCGTTTGCCTTGATACTCCTTGAGGACTTGCCCGATCAGAATATCAGGCCACGGGATCAGCCGGGGGAGACCTGTGCGCGCAGGCAAGGGACGGCGGAATGCGCGCCGAATGACCCGAACGTAGGTGAGCAGGCCATCCACACAGAACAGAAGCGGTCGAGCCAGAGCACAGGGGCGCACGATGGCGATCAGCCGCGGAGTTGTCACCATGACGTACCATTGGTATAATGCTGGGTGGCGAGACATCTTCCTCCTCTTTGGTCAAAGGGTTGGGTGCATCCATTATGCCCCAAGGAGGGATGTCTCGCCAAATCCTTCCCATTGTCCCCTTCTCTCCCCGCTTTGCGGGGAGAGAAGGGGACGAGGGGGATGAGAGGGGGAACATCCCACGGCGACGTGCGAAAAACAGGTTGAAAAACAGATGCGATTCATGCCTACTTGACATCAAACGGGTGGCATGCGGGCACCAAGTTCCCCCCGAAAGTGAATTACACCCAACAGTTAAAATTTTTTGACAAACGATGTGAAGAAAAATATAATGTGAATAACTCACGCGATTTTACCACAGAGCACACAGAGAACGCAGAGAAAAAACATAGCAACCTCGGTGAACTCTGTGGTGAACAAATCATTGACCGCGTAACATCAGTGAATAACCTAATAGTCACACCTACGACCTCCAGTGATAGATTGTAGTTATCAATGCACATCGCAACTCATTCGCAAGATCGAACCGCACTACGGTTTGACGCGTTCACGTGCGTCGGCGGCAATGCGGTTTTTATTTTCCCAAGGAGGAAAAAATGAAAACGTGTTCACTGTGTTCGCGGTTTAACGTTGCCCGCGCTGTGCGCAAGCGCGCGCGGGTTGGCGCGGTCGTTCTCATCGCCGCGCTGTTTCTGATGGCGACTCTGCCTGTCGCGCGCGCGGCGTCCACGTCCGCGCCTGCACCGATGTTGCAGTTCACCTCCGCAGGGCACATCATCGGCTTTGCGCCGACGCAGGTGATTCTCGCCGCGCTCGACCACGCGTTGCGCGTCGAATTCGTCGGGACGGCGGGCGTGATGCCTGTGGCGTCGGGCGCGGAGACTGCGTCGTCAAGCGATGGGCTGACGATGCACCAAGCACAACCGCTCGGCGTCGTGACGTATCCCGAGCTGTGGCGCGGCGTCACCGTCGAGTATCGCGCCAGCGAAGGGCTTGCCCTGAGCGGAGTCGAAGGGAGCATCGTCAAAAGCACGTACCATCTCGCGCCCGGCGCGGACGTGGCGCAGATTCGGCTGCGCTACAACGTGCCAGTGCAAGTGCAGAGCGACGGGAGTTTGGAGTTCCCGTTCGGGCGCGGCTATCTCAGCGAATCCGCGCCGATTGCGTGGCAAGAAATTGATGGCGCGCGCGTACCCGTGCAGGTGGCGTTCCAGACCTGTGAGGTCTCGGAGACCTCACAGGTCTCAACGATTGGCTTCCGACTCGGCGCGTACGACCCGCGCTACCCGCTGACGATTGACCCGAACTATGTCTGGCACACCTTCTACGGCTCAAGCAATGTTGACAATGGCTACGGCATTGCGGTGGATGGGAGCGGCAATGTCTACGTCACGGGTGATAGTGCCGCCACATGGCAGGGGGATGGGGGCGCCAACCCGCGCCACGCCCACAGCGGAAATAACGACATCGTCGTGGTCAAACTGACGAGCGCGGGCGCGTACCAGTGGCACACCTTCTACGGGTCGGTCAGTGATGAGGGCCACGGCATTGCGGTGGATGGGAGCGGCAATGTCTACGTCACGGGCCATAGTTACACCACCTGGCAGGGGGATGGGGGTACCAACCCGCTCCACCTCCACAGTGGAGGTTACGACATCGTCGCGCTCAAACTGACAAGCGCGGGTGCGTACCAGTGGCACACCTTCTACGGGTCGGGCAGTGCTGACCGCGGCTACGGCATTGCGGTGGATGGGAGCGGCAATGTCTACGTCACAGGATATAGTAAAGACACCTGGCAGGGGGATGGGGGTACCAACCCGCTCCACCTCCACAGAGGAGGTT
>DAOUAL010000021.1:0-65849 GCA_034433515.1 Anaerolineae bacterium | reverse complement strand
TCCGCCCCACATTTTATCCTATGACGATTCCAGTTGGACAACTTGCGCCCAAGTTTACGCTCCAAGACCTCGGACGCAAACCCCACACGTTGAATCAGAGTGGGGCACGGCTCACACTGCTTGTTTTTTTCAAGACGACGTGTCCCACGTGTATGCTCGCCTGGCAATACATCGAGAGAATTCATCAAGCATTTCAAGGCGTTGGGCTTGCTGTGTGGGGCATTTCACAACACGACCGCGAGCGTTCAGCCACGTTTGCCAAACAGTACGGCAGTACGTTCCCTATTTTGATTGATGCCGATTGGCAAGTCTCCAAGGCATACGACCCAGAGTTCGTGCCAACCTTGCTGCTGGTTGACGCGACCGGACAAATCATTGATCACGTCATTGCGTTCGATAAAGCCGGCTTGAATCGCTTGGCGCAAATGATTGCCGCTCGATTGGGGGCACCAGCCATCGTGGTCGCGCCAGACGATGATGGCAATCCCGCCTTCAAGCCGGGGTGAGGCGCCGAACATCGTCACTAGGTGAGTGAAGGAATTGAACTAGGAAGGAAAGATGGCAGTCAAAGAAATTCTGACGTCGGAGCACCCAGTGCTTCGACAAAAAGCCAAAAAAGTAAAACGTGTGGATGCAGCCATACAAAAACTCATAGACGACATGTTCGATTCGATGCACGCGGCACACGGGCTAGGACTTGCCGCCAATCAAATCGGTGTGGCGTTGCGCGTGCTGATCGTTGAAATGCCGGCGAATGACACCGACGATAGTGTCGAAGCCCGACCGCGCGACCAGCGCAACGTCAAGTATAGCGGCGAGCAATACGTATTGATCAATCCAGAATTGGTCAAGGCGGAAGGCGAACAATTCGGCGAAGAAGGTTGCCTTTCCATTCCCGGCTATGTGGGCTTGGTGCGCCGGGCGATGAAAGTAACCGTCAAGGGCTGGGATCGCAAAGGCAAGGAAATTAAAGTCAAAGGCGAAGGATTGCTCGCGCGCGCCCTCCAACACGAGATTGATCATTTGGACGGCATCTTGTTCACTGATCGCTTGGAAAAACCAGAGCATTTGCTCAAGTTGACCAAGGACGGCCGTGTGCCAGCGTTTCAAGGGGGCACCGATTGATGTCGGTGTGGTTGATCGTCGGCTTGATCGTTGGCGTGGCGATTGGCTTGGTGTTGGGTGTCTTTATCGGCTTTTCGCTGTTCAAGCGCGCGGGGACATGGGATTGAACCCCTATGACATTGGATTGGGTACAATGTGTGATCGGTCTTGTCCTTGGCACGATGGGCGGCATTCTCATCGGCATTGTGATTGGAATGCGCTTGTACTGGAAAACCGGTCATTGGTAAAAGGAGAACGACTTGAAACATGGGGATGATTTTTACACCCATGTTTTTTCTTGATCCTTGGCAAGCGCCGTGACGAGCAACGCGCAGATTCTTTGCCGATGCCCTGGTTTCGATGTATAATAGCCGACGCAAATTGAAACCGTTATGACTGGCGGTATTCAAACGCCTGAACCGTGAGGTGGAGAAATGACTCGTTCAGCTTTGCCCTTGCCGCCGCATTTCACGGCGGAAAAAGTTGGACAGGTGTGGCAGGTCCCGTATCAAGAGCGCGCTACTCAAGCGCGAGTATGGGCAACCCAACATCAACTTCAGCCCGCTGCACACGACCGTTTCAAAATCAGTTTGATCGCGGTGGATGTCCAAAACACCTTTTGTATTCCCAGCTTTGAGTTGTACGTCGGCGGACGCTCCGGCACCGGCGCGGTGGACGATACGCGCCGATTGTGTGAATTTATTTATCGCAACCTCGCTGTGATTACGCAAATCGTTCCCACGATGGACACGCATCAAGCCATCCAAATTTTCCACGCCGTTTATCTCATCAACGATCAAGGCGAACACCCCGCCCCGTACACCCTCATCTCACTTGACGACATTCGGCACGGCGTGTGGAAATTCAATCCGGCAATTGCGTCTAGTTTGGGCATCACACCCGAATATGGTCAACGCCATCTCGAATACTATGCCCAGCAACTTGAAGCCAGCGGTAAATACGCGCTCACCATTTGGCCCTATCACGCCATGCTCGGTGGGATTGGACATGCGTTGGTGCCGGCGTTTGAAGAAGCCGTGTTCTTTCACAGTGTTGCGCGGTACAGTCGGCCCGATTTTCACATCAAGGGCGATGTTCCGCTGACCGAACACTATTCGGTATTGGGACCCGAAGTCAGAACAAGTTTCGATCACAAACTCTTGGCGGACAAAAGTTCCAAGTTCATCAACTTGCTCAAGGAATTTGATGCGGTCATTATCGCCGGCGAAGCCAAGAGTCACTGTGTTGCATGGACGATTGCGGATTTACTCGAGGATATTCGCGCGACCGATCCCGCGCTCGCGCATAAAGTTTATCTGCTCGAAGATTGTACCTCGCCGGTGGTAGTGCCCGGCGTGATTGACTATACTGACCAAGCCGATGCGGCGTTTCAACGCTTTGCGCAAGCCGGGATGCACGTGGTTCGTTCCACCGACCCCCTTGAACAGTGGCAAGGAATTCAACGAGGATAAAAAATATGCCGAACATTGCAGACGCAATTCTCATCGGCGACACCGCCGACCTGTACTTTCATCGCACGCGCGAGATTTTGCACCGCGAAGGACTCGACCCGGTGGTAACGATGGAAATTTTTCCATCGCGTGATGGAATCCTGTGCGGCATCAACGAAGTAACACGATTGTTGGCGGCAGTGCTTCCGCACGATGCGCAAGTTTGGATGCTCGCGGAAGGGGCACCGATGCGCGCCAAGGAAATCGTGTTGCGCATTCGTGCGCCGTACTCGACGTTCGGTTTATACGAGACGGCGATCCTGGGAATCCTTGCCTCGCAAAGCGGCTGGGCAACGGCGGCGCATCGCATCGTCCAAGCCGCGCATCCTATCCCGGTTATTTCGTTTGGGGCACGCCACGTCCATCCCAACGTTGCGGCGCAAATGGAGTATGCCGCGATCATCGGTGGATGTAGCACGTGCGCCACGCCAGCGGGTGCGCGACTGGCTGGCAAACAACCGGCCGGCACCATGCCGCATGCCATGATCCTCATCTTTGGCGATACGGTACGCGCGGTGCAAGCCTTCGATAAATGGATGCCGCCCGACGTGAGTCGTATTGCGCTTGTGGACACGTTTCGCGATGAAGCGGAAGAAGCGATTCGCGTGGCGCAAGCGTTGGGCGATCATCTGTGGGGCGTTCGGCTGGATACGCCAGCGGAACGCGGGCGCGTAACCCCTGATCTGGTCAAAGAAGTTCGGGCGCGCCTCGATCAAGCCGGATTCCCACGCGTGAAAATTTTTGTGAGCGGCGGCGTGGACCTCGAACGGATCGAATTGTTCAAACGCGAAGGCGCGCCGGTGGATGGCTATGGCGTGGGGAGTGCGATCAGCGGCGCCCCGCCGATTGACTTTACCGGCGATCTCAAAGAAATCGAAGGCAAGCCGATTGCCAAACGCGGGCGCATCCCCGGCATCACCCCCAACGATCGTTTGCAAAAATGGGCGCGCGCCTAATTCTGCAACGCGAGGTGAGGTTCGGGGTTTTAATCATCAAGTATCAGCACGATCATCAGCAATAAAAACCTAGGAGGGATTTGTGCCAAAAGCAAAAAGTCGTAAGGTGCGCGTTGCCATCATTGGGGTGGGAAACTGCGCCAGTAGTTTTGTGCAAGGGATTCATTACTATCAAGATGCGCCGGTGGATACCCAAGTGCCCGGCTTGATGCACGTGAATTTGGGCGGGTATCATGTGGGCGATATTGAAATCGTTGCTGCCTTTGACATTGACAAGAACAAGGTAGGCAAGGATGTTGCCGAAGCGATCTTTACCGCGCCGAACAACACCTACAAGTTTACCGATGTGCCGAAACTGGGCGTCAAGGTGCATCGCGGAATGACGCACGATGGGCTGGGCAAGTATCTGTCCCAGGTGATCGAAAAAGCACCGGGTCCCACGGATGATGTGGTGGGCATCTTGAAAGCCACCAAAGCCGATGTGGTCATCAACTATTTGCCGGTCGGCTCGGAAGAAGCAACCAAGTGGTACGTGGAGCAGGTGTTGGATGCGGGCTGTGCGATGGTGAACTGTATCCCGGTATTTATCGCCAAAGAAAAATATTGGCAGAAACGATTTGAGGAACGTGGCTTGCCCATCATCGGCGATGACATCAAATCGCAGGTGGGCGCGACGATCACGCATCGCGTTCTGACGCGCTTGTTCGAAGATCGCGGCGTGCGCTTGGATCGAACGTATCAACTCAACTTTGGTGGCAACACCGATTTCTTGAATATGCTGGAACGCGAGCGGCTCGAATCGAAAAAGATTTCCAAGACGAATGCGGTTACTTCGATGCTGGGGCACGAGTTGCCGGCGGAGAATGTGCACGTCGGTCCCAGTGATTATGTGCCGTGGCTGACCGATCGCAAGTGGTGTTACATTCGAATGGAAGGGACGACGTTTGGTGATGTGCCACTCAATTTGGAATTGAAACTCGAAGTGTGGGATTCGCCGAACAGTGCCGGCGTGGTGATTGATGCCGTGCGCTGTGCCAAAATTGCGTTGGATCGCGGACTGAAGGGCGCGCTGGTGGCGCCGAGTTCATACTTTATGAAATCGCCGCCCAAGCAATTCCCGGATGATCAAGCGCGCGAGATGGTAGAAGAATTCATTCGCGGGAAATAAATGGCACGTGGAGCCGGACTATCCGGCTCCACATCTTTGTTTTTGAACTAGTGCAACAACATGAAATAGTTTACCAGACTGATGGGAAGACGTTGACGGACGTGGCTAAAAATCGAGTTTTCACCACGCACTTTTATATGGTTGCACTACTCGTGCCACGCGACGGGCGGCGCGGCAAATCCGTTTGCCAGCGCAAACCACCACACGCCAAAAGGCGCGTTTGAAACCCAATTGGGTTTTTGCCCTCCAACGCTCAGCCATCAAAACTCGCATCTGGCTACTAACAACTAATGACTAACGACTAACGACTAGCGACTGGAATAATCGTAAAACCCCTTGCCGCTCTTGCGTCCGAGATAGCCGGCGGTAACCATACGACGCAACAACGTGGGGACGGCAAAGCGTGGGTCTTTGGTCTCTTTGAACATTTCGTCGGCGATAAAGAGGGTAGTATCGAGTCCGACGAAATCCAGGAGCGTGAGCGGACCCATCGGATGATTCAGCCCCAGTTTGATGCCGGTGTCAATATCCTCTTTCGTGGCAAAGCCGTTTTCGTACATTCGCACGGCGTCCAGAAGGTACGGGATGAGCAAGGCATTGACGATAAAGCCCGGTGCATCTTTGGACACGATAATGGTCTTGCCCAACCCTTCGCCCCAGCGCCGCGCGGTTTGATACGTCTCTTCGCTGGTGAGAAACGTGCGCACCATTTCGAGCAAGGGCATCACCGGGACCGGATTGAAAAAGTGCAAACCCAGCACCTTGTCCGGGCGACGGGTCTTGCTCGCCATCTCGGTGACGGCAAGCGAGGAGGTGTTGGAAGCCAGGATCACATCGGGGCGGGTGATGCGATCCAGTTCCTCAAAGATGGATTTCTTGAGTTCAAGGTTTTCAATCGCGGCTTCGATGACCAGATCAGCGGTGGCTAAATCGTCCATCTGGGTTGTTCCGCGAATGCGTGCCAGCAACGCTTCGCGCTCGGCAGCGGTCATTTTTTCTTTCTTGACCGCGTACGCCGTCGAGTCTTGGATACGTTGCAATCCTTTTGCCAAGAAATCGTTGTTGATCTCACGGACGATGACGGTGTAGCCCTTGCGAGCAACCAATTCAGCAATGCCGCTGCCCATCAAGCCACACCCAACAACGCCTACGGTTTTGATCTCCATTGATCCTTCTCCTTCTCAATGTTTGTTAGACGGAACACGGATCGCGTAGCACGTGTTGCGTATTCCGTTAAATCGAAAACGAGTCACCGGGTTTGAGGACAACTACCTTGGTTTTGGGGGAGACCTTTTTCACCCGCGTGGCAAACGATTTGGGGTCTTGGCTAATTACATCGAACGTGTTGTAATGCATAGGGATGACGACTTTGGGCTTAATGAGTTTCACGGCGCGTACCGCGTCAGCGGGCCCCATAGTAAAATTATCGCCAATCGGTAACAGAGCCAGATCAATGCCCTCTTCACCGATCAGTTTCATATCGAAAAACAAGCCGGTGTCGGCGGCATCGTAAATTTTGGTTTTGCCCAGAGTGAGCAAGAAACCGGCAGGGTTGCCCGCGTAGCGACCATCGGGGAAGGAGGAGCCGTGATGCGCAATCGTCAATTTCAGATTACCAAACGGATAATCGCGGCTGCCCCCGATATGCTGGGGATGCGCTTTGCAACCTTGGCTCTGGCAATACGAGGCAATTTCATAGTTGCTGATGATGAGTGCGCCGGTGCGTTTGGCGATCGGTACCGCATCGCCTAAATGATCACCATGCCCATGCGAAATGAGAATAAAATCCGCTTTCGCTTGATCGGCGGTAGTGGGCGCGCTGGGATTGCCCGTGAAGAAGGGATCAATGAGAATAGTCCCTTGGGGAGTTTCGATATTCCAACAAGCATGCCCGTACCACGTGAGTTTGATTGTCATCTCGACCCTCCATCGAAAAGATTTGGGCGGATTATAACATCAAGCCCAACGAGTTTCAAGTTGGCATGATGCCGGGGATTTCTGTTCGGGAGCCCGTAGCGTTATATCAATTGTGCTATAATCACGTTGGAGGCGATGAGGGAATGATTGGGGCATTCTTTGATGTAGATGGCACACTTTACAATGCCACGATGTGGCGCGGCTTGTTGCAGTATGTTGCCGCACACGGCGGCAAGGCTCGGACGCGTTGGTATATGCTGCGCAATTTGCCTTTTTATTATTTGCGCAAACTCAAATGGATTGATGAAGAGACATTTCGCACGCCGTGGGTGATGACGCTGGGTTCGCTCATCAAAGATTGGGACACGGCGCAAACCGAGGCGGCGTTCCGTTGGGTGGTGGAGCACTATATCGAAGCCACCGCGAATCCCGATTTGATTATGCGTTTGCGTAATCACGTGACGCATGGCCACACCGTAGTACTTGTTTCGGCGATGCTGGCGCCGGCGCTAGAGTTGATTGGCGAGCATTTGGGCGTTGCTGGTACAGTCGGCACCGCACTCGAATTTGTGGATGGGCGATGTACTGGTCGCGTGATTCCGCCGGTATGTATGGGTGCAGACAAGGCGCGCTTAACCAAAGAATGGTTGAACGCGCGCGGCATCACGCTTGATTTTGCAGCGAGTTATGCGTATGCCGATTCGATTAGCGACTTGGCGTTGTTGGAGATGGTGGGACATCCGGTAGCAGTTTATCCCGATGCTCAACTTGCCGCACTCGCGCGGGCGCGACATTGGGATGTGATCGAGCAAGCGGAAAAACAAAAACTGCCCTGAGCATCAACTCGGTGCCGTGGCTTGTTCTAACCTGACTTGGAACTCTTCGGACGATACCTCGACGATCTTTGCGCCAAACACTTCGCCAAAGCGTGCGGCAACGCGTTCGCGCACGGCGCGCATCTCGATGGGATGATTCAGCACGCGTCGGAGCGAGGTGACGGCTTTATCGGCGATGCCGCAGGGGACGATCAAATCAAAGTGCGCCATATTCGGATCCACGTTGAGCGCAAAACCGTGATAGGTAATCCATTGCTCGATACGCGCGCCGATTTGCGCAATCTTGGCTTCGCCGGTGGGAGTATCCAGCCACGCGCCCACCAACTTGTCAAGGCGTTTCCCTGGGATGCCAAAATCGCGGACGACACGAATGAGCATTTCTTCCAGCGATCGCACAAACCAGCCCACGTCTAATCGAAAATTGTGCAGATCGAGAATGGGATAGCCGACGAGTTGCCCAGGTCCGTGATACGTTACATCGCCGCCACGTTCCACGCGAAAGACTTGGATGCCCTGTTGTTCAAGAAATTCCGGCGTGGCGATAATGTTCGCGTCAGTGGCGTTCCGCCCCAACGTGAACACCGGCGGATGTTCCAAGAGCAAGAGGGTATCGTTTAATGCGCCGCGCTTGCGTGCAGCCACAAGGCGATGTTGCAGCGCAAGCGCGTCAGCGTAAGGAACGAGGTCGAGATTGACCAGCCAGAGTTGAGTCATGGTGGATTACAAAGGTTGCCGTCCAGCAAAGCCGGCTTCTCGTGTGTGCCAATAACGGATGCGATCTTCGCCGCGTTGCCAACAGAGATAAACGAACTTGCCGTCGCGATAAGAAGGAAAATCCACTAGACCTTGATCCAGGTCTTTGAGTTCACAGCCCAACGCTTCCAATTCGCTCAAGCGCGCATTGAACCGTTCGAGCAAAAGATAGTACGCATTGCTATGTTGATTGCCGCCGTTGCCGCTGGCACGTTGCAACAAGGAATGAAGGTGCACGCCCTCGCGGGCAAGTTGATCGCGGATTTCGATTAATTGGTCAATGGTTTGGTTGAGGTAAGGGATAAGTTGATTGGCTTGTTCCAGAGTAAAGATTCTCATTAGATTTGGAAAAAGCCGGGTTGCCAGTGCAACAACATGAAATCGTTGCATACCAGACCGAGGGGAAGACGTTGACAGATGTGGCTAAAAATCGAGTTTTCACCACGCACTTGCATGTTGGTGCACGACTAGGAAACCCGGCTTGGCGTTATCGTAGTTTGCGCAATTCGGTCAAGAGTTCACCATTATCGGGCAGGATTCCGGGTTCATATTTTTTGATCCAACGCAAAATTCCGTTTGTATCCACCAGAAAGATCGCTCGATCGGGGCGTCCAAGTTTTTCGTTAAAAATGCCGTACGCGAGAGAGACTTGGCCATGGGGCCAGAAATCGGCAACGAGGGGATAAGAGATACCGCCCAGCGATTTGCCCCACGCTTGCTTGGAAAAAATCGGATCACAACTGATAGCCAGAACCTGGCTATTCAATCCTTCGAACTCGGCGAGTTGCGCTTCGTAGGAAGGAATTTGCTTGTCTCAGAGGGCGGTAAAGGCAAAGGGATGGAATGCCAACACCACATTCTTTTTGCCGCGATAATCACTTAGTTTGATTTCGAGGCGTTGCACTTCGGGTTTGGTGATGACGCCGGGTGCGGTAAAATCCGGCGCGACATCACCGATCTTGAGTTCGGACATGGCTCAACCTCCATTTAGGGAAAATTTTATGATCATCGGTAACGCGCGATGATTGTACTATTTCTTGTGTCGTTGTCAACAGGAATCTGGTGATTACTCACATCTCCATTTTACCGCCGAGACGCCGAGAACGCAGAGAAAAAAATAAGACAACTCGGCGACCTCTGCGCCTCTGCGGTGAGTTTTGGGTAATCACCAGCAGCAGGAATGTGTTGACACATTCGATTCATCAGACTAGAATTGCATCGTTTAGAATTGGCATTCTTGCAGAGTCATTGAAATGGCAGCCATTCTTTTTCTCATCGAAACCTTTATCGTATCTACGGGTGCGGGAGTGTTCGGCGCATTGCTGGGGTTGGGCGGCGGGGTGATCTTGGTGCCGATGCTCACGTTGCTGTTAGGTATTGACATTCATTATGCCATTGGCGCGAGCATTGTTTCGGTGATCGCAACCTCGTCTGGTGCAGCGGCGGCGTATTTACGGGATGGGATAACCAACATTCGCGTGGCGATGTTCCTCGAAATCGGGACAACGCTGGGAGCGATCTGTGGCGCATTCCTCGCCGGCTTTGTGGGTGGGTCCGGGTTATTTGTCATCTTTAGTCTTGTCTTGCTGTACTCGGCGTACGCGATGTTTCGCCAGCGCGATGCCGAATTACCGGTGGGCGTAGAGATGGGACCCTTGGCGAATTTTCTGCACCTGGGAAGTTCGTATTACGATTCGGTGCTGAATCAGCAAGTGAATTACAACGTGCGCGGCGCACGGTACGGTTTGCCCTTGATGTTCATTGCCGGGGTGGTGTCTGGCTTGCTCGGCATTGGGAGTGGCGTTCTCAAAGTCCCGGCGATGGACTTGGCGATGAAGTTGCCAATGAAAGTTTCGACGGCAACCAGCAATTTTATGATCGGGGTAACGGCGGCGGCGAGCGCGGGCGTGTACTTTATTCGCGGTGACATCAATCCCTTCATTGCCGCGCCGGTCGCCATGGGTGTGTTGATCGGTGCGATGTTCGGCACACGAATCATGATGCGCTTGCGCAGCACTTGGCTGCGCCACATCTTTATCGGCGTGATGATTTTCATTGCCTTGCAAATGCTCGTCAAAGGGCTCGGCTTATCGTTTTGAGAGAGGTTGCGAGTGTCGTTCACTCAATTTCTGATTTTTGCCGCTGTGTCAGCGGTATGGACTATTCCAGCGGTGTTGCTGATTCCACGGGCGCGCCAATCGCCGATGTTTGATCGGGTGCTATGGGGCGCAACGTGGTTGCTCGGTTTCCTGAGTGCGTGGGCGGCGCCGAATTTTTTCCAAGCCGATACGCTGAATGCCATCGTGATTGGCGATGTTAATTTGATTCCGACAGTGATTAGCGCTGCGGTCGGTGTGTTATCCATCCATGGGGTATTATGGGCGCTGGATCGTCTTAGTCCACCGGAATTCAACGCTATGGACGAGTCATCGGATTGGAGCGAGACGGAAAATGTCAGCGAGTCAGACAAATAATCATGACGAAACGTTGCGGGTTGAACGTGTTATCGCGCGGTTGTTGCGCGGGGGCGTGATTCTCAGTTTTGTAATCGTCGGCATCGGAATTGTGGCGGTTGTTCTCACCGGTGGAACGGGCTATCATCAGATTCCACTGGACGATCTGCCCCGCATTGTTGCCTATCATCCGCGCCCGGATTTTCCCACCACGTTAGGCGATGTGTTTAGCGGCGTGCTTGCGCTCAAACCGTACGCCATCATCAGTTTGGGCTTGCTCGTACTCATTGCGATTCCGGTGGTACGTGTTGCCGTTTCTGTCATTGCATTTGCAATCGAACGCGATTGGTTGTACGTGGCGATTACCGGGTTTGTGTTGATAGTCTTGGTGCTGAGTTTTGCACTGGGCAAGGCGGGCGGATAAAGATACGGGCAACCCGACCCAGGTTGCCCGTTTTATTTTACACCATCATCCTTTCGGCGTGGTATGGTCGCCGCGCCGGTTGCACCTCATCCAGTTCTTTGAGGAATTGCTTGACGACATGAACCGGGATTGCCATGCCTACATCGGGTCCGTTGATCATCACATTCACACCAACGAGACAGCCGTTGCTATCCACCATCAGCCCGCCGGAATGCCCGGGTCGCAGATGCAAACTGGCAACGATGAATTCACGCCCGCCTGTTTGAAACTCTGGAAAATCCGTACCACTCCCAATGACAATGCCCGCCGTCGCCGCGCCGACGACGCCCCACGGATGCCCCAGGGCGATCACCCAGTCCCCAGGACGCAGATTTTTCGAATCGCCAAACTCGATGGTTGGCAAAGTGTCCGCCTCCACGCGCAACGCGGCGAGATCATGAGCCCGATCATAGGCGATGAGCCGTACCGGCAAGACTTGGCCATCCGGCAAGATGGCATGCAAGCCACGCCGTCCGATGACGTGCGCGTTCGTGATAATCAAACCATCGGCACGGACGATGATGCCGGCGCCCGCGCCACCGTGACCGTTATGTATCTCGACGAGACTTGGCCGTGCTTTCGCAACCTTCGCGGCAAGATCGTCGTTGAGTTGCTGTATCAAATTCATTGAAATCTCCACTGACTAGTTGCGCTCGCCCACGGTTGCTTTGAGTTCCATCGTTTGACCGCCGCGCACGATGTGCACCGGCACCGTTGCGCCCACGCGATCACCGCTCAACGCGGCGAGCAAATCATCCAGATGGCGCACGGGGTCATTCCCTAGGGCGACGATGACATCGCCTAACAGCAAGTTGGCTTTTTCGGCGGGACCACCCGGCTCAACCGAAACGATGAGCAAGCCGGTTTCTTGATTCAATTGTTTCGCCAATGTTACCGGCAATCGCACCGGTTGCGCGCCTATACCGAGATAACCGCGACTGATGCGCCCTTTCGACAAAAGCGTTTCGACCACCGATTTGATCGTGGTCGCTGGAATTGTCAGACTGATGCCGCGGAGCAGTGCCGACGTGTTCAAGCCGATAAACTGACCGTTTGCATCCACAAGGGGGCCGCCAGAAAAACCGGGATACATCACGACATCGGTTTGCAAGTAGCGGTCGAGTTTGCCGCCCGCCGGCGTGCGCCACGCTTCACCATAGGCACTGACGATCCCCATCGTCGCCATCACCGTTGTACCGGGGCGCCCCAGTGCGAGAACGAGATGCCCCACGTGAATTGCCTTCGGGTCTGTCCATGCGCGCGTGTCCAGGCCCGATGCCGGCGTGCGCAACACCGCAATGTCCGTCGTTGGATCGCGCCCAATCAATTTTGCGCCAAGGGTGCGTCCATCGCCGAGACCGATTTGAATATTGTCTTCCTCCTCGACAATGTGATGCGCTGTAACGATGATCCCATCACTCGACCAAACGATCCCGCTTGCCGGGAAACGGGGGCGTGCTTCCACACGTACCACACTTGCGCCGGCGGTTTCAACGGTTGCGGCAATCGCTTGCGATAAATCGGATAAAACAGACATGTTGATCCTCCTAAGCATCCATTCTAATTGGCGATAGGGAGAAAAGCATCCAACTTTGGATGAGGAGGCAACCCGGAAAAAAGTATAGGTGTTAGAGGAGAATCAATCCTAACCGCGTGGCGTGAACAACCGCTTCGGTGCGGCTTTGCACGCCAAGTTTGCCGAGGATGGCATTGACGTGGAATTTGACCGTGGACTCGCTAATGCCCAGTTCACGCGCAATCGTTTTGTTCGATTGACCTTCTGCCATCCAGCGCAAGACTTCAAGTTCGCGCGGCGTCAATTCTTCGATGGGACGTGCTGGTAACGGCTCGCGGAGTGGAAACAATTTTTCTGCGATGGTTGGATCAATGACAACGAGTCCTTCCGCGATAGCGGCGATGGCAGAGGCAAGCAACTCGGCTGTGGCGTTGCGTCTCAAGATTCCGCGTGCGCCAGCATTCCACGCCTCCAACGCATCGTTCGCTTCAGAAAGCAAGACGATGATCGGTAGGCCAATATCGCGCAAGTTGATCGCGGGGGCATGCCAATCCCACACGATCACGTTGGGACGATACAGTGCTTGGGCGTCAGATAATTCGGTCTCGCTCGCAATTTGCCCAACGACCACACACTCGGATGGTTGGCTCAACAGGGTTGCCAGACCGGTGCGTACGAGAACATCATCGGCGATGATCAATAGACGATGAGGTAATCCCATTCTGATTAAAACCCAGGTAAACGCGGCAGACCTAGCCGGGTTCGAATGGTCGTTACACACTGCTTGGCGTCGCGCGCAATCACACGATTAGGTGAATGAATCAATTCTTCGATGTAGGCGAGAGCATCGTGATTGCCGATCTGTCCCAGACTATTGAGCGCGGCAATCCGCACATCAAAGGTCTCGTCTTCGTTCATTGCCACACGGACCAGGTGCTGAATTGCTGGCCCATCCTCAAACTCGCCAAGGCAGTGTGCCGCCCATTCCCGTACGTGCATCAAAGGATGGCGTAATTGCTCACAGAAGATTGGGACTGCCGCGTTGCCTAGTTTTCGGGCGACCTCTTGAATTGCCTCGCGCAGTTTGTTCTTGATGCTGGTTTCCATCGCACCTTGTTCGGTGGCAAGCAGAGTCAAGAGGGCGTGGAGGGCAGCCGTTCCGCCAATTTGAGCGAGGGCTTGGGCAATCGTCGTGCGGAGTTCCAGCTCATCGGTCGAGATGCGATTCACGTAAAAATTATCGCGGTAACGCCGGTCGGGTGAAGCCAGAATTGCGGCAATGGTTTCTTGTTCGCGACGTTGGCTCGTTTCGTATGCACGCACCAAGGGTTCGATGACTGCCGCATCGCCGAGTTTGCCCAACGCTTCTGCCGCGTACACTTTATCGCCCAATTCTTTTTCGTCTGCTAACAACGCTTGCACCACTGCGTCAAGTGCACGCGGATCACCTAGATCGCCCAATGCTTTGAGTGCGTCGCGACGCAGGCGCGCATCTCTAGTCTTGAGCGCTTGAATCAATCCGGCGACATCACGTTTGTCTTTGAGTGTGGTCAGGTTGGGTTTGAAGAGAGGCATGACCTCCTCCGTTAAAAAACGATTCAATTGACGGGATGTCAAAGTTGTGCTATAAGGTGCGCCAAATTTACCTTTCAAAGGGAGCAAGCAAGATGGCAAAAAACAAGACTCTGACTCCTGTTGAACGCAAAGAACTCGAAAAAGAACGCGAGCAAACGTTGGCGGAACTCAATCGGTTGCGTGAATATTTGAAAACCGAACCCGAACGCACCAGTGACGAAGTGGACCTCGACGTGTACGAGCGCGAAAAAAATCTGGCGTTAGTGCGCCGGCTGGAAAAGAAAATTGAAGAGATTGACAAGGCGCTCGAAATTGCCAAGAAAGGTGCCTATGGTGTGTGCGAACGGTGTGGCAAGCCGATTGATCCTGAACGACTCAAAGCGTTGCCAGAAACTACGCTCTGCGTCAAATGCAAGAATGAGTTAGAAAAAGCGGCGCGACGTGCCGCCATGTAGAGAAAAGACAGAGAACAGACGACGAAACCGGTCGTCTGTTCTTTTTATTCAGCGTGGTGCAATCCTGGATTGATTCTCCCATAGTTGCCGCGTTAGCCACATTTGCCCCAGGGGTTCGTTGTAATGTTCAATCACGTGCAAAATACACCACCGCACCGATTGCTCACCATAGCGCATCGCTTGCCGGGTGGTCTCCAATTCGGTGAGGAGGAGGCGCGCGAGAATCTCTTCGCTCTCGTTGGCAGTGAGGTCGTATTGGGTGCGGAGCGAGCGAATATCAGTGGCAAGCGCGCGGAATTCGGCTTCGCGATCCCGTTCGATTTTGCGTCCCCCAATAATTTCGTGAATCCATTTGCGTTCCGCGCCCAAGACGTGAACCGCCAGCGCGTACATCGAGTTGGTGTCGTTGGGGAGGGGGCGCCAGGTGAGCGCGTCCTCGTTCAAGCCATTCAACGTGTTCAGCACATCGGCGCGACGGGCACGCAGGATTTCGATGTAGGTTCGGACCGCTGGCACCATTTCAGCCCACCTCCACACGGTTTTTCCCGGCGCGCTTTGCACGCGATAAGGCGACCTCGGCACGAGCAATGAGCGCAAGACTCTCGGCCAAGTCCGCGCCGTTTGTCCATGCGGTTCCCACGCTCACTGTTACATGCAGATCCAGTTTCTCTAAAACAAAATGATGCTCGGCGATGGTGTGCCGAAGGCGTTCCGCCAGTTGGTGGACGCCGGGTTCATCGGTTTGTGGCACAATGACGAGAAAGTCTTGCACATCGTTGCGTCCCACAATCTCGGCTTTACGCATACTCGAGAGAAGGAGTTGCCCCACTTCGATCAGTACCGCATCGCCCGTCACAATACCATATTGCCGGTTGATTTCTTTAAGGTTATCAATGTCCACCAACATCACCGCCAGCGGATTATGGTACCGCAAACTGCGTTTGGCTTCGTACGCTAACCGATGCATGAGATAGCGGCGATGATACAATTGGGTGAGGGGATCAATAATTGCCAGCATCCACGCGTTCTCGGTTTTGGATTGACGCAACGTGGTCACGTGTCCGCCGGCGCGCCAGTCCCCAACGGCGTGTGCGCGGACTTGGGCAGGATCAAAGGGAGCGGTGAGGCATTCGGTTAATGGGAAACGCGCGTTGGCAACTTGAGTGGCTTGCTCGGCATTCTCGGCGAGGAAAATAATCGGCACGTTTTCGGTGGGCGTGAGAGAACGCAAAGCGCGTGCAGTTTCCAAGCCGTTCAGGTCTTTGAGCGCGACGCTGAGAAAGATGGCATTGGGTTGCTTGTCCAACGCGAGATCAATCGTCTCCATTCCGCTCGGTGTGATGAAAACCTTGTGGCGATCGGACTTGAGCGCGTTTTCAATCACGCCCACCGTTTTGCGATTCTTGGATGCGATCAAAAATTTGCCTGCCATATTTTTCCCTCACATGTTCGGCAATGCTCATTCAAGCCGATTGGTCTGACGCGGTGCGCGCCAGCGCTTGTTTCACCCATGCGATTTCTTGTTCGCGGTTCGTAATCACGCCATCCAACCGCGCGTCCCGCAATTGCGTCAGAAGGTCTTTGTAGGTGGGTCCTGGCGGGAGGCCCATCTTTTTCAAATCATTGCCGTTCAGTTCGATGTGAACATGGCGTAACTGTGAACGATAGAGTTCAATGCGTTCGCGCACGAGTGGATCATCGGTAGCGATTTGAAAGATGAGCAAGGCGGTGTCGTCATACGCTTCGAGCAAGCGATAGAGGGCACTGGGAGGGAGCGTGGGTTGGCGCAATGCCGCACTCACTTCGTCGCGTAGTTCGATGACTTGCATCAAGGTATCGCCATTGGCGTTGGGAAATTTCAAGCGGCGGCACAATTCGGTGATCGCCGAGGGTTTGAGGTGATATGCCAGCAAGCCCCAATAGATGATTGGTGTGATGGACTCGATGGTTTCCCGCGCGGCGCGAAACTTGTCCGCGTGCCAATCGGTGAATTCAAGCGCCGCATAGATCGCCCGCAAGACTCCCAAAGTGTACAAGCGCGCCAAGATTTTTTCCGGGGCGTCTTCTTGGAAAATCAATTCTAATTCGTGCGCCAAACGTTCACCGCTCACCCGCTCGATCATATCAAGGGCGTTACCAATGAGTTGAGCGGTGCGCGGTTCGATTTGGAAACCAAAACGTTGCTCAAAGCGTACCGCGCGCAACATGCGCGTCGGGTCTTCGATAAAACTCAAACTGTGCAAGACACGAATCAAGCCGCGCCGCAAATCTTCTTCGCCACCAAACGGATCGAGCAATTGTCCGTAGCGATCCGGATCAAGGCAGAGCGCGAGCGTATTGATGGTAAAATCGCGGCGGCGCAAGTCTTGCTTGATCGAACTCTTTTCCACTTCGGGCAGAGCAGAGGGGTGCGCGTAAAATTCCGTGCGCGCCGTCGTGAAATCGAGGTGATCAATTTGCATCCCATTGCGTTTGCCCAGAATCCATTTGGCAGTTCCAAAACGCGTGTGTCCATGCACACGTCCGCCAAACTTTTTCGCCAACGCGCGTGCAAGTTCAATCGCATCGCCTTCTACGACGAGATCAAGGTCAAGGTTGGGTTGATTAAGCAACAGATCGCGCACAAAGCCGCCAACGATGTAGAGACTAAACCCCAATTCGCGGGCTGTTTGACTGGCTTGGCGCAACAAGTTATCGAGGTCCGGCGGAAGCCATTGTTCCAAACGTTGCACCATCGTTTCGGCACGGGTGGGGCGCGCGATGCCAAAGGGTTTGATCAAATCGGTCCGGGTAACAATACCGATGATTTTGTGGTGCTTGTCCACCACCGGCACTTGGCCCAGATCGGACGCGATCATCACCGCGCGCAACTTGTCGAGCGAATCGTCCGGTGACACAAAGACCGGTTTGTGCATCAAGTTTTTGATCGGCGTGTTTCCTAATTTGTGATGCATCGCGCGGTCAATTTCACGACGCGTCAACACACCCACCAACTTGCCGTTGCGGGCGATGGGGAAACCTTCGTGGCCATAGCGATTGGCAGCCTCGGCGGCTTGGGCGACGGTCATGGTGGGCTCCAACGTGTGCACGCCAAACGACATCAATTGACGTACCGTCACCGAGGGTTTAACCGATGTTTTGAGCAGTTTGAGTAATTTCGATTTGGCTTGCCGCAAGGTGATGCCGCGAATGAGCGCAGCCGAAGCTTTATCGTGTCCGCCGCCCCCAAACGCTTCGGCGATTTTTGCCACATCAATCTCGGCTTGATCGGATCGGGCAACGAGTTGAATGTGATCGTCCATTTGCACCAAGATAAAAATGGCGGCGGGATCGTACAGTTCGCGCAGTTGATGCGCCAGCGTGGAAATTTCTTCGGTGTAGGTGTCAGCGCGTGCGGCGGCAACGACAATGGCATGGCCGGCAATGTTCACCGTTTCCAAATGATCCATCAAGCGTTGGTACAGTTTGTGTTGTTCGGGGGTGAGCGGATGATGCAAGAAATCGTTGACCACTTGGAGACTCGCGCCGTGTTCAAGCAAGAAGGCGGTCGCGTGCGCATCGCGCGGCGTGGTGGTGGTGTAAGAGAGCGAGCCGGTATCTTCATAGATGCCGAGCAACAAGAGGGTGGCTTCAATCGGCGTGAGCGGAATTTCCTTTTCCCGGATTTGTTCGACGAAAAGAGTGGTGGTGGCACCGGTTTCGCCGCCAAAAAAAGTCATCCCGTTTTTCAAATGGCGCGCAAGGGGATGATGATCCACAAAATGAATGCGGGTCTTGGCAGTAACGCCGCGCACCGATTGGATGCCTTGGGTATCCACAATGAGCACTTGGCGAAAAGATTGTTTGGGTAAATCATCGCTGGCGATGAAGGGCAAGGCATCACAATAGAGCGCGTGAAAATCGCGCACGTTGCGATTGAGGCGGCGTGGCAAGACGGCGAGCGCGGCGGGATAGATTTTTTTGGCGCCGAGCAGGGCAGCCAAGGCATCGAAATCGGCGTTTTCGTGAGTGAGGATGGCGTCCACGTCCAGAATTATAACACAGTCGAATACAAAACAAAAACGCTCCGAGCAAACTCGAAGCGTTTTGTTGCCTCCCCGGCGAGGCTTGAACTCGCAACCTCAGCCTCCGCAGGGCTGCGCGCTATCCAATTGCGCTACGGGGAGTTCTTCGGCGTTGCTTCGTTCAATCGTTGCTTTGATAAAAGCATTGAACCACACCAACGACGTAACGATGAAACGATGCAACGAATTAGAGCGGAGGGGGCGGGATTTGAACCCGCGGTAGAGGCTTTCAAGACCCCTACAGTCACTTAGCAGGCGACCGCACTAGACCAGGCTATGCGACCCCTCCAAATGTTGCGTGTGCCAAGGGTCGGGTGACGTGGCACTTGCGCACGACACTCGGCACTCGCCGCACGTCACTCCGACGGAGGAGGAAGGATTCGAACCTCCGTGGCTTTTGACCCATCCGCTTTCAAGGCGGCGCCGATAGTCCACTCCGGCACTCCTCCACAAGCAGACACAGTATAGCAGAGACCGGGGTTTTCGTCAAATAATTTGTGCGATTGATGTGGGTGTGCTATACTGAACGATGGAGTTGAAAAATCAGAAAGGAGTTTGTTTCGATGTGTGCAATGACGCAGACATTGCCGTTGACGATTCAGCAGGTGGATCCAGACATTGCGGCGATCATTGAACGCGAGCGGCAACGTCAAAAAGAAGGGCTGGAAATGATCGCGTCCGAAAACTATGCAAGTCGTGCGGTCTTGGAAGCGGTCGGTTCAGTCTTGACCAACAAGTACGCGGAAGGGTATCCTGCCAAACGCTACTATAGTGGTTGTGAATTTGTGGATCAGGCAGAAACGCTTGCCATCGAACGGGCGAAAAAGTTGTTTGGCGCAGAGCACGCGAATGTGCAACCGCATTCCGGTTCGCAGGCGAATCTGGGCGCGTACAACGCGGTCATTCAACCGGGCGATACGGTCTTGGCAATGTCACTCGCGCAAGGTGGACATCTCACGCACGGTGCGCCGGTCAACTTGTCCGGCCAACTTTACAAATTCATCGGTTATGGCGTTCATCGCGAAACCGAAGTCCTCGATTACGAAGAAATTTTGCGCCTCGCCGAACAACATCGTCCCCAGTTGATTGTGGCGGGTGCCACCGCGTATCCGCGCCAAATTGATTTTGCCCGCATGCGCCAGATCGCCCAAGCGGTGGGCGCACGCTTGATGGTGGATATGGCGCACATTGCCGGCTTGGTGGCGGCAAAGGTGCACCCCGATCCAATTCCGGTGGCGGACATTGTTACGACGACAACACACAAAACCTTGCGTGGTCCGCGCGGCGGGATGATTCTCTGCACCGCTGAATTTGCCAAGGCGGTGGACAAAGCCATTTTTCCCGGCTCGCAAGGGGGGCCCTTGGAACACGTCATTGCCGGCAAAGCGGTGGCACTTTATGAAGCGTTGCAACCCTCGTTCGTTGAGTATCAAAAGCAAGTGATCGCCAACGCGCGCGCCTTGGGCGAACAGTTGCAGGCGCGTGGGATTCGTCTAGTGTCCGGCGGGACAGATAATCATCTGCTCTTGGTGGACTTGACGCGGCAAAAGGTGAGTGGCCAGGACGTGGCAAACAAGTTGCACGAGGTTGGCATCACCGTGAACAAGAATTTGATTCCATTCGATCCGCTCCCGGCGACGGTAACGAGCGGAGTGCGCCTTGGCACGCCGGCGTTAACGACGCGTGGCATGAAAGAGAACGATATGCGCCAGATCGCCGATTGGATTGCGGATGTGATTACGCATCTGGATGATGACGCCTTGTGTGAACGGGTGCATCGCGCGGTGGTGAAATTTGCGTGTCAGTTCCCGGTGCCGGGCATTGATGGCTAAAATCAAACCAGGAAGGTTTCCGCAACCTCCCTGGTTTTTTAATGGTGCGTCTGAAACCGATAGCCGATGTTATGCTCGGTGAGGATATAGCGAGGACGGCGCGCATGATCATTCAATTTTTGACGCAGATGCGCGATAAAGACTTTGAGATAGTTGTATTGGTCTTCATAGCCAGCGCCCCACACATGACGGAGTAAAGTCTGGCGCGGCACCACTCGGTTGGCATTCTTGATCAAATATTCGAGCAGGCGCCACTCTTTGGGGGTGATGGAAACGAGATTGCCCTGAACCCGGACTTGACGCGCGTCAAAATCAATATATAGATACCCATCATCGTACGGCGGCTGGCGGCTATGCTGCCGGGTGCGCCGCAAGACAGCGCGGATGCGGGCGACCAACTCATCGTTGTCAAACGGTTTGGTGATGTAATCGTCCGCGCCGCCCAGCAAGCGATCAATAATTTCGCGTTCCTGTGAGATCGCGGTCAGCATAATAATCGGAATGGTGGAAAACTCGCGCAAACGTTGGCAAACCTCGCGCCCGTCCTTGTTCGGCATCATGATATCGAGGAGGATGAGATCCGGCCGTTGCTCGTAAGCAATGTGCAGACATTCGTTCCCATCGGCGGCTTGCAGGACGTTGAATCCTTCTTCCTGCAGCAACGTAGTAATCACCTGACGCAGCGACGCATCGTCATCCGCAATCAAGATGGTGTCCGGGTGTGTCATTGGTACCTCCGTAAGGTAAAAAAGAATGTCGCGCCGTGTCCTGTTTTACTTTCGACCCAAATGTGTCCCCCCATTTCTTCCACATTGCGTTTGGCGATGGCGAGGCCCAAGCCATGGCCATAGGTATTTCGCTTTTGTGGGTAGGCGGAACGATAGAAGGGGGCAAAAATTTTGGTTTGGTTTTCGAGCGGGATGCCGGGACCTTGATCGCGCACCGAGATCAGGATCATCTGATCCGGGATGGGTTTGATCGTGATGGTAATCAGGGTTTCGGGAGGTGAATAGGCAATGGCATTATCGAGCAGATTGCGGAGCACATTTTCCACGCGCCATTCATCGGCAAAAGCCAATAAATTTTTTGGCGTAGATTTCACATGAAAACGATGCCGGCTTTTCTGGGTTTGGAATGAACGGACCAGCGCGCGGACAAGCACGGCGATGGAAAGCGGTTCCATATTCAGCGGGCGCACCGATTTCAAGGTTGCCTCTAGATCGAGGAATTGATCGGCAAAGCGTCGGAGGCGTTGCCCATCCCGTTTGAGGGCGGTCCACATTTCCGCGCGTCTTTCGACCGAAAGATTGGGACGCTCCAATAATTGCAAGGCGGCAAGAACGGCGGTCAGTGGCGAGCGCAATTGGTGCGTAATTTCTTTGAGCAACTCTTCGCGCGCCATCTCGGCGGCTTGCTCCCGCGACAGATCCCAAAACGCGCCGACGGCACCCGTTACATTGCCTTGGGCGTCCAGGAGAGGCGCCACCGCTTTGGCAACCGGAATCAGACGTCCATCGCGCGTACGGATCTGTTTGCCCTCTTGCACAAAGACTGTCTTTTTGCGATACAAGGCATCGTGGATGAGTGGCTCGGGGGAATCTGGAGACGCGTCGCTGAAAACCTCTTCCCACTTTTTGCCGGACACTTCGTTGTATGACCAACCGGTAATACTTTCGGCGGCGTGGTTGAACATTGTGATGCGCCCTTCTGCATCGGTCGCAAACAAGCCACTGAGTCCACTATCGAAGATGGCTTGGACTTTGCGTTGTTCGCTCAAGACGTTTTGATATAACTGTGCGCCTTCAATCGCGCTGGCGACGTGGTTGGCAATCGTTTGCGCCAGACCAAGTTCATTGGCTTGCCAACGATGGGGTTGTTCAAAAATTACCGCCAACCCACCCAACACATGTTCCCGGGCTTGCATCGGCAGAATGGCGATCGCGCGAATGCCTACCGAGAGGAAACCTTGGCGATGGGTAGTTGGCAAATCATATTGCTCCACGTTTTCGATGATGAGAGGACGGGACTGAGTAAAGATAGGACTGAATACATCGTCCACCTCTAGCTCGAAACGCAATGGCATGGGATGGCGCGCATAATTTGCGGCGAGGCGCATTTTGTTCTCGTAAAGTAAACGCACGGTCGCCGAATCGCATGCCAAAAGTTGAGCTGTCCAATGCACGGCGATCTGGGCTAATTCGATGGGATCCAAAGTGCCGCTACACGCCGCCGTCATTTTGGCGATTCCATCAAGTTCTTTCAAGCGGCGTTCCATCTGCGCGTACAATTCCGCATTTTCCAGTGCTTTGCCGATCTGGCGTCCGATGGTGAGGAGCAAGTTGATATCGGTGGGATCGTACTTGACGCGGAGTTTGCTGCCGACTCCGATGATGCCTACCGGCTTGTCGCGTTTCAAAATCGGCACGCCGATGCCGGCGCGGTATCCTTCGGCACGTGGTCCGGCAAGCCCGTTGCCTTGATAAGTACTGAGGTCGTCCATCGCAAAGACGTTGCCTTCGACCGCAATGTAATGGGTGACGGGATCGTTCAAGTCAACCCGGTAGCCGGCTTGATACAATTGCTGGCTGATGCCGCGGTGGGCAACGATTTCGGTGCATTGTTGGTCCTGGTTCACGAGGAGGATGACTGCCGATTCCATCCCGGTAATCGAAACGATTTGTTCACACACTTGATCAAGCGCGCGCATAAAATCGCGCGGATTGCTGAGAATATCGGCGATGGCGTTGAGCGCGGCAAGTTCTTCGTTGCGTTGTTTCAACTGTTCCAGGGCGCGTTGTTGTTCGGTCGTATCATGCAAAATGATCTGATAACCAATGACTTGGTTTTCGGCATTGCGGATGGGGGTGGGAATGTAACTGGCGTCGCGGACCTGGTCGGTGCTAGTCCGAAATTTGACAATGTGATGAGCCGGAAAAATTTGCGCAAAATTTTGCTCTAGATCGTGAGGAAAGATTTGGTCGGGGGCGAGGAGGTCGGTGATGTGCAGCGTGAGCAACGTGGCACGATCGTACTCAAAGAACCGGCAAGCCGCATCATTGGCGAAGATAATCCGTCCCTTGGCATCGCAAGCCCAAATGACCTCTGGGCTATGCTCAACGAACGCACGTGCCCAGTCTTCGGGATCTTGAGGGAGATTTTCCGGCTCGGCTTGCCGAAGCGTTTCATCCGCTATCACAACTTCCTCCCGGGCAAGAAAATTCAGAATCGCTACCCAAGTCAATTATAACCCGGCTCAATTGCAAAAGCAAGCAAAAACAAAGCGGGTAGCCGAAGGTGCACAATGCCTTATTCGGCTACCCGGGTACGAACGCAACAAGCGTCGCGTTTTATCCAAACCCAATCATAAAGCGGCTAATCACCAGGCGTTGAATCTGTGCGGTGCCTTCGTAAATCTGCATAATCTTGGCATCGCGCATAAACTTTTCCATCGGATAGTCGCGCATATAGCCCATCCCGCCCACGATTTGCAGAGCATCGGTGGTTACTTTCATCGCAGTGTCACCCGCAAATACTTTTGCCATCGAAGCGGCAACGCTGTTGGGTTCTTCTTGATCGAGCAGATACGCCGCGCGCCAGCAGAGCAAACGCGCCGCGTCAATTTCGGTTGCCATATCGGCGAGCATAAATTGGATCGCTTGTTGCTTGGCGATGGGGCGACCGAATTGTTTGCGTTCTTGACTGTACTGCAACGCAAATTCAAATGCCGCGCGCGCCACACCCACCGCGCCTGCCGCCACAATCGGGCGGGAATGATCGAGCGTTTGCAGGACGATGCCAAAGCCATCGCCTTCCTCGCCCAACCGATTTTCTGCCGGCACAAAGCAATCCTCAAAATGAACTTGGGCGGTGTGCGAAGCGCGGATGCCCATCTTTTTCTCTTTTTTGCCGGGAATGACGCCTTTCCAATTTCCTTCGACGATAAAGCCATCAATGCCGTCTGCACCCAGACTGGGATCGCGCGTTGCAAAGACGGTGTACACATCCGCGATGCCACCATTCGTGATGAAATGTTTGGTGCCGTTCAGGACATAGCCCCCCTCCACTTTTTTCGCTGTGGTTTTGATGGAGGCGGCATCGCTCCCGGCTTCCGGCTCGGTGAGCGCGAACGCGCCCAAGCGCGGCATCCCATCGGGTTTGGGTTGCGTGAGCATCGTCAGATATTTTTTCTTTTGCGCTTCGTTCCCTGCGATGAGAATGGGAAGCGCACCCAGCATAATGCCGCCCATCGAGGTGGCGATCCCCGCGCAACCCCAGAACAATTCTTCTTGCACGATGCAGTCGGTTACGTGGCTCGTTACGCCGGCGCCGCCGTACTCTTCGGGGATAGCGTACGTGAGCAGGTTCAGGTCAAATGCCTTTTTTATGACGGGCCATGGAAATTCTTCCTTCTCATCGTACTCGTGCGCGACCGGGCGCATTTCTTTTTCAGCGAACTCGTGCGCCATTTCTTTCATCTGCTTTTGCTCTTCGGTCAGATCGAATCCAATCATGTGTTCCTCCAAAGTTGAGAGTTAGAGAATAGAGTCGGGAATTAGAGTGTTACCGCATCACTCTAGTAGTGCACCAACATGAAAGTGCGTAGTGGAAACTTAGCCGTCTCGGTAACCATTTTTCCATCGGTCTGGTATGCAACTATTTCATGTTGGTGCACTAGCTCTACACTCTCCCGCATTACTTGCCCTTGAAGACCGGTTTCTGTTTGGTCAAGAACGCTTGAATGCCAGCATGAGCATCTTCGCTGTTGACAATGCCGACAAACGCAGTGCGTTCGACGTCCATGCCTTTGACCAAGCCCACCTGTAATCCTTCATCCACCGCGTGCAGAATTGCACGGACGGCAAGCGGCGCATTGTTGGCAAGGCGTTGGGCTAGTTTCAATGTGGCGTCTTTCAACTCGGCGGCGGGGAAGACGCGATTGACCAGTCCCCAGCGCTGGGCGTCCTCTGCAGTGAGCATATCGCCGGTGATCATCAACTCAATCGCGCGTCCGCGTCCCACCAGACGCGGCAAACGTTGCGTGCCGCCCCAACCCGGGATAATGCCCAGATTGATTTCCGGCTGTCCCAGTTTGGCGGTGTCTGCCGCATAGCGAATGTGGCAACTCATTGCGAGTTCACAACCGCCGCCGAGCGCAAAACCATTGATCGCGGCAATGACCGGTTTGCTGAACGTTTCGATGCGGCGAAATAATCCTTGTCCCAATTGCATCTGCTCATTAGGATCAACCACGTTAAACTCTTTGATCTCGGCACCGCCGCTAAAAAATTTTTCGCCCGCGCCGGTAATGACGATGGCGCGTACGCTCTCGTCCTTTTCAATCTCATCCAACGCCGCGCCGATTTCTTTGAGTAATGCCACGCGCAGGGTATTGGCGGGCGGATGATTGAGCGTCAACGTTGCCACCCCATTCGATTTTTCAAACAACAAGAATTCAAACGCCATTGTTTGTCCCTCCCATCAATTATTCTGCGATCTTGATGATTTCGGCTTGATGCAATTGCGTAATTTCTTCATCACTCATCCCAATCTCGCGCAACACCTCGCGAGTATGCTCGCCTTGACGCGGCGGCGGCAAGTTGGGATTTTCGGCAAACACGAACACCGAGCCAATTTGCTTGACACCATCTACCTCCGTCACCAAACCGCGCTGCTGGACGTGCGGGTCATTCAACGTTTCGGCAAACTCGCGCACCGGCTCAACGCACGCATCCACATTTTTGAAAAGCTCCATCCATTCATCAAACGTGCGCGTCTTGAAAATGGCGGCGACTTCCGGGATCGCTTCAAACTCTTGAGCGCGCGGATTCAAATCCTCGCGCCCCACCGCTTTGCAGAACGCCGCCCAAAAGTGCGGTTCGATCGCACCGAGCGTGAGGTATTTGCCATCGCGCGTTTCGTACACGTTGTAGCATGCCATCCCGCCGTTCAATTGCATCTTGCCGCGCTGCACGGATTTGCCGGCGGCATACGTGCCCCCCATCATCGTGCTTGCCCACGAGAGCGCACCATCGAACAAACTGACATCGAGATATTGACCAACGCCGGTTTTCTCGCGTCCGATGAGCGCCGCCAAAATCGAAATCGCGGCGAGCATTCCGCCGCTGAGGTCAGCCACTTGAACCATCGGGGGAATGGGCGGACCGTCCGCTGCGCCGTTGGCGGCAAGCAAGCCGGCCAGCGCGATATAATTGAGATCGTGACCCGCGCGATCACGGTATGGTCCACTTTGACCGTACCCACTGAGCGAGCAGTAAACAATGCGTGGATTGATCGCACGGGTGGCGCTGTAGCCAATGCCCCATTTCTCCGCGGCGCCCGGGCGAAACGTTTCGAGGATGACGTCGGCGGTACGCACCAAGCGCAAGAAAATTTCTTTGCCGCGCGCGTTGCGAAAGTTGAGCGCCACACTTTTTTTGTTGCGATTCACCATCAAGAACGCTGCCCCGACCTCTTCACCGGTTCGCGCGTCTTTGATGAAAGGAGGAATCACGCGCATATAATCGCCCAGCCCCGGCGTTTCGATCTTGATCACTTGAGCACCTAAATCGCCCAACAACATAGTCGCGTAGGGACCGGGCAACAAGCGCGAGAGATCGAGTATGCGAATGCCGCGCAACGGCGAAGCATTAGTGGCGGTTCGTTCAGTCATCCAACGAATGGCTCCCTCTCGGTGGGCTTGCCAATACTTTATTGTATATGTGCGACGATAGCGTCTTCGAGCGTTTTGGTGTCTTTGGTGTCCAACGCTTCGGCAGCGTACGCGACGTTCCCATTCACGTCAATGACCACGAGGGCGACGGGATTCTCAACACCGTACATTTTGTAAATGTTTTGGGCGGGGTCGTACGTGGCTGGGAATTTGGCGCCCATTTGTTGCATAAACGCTTTTGCCATCGAGACGCTGGGGAGTTTGAACGAAATGGTGATGATCTCAACTTTTTCGCGGTACTTTTTCCACAAATCGCGGACTTGGGCGATTTGCGCGGGGTCCACGCGCGTACTGGAAAACATCAGAACGACCGGTTTCTTGCCTTTGTAGTTCTCCAAATTGATTTCGGGTCCCGTCAAGTTCATTGCTTTGAACATTGGGGCAGGGGTGCCCACCGCTAACAAGGCCATTGCTTCCTCCTTGAATTTTTTGTTTTTATCTTTGATGATTTTCGATGCGTTGAGCAATCCGCCCTCGAAAATCATTTACGCTTGCGTGCCAAGCCATTCACCACGAGATCAGCAAAGATGATGGAAATTTCCTGCGGAGACAAACGTCCGGTGGGCGAATACCACTGATAGAGCCAATTGCACATTCCCAAGATTGCCAAGGCAACCATCTTGGTATCCATCGCGCGGAATTCTTTGCGGTCAATCCCTTGTTGCAAAATTTTTTCGAGGAGCATGGCGTGGCGTTCGCCTTCTGCACGGACTTTGGTGTGATAGCGCCCGCTCAACGCACGCCGTTCAGACAAATAGACCGAATAGATATCGAGTTGTTCGCACAAGGCGACCAGATGGGCTCGAATGGCTTGGCGTAATTTTTCAGAGGGGGCGACTTTGGCGGCGATGATTTCTTCGAGTTGGCGGGTCAGTGCGCCGGTACTGCGTTCAAAAATCTTAAAGAGGAGTTCTTCTTTGCTGGCGATATAGTGATAGAGGGATCCTTTTTGGAGCCCCACCGCATCGGCGATGTTTTGCATCGAGGCAGCGTGATACCCTTTTTGCCGAAAAACCTTGACGGCTTCGGTAAAAATTTTTTCATCCATCCGCGCGGCGTCCACGCTGACGCTTTTCCGCATCGCACACCTCGTTGTCGCAAATCTACCGACCGTTTGGTAGATTTATTATACCAAAGCCCTCGCTCCTTGTCAAACGTTTGGCGCAGCATCATTTGACCTGTACAAGCGTTCTGATATAATGATGAACGATGCCATCCGAAATCAAAAAACCGCAAAGTGTCATCCAGGTCTTGGCAAGCGGCTTTGAATTGGTGTTTCAACATCCGTGGATCGTCTTGTTGCCTATTGCGCTGGATTTATTGATTTGGCTAGGTCCGCAGATCAGCCTCAAACCATTATTTGATCGTTTCCTGGCGCTGATGAGTTCTAGCGCTGTCTTGCCGCCCGATGCTTCGCCGGAAACTATGCAAAATTTCGAACTGGTCAAAGAAGCACTCCAAGCCACCGGTGATTCACTCAACCTGGTAGGAGTGATTGCCACCGGCATTCCGTCGCTTTTTTGGATTGAGCCGCCAGCGTCTGCTTGGAACCGCCTCACCTTGTTTGGCGTGGCGGATGGGTTGACGCTATTTGCCTGGCTCGTTCTGTTGGCGCTCGTGGGCATCTTGCTCACCGCCTTGTATTTCGAATCGCTGGGGCGTGCCGTGCGCCACGATGTTCAGCCGCACACCTTTGTGCCACGTACCCTCAAGGGTTTTGCCACCCTCGTTGTGTTGGTGGTGGGATTCGGTGTGGCAATGATCGTCATCCTTTTCCCGGTCTCACTGGGCGCGACGATGCTCAGTCTCTTGAGTCAAGAATTATCTGCGATGCTCGTGTTGCTCGTCTCGTTATTTTTCATTGGGGCGATGTTGTATCTCGCGTATGTTCTGCCTGCGATTTTTGTCAGCGATGCCAATGCGTTCCAAGCCATTGTGAACAGCATCAGTCTCTTTCGTTTCGATTTTTGGTCTTCAATGGGCTTGGTTATGTTGGCGTATCTGATTCGCTGGGGCTTTGCGTTTGTTTGGCAAATGTTTTGGAATAGCCCGGCGGGGATTCTTTTCGATGTGATTGCCAATGCCTTTCTGGGCAGTGGTTTGACGGCGGCACTGTTGGTCTATTATGCCGATCGGATGTATTGGTTGGATCAATTACGCGAACGAATTCGACAGCACATGCAACTCAAAGGATAGTGCGATGGTTAAGGAAAATCAAGTTACGGAGAATATGCCCGTCGAAACGTATGATGCCTCCAAAATCACTGTGTTGGAAGGGTTGGAAGCCGTTCGCAGGCGACCCGGAATGTACATCGGCTCCACAGATATTCGCGGCATTCATCATCTTGTATTCGAAGTGGTAGATAATGCCATTGACGAAGCCCTGGCGGGGGCGTGCGATCGGATTGAAATCACGATTGACAAAGATAACGTGGTCACGGTGGTGGACAACGGGCGTGGCATTCCGGTGGATGTGCACAAACAAGCCGGCAAATCTGCGCTCGAAGTGGTGATGACCAAACTGCACGCGGGCGCGAAATTTGGGCAAGGTGGTTACAAGGTCGCGTCCGGTTTACACGGTGTTGGCGTGAGCGCGGTCAATGCCTTGAGCGAGTGGCTCGAAGTGCGTGTGCGGCGCGAGGGAATTGTGTACGGACAAAAGTACGCGCGCGGCAATCCCAAGGGTGAAGTGAAGCCGATTGGCAAGTATCCCAAAGACGAACGGACTGGCACTCTCATTTCCTTTCTCCCCGATAAACAAATCTTTAAAGAGATTGATTACAAATTCGATGTGCTCGCGCAACGCTTTCGTGAGATGGCGTTCCTCACGCGCGGGCTGACGATTACGTTCAAAGACGAGCGCGACAATCGTCAAATGACGTTTTATTTTGAAGGGGGCATCACTTCGTTTGTGCGATACTTGAACAAGAATCGCACTCCCATTCATCCCCCCTTTAACGTTGCGCGCCAAATCAACGGCTCGCACATCGAAGTGGCGATTCAATACACTGATGGGTACGGCGAATCTACATACACCTTTGCCAACAACATCAACACGGTGGACGGGGGTACGCATCTCACCGGTTTTCGCACCGCGCTCACGCGCACGCTCAACGATTACGCACGCAAGGCGAATATGCTGAAGGAGAGCGACGCGAATCTCACCGGCGATGACGTCCGCGAAGGTCTCACCGCCATTGTCTCGGTCAAACTGCAAGAACCGCAATTTGAATCGCAGACCAAAGCCAAACTGGGCAACGCGGAAATCAAAACTCAAGTCGAACAAGTCGTTACCGAAGCGTTTGGGCAATTTTTGGAGGAACATCCGCGCGAAGCCAAAGAAATTATCCAGAAATGTTTGACGACGGCACGCGCGCGTGAAGCCGCTCGCCAAGCGCGCGATTTGGTCATTCGCAAAAGCGCGCTCGAATCCCTTTCGTTGCCCGGCAAACTCGCCGATTGCTCGGAAAAAGATTCCGACCGCACAGAACTGTACATCGTCGAAGGAGATAGCGCGGGCGGCTCTGCCAAACAAGGACGCGACCGTCGGTTTCAAGCGATTCTTCCCTTGCGTGGCAAAATTATGAACGTCGAAAAAACCCGGCTGGACAAAATGTTGCAGAACGAAGAAATCCGCGCGATGATTACGGCGATTGGGACCGGCGTGGGCAACGGATTCGATTTGAAAAATCTGCGCTACAATCGCATCATCATCATGACCGATGCCGACGTGGACGGCGCGCACATTCGCACGTTGTTGCTCACGTTCTTTTTCCGCTATATGAGTGGGTTGATTGAACACGGCCATTTATACATCGCGCAACCGCCGCTCTACAAAGTCAAAGCCGGCAAAATCGAACAATATATTTTTGACGACAAGGAATTGGAAGCGTTCAAAAAGAAAAACAAGAGTGATAAATTCGATGTGCAACGGTACAAAGGGCTGGGCGAGATGAATCCAGAACAACTCTGGGAAACGACGATGAACCCAGCCAATCGGACGATTTTGCAAGTAAGTTTGGAGGACGCGGCAGAAGCCGACCGTACGTTTGAAATGTTGATGGGGAGCGAGGTGGCACCGCGCAAACGCTTTATTCAAACCCATGCCAAGAGCGTTCGCAATCTGGACGTGTAAAATCAACGCATCAATTCACTGACGATGGGCGAGATCGAGTATCTCGCCTATTTTGGGGAGGACAAGGATGCTTGGTGTACTTGCCCGGTACGTTGAATCCAATTTTGGTGCAAGCATTTGCTCAACGGACATTGGATGTTTGAAAAATCAAACCGGCGATGGAAAATCCCATCGCCGGTTTTTTGTAAGGTATTCAATTAAAGTTTGATTGAAGTGAGATATGGGATGCCAATCACGAGCAAGGCAACCAAGAAAATCACGCCAAAGATCAGACCCAGTTTCCAGAAATCAGTGCGCGAGATATAGCCGCTACCATAGTACACCGGTGCAGGCCCAGTGGCGTAGGGGGTGATGACGCCCATTAAGCCAAGTGCATAGACGCAAAGCAACGCAAACGGCATCACTAGATTGGCAGGCAACAGTTTGATGCCAACGCCCAACACGAGGGGCAAAACCGCGCTGGTGTGTGCGCTCAGCGAAGCAAAGAAATAGTGAATGAAGAAGAACAGCGCAACCAGCAATGCCAAGACCAGCATCGGATCCAAACCTTTAAGAGGTTGCGAGGCGAGATCGGCAAACCAGCGGACGAACCCTACCAGATTCAAGCCGTTTGCCAACGTTACCAACGTGGCGAACCAGACCAGTACATTCCACGCCGCTTTGTTTGCCAGGATTTCGTCCCAGGTTACAATGTTGGTGACCAGCATCAGGGCGATACCTATCAACACCACGGTAGTAGCGTTGATAAAATTCTTGCCAAAGTAAGGGAGTTGGATCAAGTCATTGGAGCCGGTGATCCACAGGAAAATAGCAAGGACGACCAAGCCCACCATGACGAGTTCTTTGGTGGTAACCTTACCGAGTTTACCGAGTTCCTGGTTTGCCCACTCTGGAATTTCTTTACTCGATTTGATTTCGGGTGGGTAGAGCCAATAGACCAGCAAGGGAACCAGCACAATCAGAACGATGCCGACGGGGAGGAATCCTTGGGCGTACTGTAGCCAGTTGACATCAATCTTGGCTGTGCTTTTGACAATCGCGAGTGCGGCGGCAGTTGGGGCGAGCGAGGTGATGAACATCGAAGAGGTGACACAAGTCGCCGCGAACGCAACCCACATGATGTACGAACCGATCTTGCGCGAGGTCGTATTGTTCGGTTCAGAACCGTACAATGCCGGGATGTTCCGAATGACCGGGAAAATTGTGCCGGCACTGCGCGCCGTGTTCGAAGGCGTCCCCGGCGCAAGAACGAGATCTGCCAATGTGATCGCGTAACCTAGCCCCAGCGTGCGTCCCCCCAGCCAGCGCACCAACATCAACGCGATGCGGCGTCCCAAGCCAGTTTTGTTGTACCCCATCGAAAACACGAACGCGCCAAAGATGAGCCACACGGTTGTGTCTGCAAAACCGGCCAGTGCCCAGTTAATGGATTGACCGATGTTGGCATTGACGTAGCGCATGGCGGCGGCAAACGTCACACCAATCAACCCAACGGCAGCGGCGGGAATGGGTTCCAACACCAAGCCCAGAATCACAGCGACGAAGAGGGCAAAGTAAAGCCACGCACTCATCGTCAAGCCGGTGGGCGCGCCAAAAGCATAGCCGTAGAGTGCCAAGATTGCCCACGCGGCGAGTGGAATAACGACTTTCCAATTGAGTTTCATTTCTCCTCCATGAGAATGAATTATTTTTTCTGCTTGCTCGATGCAAGCGAGAATCCCAGTACAACAAAAAATGCCTCTCACGAGGGAGAGGCATTCGCCACCTTGCAATACAAGCAATGATGAGTGCGCCATCGCACATTTTCAATTCCATTTTACTCGCCCCTCATCAATCCGTCAAATTTATTCCCACAACGCTACCCTGAATTCCGTTGGTTTCTATTCTCAAAATTCACAACAAGACACTTTGGTAGTTTGTGAAATCTGTTATATAATAGATGGGGTAAACCTCTTGGAACCTTTCTGACCGGTTTCCCCTCAACAATCGAAAGGGCTGTCCAACGCCGTACAGCGATGAGAGGAGGTGGTGCCGCAAGCCCATCGTTTCACCGAGATGCTCGAGGTAGAGTTCAAACATTTTTTCAAGGAGGAGAAAGAATGCGTTCCCGATTGTTTGTGGTGTGCCTGTTTGCGTTATTGCTGGCAATCGTCTTGAGCGGGTGCGGCGGCGCTGCACCGGCGGCGAAACTCAAAGTAGGATTGGTTACCGATGTGGGTGGTGTGAACGACAAGTCCTTCAACCAATCCGCTTGGGAAGGCACGCAAAAAGCGGCGAAGGAATTGGGTTGGGAAGCCAAGTTCATCGAATCCAAGCAACCCACCGACTATGAAAAGAACATTGACCAGTTCGCCACCGAAAAGTACGATGTCATTATCACGGTCGGTTTCTTGATGGGCGATGCGACGGCGATCAAAGCAAAGCAATATCCTAACATCAAGTTTGCGATTGTGGACTATGCGTACTTCCCCACCAAGGGCGTGGCGTACTGCGATGACACCAAGAAAGATTGCTACGACGATGGCGGACTCAAGAACATTACCTCATTGATGTTCCAAGAAGACCAAGTCGGTTTCCTCGCGGGTGTGTTAGCCGGTGGCATGACCAAGACCGGGGTGGTCTGCACCGTCTCGGGTATGGAAATTCCACCCGTGGTTCGCTTTGTCGTCGGGTTCCAGAACGGCGCCAAGTGGATCAAGCCGGATGTCAAGCCGTTGAATGTCTATATCCCCTCCTTCACCGATCCTGCCAAGGGTAAAGAAACCGCGCAATCAATGATTGCCCAAGGTTGCGATGTGGTCTTTGGCGTGGGTGGCAACACCGGCAACGGTGGTTTGCTCGCCGCCAAGGAAAAGGGCTTGATGGCGATCGGCGTGGACGTGGATCAATACAACACGTATCCCGAAGTCAAGGATGCCTTGTTGAGCAGTGCCGCCAAGAATGTTGACGTGGCAGTGTACAATTTCTTGAAATCCGTCAACGCCAAGACCGTCAAAGCCGGCATTCTAACCGCCAATCTCCAGAATGGCGGGGTGGGGCTTGCCCCGTTCCACGATTGGGACAGCAAGATTCCGCAATCGGTCAAGGACAAGATCAAACAAGCCACCGAAGACCTCAAGAGCGGAAAACTCCAAACCGGTTACAAGCCATAATTGGCACGCGGCTCATCCAGCAGGGTGCTATGCCCATCGGCATAGCACCCATTTTACAAGAATCTTACGTGACGCTCGTTTTATCCCAGAGGATTCCTTTTCCTCAATTATAGTCTTTTGTTCCAATTCACTTGTCTGAGTTGTTCATTCGCCGTTGGCGCACCAGCGGTCGAATGAAAATGGACTGCGTGTAGGACAAATTTCAAATTTGTCCTACATTGAGGAGAAAGCATGACCACCGTCTTGCCCCAAGCAAGCACCACGAGCCCTCCCGATTCGATGATCCCGGTTCTGCAAGCCGTCGGAATCACCAAGCGTTTTCCTGGGGTGTTAGCCAACGATCACGTTCATTTCGATCTGCGCCCCGGCGAGATTCACGGGCTGCTCGGCGAGAATGGTGCCGGCAAGTCCACGTTGATGAATATTCTCTACGGTTTGTACCAACCCGATGAAGGAGAGATTCGCATCAACGGACGCTCCACTCGCATTACGAGTCCCCACGATGCGATTGCGCAAGGCATCGGTATGGTGCACCAGCATTTTATGCTCGTGCCACCGCTCACCGTAACCGAAAATATCATCTTGGGTCAAGAATCGTTGCAACCCGCCACCCGATTCATGGGGCAGTTGTCTGCACTCGATCGGCGCACGGCGGCGCAACGCATTCGCGAACTCTCGCACCAATATCGCCTGGATGTGGATCCCGATGCGTATATCAAAGATTTGCCTGTCGGGTTGCAACAACGCGTGGAAATCGTCAAAGCCTTGTATCGTCGCGCCGAGATTCTGATTTTGGATGAACCCACGGCGGTCTTGACGCCGCAAGAAGCCGATGAACTCTTTGTCATTATGAAAGAGTTGGTGCGGCAAGGTAAATCCATTGTTTTCATCACACACAAGTTGCGCGAGATGTTTGCGGTGGCGGACCGCATCAGTGTGATGCGCGCCGGCAAGATGATTGGCACCGTAACACCCCAAGCCGCTACCTCTGAAATGCTCGCCGAAATGATGGTGGGGCGCAAAGTGATTTTGCAGATTGACAAATCGCCCGCCCATCCCGGCAATACGGTTTTGCGGGTTGAGAATTTGCAAGTGCAAGACGATCGGCATGCAACCACCGTGCACGATGTTTCTTTCGAGGTGCGGGAAGGAGAGATTCTGGGCATTGCGGGGGTGCAGGGCAACGGACAACGCGAATTGGTGGAAGCGTTGACCGGCTTGCGACGTGTCGTCAGCGGCAAAGTTGTCTTGTTGGGCAAAGATGTAACGCACGAAACGCCGCGCCGCATTACCGAGTTGGGCACCGGGCATGTTCCCGAAGATCGCCACAAGCATGGGTTGGTGCTTTCCTTTCCAGTGCGGGACAATTTGGTGTTGTGCACCTATTATCAACCGCCGTTTGCACGCGGCTTGGAAATTGACGAGTATGCAATTGCCGAACGGAGTCAGAAATTGGTCACCGAGTTCGATGTGCGGACACCCAGTATACGCACGACCGCGGGGTCGCTCTCTGGGGGCAATCAACAAAAAGTGATTGTCGCGCGCGAACTCGATCGCCCGGTGAAATTACTCATCGTCAATCAACCCACGCGCGGCTTGGATGTTGGTTCGATTGAATTCATTCATCGGCGGATTGTGCAGGCGCGCGATCGTGGGGCAGCGGTGTTGCTCGTTTCCGCGGAATTGGATGAAATCATGTCGTTAGCCGATCGGATTGCGGTAATGTATAAAGGACGTATTTTAGAGACCATGGAGGCAGGTGCCGCCACACGCGAACAACTGGGTTTGTTGATGGCAGGCGTCAAAGGGGGCGTCCATGTCTAGCATCACCGAAACCGGCGCCCGCCGCGCTCCTGGGCTGGCGATCCTCCTTCGCTGGCTGGATGTGCTGAGTATGCCCGCCCTTGCCATCCTGTTAGGGTTTGCTGGTGGCGCCATCATCATTTGGATTACTAGTGGTAGTTTGGAAACGGTGGGCGTGGCATACCTAGGGATGATCAACGGCGCATTTTTCAAAACCCGCGGCTTTTCGGAAACGCTGGTGGCAATGACGCCGTACGTCTTTCTTGGACTGGGACTTGCCGTAGGATTCAAAACAGGCTTGTTCAACATTGGTGCCGAAGGGCAGTTTTACATTGGTGCCATTAGTGCCGTCTGGGCTGGGATTGCCTTCACCGGTCTGCCAACTTTTATTCATCTCCCACTCGTCATTCTTGCCGGCGCAGTGGGGGGAGCGATTTGGGCGGGCATCCCGGCACTCCTCAAGGTGCGCACCGGGGCACACGAAGTCATCACCACGATGATGATGAATTATATCGCGTTTCGTCTGACCGAGTATCTGGTCAGTTATCCTTTGCGCGATACTAAATCGAGTGCGGTGCAAACGTTGCGCGTCTCACCGAACGCCGAACTATGGTCGTTGCATCAAATCCCAGAACGTTTGCAAGACCCCTTTAACGCCTTGTTTGTCGCGCTGGTGTTTGCCTTTATCGCTTGGACGTTAACCGAATGGACATTTTTGCAACCTAGGTGGATCAAACGCTTGACTTGGTTGCAAAGGCATGGCATTGCCGTCGGCATTGGCGCTGGCATTGGATTGGTGACTTTAGTGGGCTTGCCATCGCTTACCCATCTTTGGTGGCCCATCACCGATCCGTACGACCGGATGCACATTGGTATCTTTCTCGCATTGATCGCTGCGGTGGCAGTGTGGCGATTGATGTGGAAGACGACGATTGGGTTTGAGATGCGCACGGTAGGCGCCAATCCCGATGCCGCCAAGTATGCCGGCATTCACAGCGCGCGCGTCATCATCATCACGATGCTCATCTCGGGTGGGTTGGCGGGGATTGCCGGCACCATTGAAGTGCTGGGTGTTTCGATTTGTCGTTGTCTGCCGTTGTTCTTTTCAAGTGGTTATGGTTTTGACAGCATTGCGATTGCCCTCATCGCCAAGAATCATCCGTTTGGCATCTTGGGGGCGGCATTTCTGTTTGGCGCGATGCGCAATGGAGCGGATCTGATGGAACTGCAATCGGGTGTCAGCAAATATGTCATCGCCTTGATTCAAGCGTTGGTGCTCTTGTTCGTTGCCGCGCCCGCGATGGTGCGCTATCTGTTGCGGATGAAAGCGGTGCGTGAGGTCGAAATCGAACCGTTGACCCGTGGCTGGGGAGGTTAAGGTGAGTAACACGGCAATGGCAGTTCCTCCGCAACGCAAGGGGTTGATCAATTATCGCCAAGTCATCACTTTGATTTTTGGCATCGCGGCGGCAGTTGCGTTTTATCTGGTGTTTAATGCAATGATTGGCGGTCAATGCGATGCGCAGTGTGTCATTGGGACGCTGAATCAAACGATTCGCTACGCCGCGCCGGTGGCGTTGGCGGCGTACTGCGGCTTGATGTGCGAGCGCGCCGCCGTGATCAACATTGGCATCGAAGGAATGATGTTGATGGGCGCAATGGTGGCCTACGGCGTCAATGTGTATGCTTTTACCTGGATGAAGACCACGGGTGTTGATGTGGTGGTTGCCGGCGAAATCAGTCGTTGGTTAGCCCTTGGCTTGGCGGTGTCAGCCAGTGGCTTGCTGGCTTTGTTGCACGGGGTTGTATCCATCCGCTTTAAATCCGATCAGATCATCAGCGGAACCGTGATCAATATTCTTGCCATCGGCATCACCGGTTATTTCTATCGCCAATATCTCGCGCAAAATATTCCGCCAGGACCTGGCACCTTTCCGCCTTTCGATATTCCCCTCTTGTCGCAAATCCCGGTGCTAGGCCCCATTATCTTTTCCGGGCAAAAACCAATTGTCTATTTTATGATTCTGGTAACGTTGCTGATTCACTACGTCCTGTTCTACACGCCTTGGGGGTTGCGCACGCGCGCGGTCGGCGAGAATCCGCGCGCGGCAGACACATTGGGCATTGATGTGTACCGCGTGCGCTATATCAATGTCTTGTTGGGCGGCTTGCTGGCGGGTTTTGGTGGCGCATGGTTTACTTTGGAAGCGGTGGATGTGTTCAATCCGTTGATGACGAATGGGCTAGGATTCATCGGGCTGGCAGCGATGATCTTTGGCAACTGGACGCCGTTCGGTGCGCTTGCCGGCGCGTTGATCTTTGGTTTGGGCAATACAATCACCACCACCCTAAGTTTCAATCGCCCTGACATTCCATCGCAGTTTCCGCAAATGTTGCCGTACGTGTTGACGATTCTGGTACTCACCGGCTTTGTCGGTCGGGCGGTTCCGCCGGCGGCAGACGGACAACCGTACGAAAAACAATAAGCGAGTTTGTGTGAATCCATCACTTGCATCAATGGCGAGGAGGCAAGTACTCCTCGCCATACTTTTTGGGGCGGCGTTGGGTGCGGCGCTTGGGGTATTCTTGATTGTCCAAGTTGCCAGTTCGAATCATACTCAACCTCTGCCGCCCACACCCTCAAATATCTCTTTGGTCGCGCCCCCCTCTCCATCGCCTAACCCGACCGCAACTGAAACGGTCATCCCTCCAACCGTTACCGCTACGCCACGACCGTCAATGCCCACTCGCACGCGTACGCCAACCCGTGCCGTTGAAGTACGCCCCATTCAACCCAGCCTTCTTTTGCGCGGACTACGCCACGAATATCAAAAGTTCAACAATTGCGGTCCAACTACACTCGCAATGAATCTCAGTTATTTCGGTCTCAAAGACACGCAAGCCGATGTCGCCGCAATCACCAAACCGAATCCGCAAGACAAGAACGTGCGGCCCGACGAGATGGTGGCATACGCCAGCCGCGTTGGTTTGCGCACAATCGTTCGCGTCAACGGCACATTCGATCAACTCAAGTTGTTTGTGTCGAACGATCTGCCGGTGATCATCGAAACCGGGCTGGTCAAAGAGCCGCAGGGGTGGATGGGACACTATCGTTTGGTGATTGGGTACGATGCCAAGCAAATCACGACGATGGATTCGTACGATGGTCCCAGCGTTAAAATCGCGTACGCCGATCTAGATGCGTTTTGGCGGCAATTCAATCGGCTCTATATCGTCATCTATTCGCCGGCGCAAGAACCGCTGGTACGCGCGATCCTGGGGAACGCACGCGACGATCAAACGATGTACGCTCAAGCGGTGGCGCGTGCGCGCGCCGAAATCGAACACGATGCGCAAGACGCTTTTGCGCGATTCAATCTGGGAACCACTTTGGTTGGCTTGAAACGCTACGCCGAAGCAGCGACCGAATTCGACCGGGCGCGCGCCCAAGGTTTGCCCTGGCGAATGATGTGGTACCAGTTCGAGCCATTCGAGGCGTACTTGCAAACCCAACAATACGATCAAGCGTTGACGTTAGCCAATCAAGTTTTGAGCCAAGCGCCAGACCTTGAAGAAGCGTACTATTACAAAGGTCTGGCATTGCGCGGATTGGGACACCCCACCGAAGCGCGGCGGGCATTTGAAACGGCGCTCAAGTATAATCCTCACTATCGCGCTGCACAGATGGCGCTCGCCTTGCCGTGAGGCGGTTGGGCACCGAATAGGTCTTGGCGTACAATCCTGAAAACATGTTTAGCGATATTTTGAAAACCGCCATGCTCGTGGGATCAATGGGTATGTTACTCTCCGCTTCGCTGGGGGAAGGGGCGCTGATAGTCTATGAACCGATTCACGGTTCCGCGCCGAACATTACTGGCAAGGGTATCGAGTAGCATCTGCAGCGCAGCGACGTTGTTGCGTCATTCCCTCAACTTGCCACATCGAGCGCCGTTGATCGAACAATCCGTTGACCTACTGTTGAGCGCAGGATGCCGGACCGTTGATCTGGGCGCAACCGGAAGCGTCGTTGGATACCTGCACAATGGCTGACACCGTCATTCATCGCCTCGGTTAGCGCGCGAACGTGCTTGGATATTTTTGGGCGCCGAATGGCTCGGCACTGTTGCAACAAGACGGTGCTCGCCAGTTTCGTGGCGTGGGCGTGGGCTTTTCGTGGACGTGGGCTTTCTAGCCCGCCAAACACAGCGACCTAGAAAGGTCACCCACCTCTTACGCTTTTCGGATGAGAACTCGCTAGCCCGCCGGGACATTGTGCAATTAGGCAACCTACACAAAGGCAAGCCGTTACAATTTAAATATCTTGTCCGTAGACGGCTGGACAGATTTGGCATACACTCCCTTATGCTAGAAAAGGTTTAGGCAGATCCCACATCCCCATGTTGCCCGTCTGGTTACCCAACTGCTTGAACCTCAGCCTAGATTTCACACCTGCCCTGGCGAATAGACAAGGTGGCTAGTAGTGCACCAACATGAAAGGACGTGGTAGAAACTCAATTTTTAGCCACATCTGTCAACGTCTTCCCATCCGTCTGGTATGTACCTATTTCATGTTGTTGCACTAGTTCAGCCGCTCAAGGTACACCCATTCTGATTGGTCAGGCGAGGGTGCAAAAGCGAGGCTCAGTCTGAATTTCGTACTTTCGCTAGCGGAATAGCCTTTCCCTCCTGACTCTTCCCACGCTGCAAAGCGGCGTGGGGGATGAGAGCGGGAACATCCCACGGCGAGGTGCGAAAAACAGGCTCAGGTGGTTGTTGTTTGATCTGACTCAGTCACGAATGCTTACCCGCGCATGAGTAGATTGGTTATGAATCGTTGCATGTTTTCGATTCGGGTTTTGTGACGACGATTCGCGGGTAGTCCCTCACCGGTGCAGTTCGGGCAGTGTCGCCCCTGTTCGCTTGCGACTACGCCGTCGCTTCATGAATCTCCCGTGCCGTTGGGGTGAGGAGTGATGTGAATGCCTTCGGTTGAATCGTTTGCTGGGCGCGAGCGTGCCAACTGCGGGACCGGTTTCATCGCCCACTTGACCGGGCAACCTTCGCACGCTATTTTGCGAGATGCCCTCGCCACGCTCAATCGTCTGGCGCATCGTGGTGCGATTGCGGCGGATGCGCGCACCGGCGATGGGGCGGGCGTCCTCACGCAAATTCCGCATCGTTTCTTTGCTCGCGAACTTGAAAGCCTTGGCTTGGTCGCGCCGGCGCGCGGCGATCTGGCGGTAGGCGTGTTCTTTTTACCGCGCACCAATGTGACGGCGCGGAGCCAAGCCAAACAAATCATCCAAGCCGTTTTCGAAACGCACCATCTGCCGATTCTCGCGTGGCGGCCCGTGCCCATTGACCTCGATGTGCTAGGCGACCACGCCCGCTCGATTTGTCCGCACATCGAGCAAGTGTTGTTGGCACGACCGTCCCACCTCGCGGCTGGGCTAGCCTTCGAACGTGCCCTCTTTGTGGCGCGCAAAGAAATCGAACGACGCGCGCGCGTTGCAGAGCTGGAACCGTTCTACATCCCGTCGCTTTCGTCGCGCACGCTGGTGTACAAGGGCTTGCTTATCTCCTTTCAACTCGCTAACTTTTATGCCGACCTGCGCGACCCAGCCTACGAAACCGCCCTCGCGCTCTTTCACCAGCGCTATAGCACCAACACCTTTCCCAACTGGGAACGCGCCCAACCCTTTCGCTTCCTCTGCCATAATGGCGAAATCAACACCTTACAAGGCAACGTTACTTGGATGCGTGCGCGCGAACCGTACCTCGCGTCGAATCTCTTTGACGATGCCCAGTCGCTCTTGCCCGTGATTGATCCGACGGGCAGCGATTCGGCAATGCTCGACAACGCGCTTGAATTGCTCGCGCTCGCCGGACGCGACCTGGTGCACGCGCAATTGATGCTGATGCCGGAAGCGTGGGAAAAAATTGACGACTTGCCGGAAGCGTGGAAAGCATTCTATCGCTATCACTCGACCTTGATGGAACCTTGGGACGGTCCCGCCGCCGTCGCCTACTCCGATGGACAAATCGTCGGCATCGCCCTCGATCGCAATGGCTTGCGTCCGGTGCGCTACCTGGTTACCGATGATGGCTTGATTGTCGCAGCCTCCGAAGCCGGCGCCTTGGAAGTTGATCCGGCGCGCATCGTCGAAAAAGGGAAACTGGGGCCCGGGCAATGCCTCGTCGTGGATGTATCGCGCGGCAAACGCTGGCACGATGCCGACATCAAGAATCATTACGCAACGCGCCAGCCCTACCAGCAATGGCTCGACGCGCAGATGAAACGCTTGCCGGTTACGTCGAGCGCGCCGCGCAAAGGCGAAGGCGTTTCGGTCACGCGCCAGCAAGCGCTCTTTGGTTACACCGACGAGGAACTGGTGGTCGTGCTGCGCCCTATGGCTATCGGAGCCACCGAACCGATCGGGTCTATGGGCGACGATACGCCGCTGGCAGTTCTTTCGGAATTTGAGCGGCCGTTGTATCACTATTTCAAACAACGCTTTGCCGAGGTGACCAATCCACCGCTCGACGCGTTGCGCGAAACGTTGGTGATGTCGTTGCGCGTACTACTGGGCGCACGCGGCAACCTGCTCGACGAATCCCCTACACACGCGCATCTGATCGAACTCGACAGTCCTTTGCTCACGCGCTCGCAACTCGATGCAATTCGCGCGATGGACAACGAATTTCCGCATGCGTTGCTCAGTGCAACCTTTGCGGTGAGCGAGGATGAGGATGCGCTCGAACGCGCGGTAGAAAACTTGTGCGCGCAAGCCGAACGCGCGGTCAATGCTGGGAACGTCATCTTGATTTTGAGCGACCGCGTGACCGAAGCCACCCGCGCGCCGATTCCCATGCTGCTCGCTGTCAGCGCGGTGCATCATCATCTCTTGCGCGTGGGCAAACGCTGGCGCACCAGTCTCATCGCCGAAGTAGGGGATGCGCGCGACGTGCATCAATTTGCGTGTCTCCTCGGTTACGGCGCGGACGCGATCAATCCCTATCTCGCGTTGGCGAGTGTGCGCACCTTGGCGGCATTTCGCCCGGGTCGCCCCTCACCGCTAGGCGAAGGTGACGAAAAGGCCCTTTCGCCGGCGCGCGCCGAAGAAAATTTTGTGCGTGCGGCAGAAAAGGGCTTGCTCAAAATTATGGCGAAGATGGGCATCGCTACGCTCGATGCGTATCACGGCGCGCAGATTTTCGAAATCATCGGACTGGCGGATCAAGTGGTGAATCGCTATTTCACCGGTACGCCGAATCATATCAGCGGGATTTCGTTACGCGACCTGGCGCGCATTGTCTTTGCCCATCACGTGCACGCCTTTCAGCGCGAAGACGAAGCGCACTTGCATCTCAAGAACTATGGCTTTTACAAATACAAAAAGGAAGGCGAATATCACAGTTTCAACCCAGCCGTCGTCAAAGCCCTGCACAGCGCCGTCACGGCGCCCGGCGTGTTGAACGGCAATTTTCAAAGCGCGTACGACAAGTATCGCCAATTCACCCTCCAAGTGCACGACTATTCGTCCGGCGATTTGTCCGACCATCTCGACATCTTGTTCGGCAATCCGATTCCGCTCTCCGAAGTCGAGCCCGCCTCGGCGATTCTCAAACGCTTTTCGGCGGCTGCTATGTCGCACGGTGCTCTCTCGCTCGAAGCGCACCAAGCCATTGCGATTGCGATGAATCGCTTGGGCGCAATGAGCAATGCCGGGGAAGGCGGCGAAGATCGTTCGCGCTACCAAACCGAAAGCAACAGCCGCATCAAGCAAGTCGCCTCCGCGCGGTTCGGCGTGACGCCCGCCTATTTGACCTGGGTGGACGAATTGCAAATCAAAATTGCGCAGGGTGCAAAACCTGGGGAAGGCGGGCAACTGCCGGGCACCAAAGTGTCGGCGGAGATTGCGGCAATTCGCTACACGACGCCGGGCACGGCGCAGATTTCGCCGCCGCCGCACCACGACATTTACAGCATCGAAGATTTGGCGCAGTTGGTGTACGATTTGAAACGCATCAATCCGCGCGCCAAGGTCTCGGTCAAGTTGGTCGCCCAAGCCGGCGTCGGCACGATTGCCGCCGGCGTCGTCAAAGCGTTCGCCGATGTTGTGCAGATCAGTGGTCATTCCGGCGGCACCGGCGCCTCGCCGCTCAGTTCGATGAAGCATGCCGGGATCGCCTGGGAACTGGGACTCGCCGAGACACAACAAGTGCTCGTCGCCAACAATTTACGCGGACGGGTGCGGCTGCGTGTGGACGGGGGATTCAAAACAGCGCGCCACGTCATCGTTGCTGCCCTGCTGGGCGCCGACGAGGTGTCCTTTGGCACGGCGGTGCTGGTGGCGGCGGGCTGCATTATGGCACGCGTGTGCCACACCAACACCTGCCCGACCGGCATCGCCACCCAGCGCGAAGACTTGCGCAAAAAATTTCCGAACGATCCCACACGCATTATGGCTTATTTTCAATTCATCGCCGAAGAGACACGCGAGTATCTCGCGGCGCTGGGGATGCGCTCGTTCGAGGAAGCGATTGGGCACGTTGAACGCTTGAAATTTAACCCGCGCCCCAAAGGCGAACGCGGCACTCTGGCGCGCGGGATGCAAGATGTCAAATGGTCAGTCCTCAACAGCGCGTTGCTGACCGACTAGTAGTGCACCAACATGAAAGGGCGTAGTGGAAACTTTGCCGTCTCGGTAACCATTTTCCCCTCCGTCTGGTATGCAACTATCATGTTGTTGCACTCGGTTCGGCGGGTGCTATACCGCGCCCTCTACCAACAGGGAGATGATTCTTGCTCAACCAATCCTGGCAAGTGCCACAAATCGAATTAGGGCGAATGCTGATTGATCCTGATCCTACGTGGACTCGCCCGCGACGTAATGTTCAAGCACGGAACGATCCCCTGCCCGCCGAGACGCTCGATGATTGGTTGTGTGCTGCTGCCTTGCCCGCCGTCGAAGCGTGCACACCGATTGTGCTCGAGCACGAGATTCACAACACCGACCGTACGGTAGGCGCGCGACTTGCCGGCGAAATTGCACGGCGCTACGGCGATGCGGGGTTGCCGCCGGGCACCATTCGCGTGACGTTCCACGGCAGTGCGGGGCAGAGTTTTGGCGCGTTCTGCATCAACGGCATGCATCTCACCCTCATCGGCGAGGCAAACGATTACGTGGGTAAAAGCATGGCGGGCGGCGAAATTGTTTTGCGGCCGCCGGCGCAGGCGCGTTGGGCGACGAACGAAAATTTCATCGCGGGCAATACCTTGTTGTATGGTGCGACCGGTGGAATGCTTTTTGCCGCTGGGCGCGTCGGCGAACGCTTTGCCGTCCGCAACTGCGGCTCGCTGTCTGTCGTCGAAGGGGTGGGCGATCACGGATGCGAGTACATGACAGGCGGCACTGTCGTTATTCTGGGAACCGTCGGGCGAAATTTTGGCGCGGGCATGACCGGCGGGGAGGCATTCGTCTATGATAGCGAAAACATTCTCGCCAAGCGGATGAATGCGCAACTCGTGCGCGCGCAACGCCTGGACCACCCGGCGACCGAGTCCCGCTTGTATTCACTCGTGCAACGGCACGCCGAGGTGACCGGCAGTGAGTGGGCACGCGCGCTGATCAACCGATGGGAACAGACACGGCAGATGTTTTGGCATGTGATCCCCCACTGATTAGGCTTGTAATCGCACGATTTTGCAGTTTAACAAAATAATCTAATAGTGGCTTGCGCACCCTACGCGATTTAGGTTTGTAGTTACGCGATTCATCGCGCCGCCTGAATAGGCGATCAATCGCCTACTACAAACCAGATGTTCAAGCATCCTCTATCAGATTATTTTGGAAAATTGCAATATCGCGCCATAGGCTTGTAGTCGTGCGATTCATCGTGCCGTGTCAATGTGGCGATCAATCGCCTACGGCCTACGACGAACCTCCATTTTTCATCCGAACGCACGTTCCCTGAATCACGCGCCCAGGACTGTCGCCAAGTCGGCTGGGGCGACTCAAAAGGTCATTGCTAGTAGCGCACCAACATGAAAGTACGTGGTAGAAACTCGATTTTTAGCCACGTCTGTCAATGTCTTCCCCTCAGTCTGGTATGCAACTATTTTATGTTGTTGCACTGGTTTGCCGCCTTTACAAAAATGACCCGCATGATACCCTATGGAGTGAAGAACCCCACTTCCCCCGAAGGTGTACCATGCGCGGTCTCATCAATTATATCACAGATGCGACTGGAGCGATATTTTCACAGTGTGGTTCGTTTAGGTGGATGATTGCTCACTTCTCCTCGAACAAAGACAAGCCCGTGATGAGACTCTTTTGTGTCAACAGCAAGACAATGAGCGGGGGAATCATTGCCACAACGACACCCGCCATCACGATATTCCACTCCACCGCCGCGTCGGTGGCAATCAGTACCTTCAAGCCGACTTGAATGACACGCGTCGTTTCGGTGTTGGCGACGATGAGGGGCCACAGGTACTGATTCCACATATAAATAAATTCAATCAAAAAAAGTGCCATCAAATTGGTGCGCGAGATTGGGACGATAATGTTCCAGAGAAATTGCAAGGGTCCCGCACCGTCTATCCGCGCCGCATCGGCAAGCGAAGCCGGCACCGTCATATACAACTGACGAAACAAGAGTGTGCCTGTCGCGCTCGCGAAGAACGGCACGGTTAGCGCCCAGTACGTATTGACCCACCCCAGTTGATCCATCAGCTGAAACGTCGGCACGATCCGCACCGGTACCGGGAGCATATGGGTCAGGAAAATCAGAACGAAAAAGACCAACTTGCCGCGAAAATCAAAATAGACGAAGGCAAAGCCCGCCGTGACACTCAACAGCATTTTGCCAAACGCAACGGCAAGCGAAATGATGGTCGTGTTCAAGACCAAGCGCGCCAGCGCGGCGCGTTCGAACGCGACGGTATAGTTGTGCAGCGTGCCTGTGCCGGGCAATAGATTGGGCGGAAAGGTGTAATACTCTTGCGTCGTCTGCGTGCTGACCAACAGCGCGTACAACATCGGGAACAAGGTCAGCGCGACGGCGAACAACATAACGGCGTGCGCCGAGAGCGCGCGCCCAAGACGCAGCGGCGAAAAGCGGGGGCGTGCCAGAGGCATCACGGTCATCGCTCATCCTCCATAGTAGACATGGCGGCCCGCATAGCGGAACTGCAAGAACGTCAGTGAGGCAACAATCAACAACAACACGACGGATTGTGCCGCTGCAAAGCCGGTGTTCATCGCGATAAATCCATCGCGATAGAGTTTGTACACCATCAAATCGGTGGCGTAGCCAGGTCCCCCGTTCGTCGTCACGTGGATCAAACCAAAGCCCTCGAAGAACGCATAGAGCGTGTTCATAATGAACAAGAAAAATGTCGTTGGCGAAAGCAAGGGAAAGGTAATTTTCCAGAACTTGGTCCACCGATTCGCGCCATCCACTTCGCTCGCCTCCAAGATTTCGCGCGGCAAGCCCTGGATGCCCGCCAAGAAAAAGATGATGTTGTAACCCAACATCTTCCACGTCGCCGCCATCGCGATAAAAAGCAACGCGCTCACCGCGTCGCCGCGCCAATTCAGATGCACACCGAGAAAACCGATGGCGTTCGTCAACATCCCAATCGTTGGCTCCAACATCAAGCCCCAGATCACCCCGGCGATATTTGGCGAGAGCGCGTAGGGCCAGATGAGCAACGTGCGATAGACGGTAAAGCCGGTATAGCGTTGATTCGCCACGAGCGCGATGAACAGACTCAAGGTAAGCCCTACCCCCACGACGAACAACGCAAAAAGCGCTGTGACCTGTAACGAGTTGAGGTACTCGGTGGTGGAAAACAGTTGCTCGTAATTCCGCAAGCCCACAAAAATTTGTCGCGTGCCGGAAATATTGCTCCGATAAACACTCTGTTGAATGCTCTGGACACTCGGCACGACAAAGAAGATCAGAACGATGATGATACTGGGTGAAAGCAAAATGTACGGGAGTAGTTTGTTGGGGAAACGCGTGTGCATAGTCTTGTTGTATGCGGCATCTCGTCGCAAGTCGGATAGTCAGACGCACGGACGCGCCTGACTATCCGAGCTGCCGACCGAGCGAATGCGGCGCACTATTTGTTGACTTCGGCGTAGTCTTTCAAAATCTGATTGGTCTTTTTGGCGGCGTCGTCCAACACGGTCTTGGGGTCTTTCATATTGACAACGACTTCTTCAATCGCCGCGCCGACCACGTCACGGATTTCGACAAAGTTGCCAAGCAACACCCCGCGGGCGGCAGGGGTATCCACGCCCAACAGAATTTGCATAAACGCGGTGATGTAATTCGGTTGTTGCGCGAACCATCCCTCGTTCAGGAGCGATGTGACAGCAGTGTTCGTGGCGGGGAAATAGCCGGTCTTTTTGTGCCAGGTGATTTGGTTCTCCAGTTTGTTGATGTGCTTGAGGAATTCCCACGCGGCAAGATTCTCCGCGTCCGAGCGACCTTTCATCACCCACAGACAGCCCCCGCCGACAACCGAGTTACCCGACGGATAGCCCGGCAAGCGCGGCAAGAACGTGGTGCCCAGCTCGAACTTGCCCTTGGCGCTGTTCTGGATCCCACCCAGCGACGAAGTAGACTGCACCAGCATCGCAAATTCGCCGGCGAGGAAGGGCGCGTTCGCGTCGTACTCGCGACCACCATACACCAACACTTTTTCCTTTGCCCACTTTTGCCATTCACCCAACACCTTTACACCAAAGGGGCTGTTGATGTACACTTCCGTTGCCAAACCACTGCGCCCGTTGTCATTGTTCGCATACAACTGATTGTGCGTCGCGAACATTTGCTCAAAGATCCAGGCGGGCCAACCAAACGAGACACCGCCCTTGGCGGCGCCGCTACTCACGATCTTTTTGCCGTACTCGTACATCTCATCGAACGTCGTCGGCGGTTTGTTAGGATCGAGACCCGCCTTCTTGAACACGTCCTTGTTGTAGTACAACATCGCGGTCGAACTGTTGAACGGCATACACACCACTTGACCGCCCACACTGTAGTACTTGACGATGGGTTGCACCACATCCCCAAAGTCCACATCCCCCCGATTCAACGTGTAGATCGGCACGATGGCTTTAGAATCGCGCATCGTTTGTGTTCCCACTTCGTACACCTGAACGATGTGGGGGGGCTTGCCGGTCTTGTACGCCGCCAGTGCCTTGGTCACCGTCTCGGCGTACGAGCCGGTGTACTCGGGCTTGACGGTGATGCCGTACTGGTTCGTCTTGTTAAAATCTTCAGCGAACGCCTTGATGACATCCCCGCGACTCCCACTCATCGCGTGCCAGAACAATACTTCCGTCGCCGCGGGCTTGACATCCGCGCCCACAATCGGCAGCGTGGCAGGCGCCGCAGGTGCAGCAGGCGTGGTCGGTTTCGCGGCTGGCACGGTCGCCGTCGGCGCCGGCGTAGCCGCTGGCGCACATGCCGCTAACACCAACGCAAGCAAAACCAAAACGATCACTGTTTGGGTTTTCATCTGTTCTCCTTCTACCCAGAAATTTGCGGCGTTGCCACCGATTGAAATCGGTGGCTCAGTGAGATGAAAAACACGCTGAAGCGTGTTGCCCGCACAGCGCGCGCGACCAACCTGATTGATCGAGTTTCCACCTCGTCAGCCCCCGAAGTATGAATTTTAAGAAAATAAATTGGTAACATCCTACCTCTGGCGATTGAAATCGCGTCTAGGACAGGCGAGTCGCCAACTCGTCTCCAACCTGCGCAGGCAGGTTTGCCGTTCAGCCGCCGGCGGGCGGCTTGGGGTCTTGGTTGCAGCGAATGTCATCGGGTACGGAAGAAATTCATTATTCGGGGACGTTCTGGAGCGCGCGCCGGTTTCTGATGGCGAACCGACCGCTGCGCGGTAGGTATTCTCGAAATGTCTAAACCGCGAACCATTGGTCGAACGAATCGTTGGCGTGGTTCACCTCCCTTCCCATCAAACTTGCGACGTTGACTTGGCAACGATAACGCGAATGCCTTGTTCCTCCAGCGTCTTGCGCCACTGGGCATTGAGACGCGCATCGGTCACAATCGTCGCAACGCGATGAAGCGGGCAGGTCACAAAGTCAGCGACGACACCAATCTTGGTGTGATCCGCCACGACGATAATCGCGCCGCGCGTCTGCGCAATCATCGCGCGCGCCACTTCGGCTTCGTCTTGAATGGGTGTAGTCAAACCATGTTGAATACTGATGCCATCTACCCCCAAAAAAGTCTTGGAGGCGTTGATCCGCGCAATCGTAGCCAGCGCGAGGGGCCCTACCAAACTGTTGGACTGCCAGCGATACGTGCCACCCACGACTATCAGCTCGATGGATTCCGAATGATTGCCCAGTTCCGCGATGGCGGCAGCGTTGCTGGTGATCACGCGCAACCGTGGCAGCTGTCCCAGATGCGCGAACATCTGGCGCGTCGTCGAACCACTGTTGACAAAAATCGTCTCGCCCGGTTGCACCAATTGCGCGGCGGCGCGCCCAATCGCGCGCTTGGCTTCGATTTGCAGACGTTCTTTTTGTGTGTACAACGGCTCTTGCCGCATCCGCTGCGTCAAAATCGCGCCGCCGTGCGTGCGCTCCAAAACACCTTGCCTTTCCAAGTATTCCAAATCACGTCGAATCGTGATGTCGGAAACACCCAGCGCTTTGCTCAACGCAGACACGCGTACCGCTTTTTTCTGCTGAATCAGATTGAGGATGTATTCGTGGCGTTCAGCTGGAATAAAATCATCCTGAACCAGCGTTTTCATCGGCACACTCAGGGGGATAGAATGAGGCAAGCAGAGACCCGTTGGTCTCTGCTTGTGAGTATACCACGATTGTTTTTGTTCGTCAAGTATCTTTTTGAGGATCAATTCTGATTATTTTTGAACGCTTTTGGACACTTGGACCCGGTAACTCGATCAAAATTGGAAAAGTGATGACAAAGGTCGTGCCCGTGTCCCCCGCGGCTCCGAGCCGCAAGCGCATCGCCAACACCGATCGTCGTCATCGTCAATGATCAGAATTTTTTTCGTTTGCCATAGTCAACACCTAAAGGATACAGGCAAAAGAGTTCTTCGTTCTTCATCCTGCTGACTTGATCCAACTCGCCAAGTATCCGCTTCCACCCCGTGCGGCATCGCGGCAATCGTCTGGTACAAGCCACACAGGTTCGCGGCGGCATCCCCACAGCCTACCTCGAACGATTCAACGCCACCTTTCGGTCGCGCCTAGTGCAACAACATGAAATAGTTGCATACCAGACCAATGGAAAAATGGTTACCGAGACGGCAAAGTATCAAGTTTCCACGACGCACTTTCATGTTGGTGCACTACTAGCGGTGTTGGCGAGACGGACACGCGCCCTGCTGCGCCGCCCGCACACGCTGGCACCTTTGATCTACTTGATGGGCTGCGTCTACAACTTTTGTACCTACCAGCGTAGTCTGCGGGTGCCGGGCCTCATCGGTGGTCACAAGTGGATTCCGCGCACCCCGGCCACTGCTGCCGGGATCACCGATCACTGCTGGACGGTTCAAGAATTGCTCTCCTCCCGTGTGCCGCCGCCTGCCTGGTCACCCCCTGTTCACCGAGGACGGCGCTCGGCTGTCGAAAAAGCCTTGATGGCCAGGTGGCGCACATGACCCCAGTTGACTGTGGAGCTACCAGAGCGGGGCTACCCGCTCTTATTTGAGAATATAATACGTTCCCTTTTTATCGCCCATCTTGATCAAGACATCTTTTTCGACCAAATCGGCCAGGTCACGGCGGATCGTTTCTTCGCTCACATCGGGGAACAAATCGCGGAAATCGCGGTTGGCAATGCGTTGATTCTTGACGATGAAATCGAGCGCAGTTTGTTGGCGTTCGTTCAGCACCAAGCGGCGCCATTTGCTCTTGTCAATGTCATCGCTCAACCAACGTTCGCCAGGTCCGCGCAAGGTAACCCGAAAGCCGTTCGAGGTTTCAGCAAAGCGTGGCGCGGGCAAGCCCCACTCGCGCATCAAACGAATCATGCGATCAATGCCATAGCCCAGTCGCTCGATAAAGCCCAGATCGGCGAGAACTTGGGCGATCACTTCGTTGCGCGAGAAACGTTCTTCGACAATGTTCTCGACGGTGACGTGCCCAGCCAATCGTCCCGGGCTGTACACTTCGATGCGATCGCTAAACATCATCACGCGAATCTCATCGCCGCGAATGGCATAATCGCGATGGGCGACCGCGTTGATGATGGCTTCGCGAACCGCGGGCAGAGGGTATTCGGTGCGATCTTCGCGTTGGAAGGTATCAATGCGCGAACCTTTGCGCATATTCGCAACGATCCACGCTTCGGCGCGGCGAATTTGTTCAGGGAGCGAGCCGCGTACTACCTCGCGGACAAATTCATCGGTCATGTGTTTGCCCGAATAGCGTGCGAGCAAAATTTCGGCGCTGGGAAACGCGCGTTGTGGATCGCGCCCAAAAAGCAAATAGCCCGATATTGTGGGGCGCCAACCATTTTCTTCTTTGGTGATGCATCCGCGCCGATACAGCAGCTCAATGAGCGCGTCTTTTTTGATGGGCGCATCGCCGAGAAAGGTGGCGGCGTATTGGTGAACCAGGGCTTGATCCAAATCGTCCAGCGTTGCGCCGGGGGCGGGGAGCGATTCAAAGTTGGCTTCACCGCGTTCGCGCAACAGTTGGCGCAATTGGCGAGGACCCAGCGTGGCAATTTTCTTACCACTGCGAATGACGTACTTGCCGCGCAGACCATAGGCGTGGGGCAAGCCGGGGGGCACTTGAACCACGATGATGGGTTTGTCTTCGATCGTGGCGATTTCCGGGCGCGGCAGAATCAGCGGTGGCTCACAGCGCAAACCGGCGGCAAGGGCTTTTTCGATGGTGGCTTCCGGGTCTTTGACGCCGCGCACCGTGCCTTTGGGATCAATACCCAAAAGCAAAATGCCGCCGTCTGCATTCGCAAACGCGGCAAGGACTTGAGCCAGATGATTCAACGCGACGGATTCCACATCGAACGCTAGCGTTTCGCTTTGCCCTTGGCGATATAACGCCGTGATGTCTTCTGGGAGCATGCTACATCTCGACCAATGGCGAACGATCGGGTTCTCTGCGCCGCTCGCCGGTTTCGCCTTAGATGAACCCCAAAATCATGCCTTGCGGCGTCGGCGTAAAGCGCGGCGTGGGTCTGGGGGTTGCCGCGCCGCCGGTCAATCCCAGCACATCGGGAATCAATTCAAAGCCGATGAGCAAGCCGCACGCAAAGGCGCAGCACGCCACCAAAAGCACAACCCCAGCTATCAGGAGTAAACGGATGGGCGCGCGCGAGGGTTCGCTGTACGTTGGTGCGTAATCGTACGTCGGTTGCGCGTACGCGTACGGAGAGGGCTGGGCATCGGAAACCGGTGCGCCGCGCGCTGCCATTGCCGCTTGCACGTCCGTGCCACAGTTGCCGCAGTACCGTTGAGTGGATGCGACTGAACTACCACAGTTGGGGCAGGTAACCAAAGCAGACTCCTTTTCGGATTTATAGATTTAGAGAAATGTTGTTTACTTTTTTCCCAAGGTTCGACGTGCTGGCTGAGGGCTTCGCGAGAGCGCGACCGGCAACACTTGTTCCATCCTGTCCACGTAGATAAACTGCATCTCGCGCTGAACTTTTTTGGGAATGTCCACCATATCTTTTTTGTTCTTTTTGGGAATGAGCATCGTCTTCAAGCCGGCGCGATGTGCCGCCAACACTTTGTCGCGCAAGCCGCCGATGGGTAGCACGCGACCGCGCAAGGTGATCTCGCCGGTCATTGCCACATCGCGGTGCACGGCGCGATGCGAAAGCGCGCTGATGAGGGCGGTCGCAATCGTGATGCCGGCAGAAGGTCCATCCTTGGGAATCGCACCTTCGGGGACGTGAATGTGAATATCGAGTTTATCGAAATTCACTTTGAGCCCCAGTTCTTTGGCGTGAGTGCGCGCGTAAGAGAGCGCGGCTTGAGCTGATTCTTGCATCACCTCGCCCAGTTGCCCGGTGAGCAACAAGCCCCCTTTGCCGCGCATCAACGTGACTTCAACTGCCATCGTATCGCCGCCGGCTTCCGAGACTGCCACGCCAGTTGCCACGCCGATTTGATCGCGTTCTTCTTTGACGCCGTAGGTAAACTTGGTAGGACCTAAATACTTGAACAACGATTCGCGCGTAATGTGCGTGGGTGCGCGTTTCCCTTCGGCAATCATTCGGGCGATCTTGCGGCAGACATTGGCGATTTCGCGTTCAAGGTTGCGCACGCCGGCTTCATACGTGTACTCGCGAATGAGACTGCGAATCGCTTCGTCGGAAAAGCGCGGCGATTCGGTGAGGCCGTGTTCTTCTTTTTGGCGCGGAATGAGGAATTGTTTGGCAATTGCCACTTTTTCTTCTTCGATGTACCCCGGAAACTCGATCACTTCCATTCGGTCGCGCAACGCCGGGGGAATGGGATCGAGAATGTTGGCGGTGGTGATGAACATCACTTTGGACAAATCGTACGAGACATCGAGATAATGATCGCTAAACGCGTTGTTTTGTTCAGGATCGAGGACTTCGAGCAGGGCCGCGCTGGGATCGCCGCGAAAGTCCGCGCCGATCTTGTCCACCTCGTCGAGCATAAAGACCGGGTTGATCGTCCCGGCGCGTTTCATCGTTTGAATGATGCGCCCCGGCATCGCGCCAATGTAGGTGCGACGATGGCCGCGAATTTCGGCTTCATCGTGGATGCCGCCGAGCGAGACGCGCACAAACGAGCGACCGAGTGCTTGGGCAATCGAACGCCCCATCGAAGTTTTGCCGGTGCCGGGCGGACCCACAAAACACAAAATCGGCGAACGCATTTTTTCGGCGGCTAGTTTGCGCACCGCAATGTATTCCAGGATGCGTTCTTTGGCTTTTTTCAAACCATAGTGTTGCTCGTCCAATAGTTTGGCGGCAGCCGCCACATCCAGATTATCTACGGTGGCTTTGGTCCACGGCAACGCGATGAGCCAATCGAGATACGTTCGGATGATGCCGACTTCGGGCGCGGCGCTGGGCATTTGCGCCAAGCGCTCCAATTCGTGTTTGGCTTTTTCGGCGACTTCGTTGGGCATCCCGGCTTGTTCGATCTTGGTGCGTAGTTCGCTCACTTCGCGCGCTTGGGCATCCATCTCGCCAAGTTCGTGTTGGATGATGCGCATCTGTTCGCGTAAATAATATTCGCGTTGATTCTTGTCAACTTCTTCTTGCACTTGGCTGTGAATTTTATTTTGCAATTCCAGCACATCGAGTTCGTGGGCAAGCAAGACAGAAACTTTTTGCAAGCGCGCAACCGGGTCAAGTGTCTCGAGCAATTCTTGCCGTTTGCTCAATTCCAGATTGAGCGTCGAACCAATGAGATCGGCGAGCCAGCCCGGGCGATCGGCGTTCATCGCGGCGATGTAGGCATCATCGGACAAGTTTTGGCTGAGGCGCACGACTTTTTCAAAGAGTGCCAGGACGGCGCGCATCAACGCTTCGGTTTCAATCGTCTTGTCGCGCGGTTCGTGGATGAGCGTCACACGCGCGCGCAGGTATGGATCGGTTTGAACGATTTCGATGAGTTTGACGCGCTCTTCGCCTTGGGTGATGACGTTAGTCGTGCCATCGGGCATGCGCAACATTCGCCCCACCGTGACCAAGGTGCCGATCTGAAACAGATCGGTGGCGCCGGGTTCAGCGATTTCCGGATCGCGTTGCAAAAAGACGACGATGGGTTGATTGGCGCCGAGGGCGGCTTCAAGCGCGCGCACCGAACGATCACGTCCGACCACGAGCGGACTCATCAAGTGCGGAAAGATCACCGTATCGCGGACAGGCACCAGCGCCAATTCGGTGGGTGGGAGGGTGGGTTCAAGTATAACGGGAGGTGATTTCTTTTCGCCGATCTTTTTGGGCATTCACTACTCCTACCTTCATTCAGCGCAATAATACCATAGGGGGCAAGGTGTGTCAAAAGTATTTTGAAACTCGTGTTGATGACTTATAAGCGGCGAAAACGCAAAGCGAATTGACAGTGGGCTACCTCTCGTGTAAAATCGTTGCACTTTGCAACGAGGTCAGAAACGGTGAGCGACAAGATTTTGTATGGCGGCCAAGCCGTGATTGAAGGGGTGATGATGCGCGGTCGCCGCTTTGTGGCGTGTGCAGTGCGCGATCCCCAAGGCGAAATCGTTTCCATCGTTGAACCGATTTCGCCGGCGATCTACAACGGGGTATGGTCCAAGATTCCGTTCTTGCGTGCCGGGACGATTTTATGGGACACATTGGTGCTAGGTACCAAGATGTTGTTGCATTCGGCTAACATTGCCGTTGCCGATGAGACAAAAAAAGATGCGCTAGCCGAATCAAGTCGTGCGGCGGATACACCCCCGGCTTTGCCGACTGGCGTTGCGCTGGGGACGCTGGCTGTCTCGTTAACCTTTGGCATTGGTTTGTTTTTTGTGGGGCCGCTGGGATTGGTCGGCTTGATTGATCCTTATCTCAACGCGCAATTCTCTGAGGCAGGGGCTTTGGTCAGTAATCTTTTGGAAGGCGTGATTCGATTGGTCATCTTTTTGGGTTATATCGGAGTGATCAGTTTGATGCCGGATATTCGCCGAGTGTTTCAATATCACGGCGCGGAACACAAGACGATTGCAGCGGATGAAGCCGGGGCAGAGTTGAAGCCGGAAATTATCCAGACCTACAGCAAAGAGCATCCTCGTTGTGGCACCGGCTTTCTACTCACCGTCGTCGTCGTTTCGATTTTTGTGTTTGCGTTACTGGGTCAACCGCCAATGCTCATTCGGATCGCCTCACGGGTGCTGCTCATCCCCGTGGTTGCTGCGCTCAGTTACGAGTTGATCAAGTTTAGTTCCGCGCATCGGAGCAATCCGATTCTGGATTGGCTCGTGGTTAAACCCAGTTTGTGGTTGCAATCGTTGACCACGCGCGAGCCGGACGACCGGATGATTGAGGTCGCCGTCGCGGCGTTGCAACGAGTCAAAGCAGAAGAAGCCGGGCGCGTGTAACTTTTGCGGCGTTTTGGAATCTAAACAGCGGAGGATGTCATGATGCAACTACAAGACCAAATTGCGGCGCGGCTCCCGGAATGGCGTGAGCGCGTCCGAAAACTCACCAAAGAGTACGGCAATACGCAGGTCGGTACCATCACGATTAAGCAAATTTATGGTGGAATGCGCGACATTGAGGGATTGGTTACCGATATTTCGTATGTTGATCCGCAGACCGGTATTCGTTTTCGCGGATTTACTATCCCAGAAGTACTCGAGAAATTGCCCAAGCCACCGGGGGCAACCGTGCCCTATGTGGGTGGACTGTACTATCTCCTTTTGACCGGCGAAATTCCTACGGCTGAGCAAGCCCAACAAGTGGAAGCCGAATGGAAGGCGCGTTCGTTCGTTCCTCAACATGTCGTCAATGTTTTGCGCGGGATGCCCGAAGACACGCACCCCATGACACTGTTTTCGATGGCGGTGTTGGCGCTACAACCTTCCTCGGTGTTTGCCAAACGGTACAGCGCAGGAATGAAAAAAGAGGAATACTGGATTCCCATGCTGGAAGACAGTATGAATTTGATTGCGAAACTGCCGGAAATTGCCGCGACGATCTATTGCCTCAAATACCCAAAGTGCGAAGTCTATGTTCCCGATTCGAATCTCGATTGGGGCGGCAACTTTGCACGAATGATGGGCGTCCAAAACCCGGAGTATGAAGACCTTTCGCGTCTCTATTTTATTTTGCACTCTGATCACGAAAGTGGTAATGTGAGTGCACACGCCGTTCATCTCATCGGCTCGGCGCTTTCGGATATTTATTATGCGTTCTCGGCGGGGCTGAATGGCTTGGCGGGTCCGTTGCATGGTCTAGCCAATCAAGAATGTCTGGGGTGGTTGCTGGGAGTGTATAAAAAATTTGGTCGCGTGCCCTCGAAAGAAGAACTCACCCAGTATGCCCACGAAACCCTCGCGGCGGGCAAGGTGATTCCCGGGTACGGCCATGCCGTCTTGCGTACCCCTGACCCGCGTTTTGTCGCGCAGTACGAGTTTGGGAAAAAATATTTGCCGAACGATGATTTGTTCCGACTCGCGGAACTCGTTTATCAGACGATCCCAGATGTGTTAAAAGCAACCGGCAAAGTCAAGAATCCATGGCCCAATGTGGATGCGATCAGTGGCACATTGCAATATCACTATGGTATCCGCGAGTTCGATTTCTACACCGTGTTGTTTGGGGTGGGGCGCGCGCTCGGTGTAACCGCGAATGCGGTGTGGGCACGCGCGCTCGGTCAACCCATCGAGCGGCCCAAATCGTTGACGACCGCGATGTTGGAAGAAATCGCCGGGATAAAATAAGAGATTTGCCTGATTGACAGAGTGTTGGCTCCGTTGTAAAATTCAATCGCCGTTGTGGTAGAGCGGTAATTCATTTGGATCGAATCGAGGGGGTGAAATGCGATTGACCCGTTGGAACAAAGAGACAGCGCCGTCTCTGGAGGCACTGCGGAGCGCCCTGACGGGTGAAGGGTTATCGGTATCCGAGTGGACGGATCCCTCCGGCACGGTGTACCCGGTTCATACGCACGAGTACCCGGAAGTGCGTGTGGTGGTGCGCGGCAAGTTGCGGATTGGGTTACCTGAAACCGGCGAAGAGATTGTGCTGGGACCAGGCGATCGTTTGGATTTGCCGGCGGATACCCCCCATTGGGCGGATGTGAATGGGAATGGTCCCGTAGTTTATCTTTGCGCTTCAAAAATCAATCATCGCAAATGAGCGCAAGGTCCAGAGACGGCGTGTAAGAAGAACGATGGGTCAGAAGTGAGTGCTTCTGACCCGCGTTCTGTTATCATCTATCGGAAGGAGAGACACGTATGCGTAAAAAAATCACCGTGATTGGCGCGGGTAAAGTCGGTTCGACGACGGCACAACGGTTGGCAGAACGAAACTATGCCGATCTCGTGGTGATGGACGTCGTCGAATTTGTGGCTGAGGGGGTCGCGCTTGATTTGAGGGAGGCGGGACCGATCTTGGGGTACGACGTGAATATCAACGGTTATACCGTTGGCAAGACGATGCGTTATGATTACGCCACTGCCAAGTTGGTTGAACAACCGGGCGTTGGCGCAGAAAAGATTGCCGATTCGGACATCGTGATAATGACCGCCGGGATTGCACGCAAACCCGGGATGAGCCGCGACGATTTGATCTTGACCAATCAAAAAATCGTGGCGAGTTGGGCGGAACATATTGCCAAGTATGCGCCCTCAGCCATCGTCATCGTTGTGACAAATCCGGTGGATGCGATGACGCAATTGATGTGGCACGTCACCCAGTTCCCCAAGTCGCGTGTCATGGGCCAAGCCGGCGTGCTCGATAGCGCGCGTTTCCGCACATTCATCGCTGAAGAGTTGGGCGTCTCGGTGCAGAATGTGGATGCGTATGTGTTGGGCGCGCATGGTGATCAAATGGTGCCGTTACCGCGTTACACGACTGTGGCGGGCGTTCCCTTGACCGAACTCTTGCCCAAAGAAAAAATTGCCGCCTTGGTGCAACGCACCAAAGATGGCGGCGCTGAAGTGGTGAATCTCTTCAAGACCGGTTCGGCGTACTATGCGCCTAGCGCAGCGGTCGTTGAAATGGTGGATGCGATCCTCTTGGACAAGAAGAAAATTTTGCCGTGCATCGCTTATTTGGAAGGGGAGTACGGGATCAGCGGTGTCTATGCCGGGGTGCCGGTCAAACTGGGTTCGCGCGGCATCGAAGAAATCATCAAACTTGATCTCAACGCCGATGAACTCGCCGCGCTGCAAAAGTCGGGTGAAGCGGTGCGCGCGTTGAACAAGGTGATGGGAATTTGAGTGCGCCGTCGTTCGAGAAAGGGGAAAATTAGCATGCCACGCAAGAAGAAAGTTACACCCAAACCGAGTGAGTCAAATCCAATTTACAAGATAGACGATCTAGTTGAGATCGTGCGTGAATCGGATGCCGCTCAACCGGGTTTGTGGCAGGCGCCGGTCAAAACCAAAGAGCCCGGAGGGTCTAATTTGCCGCCCAAGACCAATCCATTCAATGATATTGACCTGAATCGGTGGTCGGAATACAAGCAAATCATTACGGATAGTCTTTGGCTGATTGGGGCGCGTGACAAAGAGGGCATGCACAATGGAGAGTATCACGGCAATTTCATTCCGCAAATCCCCTATCAAGCGATGATGCGTTACACGAAAATGGGTGATACTGTTTTAGATACCTTCTTGGGCAGTGGAACGACTCTCATCGAGTGCCGACAATTGGGTCGAAATGGAATTGGAATCGAGTTAATTCCAGGCGTTGCTGAAGAAAGCCGCAAGAAGATTGAGGCGGAAACAAATCAATTCAACGTATGGACGGATGTTGTGGTGGGTGATAGCACCCAAGCGCAAACCTTTGAACAGGTACGCCAAGTGCTAGCACAGCACGAGCGTAAGCAAGTGCAACTGGTTATCATGCATCCGCCATACCACGATATCATCAAATTCAGTGATGATCCTCGCGACTTGTGCAACGCTACTCGTCTGGAAGATTTTCTGGACGCCTTCGGGCATGTCGTGAAAGCCAGTTATCCGCTTCTTGAGGAGAACCACTTTCTCGTTGTAGTCATCGGTGACAAGTATAGCAAAGGAGAGTGGGTCCCGCTTGGTTTTTATACAATGCAGCGAGTCCTTGAATGCGGCTACCGTTTGAAAAGTATTGTGGTTAAGAATATTGTGAATACGCGCGCCAAGCGCAATCTGGATCATTTTTGGCGACGGCGCGCATTAGCCGGCGGATTTTACATCTTCAAGCACGAGTATGTAATGTTTTTTCAAAAGTCCAAAGGGAACAAGGCATGATATTCTCGCCTGAACAGGTCTCTAATCGCAAGTTGCAAACGCTTCCTTTGGTGTATCTGCGCGGTCTGTGTGAGCGAGTTGGCATCTCAACGAAAGGAAGAGCGGCAGAGCTTATCGTCCGTTTATTGCGTGCCCAAGTATCACAGACAGTCATTGATGATTTCATTCGTAGCACTTATCGCCAAGTAAAAATGCAGCGTGGTTACACGCATGATGACATTCAGCGTGAGGTATCGAGAGTCGAGACGCATGTTTGGGGTGCCGTGCAAGGCGAACTGGATCGGCACATTCAGGCAAATTATGTGCGTAGGTTCTATCACTATGACGAATTGTTGAAGGCGGTTACACAGAACCTGCAACCGACGGTCACAAATTATGTTCTTGCAACCTGGTACAATCATTGGACCACGGTCGTCATTGAGGACATTATCGCAGAACATCCGGCTGTTGTGCCGACCATCAAGAAAGTGAAAGAGACAGATTTGTTCTGGCTGGGCCAACCGTGGGATCTGAAACACACCAACTTGCCACGGGAATGGTTCAAAGACGGATACACCCTTGAAGATGCGGTGAAGAATCCTGTGATGGCAGAAGAGTATCTCTACCGGTTGCAAGGAGCGCAAAGGTTTGGTGCTAACAATCGGCTGTTCCTCATTATGGTAGATTCCGAACATCCGGCTGAAACCTGGAAACTCAAGCGTGATTTCCATGGCATTGCCAAAGCGGTGAAAAAGTTCTTTGATGCAACTGTGACTTTTGATGAGGTATCTTTTGTCTATGACAAAAAACCCTATATTGCACATTCAAAGATTCTTTTTATCGTGAAATGATGTGCGAAGAAGGAGCATTGATGAACAATGAGATTCGTGAAGCATGGGTGGATAATGGATTGATGGTTTTGCTTGTGCCGGTGCATAGTGCGCCGGTGGCTACGTTTTGGATTTGGTATCGCGTGGGATCGCGCAACGAAGTGCCGGGCATCACTGGCATCTCGCATTGGGTCGAACATATGATGTTCAAAGGCACGCCCACATTAGGCAAAGGCGAGATTATGCATCTCATCAATCGCAACGGCGGCGTGGACAATGCCTTCACTTCGATGGATTTTACCACCTACTTTGAACTCTTACCCAGCGATCGCATTGATCTGGCGTTGCGCATCGAATCGGATCGCATGGTGAATGCCTTGTTCGATCCTGACGAAGTCAACAGCGAGCGCACCGTCATCATTTCCGAACGCGAAGGCGCGGAGAATGAGCCGCGCTTTTTGTTGAGCGAACAAGTCCAAGCCCTGGCGTTTATGGTGCATCCATATCATCACGATACGATTGGTTGGAAAACTGATTTGCAAACCATGACGCGGGATCAATTGTATCAACACTATAAAACCTACTATGTGCCGAACAATGCGATCATCGTTGTCGCAGGCGATTTGGATGCCGATACCATGCTTGCCAAGATTCAAGAAACGTTTGGCAAGATTCCGCGCGGCAAGGACATTCCGCCGGTAACTAGTGTTGAGCCGCCGCAAGAAGGTGAGCGGCGTGTAACCTTGAAGCGACCAGGTCCACTTGCCTATTTTCACGCCTTGTATCACGCGCCCAAAGCCAGCGACCCGGATTTCTTTCCCGCTTTTGTTCTCGCAGGTATTTTGTCGGGTGTGGGTGGAATGAGTTTTGCCGGCGGCGCCAGTCCGGGACGCTCATCACGCTTGTATCGAGCATTGGTCGAGACCGGTTTGGCAACAGACGTGAGTTGCAGTTTTCGCGCCACGTTGGACCCAGGTTCGATTGATGTGGAGGCAACGGTGCGCCCGGGCGTCCCCATCGAAAAAGTGGAGCGCACGATTTTTGCAGAACTGGAAAAAATTGCAACCAAACCGGTTACCGATCAAGAATTGGCACAGGTCGTCAAGCAAGTGAAAGCGCAATTCGTGTACGCAACCGATGGTGTGATGAATCTGGGATATTGGCTGGGACAATGGGAGATCATGGACTCGTACAAACGCTACGCCACATTCTTGGATGCTTTGGTCCAAGTCAAGAAATCAGACGTGATGCGTGTGGCGGCAAAATATTTTGCTGAAACGAACCGAACGGTGGGTTGGTTTATCCCCACAAATGGTAAACCAGCAACAACCAAACGCGGGAGGACATAAATGGCATCCATCATTCCCATCACTCCTGAAACGGTTACTCGAACGGTCCTCCCGAATGGCTTGACGATTCTGGTCAAAGAAAATCACACCAATGCTTCAGTAACTTTGCGCGGTCGGTTGCGCGCGGGTGGTCTCTACGATACCGATCAGACGTCGGGATTGGCACACTTGGCAGTTGCCGCGCTGCAACGTGGCACCCGCAAACGCACGTTTCAAAAATTGAATGCCGAACTGGATCGCCATGGACTATCGTTTGGCATTGGCGCGGGAATGGAGACGGTTGGCATTAGCGGTAAATCGCTGATCGAAGATTTCGATCGCTTGCTGGATATTGTTGCCGATGTGTTGATGCACCCCACCTTTCCGCGCCGCGAGGTCGAAAAACTACGCTCGGATATTCTCGCTGATCTCAAAGAAGCCGATGACGACACCCAACATGTTTCGTATCGTGAGTTTCGCGCCTTGTGTTATCCCCCCTCGCATCCGTACCATCGCTTGTCCGATGGACGCGTCGAGACGGTCAAGAAACTTGCGCTCAAATCGCTCGTGGATTTTCATGCGCGTTATTTTCGCCCAGATGTCTTAACGTTGGTGATCGTTGGCGATGTCACGGCGGAGCAGGCGATCGAAAAAATCGAAAAGAAACTGGGCAAGTGGAAAGGTACAGGCGAACCGGCTCCGCATTCGATTCCGGATGCGCCGCGCCTCAAACAAATCGTCCAGAAGGTAACGCCGCTTGCCGGCAAAATGCAGGCGGACATTGTGCTCGGTTATCCCGGCGTGCGCCGCAACGATCCGGATTTCTACGCGCTCAGTCTGGGCGATTTGATTTTTGGTCGGCTGGGCTTGTACGGCCGCTTGGGCGCAAACGTGCGTGACAAGCAAGGTTTAGCGTACTATGTCTATAGCGGCGTCGAAGCGAACCTGGGGGCTGGACCTTGGGCAGTTCACGCCGGCGTCAATCCGCAAAACGTTGACCGCGCCATCGAAGGCATCCTTGCCGAAATCAAACGCTTGCGAACTGAGCCAGTTACCAAAGACGAATTGGACGAGGCGAAAGATTTTGTAACGGGGTCGCTCGCTTTGCGTTTGGAAACCAACGAAGGGGTCGCCGCCATGTTGAACGACATTGAACTGTTTGGGTTGGGGTTGGACTATTTGCAACGATATCCCACCCTAATTCGCTCGATCACGGCGGAACAAATTCTTGCGGTTGCACAAAAGTATGCGCAGATTGACAATTATGCTCTCGCCATTGCGGGACCGGTGGGATAGTTTAGCGAACAAGTGCGTTTAGAGCGACGGAGCGAAGCGGAGTCGCATCGCTGCGCCGGGAGGTTGAAATGCCAGAATTGGAAAAATCGGAAGGTAAGCGACGTGCGCCGCGTCGCAAGCGAACAGCTAAACCAGCGGTAACCCCAACTCTCGTGGTTACGCCAGCCAAGGAGAAAGAGCAACTCGATTTACATTCTCGTTCTTTGCACGATGTAACTGCCCAGACAGTTACGCTGGCACAAAGCGCTGCCAACACGGTGGACGCCAAGTCCGTTACAGCCACCCAATCTGCTATGGCGAATGTTTCGGCGACATCGTTGACCGCCAAGCAAAGTACGTTTGCCCAGGTGGAAGCCGAACGCGTTGAGGTAACGCAAGGGGCAATCGCGCTGGCGCGTGCCGAAGAAATGCATCTTGCCGGCGCAGGTGCCGTGGCGATCTTAGGTACGAATGTCCAAGTAGATGCCGGGGGCGCGCAATATCTGGTCGCGCGCAATTCGATTCAAGTAGGACAAGGCGGCGCAGCCGTGATGGCGGCGCAAAAGGTCGAAATCCAGAATGGATTTGTGGGCATTGTCTTGGCGCGCGAGTTCAACGGTAATGTGCGAACCTTGTTTGATCAGCGTGGCGCGTTTGTGTTTGGGCTGGCTGCCGGCATCGTGCTGGGTTTGCTCGGTTTGAGCCAGCGCAAGTCAAAGCGGGTTTGACCAGACAATTTAACTCACCTTACGCAATTTTACCACCGAGCACGCGGAGAACACAGAGAAAACCATAGAAACCTCAGTGAATCCGGTGATCTGACCTGAGAATAGCTCGTCACCCTGAGCCTGTTTTTCGCACTTGCAGAACGAGTGCAACAACATGAAATAGTTGCATACCAGACTGAGGGGAAGACATTGACAGACGTGGCTAAAAATCGAGTTTTCACTACGCACTTTCATGTTGGTGCACTACTAGACCCCCTCTCATCCCCCTGCCCCCTTCTCTCCCCGCTTTGCGGGGAGAGAAGGAGAAATGGGAATACGGGGTTGGGG
>DAOUAL010000020.1:0-125900 GCA_034433515.1 Anaerolineae bacterium | reverse complement strand
ACGCGCCCCGATTCAAAGCAGAGACTAGCCGTCTGAGTTTGGACTTCGACAAACGGCTGGGACGCCCTGGCGCTCGGTGATGCAAGGCGGTTTTGCGTTTGGGATATTTAGACTCGTGTCGCCAGCGCCACACACTTGGAACCGTTGCGCCCACTCGTCTGGCGACCTCTGTTACGCCGTGTCCGTGACGTAACAATCTCAATGCACGCTCACGACGACGTGCGAGTTGTTCAGAGGTTCCCAATGGTCTCATGTGCGTATTATCGCACACGAATGACCTACATTAACATTAATTTTTGAAAATTCAGTAAGCGCGGCTGCCGTGATTGGGCGTTCGTTCGATTTTGAAATTTTGCGCGAGGTGAGCGGACGTACCGAGGATGAAACGATCCGCGCTATTGAAGAGTTGATGGCGCAAAGTTTAACCAAAGAAATCGCCGCCGAAAATTTGCGGTACGATTTTGCGCACGAAAAGTTGCGCGAGTTGGCAGACGCGGAAACGAGCGCGGCACGACGATGCTTGTTGCATCGTCGTGTTGCTGAGGTATTGGTGAATCGGGGGCGTGCGCGGCGCGAGATAGGCGTGTGGGCAAATCAGATCGCGCGGCATTATCAACTTGCGGGGGAGGCGGCTCACGCCGCCGAATATTTCAAACTCGCTGGCGATCACGCACGAATGTTGTATGCTAACGCCGGAGCACTGGTGCATTATCGCGTTGCGCTGTCGCTGGGTCATCCCAATGAGGCAGTCTTGCACGAGTCAATCGGCGATGTGCAAACCTTGTTGGGCGATTATGCTGGCGCGCTTGCCAGTTACGCCACGGCGGCGACGCTCTGTCTGCCGGCTGCACTCGCGCGCATCGAACACAAACGTGGCAATGTGCAACATCGGCGCAGCGAGTACGCGCTGGCAATGAGTCATTTTCAAATCACCCTCCATACCTTCGTCGAACAGACGGCCCCGGCGGAACGCGCCCGCTTGTTTGCGGATTGGGGTCTGGCGATGCACGCGTTGGAACAAGAGGATCGCGCGCAGGCAATGGCTTCCCGCGCACTGACGTTGGCAGAAACCGGACACGATGTTTTTGCGTTGGCGCAGGCGCACAATATTCTGGGAATCCTAGCGCGCCATGATGGCAATCTGCGTCAAGCCCGCTATCATTTGGAGCAAAATTGCACCATCGCCGAAAGTTTGCCGGATCCGAGTGTGCGCATCGCCGCGTTGAACAATCTTGCGCTTGTCTGCCGCGATACGAACGAAATCGAACGCGCGATCAAACTGACTGAAACGTCGCTAGCGTTGTGTGTAACGCAAGGCGATCGGCATCACCAAGCGGCGTTGCACAACAACCTCGCCGATTTGTTGCTCGGGATCGGCAAAGATTCAGAAACGATGAGGCAAAGTGTTGCCATCTTGGCAGATATTGGCGCCGCTGCGACCACGCTGCAACCGGAGATTTGGAAACTGGTCGAGTGGTAGAGGGGGCAATGGAAATGCCGGGAGATTGCTCCCGGCATTTTTATTTTTGAATCAATGGCAGAAAAGTGAATCGGTTCAGGGGGGTGGAGAAAATGGCGGTAATCGTCTTGTTGGAGTTCATCGTTACGTTAGCGGGGTTCGTGGTGCCAGATAGATCACCGCTCCAAAGGAAAAAGAAATAACCGCTGTTTGCCGTCGCGGTCAGGGTTACACTGGTCCCGGCATTATACTGGGTGCCATTGCAATTGGGCGCCGGGTTGGCGCTGACACTCCCGCCACCACTTGGGCTGGCGGTCGTGGTCAACGTATAGCATTGCACCACAAAGTTGGCAGTGACACTCTTGTTGGCGTTCATCGTGATTGTGGTGGGATTGGCACTACCACTCGCATCGCCGCTCCAACTGCTAAACGCGTAACCCAGGTTAGGATTTGCCGTCAGCGTAACGATGGTGCCAGAATAGTATTGCGTGCCGTTGCAATTGGGCGCCGGGCTAGCATTCACACTGCCCGTGCCGCCGGGATTCACGCTGGTTGTCAAAGTGTAGCATGTGGCGTACTGCCAGCCAATATCTTGCATAATCCCGTTCGTGACCGGACCGGGATCGTGAATGGACGAGCCCGAAGAAATCGCGTACACCATCAAACGATTGATGGTGTACCGATAGGTGTTGTAATCGAGGTGTGAGTAACTAGAGCCGGGCAACCACGATGATGGGGCATAGAGCGGCACGCGCGAACCACCGTTCGCCGCGTTGGCATTCGTGCCGCTGAAATACACCGCATTGCTTTTGAGCACGTTGCCCAGCGGCAGCGAGGGATTGGGATAAATGCCGGTGTTCAGCAAACTGTTTCCCGCTGAATCTTGCGCAAAGAGATCGTAACTCGTTGGATAGCCCGTATCCCATCCCCAACAACCATATCCGCTGATGCCGTTACATTCGCCATAGCCGGTCTCTACCTCCATTGAACCCAAGAATCCCAAGCCGTGCCCAATTTCGTGCAAGGCGACAGTGACCAAATCATACTGTCCGGCGGGCGTAGCGCCATCCGTCCCATAGTACCAACTAAATGTACTACTCAAAGCAAGATAGATTTCTGCAGTTGAGCCATTAAGGTCGGAACCACTCCGTGAGTTTGCCAACGCCACGGCATACCACGTATTGGTAACCGGGGCTCCTGTAAAGTTGCGATAAAAACCTAATGCACCGCCATGCCCCAGCACCCCGCCGGGCAAGTTCGTCGCCCAGCACGCATCAATCGTTACCGGCACCGGCGAATACAGCAAGGCAGCCCAAATGCTGGCGGCGTACGCAAAGGCGGATTGCGCTTGAGGCGACCACGATGCGCACACATCACCCCAGCGGGGTGTCGGAGAAAAATTGACGTTGACCGCCATCATCGGGGCGCGTGTTGTAGGGGAGAACGCGGGTACGGGAATGCGTACCGTATCCACGTTGGAATCGGCAAGGACTTGAACAGGGCGACTGGGGAGGGCAGCTTGGGTTGCCGGCGCAGCAACCGATGCAGGGGGACTCGCATTCAACCCCCAACCCATGCCAAGGACAACCAATACGACCAGCACTTTGGAAAACCAGCGCATACCCAACTCCAATTTTTCAGTGAATCCAATCATTGCCAGTAGTGCACCAACATGAAAGTGCGTCGTGGAAACTTGATACTTTGCCGTCTCGGTAACCATTTTTCCATCGGTCTGGTATGCACTATTTCATGTTGTTGCACTAGTATAGCACAAGGCAAGCAAACGCAGAATAGTACTTTGCGCCGATGGCTAGATGTTTGGTATAATTCGAGCACGGAGGCAACCCATGAATTCAATCCAAGACTATGTGGAAACCGAAATGCGCTTGCTCAACCAAATCGCGTTTGACCGGGTGGATCAAGTGATCGCCAAACTGGAAGCGGCGCGCGTGGAAGGTCGTCGCATCTTTTTGTTTGGCAACGGGGGCAGTGCATCTACCGCCTCGCACTTTGCGTGCGATCTAGGCAAGGGGACCGTCAAACCGAATCGTCCGCGCTTCAAAGTGATTGCGCTCAACGATGCGATACCGGTGCTTACGGCGTATGCCAACGATGTGGGCTACGACGCTGTCTTTGCCGAGCCGCTGATCACTCACGCCGAGCGTGGCGATATTGCGATTGCCTTCAGCGGGAGCGGCAACTCGCCGAATGTCGTGCGCGCCATGGAGACAGCGGGGAAACTGGGGCTGGTAACGATTGGGTTCACCGGTTTTGAAGGGGGCAAACTCAAAGATTGTGTGGAGTTACACGTCAACGTGCCGTCACCCTTGATGCCGCAAATCGAAGATGTGCACTTGATGCTTACGCACGCGATCTGCGAGATGTTGAAGTTGGAGCATCCGCCGCATTAAGCCACGCTCCAAGTTCGCCGATGTTTTCAAAGACGTAATCCGGCGTGATGGGCGCGTGCGTCAACTGTTCGCGCTGCGTAACGCCGGTCAAAACAAGTGCGGTGCGCGCGCCAGCGGCGTGCCCCATCACAATGTCGGTCTCTAAACGATCCCCCACCACCAGACATTCGTCGGCGCGCACCTTCATTCGCGCCAAGCCAGTTTGAATCATCAACGGCGAGGGTTTGCCGGCAACAAACTCGACCTTTTTCCCGGTTGTGGCTTCCAGCGCGGCGATGATGCCCGCACAATCCGGAATTTCGCCACCAGCCACCGGGCACGACTTGTCTGCGTTTGTCGCAACAAAATGCGCGTGGTGGAACTTGATCGCCTGAAACGCAATGTTCAATTTGCGATAATCGAACGTGCGGTCAAACGCGGCGATGACGTACTCGATCTGGCTGGGTTCATCGGTCAAGCCCACACCAGCGCGCTGCAACTCGTCAAGCAAGGGCGGCTCACCGATGACAAACACCCGCGCGCGCGGGGCGTGCTGTTGAAAGTAATGGATCAGTACGGTGACAGAGGTAATCACCTCAGCGGGCAAGGTGGGGATGCCAAGCCGAGTCAGTTTCTGCGCGTACGCACTTGCCGGTTCAAGCGGCTTGTTGGAAATGAACAACGTTTTCGCCCCGCGCGCGCGAATCGCCGCAATGGTTTCCGCCGCGCCGGGCAACGCGTGCTCGCCGAGGTAAATCGTACCGTCCAGATCGAAGATGAAGCCGTGAAATGAGTTGTTCATTTAGCCGGTAATGCAAAATATTTTTCCACAATCTCGCGCACAATCGGCGCGGCGGTGGTTGAACCTTCGCTGCCATGTTCCGCAAACACGACCACCGCAATCTTGGGCTGATCGGCGGGCGCATACGCGGCAAACCACGAGTGCGGTTCGCCGGTTTTGAGCACTTCGGCGGTCCCGGTTTTACCCGCGACTGTAATCTTGGATCCTTTGAACGCGTTGTACGCCGTACCATCTTTATCGGTCGTTACCCGCAACAGAGCTTGACGCAACGATGCCAACGTTCCCGCCGAAATCGGCAACTTGCCGCGCACTTCGGGGGGGAAAATTTTTTCGGTTCCGTCGGCAAGACTGCTGATCTTGGACACCAATTTGGGACGATAGAGGGTTCCCCCATTCGCAATCGCCGCCATCATATCGGCGATTTGCAAAGGCGAGGCGAGTAAGGTGCCTTGACCGATGACAAGGTTGATTGGATCGCCGGGACGCCATACACCTTGATTGGGATCGGGCACGATGCCGGGCGATTCGGCGATTTCGATGCCCGTTTCCGTGCCCAATCCAAAGGCGCGGGCAAAATTCGGTAACAAGTTGCGATCAATCTGATCGAGTTTTTGTCCGACCTGATAAAAGGTGACGTTGCATGAAACCGTCAATGCCATAGAGAGCGAAAGGGTGCCGTGTCCTTTTTGGGTGAGGGGCCATGTCCAACAATATTTGCGAAAGTTGGGACCCAAGCCATCCCAATAGCCGGGATCGTTAAACAACGTATTTGCCGACATACCGCCTTTTTCCAGCGCCGCCGCGTATGCCACAATCTTGAACACCGAGCCGGGCGGAAACGCGCTTTGCGCCGCGCGATTCACCAAGGGATCGCGTGGATCGTTGATAAGCGCGCGAAAATCGGCGGCGGTCATGCGTTGCGATAACTTGTTGGGGTCCCAGGTTGGATGACTTGCCATCGCCAACACGTTACCGTTCGAAACATCCATCACCACTGCCGCGCCGGTCCGGTCGCCCAAGGCTTTTTCCACGATGGCTTGGACGTCCACATCGAGCGTGGTGTAAATGTTCTGGCTTTGTTTTGCCGGAATATCGGCGAGCGTAGCCGTGATGACACCGCTGGGTGAGAGGATGGTGAGTTTGCCGCCGCGCGTGCCGGCAAGATATGGTTCGCCCCAATACTCCAAGCCGGCTTTGCCGATGAGATCGCCTTCGCGGTATCCTTTGACTTGGAGGCGTTCCAGTTCTTCGGCATTCACTTGACCGACATAACCGATCACGTGCGCGGCGAGCGTCCCTTGCGGATATGTTCGAATCTCTTGCGTCTTGTCAATGCGAATCCCGGGCTGGCTCAACGCATCGAGATTCGCTTTGACTTGCTCCGGCGTCAGCGTGCCGATGGGGGTGCGCCAATCACCGGGATATTTGCTGTACATCGCCTTGATCGCACTGATGGATTGGTTGAAGAGTTTGGAAAGCGTGAGCAGGACCGCATTCTCGTTCTTGAATTCTACGGGCACCACTTCGACCACAATGAGTGTTTGGGGCTGGGTCAAGGGCTTGCTCTTGCGATCAAAAATATCCGCACGCGCCGAGACGATCGGAAAAAATTTCACCGTGCCGCCGGCGGCAAGTTGCGGGAAAATCAAGCCGGGATTCCACAGCACACCCCAACGATGATTTTCCCGGCGCAAGAGCATCTTGTTATCGTGTTGCAAGTTGCCGACCGCATACGTTTCCATCGTAACAGTGTAGGTTACTTCGGCTTCGTTGCCTTCTTCGTGGACGGTGTTGACGACTGGTTTGACGGAACGGATGGTGGCTTCTAACGTAATGTTCTTGTAGCGTGTAACAAACTGTTCGGCGGTGATCGTTTCCTGCCGGCTTGGCGCCAGCATTGTGTACATCGCGCTGTAATCGCCTTCGCTCCACGCTTTGAGAAACGCGCGCGCGGTATCTTCGGCAAAGACGACCGGTGTGGGCGTGACAACGGGAGTTGGGGTGGAATTGTTGGGCAAGATGCTACAGCCAACGATCAAGAGGAGAATGGTGACGACGACAAGCGGGAGATATTTTAAAGTGTCCTTCATCTTTCACCTGCGCTGATTATAACCGAGTTGATGATAGCGTCAAACCGCATGCCTACCGATTGACACGACGGGCAATCGGGTTAGAATGCGCGCGGAGGTCAACGATGAGTCAATTGGCAAAATACTTGCACGAAGTTGGCATGCTCAATGAAACGCCGCGCAGTGGTTTTGCCTTCTTGGGGACGGGGCAACAATCGGTCGCGGAGCATATGTATCGGATGATGCACGTGGCGTTTCTGCTGGCGCGGACCAGTGAGACGCCGGTGGATGAATTACGCTTGATGCGGCTGGTGATGTTTCATGATTTGCCGGAAGCCCGCACAGGCGATCACAACTATGTGAATCGAAAATATGTGATGGAAGATTTGGAAAAGGTTTTGGACGATGGCGCACGCGAATGGCCCTTTGGTGCCGAGATCGCTGCCTATGTCCGGGAGTTTGAAGCCGGCGTCACCCTCGAAGCGCAACTTGCCAAAGATGCCGATCAATTGGAATTGTTGTTGATGTTGAAGAAACTAGGCGACTTGGGCAATCCGCATGTGAGCGATTGGATCACGCCACTGTTGGCGCGGCTCAAGACCGATGCCGGCAAACGCTTGGCGGAGGAGATTCTTGCCACGCGTTGGGACGAGTGGTGGTTCAATAACAAACATGACCCGCACTGGATCGAGGGGAAGAAGCGGTAAAACTGATGCGACACACACCAAGGTGGTCGCATCAGTTTTGTTCAGGCATCCTCGGGGTTCGGTTCTTCGATGGGGCGCGTGGTGGAATTGAGCATCTTGACTGCCTCTACGGGCAGGGTCGCGTTGGTCCCATCCTCAAACTGCACCGTAACGTTTTCCTTCAGCACGTTCCGTGCAACCACACGCCCTATTCCACGCTCGGTCAACACACTCTCACCAATTCGCGGAATCCGTCCCTTGGCTGCTTGGTACGTTGGTTGTTCGTAGGCGAGACAGCACAACGGTCGCCCGCACAAACCGGTGGCGGCATTGGGACCCAGCGGCATATCCTGATCCTTGGCCATCTTGATCGTTGACTTGGGAAACTCGCTCAAGAATTTTTCACAACAAATTTCTTGGCCACAGGGGGCGAGTCCCCCCACCAATTTCGCGCGGTCGCGGGGTCCAATTTGCCACAGTTCCACCCGCGCCGGAAAAATGACCGCTAGGTCTTTGACCAGCGCGCGGAAATCTACGCGCCCATCCGCCGTGAAATAGAAGGTGAGATGACTTCCATCAAAGTTATATTCCGCTTCCAATAATCGCATCGGCAAATTATGTTTTGTCACTTGCTCTTTGCATTGCGCCAAAGCCAGTGGTTCTTGCAAGCGCAATTCTTGCCATTGCGCTAGATCGAGCGCCGTCGCACGGCGCAGAATGGGACGCAGGGGGGTATCGGAGGGGAATGAGGCGCGGGGCGTGGGCGCAATGACCACCCGCGCGGCTTGACGACATTTATCGGTATCTACAATGACGTACTCGTTGATGACGAGATCGGAAAAATCAGTAGCATCGTAATAAACGATTTGAGGCACGCGCTTGATGCGTACGCCGGCAACTAGGACGGCCATAGGGCAAACTCCTATATCAACGGATTTTGTAGAGAGGGAGCATAATGCCCTCTTTACACTACCGGTAGATTTAACAACAACACTTCGAGGGCAAGCCGCGTGTTGACGTTTTGAGTCAGATAACGCGCGGTTACCCGAATTGCTTGCAAAGTATTTTTGATCTGGGCGAGAGAATAGCGGGTAGCTTGCTCATCCAACTGTGCTTGGCGATCAACGTTGGTGATCCGGGCACTCTCGCCATGATGCACGAGCAGGACATCGCGCCACCAACCCAGCCACACGTCTAACAATTCCGGCAACTCGTCCGATTTTTTGGCGAGCGCTTCGGCGCGCAGCAATCGTTCGGCACGCCCTTCGGTCAAGGCGGTGTTCAACGTATCGAGGTACTCACGGCGCGCGTTGAGCATGGCTGGGTTGGCGGCGGCACGCACCGCCCAACCCAAGCGACCGCCGGACAAGTGTGCCAACAAGCGCGCCGTCTCATGATCTACTTGGCGTTCGACGAGCGCGGTTTCGATTTGCGCCGGGGTCAGCGGACGCAGCGCAAAAACTTGGCAACGCGAAGCAATCGTAGGCAAAAGCAAACTCGCATCGCGTGCCGTAAGAATGAGACGTGTGTGCGAGGGCGGTTCTTCGAGGGTCTTGAGAAAAGCGTTCGCCGCTTCTTCATTCGCTTCTTCAAAGCGACGCAAGATGACCACGCGCCAGCGTCCTTCAAACGGCGCGCGTGAGATATCGTGTTGCACGGCGCGAATCTGATCAATCTTGAGCATGCGGCGTTCCCAATCGTTTGCCCGGGGAGGTGGCGGTGGCGATTTCTCATCGAACTTGTAACCGACGGGGACGCCTTCAATGACTTGTACATCCGGATGCCGGTCGCGCGCGATTTTTCGACACGCTACACATTCGCCGCACGGATAAGTCTCACTGGAACAATTCCACGCTTGCGCCAGAGCACGCGCCAAGGTCGTCTTGCCGATGGCGTGCGGGCCCGTGAACAAGTACGCGTGCGTTGTGCGCTCGTTCACCAGACTGCTCGCCAAAGCGCGCACTGCCCACTCGTGCCCAACTAATCTCCAATCGGTTTTTACTTGACGCGTTGCCATTACCTTTATATTCTATCACGATTGCACCCCCACACAAAATTTGAAATCTGCCAAAAATCGGGATATAGTGGAGAGTGCAGAGTTAGTGCAACAACATGAAATAGTTGCATACCAGACCGATGGAAAAATGGTTACCGAGACGGTCAAGTATCAAGTTTCCACTACGCACTTTCATGTTGGTGCACTATTAGGGTGTAGAAAGAAGACTTCGCAATATGGTTGAGCCGGCGTATCTCAAATTGCTCCAGACCGGCGAACTTGCGGAGCGGGTTCGCCTAGCATACGAACATCTCACGCATTGCGATTTGTGCGCGCATCATTGCGGCGTCAATCGGCGGGAGACGATCAAGGGAACGGTGTGCCGTACTGGTGAACGCGCGGTGGTCTCAAGTTTCCATCCGCACTTGGGCGAAGAAGCGCCGTTGGTTGGACGCGGTGGTTCTGGGACGATTTTCTTTGCCTGGTGCAACCTGCGTTGCGTGTTTTGCCAAAATTATGAAATTAGCCAACTCGGCGAAGGGAGTCCAGTTGAGCCAGAACACATCGCCGAAATGATGTTGCGCTTGCAAGCGATGGGGTGTCACAATATCAACTTGGTTAGTCCCAGCCACGTCGTCGCACCGATTCTGGCGGCAACACTCATCGCCGCGCAAGCCGGGTTGCGTCTCCCGCTCGTGTACAACACCGGCGGGTACGATTCACTGGAAGCCTTGGCGTTGCTCGATGGTGTGATTGACATTTATATGCCCGATGTGAAATATGCCGATGCCACCTTGGCGCGCAAATACTCCAAGATTCGCGATTATCCGGCGATCAACCGCGCGGCGGTCAAAGAGATGCATCGGCAAGTAGGCGATTTACAGATAGAGGACCAGGGGATTGCCACGCGTGGCTTGCTGGTGCGGCATCTGGTTTTGCCAAACGATCTCGCCGGCACACGCGAGACGTTAGAATGGCTGGCAAAAGAAATTTCGCCCAATACGTACCTGAACGTGATGGCTCAATATCGGCCCTGCTACAAAGCCAAAGAATATCCAGAACTCAATCGGCGGATCACGCGCGCGGAATTTGAAGACGCCGTGCGCCTCGCCGAAGAGATTGGACTAACGCGATTGGATGAGCGGGTGCCGTTTCGGATGCTGTGGTGAACGGGGCGCGTTACTCGGCGTGCTCATGACGACTTGCGATTTCTCCATTTTGCCAATGCTGCGCGATGCGTTTCAAATGCCAACATCTCATCGGTGATTTCCGCTGGCGCAAAAAATTGCACTTGGACGGAGTCACTCCCCGCGCGCATCGTCCCCCCGATCACGCGCGCGGTGTACAACACGAGAACGCCCGATGTATCTTTGGGTTGATGATGAAACGACCACACGCCCCACAAATCACCCAAGGCTATTTCCAGACCGGTTTCCTCCCGGCATTCGCGGCGCGCCGCTTCTTCCACCGTTTCGTCAATCTCCATAAAACCGGCGGGCAAACTCCACAACCCCTTGCCCGGATTTTCGCCACGCAAGACTAACGCAATCTTGCCATCGGCACGTTCCGCAATGACGCCCGCCGCAATGGGCGGATTGAGATAGACGATGAATCCGCACGCCGGGCAAACCGGGCGCCGGCGCTGATCTTCGACCGGGCGCATTTCTAACGCGTGCCCACATTGCGAACAGAATTTAGGTTGCATACGCTCCTTCAAAAAGGTGGGACAAATTTCAAATTTGTCCTACACGGGGTCCATTTTCATTCGACCGTTGATACGCTATCGGCGATTGAACGACGCCTTCGAAAAATAGAATACGACCAATGCCAATCACCAAATAGCCGCGCTTGCGCGTTGAGTAAATTCCTCTCCTTGGCTCTTGCATTCTATTCTAGCTCGATCATTTGGCAAACAGAAACACCTCGCACAATCATTTTGCGCATCATCCCAATTTAAGGTATAATGCGCCCGATCTTTGACGAGGAGTTCATCGTTGCGCGTTCTGATCACGGGAATGAACGGTTTTGCCGGCAGTCATCTTGCCGATTTCTTGTTGACCTTGCCCGAAACAGAAATCTACGGCGTGGGCATAGGTAGTCAAGAGAATATCGCGCACCTTGCCGGGCGCGCAACGTTTTATCAAGCCGATCTCACCCAGCCCGATCTGGCGGAAGCGATCCTCACGCAAACGCAACCCGAGCGTGTGTATCACTTGGCGGGTCAGGCATTCGCGCCGATTTCGTGGCAAGACCCGTGGGGCACCCTCGAAATCAATTTGCGTGCCCAAGTCAATGTGCTGAACGCGATGGCGCGTCTTCATTCCTCGGCGCGCATCCTCGTGATCGGTTCGATTGACGAGTACGGTCGGGCGGAACCCAATGCGGTGCCCGTCACCGAAAACACGCCGTTTTGCCCGGATAGCCCGTACGGCGTGAGCAAAATCGCCCAAGATTTTTTGGGACTGCAATATTTTCTCAGCCATCATTTGCACGTCATTCGCGTGCGCCCGTCCAATCACATTGGACCACGCCAAAACGAACAATTTGTCACATCGAACTTTGCCAAACAAATCGCAGAAATCGAAGCGGGCAAGCGGGAGCCCGTTTTGTATGTTGGCAACTTGACTGCCCAACGCGATTTCACCGACGTGCGCGATATGGTGCGGGCTTATTATCTCGCGTTGGAACGCGGCATCGCCGGCGAAGTGTACAACATCGGTAGTGAACGTGCGGTTGCCATTCACGCCCTCCTCCGTCTGATGTTGCAATTCAGTCGAATGCCGATTCAGGTGCAACACGACCCCGCTCGCTTTCGTCCTTCCGATACGCCGGTGATGTACTGCGATGCTTCAAAATTCCGCCGCCAAACTGGCTGGCACACGATCATTCCTTTGGAACAAAGTTTGCACGATATTCTTGATTACTGGAGAGCCAAAGTAGGAACCCCATGAAAAGAAAAGCCTTGATCACAGGAATTACCGGTCAGGACGGCAGTTATCTCGCTGAATACTTGCTGGAGCAGGGCTATCAAGTGGTCGGCATGGTACGCCGCACGTCAACCCTCAATTTTGAACGTATTGCGAACATTCAAGACAAGATCACCATTGTGCAAGGCGATCTGCTGGATCAAGTATCGCTCATTGACATTATTCGTGAGCATCGTCCCACCGAAGTGTACAACCTGGCCGCCCAATCCTTCATTCCCACCTCGTTCAAGCAACCGGTCCTCACCGGGGAGTTTACCGCGCTCGGGGTGACCCGGATGCTGGAAGCGATTCGGATTGTTGATCCGGAAATTCGTTTCTATCAAGCATCGTCCTCGGAAATGTTTGGCAAGGTGGTGGAGATTCCCCAACGCGAGACGACACCGTTTCATCCGCGCAGCCCGTACGGCGTCGCCAAGGTGTATGGGCATTGGATCACGGTCAACTATCGTGAATCGTACGATTTGTTCGCCGTCTCGGGCATTCTGTTCAACCACGAATCGCCACGGCGCGGCTTGGAATTTGTAACCCACAAGGTAACCTACCACGCCGCCAAAATCGCGCTGGGTCTCGCCGAGAAACTGCCGCTGGGCAATCTGGATTCGCAACGCGATTGGGGCTGGGCGCCCGATTATGTGCGGATGATGCACCTGATGCTTCAACAACACCAGCCGGAAGATTACGTCATTGCCACGGGGCGCACCCATTCGATTCGACGTTTGTGCGAAGTGGCGTTTGCGTGTGTGGACTTGGATTGGCAACGCTATGTGTACGTGGACGAAGCGCTCTTGCGCCCCGCCGATGTGGATTTGTTGATTGGCGATGCTAGCAAAGCAAAACAAAAGTTGGGCTGGCAACCCTCCATCACCTTTGAAGAGATGATTCAAAAGATGGTGGAAGCCGATCTGGCGACACTCAAGAAACAGTATCATTTGTAGATGAAGTCTCGTATCCGCTCGCGCATCCATCAAATTGTTCGTGCGCTCAAACCGTACGACCCTGAGCGCGTGATTCTGTTTGGTTCCGCTGCGCGCGGGGAGGCGGATCCGTATAGCGACATTGATTTGGTGGTCATCAAGAATACCAACGCCCGTTTTCTGGATCGGTTAGGGCAGGTGTACGATTTAATTCACGGGGATTTCGCGCTGGATGCACTGGTGTACACCCCGCAGGAATTTGCCGAGATGCAAGCGCGCGAAAATTCATTGATCGAGCGCGTGTTAGCGGAAGGGATCATCATTTATGAAAGACCCAAGAGGCGAAGCCGCCAAGTGGTTCGCCCAAGCCGAGTACGATCTACGCGCCGCACAGACAAACGCGGATAACGCGTTGTACGCGTATGCCTGCTTTATTGCACAGCAAGCGGCCGAAAAAGCACTCAAGGCATTTTTGTATGGGCAGGGTGAACGCCTCGTCCTAGGACATTCGGTTGCAACCCTGTGTGGACGGGCGGCAAAATCAAGAAAGGAATTTGCTGCGCTCGTCCAGCAAGCCCGGCGGTTGGATCGTTTTTACATCCCAACGCGTTATCCCAATGGCTTGCCCGATGGGATTCCGGCAGAAGCGTATGATGCACGTGATGCCCAAGACGCAATTACGTTGGCACAAGAATTCTGTAACACGGTTAAGAAATATTTGAATGTCTGATTCGATCAAACTCTTTGGCACGGACGGCATTCGCGGCATTGCGAATCAATTTCCTTTAACGCCCGAGTTTGTCACGCACATCGGTTGTGCGATTGGTGCGGTGCTGGGGCACGATCGCAAACATCCGCTCGCCTTGATCGGACGGGATACGCGGCAGAGCGGGACGATGATCGAAAACGCGCTTGCGGCTGGCTTGATGGCGCAAGGATTCGATACGTTGCATCTGGGAATCATCCCTACCCCCGGCATCGCGTATCTCACGCGCACGCTGGGCGCTCGATGCGGGATTTCGATTTCGGCGTCGCATAATCCCTTCGATTACAATGGCATCAAAGTGTTTGGCAGCGATGGATTCAAAATTCCGGACGAGGCGGAAATCGAAATTGAACGCGTGGCGTGCGCGCGACGTGACGACCAAGCGCATCACGCCATCGGTTCGATTGGGCAACGCCGCGATAACGTCGCCCAAGTCAATGCTTATCTCGATTTTCTGCTGAACACGGTTGGGCATCAACCGATTCTACGCGGCAAGCGGATCGTCCTTGATTGCAACAATGGCGCAACTTTCGATCTGGCGCCGCGTGTCCTGCGCGAACTGGGCGCAGAGATTATCGCTTTGAATGTTCAACCCGATGGCATCAACATCAATCATGGTTACGACGCCCTCGAACCCAAGTTATTGCGCGACGTTGTTTTGCGTGAACACGCCGATTGGGGCGTCCAATTTGATGGAGATGGCGACCGGGCGGTGTTTGTGGATGCGCGGGGCAACTACGTGGACGGCGATTTTGTGCTGGCGATTCTCGCGCGGGATTTGCAAGCGCGCGGCAAACTCAACGGCAGTGTCGTTGTGTCCACCGTGATGGCGAACATCGGGTTGGAAAAATCGCTCGACGCCATCGGCGTAAAGATGGAACGCACGGCGGTCGGTGATCGCTGGGTTACCGAACGAATGCGCGCACTCGACGCGGTGATCGGCGGCGAACAATCGGGCCATATCGTCTTGTTTGATGGCGGACACACGACCGGCGATGGCATTTACACGGCGGTGCGTTTAGCAGAGGTGAGCGCACGTTCCCCACAATCGTTGGCAGAATTGGCGACGTGTATGACGCGCTATCCGCAGGTGTTGGTCAATGTGCGCGTGCCACGTAAACCGCCGTTTGAGCAATTTCCAATGATTCAGGCGCAGATCGAAAAATCGCGTGCGGTGCTGGGGGAGCGTGCCCGCATCTTGCTTCGCTATTCTGGGACGGAGAATCTCGCCCGTGTGATGATCGAAGGAACGGACGCAGCCAGCATCGAGCGTGAAGCAAACGCCATTGCGGCAGTGATCCAAGAAACGATTACGTGATCAATGAGCCAATGAACCAAATGACAAATGGTTTGGCTCATTGGCACATTGGGCAATTGGCTCATTGATGGGGTTCATTCATTCGAGGAGAAAATGCTGACAAAGATTGTTTTTGGTACCGATGGTTGGCGCGGTATTATCGCCGAAGATTACACGTTTGAAAATGTCCGGCGTTGCGCGCAAGGGATGGCGCAGTATCTCATCGCCACGAATCAAACGGCACGCGGCTTGGTTGTTGGTTATGACACCCGTTTTGAAGCCGAACTTTTTGCCCAAGCGGTCGCCGAAGTGATCGCCGCGCACAACATCAAAGTGTACTTGGTGGATCGCCCCACGCCCACGCCGGTGATTTCATTTGCGATTCTCGATAAAAAAGCGCACGGCGCGGTCAATCTCACTTCATCGCACAACCCGCCGATCTGGGGCGGCTTTAAGGTGCGTGCCGATTACGCCGGCGCGATTGCCCCCGAAGGATTGAAACAGATCGAAGCGTTGATTCCGCCGCCGGATCAAATCAAACGTATACCGTTTGCCGAGGCGCAAGCCAGGGGTCTGGTCGAACTCTTTGATCCCAAGCCCGCCTTTTTGAAACAACTCGATAAACTGGTTGACCTCAAACCGTTACGCCAAGCCGGCTTGACCGTCGCCGTAGATTCGATGTGGGGCGCCGGGATGGGGTGGTTCAAGAGTTTACTTGCCGGCGGGACCACGCGCGTCGTCGAAATTCACGATCATCGCAATCCGGCATTTCCGGAGATGAACAACCCGGAACCGATCCCACCGAACGTGAATGGCTTGATGGAACTGGTCAAGCGCGAGCAGGCGCACATTGGCATTGCCACCGATGGCGATGCCGATCGCATTGGCGGTTCGACCGAGCAAGGCGTGTTCATCAATCAATTACAAATGTACGCGCTGCTGGCTCTCTATTTGCTCGAGGTGCGCGGACTGCGGGGCGGCATTGTCAAAACCTTGAACACCACTGCGATGCTAGACAAGTTGGGCAAGTTGTTCAACGTGCCGGTGTACGAAACGGGCGTGGGATTCAAATACGTGGCGCCCAAGATTTTGGAAACCAACGCGCTCATCGGGGGCGAAGAATCCGGCGGCTATGCCTTTCGCGGGCACATTCCAGAACGCGATGGGATTGTGGCGGGCTTGTACTTGCTCGATTTCGTCGTGCAGACCGGCAAGACCCCGTCGCAACTCCTGGATCACCTTTTTGAACTCGTGGGACCCCACTACTATGAACGCATTGATACCAAGTTTCCGGCGGAGCGCCGGGGTGACATTATGGCGTGTCTGCAAGCCGCCAAGCCCAGCGAGATTGCCGGGTTCAAAGTAACCGGGGTGAACACGTTAGACGGATTCAAATACTTGCTGGAGGACGGGGGATGGTTGTGCATTCGTTTCTCGGGGACGGAACCGATTATGCGTTTTTATGTGGAAACGACGCATGAGAGCAAACGGCGCGATATTCTCGATGCGGGTTTGAAACTTGCTGGATTAAAGTAAAATGGCTTTGGTCAGAATTGTTACCGATAGTTTGGCGGATATTCCTCTGGCACTCATGAAGGGGTTGGATATTACCATCGTCCCGTGCGTGCTTCACTTTGGCGCCAAGAGTTATCGCGACAAGATGGATTTGACGATGGCGGAGTTTTATCGGTTGCTGTACGCGAGTCCTCAACCCCCGACAACGTCCACGCCTTCGATGGGAGCCTTTGAGGAAGTGTTTCGCAAACTTGCGCAGACCACGCAGCAAATCGTCTCCATTCATGTGTCGAGCAAGTTGAGCGGCACATGGAACACCGCGCGCTTGGCGGCACAAAATGTGATGCAAGAACTGCCGGTCCAGATCGCCGTCATTGATTCCCACCAACTCTCCATGGCGCAGGGCTGGCAGGTGATTCTCGCCGCACGCCTGGCGGCTCAGGGACACCCGCTCGCCGAAATCACCTCAGCCGTTGAAGCCGCCCGCGAACGCGCTCAGATTGTTGCAATGCTGGATACCTTGGAATACGCGCAACGCAGCGGCCGCTTGGGCAAGTCCGCCAGCAAAATCGGTTCCATGCTCAATGTCAAGCCGCTCCTCTCGCTCACGCGCGGCGAGGTAGTGCCGATTGGTGCGGCGCGCACGCAACACAGCGCGTTGGAACGCTTGGTGGACATTGCGGTAGAAAAGGGCTTGAGCCGCGAAGTCGCCATTGTTCATTGCTATGCCGATGTCTTGGCGCGTCGGTTGAAACTCTTGTTGATGGAGCATATCCCCGAAGAGCACATCACGGTGACCGAAACCGGGGTGGTCTCTGGCGCGCATGTGGGACCCGGGACGATTTGTATCGCCTGGCTCACGGAAAACTGATGTGGATTGATGTACACTGTCATCTCGACGATGAACAATTTGCCGGCGATCTCGATGATGTGATGGCGCGCGCCGAGGCAGCGGGGGTTCAAGCCATCATCACCGCAGGCACCGATGTGGCGTCCAGCCGGGTCAGCATCACGTTGGCGGAGCGATACCCCATGGTTTATGCGGTGGTGGGGATTCATCCGCAACACGCAGACACGTGGAACGCCGAAACCTATGCGGCAATCCGCGACCTTGCTGGGCATCGTAAAGTAGTGGGGATTGGTGAAATCGGTTTAGATTTCTATTGGTCGAACAATCCACCGCGCGCAGTGCAAGAAAAAACGTTTATCGCCCAACTCGATCTGGCGGCAGACCTAGGCAAACCCGTTGTCATTCATAATCGTAATGCCGATGCTACATTGATGGAAATCCTGCAGCGTGGCAAGGGCAAGCCAGGGGGCATTCTGCATTGTTTTGCCGGCGATTTGGCGATGGCGCGCCAAGCCATCGAACTGGGTTTCTACATTTCGTTTGCGGGCAATGTAACCTTCAAAAACGCGACCGCGTTGCAAACCATCGCCGCCGCCCTGCCCTTGGATCGAATGACCTTGGAAACCGATGCACCGTACTTGTCGCCGGCGCGCGGTCAGCGCAACGAGCCGGCGAATGTTGCCCGCATCGGTCAAAAAATAGCGGAACTAAAACAGAGCGATCAATCAAGCATCGCCAACCCTACGACGCAGAACAGTGCTCGACTGTTCGGTCTGGAAATAAGTGAGGACTGTTGAGTACGAATTCTATTTTCGCGCCCATTCAAACCGAATTGCAGTTGGTGGAGGCGCGTTTGCGCGAAGCGGTGCGCATTGAATTCGCGCCGTTGATGGATGTCTTTGAGCTATTGATTGGCAGTGGCGGCAAACGTTTTCGTCCCGCGTTGGCGATTCTTGCCAGCAAATTTCATCCTGCCGATCCCGATAAAGTGATCACGTTGGCTGTCGCAACTGAACTGACGCACGCAGCCACCTTGATTCACGACGATTTGATTGATAAATCGCCGGTGCGGCGCGGCAGTCCTACCATCAATTCACGTTGGAGTGGGACTGCGACTGTCCTGGCAGGCGATTTTTTGCTGGCACGCGCAGCGGATATTGCGGCGAGTATTGACGATTTGCGCGTGATGAAAATCTTTGCGCGCACCCTGATGGTCATTTGCGAAGGGGAGATTCGCCAGGATTTTGCCGGCTCCCATTGGCCCCCCAATCGCCTCGAGTATTATCGTCACATTGAAAGCAAGACCGCCTCGCTCTTTGCCGCCGCCACGGAAGGTGGTGCCATCTTGAGCCACGCCACCGAAGAGGAAATTGTCGCCATGCGCACCTACGGACTCAATCTGGGAATGGCATTCCAAATTGTGGACGATATTCTCGATTTCACGGCAGATCAATCCAATCTGGGCAAGCCGGTGGGCAGTGATTTGCGACAAGGCATCTACACCTTGCCCTTGTTCTATTATCTCGAACGCGATCGCCAAGTGGCATCCACCGCCGAGTTGATCAAGACCAACATTGACGCGTTGATTCAAGCCATTCGCACATCCCCGGCGATTGCGGATGCCAAAGCCGAAGCACGCCAGTTCGCGCAAAAAGCCCAAGACGCGCTCGCGATCTTTCCGGATAATGTTTATCGTCGCACAATGATCAACCTCGCCGACTATGTTATTGAACGTTCGCTATAAACCGATGGACATTTCGATTATCATCATCAGTTGGAATGTGCGCGATCTGCTTCGCAAGTGCCTCACGTCGGTTTCCAGGTCCAAGTTTCAGGTTACAGATTCGGATAACGTGAAACCGGAAACCATCCAACTTGAAACTATCGTCGTGGACAATGCCTCGTCTGATGGGACAGTTGAAATGCTCCGCGCCGAATTTCCAAGCGTGCGCGTCATTGCGAACACCGAGAACGTTGGCTTTACGCGTGCGAACAATCAAGCCCTTGCGATAGCGCAGGGGCGTTATCTTTTTCTGCTCAACCCCGATACGGAACTGCATCCCGGCGCACTGCAAACGCTGTACGATTACGCGGAAGCGCATCCCCACGTTGGCATCCTTGGGCCCCAACTGTTCTATGGCGATGGTACGCCTCAATCCTCGCGCCGTCGTTTTCCCACGCTGGCAACCGCCTTCCTCGAATCCACCAAACTCCAGCAATGGTTCCCACGCAATCGGGCACTTGTGCGTTACTATATGCTTGATACGCCCGACGACGCGACGCAAGAGGTGGACTGGATTACCGGCGCGGCAATGTTCGTTCGGCGCGCGGTGTACGAACAGATCGGCGGACTCGACGAAGGGTTCTTTATGTACTCGGAAGAACTCGATTGGTGCTATCGCGCCAAGCAAGCCGGCTGGCGCATCGTTTATTTGCCGACCGCACGCGTGATTCACTATGAAGGTAAATCATCGGAGCAAGTGGTTGCCCAGCGCGACATTTATTTTCATTCGAGCAAGGTGCGCTTTTTCCGCAAGACGCGCGGTGCGTTCGTCGCAGAAATGTTGCGCGCGTTCTTGCTCGCAATGTTTGCGTACCAAATCATCGAGGAATCGGCAAAATGGTTGGTGGGGCACAAGCGCGCATTGCGGGTACAGCGGGTGAAGGCGTATTGGCAAGTTTTGCAATCTCGATTAGAAGGTTGACCAATAATCATGCGCATCCTCTTTATCACCGGCGAATTTCCGCCAATGCAAGGCGGCGTGGGCGATTGCACGAATGAGATCGCCAAAGGACTCGCCGCGCGCGGCGCCGACGTGGGCGTCCTGACGAGTGCCAAAGCCGCCACGCCGCACACCTCACGCCTCACGGTTCTTCCTCTCATCGAACGCTGGGACTGGTCGAGTCATCGCGTCCTCGCGCGGGTCCTGCACGAGTTTGCGCCGCACATCGCGCACATTCAATATCAAACCGGCGCGTTCGCGATGCACCCCGCCATCAATTTGGCGCCGCGTCGGCTCAAATCGCACACAACAAAATTCGTAACGACATTTCACGATTTGCGCGTGCCGTACCTCTTTCCCAAAGCCGGGCGCATCCGCAAGTGGGTCACGCACGAACTCGCGCGCTCTAGCGATGCCGTCATCGCCACCAACGACGAAGACTATCTAAAACTTGAAAACTGTAACCTGAAACTTTTAACTTTAATCCCTATCGGCTCGAATATCCCAATCACCCAGCCCCCGAATTACCAAAGAGACACGTGGCGCGCGCAACTGGGTGTACGCGACAATGAAACGTTGTTGTGCTATTTTGGCTTTCTCAACGAAAGCAAAGGTGGCGAGACACTCATCCGCGCACTCGCGCTCATTCCCAACGCCAAACTTCTGATGATTGGCGGCAAGGTCGGCGCAAGCGACCCCACCAATGCCATCTACCTTTCCAAAATCGAATCGCTAATCTCCAATCTCCACCTGACCGACCGCGTGCTGTGGACCGATTACACCCCACCGGAGATCGTCACTGCGAATTTTTATGCGTCCGATGTGTGCGTGTTGCCGTACCGCGACGGCGCATCGTATCGGCGGGGGACGTTGATGGCGGCGCTGGCGCACGGTTGCGCGATTGTAACGACAGTTGGCAGTCGGCAGTTGGCGGTTCGCAGTTGGCAGTTGCCGCTGTTACGTGATGGAGAAAACTGTCTACTCGTGCCGCCGGATGATCCGCGCGCGCTCGCGGACACAATTCAACGCGCCATCGCATCGCCGGAACTGCGCGCAAAAATCGGTGCGGGCGCGCGCGCGTTGGCACAACATTTCACGTGGGACCAGATTGCGCAACAACATTTGGAACTGTATCGGCGAATAGCGCGTAGCGAATTATAAAGTGCGCTTTCCGTTTTACTTTTTCCGCTTTACGATTTATAATACAAATGTTCCAATCCTATGGCTACTCGTAAACCGCGCGCGACCACCAAATCGAAAGAAAAAGAACCGCCCAAGCCCGCCAAGCCAGCATTCCGCCTCGACCCAGATCGCATCGAAGAAATTATTGCGATTCTGGTCATCATTCTCGCGGTGCTGACCGCTTTGGGCGCGCTCAATCTTAGCGGAGGGTTTCTGCTGAGTGCGTGGACGCAACTGCTTCAAGCCCTCCTCGGTTGGGGGGTGTACTTTGCGCCGCTCTTGTTGCTGGGCTTGGGCATCTGGCTCATCCTCGACGCCCTCGACCAAACATGGACGATTGGCTGGGAACGTCCGCTGGCGATTGGGTTGCTGTACGTGATTCTGCTGGGCGTGTTGCACACCATCGCCCGGTTCGACGATTTGTTGCGCCCCCCGGATGCGTTTCAAGGCGGCGGCTATCTGGGTTTTATGATCGCCTCGCTCGTCATCAATGCATTTGGCGAGATTGGTGCATTCCTCGCGCTCATTGCCTTGACCGGCATCGCCTTGATTTTGCTCTTTAATATCTCCTTGCCCGAACTCGGCCGCCGCCTCGTTTATCTCGCACGCCTCATTCGCCACTTGCCTCAAGAACTCGAACAATTCCGTCATCCCGCGCGCGCGCCCATCGAACCGCCGCCAATGCCGCTGATCAATGTGCCACGGACTAGTGCACCCAAGGCATCGCCTAAACCGAGCGTTGAAAAACCGGCGCGCCCAGAACCGTCGCCCGTGCCGCGCCTCATCGAAGAAGAGGAGGAGCCGGAGTTTCCACCCTTGCCGCAGGGTCCGGTTTCCGCGCGCATCATTGGCGGCGCAAGTCGTCCTGTGGCGACGCCGGTGATTCAGCGAGAATGGCGATTGCCGGATTGGCAAACGATGTTGGAAGAAAGCGCGGAATCGGAGATCAATCAAAAAGAAATCCGCGAGCGGGTCCACAAGATCGAAGAAACGTTGGCGCATTTTGGCGTGCCCGCCAAAGTGTTGGAGGTCAACCAAGGTCCTACGATCACCCAGTTTGGGGTGGAGCCGGGCTTTGTGGAACAAAAGGGTCCCGATGGGCGCGTGCATCGCGTCAAAGTCAAGGTGAGCCGCATCAGTGCGTTGCAACACGATTTGGAACTCGCGCTTGCCGCCGCGCCCATTCGCATCGAAGCCCCCATTCCCGGCAAGAGTATGGTGGGCATCGAAGTCCCCAACTCACAGATTGCGCTGGTGAGTCTGCGCGGCGTGATGGAATCCGAAGAGTTTACCAAACTCAAAGCCAAATCCAAGTTGGCAATTGCATTGGGGCAAGACGTAGCGGGACAACCGATGGTGGATGATCTTGCCAAAATGCCGCACTTGCTCATCGCGGGCGCAACCGGCTCCGGGAAATCGGTTGCGGTGAATGCGATTATCGCGTGTTTACTCTGTACCACCACCCCCAGCGAAGTGCAGTTTGTGATGATTGATCCCAAACGGGTCGAGTTGGTCAACTTTAATGGCATTCCGCATCTGCGCGAGCCGGTTGTGGTCGAAATGGATCAAGCCGTTGCCGTGTTGCAACAAGTGGTGAGCGAAATGGATCGCCGCTTTAAGGTGTTTGCCCAACAGGGAGCGCGCAATATTGACATTTACAATCATATGATTGAAGGCAAAGCGGAGGTAGAGCGCTTGCCCTTTCTTATCGTCATTGTGGACGAGTTGGCGGACTTGATGATGATCTCGCCGGACGAAGTGGAAAAGGCGATCACGCGTTTGGCGCAGATGGCACGCGCGACCGGGATTCATCTGATTCTCGCCACGCAACGCCCCTCGGTGGATGTGGTCACGGGCCTTATCAAAGCCAACTTTCCGTCGCGGATTTCGTTTGCGGTAACCAGCCAAGTAGATTCGCGGGTGGTGTTGGATACGCCCGGCGCGGAGAAATTACTCGGGCGCGGCGATATGTTGTATATGGCGAGTGATTCATCCAAGTTGGTACGCTTGCAAGGATGTTTTGTTTCCGATCGGGAATTGGAAAGATTGGTGGCGTACTGGAAAGAAGCTGCCCCGCCGCCAGTGCCCGACCCGACCGGCAAAGAACCTCGATCCGAAAGCCATTACATCCAAGCGGCGTTTTTTGAGAATAGCGTATCCCAACAAGCTGCGTTGGAAGATGACTTGTTGCCCGCAGCGATTCAAGTGGTACAGCAAAGCAAACGTGCTTCGGTATCCTTGTTGCAACGCAAATTAAAAGTGGGCTATGCGCGTGCGGCGCGTTTAATCGAGTTGTTGGCAGAAAAGGGTTACGTGGGACCCGATGAAGGACCGACCAAAGGGCGCGCGGTGTTGATCACGCCCGATGCCCCCAAGACGAGTCCCGCACCCGCGCCTCGTGAATTTGCCGAAGACGATTTTGCGGATTGGACCGAAGAAGATTGGGAGGATTTAGATAAAGAGTAATTTTGTTCAATTTGATTTTTGTGCTATAGTTATTACCAGTGATTCAAATGACCGCAGAGGCGCGGACCATCGGGCACAGGGTTGTGCATGATCCAGACGATACTCTGCGGTTTGCTTTTGCAAAGAAAGGAGAATGTACGTGAGACAAGTGCTGGTTCTGCTCGCCGTGATGGCGCTGGTACTAGTCGTTGTAGCATGTGCCGCCCCTCCTACCCCCACACCGGTGCCATCACCCACACCTCAACCATCGCCCACGGCGGTACCCACCCAAGTTCCGCCCACCCCCACCGCCACCCCCGTGCCTCCACTTTCGATGGACGCGCTCAAGAACGCCGAGTACGTCATCGAGGGTCCGGCGGCAGGCAAAGCCAAGTTGACCAACGGCACGTACAAAGAACCCATTCCCAAATCATCCGCATCGGTTACTGTGCAAATGAGCGATGTGAGCGCAGTGGGTGATTTGAATGGCGATGGGGCGCAAGATGCCGCCGTGATTCTCACCGCCAATACCGGTGGATCGGGCGTGTTCTACTATCTCTACGGCGTCCTCAACAACAAGGGAACACCCAACCCTCTGGCACCGGAATTTTTAGGCGACCGCATCAAATTGAAATCGCTTGCCATTCAAGGCAACGAAATCGTCATTGAGTTTTTGACCCAGGGACCCAGAGACGCGATGACGAATCCCACGCTGGCAGTTATGCGCAGGTACAAAGCACAAGACAATAAACTGGTTTCAACGACGCCGCCTACGCCGACCGCCGCTGCGCCGACCAAAGCCGCTGTCGTTGCCACGCCTCGACCAGCCGTCACGGCAACACCCACCAAGCCGCCTCTGCCCAAGGGGAGCATCGCATTTCACTGGAACGATCAAGGCATTGATCGCTTGTCCGTGTTGAACGTCGAGAGCAAACAGATTACGCCATTCGTCGTGACGGGTCCAGTGATGGACATTCAGGTCAACACGAACGCCCACATTGGCGAATGGTCCCCCGATGGCTCCAAGTTTGCGTACATCTTTGCCGGCACACTCGGCGCATCGAACATTCTCAAAGTGTTGTCGGGCAATAGCACGGTTGATCTGTACTCGTCCGATGCGAGCGGTGGCTTGTCTAGCCCCACGTGGTCGCCGGATGGCCAGCGTATCGCGTTTGTGCGCTTGGGCGGAGATCGTCAAGCGTGGTCTATCATCGTGATTAACGCCGATGGCACCAAATGCACGGCAGACAAGTTCGAATGTATGATCAAGCAAGTTGCCGGTGAACAGTATCGCGGCGGGCTGGCGTGGTCCAAGCAAGGTATCTTTGCCGTCGGATTCAACACCACCGGCAAGAACGACGTGTACACAATGTACTCGGATGGAACGCTGGCGAAGAATGTATCGAACCACGAGGCGGATGATGGCTCGCCGGCGTGGAGTCCGGACGGCAAGCAAATCGCGTTCACTTCGACGCGCGATGGCAAATCGCAGATCTATATCGTAAATGCGGATGGGACCGGCTTACGCCGAGTCAGTGACAATACGGCGTCGGATTTCTCGCCGACGTGGTCGCCCGATGGTCGTTGGATTGCGTTTGCGTCCACGCGCGGCGGCGCGACGAATATTTATATGATGGATGTCAGCGGCGGGAATATAACGCAACTGACCCAGACCGGCGGCGATCATCCAATCTGGTCGCGATAAATGAGGTAGGGGCGAGTCTCAGACTCGCCCCTACAAAATAAACCAAATCCCCACAACCGATAATAACGTCCCCACCACAATCTTGGGCGTTACATTCTCTTTGAGAAAAATTGCCGCCAGCGGTACACCAATGATCGGCGCGGCGGTGTTGATGAGCGAAGCACGCGCCGCGCCGGCAAAATCCACCGTCAATGTCCACACAATCATTCCGATGCCGGTGCTATAGATCGCCAAGCCGACGAGCGCGGGCACATTCTTGCGATTGTATCCGTGCCATGCCGCCCATCCTTTTTGCCGATACGCGATGAGGGCGGATGCGGCCGCCGCGACCGGCAGACGAATCGCATTGACCACGATCACGTGGGGCGACTCGTTCAAACCGATTTTCAACATCGTTGTGGCAATCGCCCACGAGAGCGCGGCGGCAACGACGGCGAACATCCCCCAACGTTCAGTGCGCGCATCCGTCCGAATCGTTTTCTCGGTTTGCGGCGCAAGCAGGTACACCCCACCGATCACCAAAAACGTGCCCAGGATGGCTTCGAGCGTGATCGGTTCATTGAGAAGGGGCACTGCGAGCGCCCACGTGAACAGCGGATACGTCCCAGAAATCGGCAGGGCGCGCGCCGTGCCAATCTGGGTCATACTCCAAAAGTATAACGTGTCGCCTATGGCAATGCCAATGACCGATGAGATTGCCAGCATCAACGTCGCGTTCAATGGCATTTGGGCGATGGCTTGGACGCCACCAAAGAAGGGCAGGAGGGCAAGCACAAACAACATTGCCACGAACATTCGGAATGCGTTGAACGCTGACGTGTCAATGCGATCTGATTGTGCTTGGATGGCGAGACTCGTGGTTGCCCAGATGAACGCGCTGGCAAAGCCCAGGATAATTCCGATGATCACTTGACTTCCGTTCGCCATTCAGGATAGCGTGTGTCAATGCCGCGCACAAGGTCGTGATACAAGGTTTCGATGTGTTGGGTGATCGGTCCGATGTTCCCATCGCCCAACGTAAAGCGGTCAATCGAAGCGAGCGGAGTGATTTCTGCGCCGGTGCCACACAAGAACGCTTCGCGGGCGACGTACAATTCGGTGCGATCAATCTCGCGTTCGATCACGGGAATCTGGAGTACCTCACGGCAAAGTTGGATCACCGTTTCGCGCGTGATGCTTTCCAAGATGCCACTGGTGACCGGCGGCGTAATGATTTTGCCCTCGCGCACGATCATCAAGCACGCGCCCGGCGCTTCGGCGACCTTGCCGTTCGGTTGCAGAATAATTGCCGCGTCGTACCCGTTGCGTTTGGCTTCTTCCGACGCGAACCGCGAGTTGAGATAGTTGGATGAAGCTTTGATACGCGGTGGCATTACGTTATCGGTGATGCGCGACCAAGAGGAGACGCACGCATGCGCCACTTTGCCACTCTTGAGCCGCGATTCCCACGCTTGCGAACTTTGCACAATGCGTGCCACATTTTCGCCACTCCCGCTGAAGGTGGGCGAATCTACAAACGCGAACGGACGAACGTACGCATCGCTGTCGTGTTGGTTGGCGTGCAAGAGATCCAAGAGACCTTGCTGAATGACCGCGTTCGGAATAGTTTGCGTCATCCGCATCAAGCGCATGGATTGTGCTAAACGTTCCAGGTGTGCCTCCAAGCGAAAGACAAACAGTTTGCGCAACGTTGCGTTCCAATACGCGCGAATCCCTTCAAACACCGATGAGACACTGGCAGTACCTAGTTGAGTAATGTGAATGGTGGCTTGATCCCAGGGTACAAGTTTGCCATCAATCCAAACAAAGGCAGGGTGTTCGTTCATGGTGTCTCCCTTGAAAATGTGGGACAAATTTGAAATTTGTCCTACGCGTAGTCCATTTTCATTCGACTTTTGGGGCGCCAACGGCGAATGAGCAACGCCTCTAAAAATAGGCTGTAGTCGCGCGGGTGATCAAGCGCCGTACTACGAACTCACGCGCTTATTTTCATCTCTCTGCTGGGGCGCCAACGGCGAATGAACAACTCTTGAAAAACGTAACGCAAGTTTCCGATGGATTCTAAGAATAAGCAGAGATCGTAGGGCAAATTTCCAAATTTGCCCTACGAAAAATCAGGACATTTTTTGAAATACCCTAAGATGAATGAATAACTTGATGGTGCAAGACGAACGGCGCAGGTTTATTTCTGCTGCCGGCTTGTGCCTTGCCTATTCTTTCAGCAACGTACGTCGTACCAGATCGAGGGCGCGAATAATGATCCAGATTTGGGCTTGCTCGCTGATACCGCCAATGCTATAGGGTCGTGTGATGGTGTGGATGGTGGTTGCCACGGCAATCGCGCTTTTGCCGGTATCTTCGCCGTACAAATCTTGTCCTGAATTCGTCGTGCCTAAAACCACCAACGCTATATCCGCCTTGGTTACGTTGCGGAATTGTTCCGCCATCGTCGCCGCGTTCTGGTCCGAAATTTCAGTGACGTTATCAAGCAACATCGCGGACGTGAGAATGCGCGTACCTTCGGGGCGCGCGCGCAAACGCTCGGCGATTTTGCCGGCGGTATTTGTTTCGGCGATTGCGATACGCCAATTGCGTGCCGCCAGCATACGCGCCACCACTTCTTCCACCGTTTCCGATCCTTCGCCGTAAATCGCATCACCCAAGCGTTCGCGCACCTTGGCTTCCATCTCTTTGATCCACGCTTCGGCTTCGGCGCGCGTATGGGCTTTGGCGGTGATGCGTACATCGGTTTGACCGGGATGCGCCAGCAAGCCCACCGTTGGATTACTCGATTCTTCGAGATCGGCGATGAGCGCGTCCACCTGACTTTCGCCGATGGCACAGGTGCGCAGGGTTTTGCTAAGGATGATCCACTCGCCGCCGGTTTTCTCGCGCAACCAAGGCAGGATGCGTGTCTCCATCAAATACTTCATCTCGCGGGGGACGCCCGGCAACGAGACGATATACTTGCCTTCGTATTCGACGATAAAGACCGGCGCGGTGCCAACCGGATTTTCGATGGGGGTTGCGCCGCGCGGAATGTACGCTTGCCGCACATTATTCTCGCTCATGGGGCGCCCCCATTTTTCAAAGAGACGCTGAATCTGCGCGAGCAAGTTTTCATCCAACACCAGATCGCGATTCGTCGCTTTGGCGACTGCTTCGCGTGTCATATCGTCCACCGTGGGACCTAAGCCGCCGGTTGTGATGATGACATCGGCGCGGGTGAGGGCGTGTTGAATGGCGTCCACAATGCGTCCCACGTTATCGCCCACCGTTGTGCGAAAATACAAATCCACGCCGACCTCGGGAAGTTTTTCGGCGATCCAGACGGCGTTCGTGTCTATGATTTGTCCCAGCAACAATTCCGTGCCGATGGAGATAGTTTCTGCTTTCATAAAATTATCTAAAGAGATGGCTGACTAGGAAAATCACATTTGCCGGGCGTTCTGCCAAGCGGCGCATAAAGTACGGATACCAATGCGTGCCATAGGGAACATAGACGCGCATTGTGTACCCTTCGGCTACCAGTTGGCGTTGCAGATCGGACCGGATGCCGTAAAGCATTTGAAATTCAAAACGACGGCGATCTACGTTGTGCGCGGTGGTGTACTCTTTTGCCCAACGAATGATCTTTTCATCGTGCGTCGCCAGATCGAGATACGCGCCGTTGGGGGTATCGTTCGCCTCGAAGAAAATTTTAGCCAGTTTGATATAGTTGGCATCCACGTCTGCTTTGCGTGGAAACGCCACCGTGGCGGGTTCTTTGTACGCGCCTTTGCACAACCGCACATTTGCTCCCATCGCACACAACGCCTTCATATCTTGTTCACTGCGATAAAGATAACTCTGAATTACGATGCCAACGTTATCAAACTCTTCGCGCAAGGTCTTGAACACGTTCAACGTAACTTGCGTGTGCTTGGAATCTTCCATATCAATCGTCACCAGGGTGCCGACCTTTTTGGCTTGGCGCAAAATCTGGCGCATATGATCCAGACACAAATCTACGCTAATATCCAAACCCATCTGCGTGAGTTTGACCGAGACCTGGGATTGCACTTGATTCGCCGCAATCGCCTCGAGCGCGCGCACGTAGCCCTCTTTGGCGGCACGCGCTTCCGATTCCTGGGTTACACTTTCGCCCAACAGATCAAAGGTCACTCCCAGACCTTGGGCGTTGAGTCGCTTGACGACGGCAATCGCCTCATCCAGCGTTTCGCCGGCGACAAAACGGCGCGCCACGCGACGCGAGAGGGGAAAGTTCACTACAAAAGTTCGCATCATGGCGTTGGTGGATAAAGCGAGAAAAAGGTCGCGCAGGATTGGCATTCGATCCTCCTTGATCATCAATCCGCCTCCGCGTAACCGCGAAGGTGTTGCAAGCCGGCGTGAACCTCCTTGTCCACACCTGCAGCAAAAAATTATTTTTACCGCTTGTTACCAAATATACTCTCAATCCAATAAAAGTCAACCAAAACGCGGAGCGGTTGGACGCTTTGCCCATTCGGCGTTATAATAGGTGTCGAATGATGGGCACACTGTATCTGGTTGCCACACCAATTGGAAATCTCGAAGACATTACGGCACGCGCCCTACGCATCCTGCGCGAGGTATCGTTGATTGCCGCCGAAGACACGCGCACCGCCCGCCATCTCCTCACCCACTTTGAAATTGCCAAGCCAGTTACTTCTTACTTTGAGCACAACAAACTCACCAAACTCAATCACATTCTTGATGCCTTGGAACATGGTGATGTCGCCGTGATCTCCGAAGCCGGGATGCCCGGCTTGTCGGATCCTGGCTACGAACTGGTGCGCGCGGCGCTGGCACGCGATATTCGCGTGGTGCCTATCCCCGGCGTTAGCGCGTTGACTACTGCGCTCGTTGCATCCGGCTTGCCCACCGATCAATTTGTGTACGTCGGTTTCTTGCCACGCCAGAAACGTGCGCGTCGAAAACTTTTACAATCGCTTGCCAATGAACCCCGCACCCTCGTCGCCTACGAAGCCCCGCATCGGGTCGGCGCTAGTTTGGATGACATTGCCGCCGTGTTGGGCAACCGTGCAATTTGTGTGGCGCGCGAGTTGACCAAACTGCATGAAGAATTTTTCCGGGGCGATGTGAATGCGGCGCGCGAGCATTTTGCGCATCATCCACCACGCGGTGAGTTTACGTTGGTCATTGCGGGAAAGACGGAGGACGAAAGACGGACGACGGACGATGAAAAACAAAATTGGAATGAGGCGCGGGTGATTCAAGCTGTGCGCGCGTTGATGGCGCAAGGTGTAACACGAACGGAAGCGGTGAAACGAATTGCACGTGAATCGGGCCGCGACCGGCGCGAGGTCTATCAATTGGCGATGCCCAGATGACTCGAGATGCTTTGCCCGATGCCGCCTTATCGCCCCCCCAAGCGCCTTCAGCGTTGATGTGGCGTGGTGCAGTATTGATGATGATCGCCGTATGGTTCTTGGCGTGTGGAGGATGTGCCGGCTTGTTCTACCTTGTTACGCCAATCGTTTCGCGGCGCGCCGAGAATATTTCTGACAATGTTTTCTTTGGTACGGTAGCGTTACTAGGCGGCGGGTTTGGTGTTCTAACCTTGTGGCAAGGCATCAACATCATACGCGGCAGACCATCGCGTCCAGCCGCCACCGTTTTTCCACCGTCCATCGTTTTTGGAGCGCTCTTGGTGCTTGCCTTGACGATTGGAACAGCCACGCTCGCATTCCAAACGTTGGCGGCGTGGCTCTTTCCAGTATGGCATTTTATCGCCGCGAGTTGTATCCCGCTGATTTTTCTATCTTACGCGGCGCGACGTTTGGGCAAAACGTCTGACTGGCGCACGCTGTTTGCATCGCTGAGCTGGGGTGCGCTGGGGGTAACCTCCATTGTTTTGGTAATCGAACTTGTCGTTGGCACCGTGTGCATCTTGCTCATCGCTATCGTTCTGATGCTCGATCCGGAAGTACGCACCCTTCTGGATCAATTGGATCCGCGCACGTTGTTGGAACGCGATCCAGCCAACCTCGCCAGCGCGATCCAAATCCTGATTCATCCCTGGGTCATCGTCGTCATCTTGGTGTACTTTGCCTTGATTGTTCCCGTCATCGAAGAAGCATTCAAAACATTGATTGTCGCGTTCGGCGATCCAGCCCGGCTCACTCTTGCCCGCGCGATATTGTGGGGCGTTGGGGCAGGCGCGGGTTTCGCCCTCATCGAAAATATCTTTAACACCAGCGCGCTCCAAATCGTTTGGGCGTTGGCAATGTTGATGCGCGTGGGCGCCACCACGATGCATATAGTGAACGGAGTCCTCATGGGACGGGGTTGGTATGCCGCGCGCGTGGAAAGGAGGTGGAGTCAACTCGGAATTGCGTTTGTGATCAGTGTCCTCGTGCATGGATTATGGAATGCCCTCACCATCGCGCTTGGTACAAGTCTCGCTTATGCAGCCAGTAACCATCTGTTCAACCTTACGATTCTGACCCAACCGATTGGATGGTTTATTGGCGCACTATGCCTGACGTTGATGGCGTTGGCGTTCGGCGGGATGCTGTGGAGTGTGTCTGCCATTCAAGCCGTCCACGAGCCAGCATCCTAATCTTAGACGAAAGGAGTTTGTGTGGACCCGATTGTCCAAATCGTTACCGATTCGTCAGTGAATCTGCCGCCACCGTTGCGTCAAGAACTCGATCTCACGGTGGTGCCGCTCAAAGTGATCTTTGGTACCACCGAGTATCGCGAAGAGATTGATCTGACGAATGAACAATTCTATCAGATGCTCCCCAACGCCAAAGAGCATCCCACCACGTCGCAGCCCTCCGCCGGCGATTTCATTCAAACCTACAAGCCGATCCTCGAATCGGGTAAGGAAATCGTCTCGCTCCACTTGTCGAGCAAGTTGAGCGGGACCTATGCTTCGGCGTGTGCGGCGAAAACGGAGTTGGAGCAGCAATTCAAAAAAGCGTTGCCCATCACGATTGTGGACACGCCATGGATTTCAATGGCGTTGGGATTGTTGTGTATCGCCGCGGCGCAAGCGGCTGCCGCCGGCAAATCCAGAGAGCAGATCGTAGATGTCGTCAATGCGCTCATTCCCAAACTCAATGTGATCTTTGTTTTGGATACGCTCGAATATCTCAAGCGCGGCGGACGAATTGGCGGTGCCAGCGCAATGCTGGGCACTTTGCTGAATTTCAAGCCGATGCTTGAAATCAAGAACGGGGTGGTTGAACCGTTGGAAAAGCCGCGTTCGCGTGCCAAAGCGATCCAACGCTTGCTGGAAATCATGCAAGCCCGTACGGGCGGCAAGCCCGTGCACGTGGCGGTGTTGCACGCACAGGCACCCAACGATGCGGCGGCCCTCGAAGCCGAGATTCGGCGCACCTTCACGTGCCAGGAATTTTATCGGTCCGAGGTGGGACCGGTGCTGGGCGTGCATACCGGACCCGGAACATTAGGGATTGCCTTTTACGCCGATTGAGCAGACGCAAGTCATCGCCGCTGAGTCTAGATTTCGCCCCTGTGCCGTCAAATAGACCATGTAGCTAGTCCAACCGCTCAATGCAATGCGCCTTCTTATCGGTCAGGCTAGGGTGCGAAAGCGAGGCTGAGGACTGCCTGGCGTTTGCTCAAGGCGAACAGGCGATGACTGGCGCGTATGCACACACCATTGCAGGTTGGGGAGCAGAACGCGCAGCATGATCACGGCGATCTGCTCCCTCTTGTTTACCGTAACCGAACACGTGTTTGTGGGTTTGAATCATCGAACGCACACGGAGAGTTTTGGTTGTCCGAAAGCGAAGAAGCACTGATCGAACGGGCTAAACGCGACCCGGCGGCGTTTGGCGAATTGTACGAACGATACGTTGATCGCATCTATAATTACATTTACTATCGCACCAGCGATGTCCACGAAGCCGAGGATTTGACTGCGCGGGTCTTTTATCGTGCTCTCAATCATATCGAAGAATACCATCAGCGCGGTGCTCCGTTTGCCGCGTGGTTGTATCGCATCGCCCATAACTTGGTGGCGAATTGGCATCGCGACCGGAGCCGGCGCAAGTATGTACGCTTGGATGATTTGGCAAGGGTGCCGGAAAAAGAGGGCGGACCCCATCAGCACGCTGAACAAAACGAGCAAGCCCAAACCTTGCTTGAGGCGATTCGGCGCTTGCCGGCGGAGCGACAGGAGTTATTGATTCTGAAATTTGTGGACGAATTATCCAACGCCGATATTGCCAAGATTATGGGGCGCAGTGAAGGCGCGATCAAATCGTTGTACCATCGCACCCTTATCGCTTTGCGCGATGATTTATCCCGGCGCGATGTCTAACATCGGAGAAGACAGAATGCCCAACATCAAAATTGTTACCGATTCCTCGTGTGATTTGCCACACGATTACTTTGCGACGTACGACATTGGGGTAGTGCCCATCAACATTCGTTTTGGCGACCGCGATTATTTGGAGGGCGAAACGATCCACGCCGCCGAGTTTTATCGGCTGATTGAAGCGAACGGCGTGTTGCCCAAAACCTCGCAACCCTCCGTTGGTCAATTTGTGGAACGCTACTTGGAATGGGCGCGTCAAGGCTTTGATACGATTCTTTCGATTCACGTCGCCAGTACGCTCAGCGGCACACTCAATTCCGCACGCCTCGCCGCGCTGCAGGTTGCCGACAAGATCAAAGTGATCCCGTTCGATACGCTGGCTGGCTCGGCGGCGATGGGCTTTATGTGCGTGGAAGCCGCCCAATTGGCGCGATTGGGCAAAAGTGTGGAAGAGATTCTGGCGCGCTTGGAAGAGGCACGCCGTGGGGTGCGTATTGCACTGACCCTGTCCACACTCAAGTATGCGGCGATGAGCGGACGCATCAGTAACCTTCAAGCCATGTTGGCTTCGCTCTTGAACATCAAACCGATTGTGTTGTTGCACGAAGGGAAACTTTCGGCGGATGAACGCGTGCGTTCGCGTGCCGCCGCGTTGGATCGTTTGATGGAGTTGACGCGCGAGGCGGCAGGACACGCTGCCGTGAATCTGGCGGTGATTCATAGTCAAGTGCAGAACGAAGCGGAAGACTTGGTGACCCGCGCCAAAGCATCGCTCAATGTCGTCGAGGCGTTTGTAGGCGAGATGACAATGTCGCTGGCGGTGCATTTTGGACCCGGCGTGATTGGAACGGTAGTGTATCGGCGCGCCCAGCCGCGCGAATAGATGATTGAACGAGCCATTCGATTTCTTGGAGGAGGGAGCAATGCACAGGATCAAAGTTCTAACGGATTCAACGTGCGATTTGCCGGCGAGTTATTTCACCAAGTACGATATTGGTGTGGTGCCCATTAACATCCAATTCGGCAACGAAAGTTTTCAAGAAGGGGTCACGATTGATCAGACCACGTTTTACAAAAAAGTGGATACCTTGGGCATTGTTCCACAAACCTCACAGCCTTCGGTCGGACAGTTTGCTCAAGCGTATCGGCGTTGTGCCCAGCAGGGGTATGACACCATCATCTCGCTGCACGTTACCGGCAAACTGAGCGGTACCATGAACTCGGCGCTGCTGGCGGCGCAAGAAGTGGAAAAAGAAATCCGCGTGGTGCCGTACGATAGTCTGGCTGGCTCAGCGGCGCTTGGGTATATGTGCGTGGATGCTTCGCAAATGGCGCGCGCCGGCAAAACCGTGGAAGAGATTGTGGCAACCTTGGATCGCAAACGTCCGCACGTTCGAATTTTCTTGACGTTGGCGACCACCAAGTACGCGCAAATGAGCGGACGCATTAGCCACCTGCAAGGATTCATCGCCACGTTGCTCAACGTCCAGCCGTTGATTTCACTTCAGGATGGAATGTTGTTGCCTAGCGGGCGCGTGCGTTCGCGTCAAGCCGCGTTGGAACAATTGCTCGCGTTGACGAAAGAAGCGGCGGGTGATCAACTCGTTCGTTTTGCGGTCATTCACGGCGAAGCCCGGGCTGAAGCGGAAGCATTGTTAGAACAAGGCAAACGCGTTTTGCATTGCACCGATGCGTTCATTGACGATATAGCCATTTCGCTGGCGGTGCATTTTGGACCCGGCGTGATTGGGACGGTGATCTATCCCGATTGATAAGACACAAGGATAGCAATGAACGAATTCAAACCACCGGACATTCCCCTCGATGCTGTCGAAGGCAATGTACAACGTACACTGAAGCAAATTGCTACGCCGCCAGGATTCCGTTCTCACTTGCGCAATGGATTGATGCTGGCGGCACAACAGCGTCAAGCCCAGCGCGTGCCAATTAATCATCCCGCGTCTCGCCGTGCTTCATCGTGGCGATGGGTGTTAGGGGCGATGGTGTTGGGCGCGCTGATCGGGTTTGTGGTGATTCAATTGTATCAACGTCAAGCACAGGGGCAGCGTTTTTCAGAATAGGACGCGAATCTATGAGATATATTTCTATCTCAGTACGCTTGTCCTAACTCGGACGCGCCGAACCCACACCGGCATTGATCCACGAAGGGTACGAAGATACACGAAGATTTCTCTGGTCGTCCTTCGTGACCTGGGTGCCCTTCGTGGCTGAAACAATCTTGGCTTTTTGTGCAACGATTTCATTGGATAGGTACTATTGTCGTTGCTGTTTAGACCTTAAAGGAAACGATGTATCTACCTCGTGAAAGAAGGTCAGGGTTTGGTTGAGTGTGCATTCATTCTCATGCTGGTGGCGATTGTGGTGATTGCGATGCTCATTTAGACCTTCATCTTCTCTGCGAAGAAACACACCCCCGACCATTTTGGGTCGGGGGTGTGTTTTCATGCTCATCGGTGCAAACACGAGGCCTCGGCTTTTTCGATTTTTGCCCACGTGTCGCGTAACGAGACCGTGCGATTGAAAACCAAGTGCCCTGGGCGAGTGTCGGGATCAACGCAGAAATAGCCGATGCGTTCAAACTGATAACGGCTCCCCACCTCGGCATTGGCCAACGACGGTTCAACGTAACATTCCTTGAGCACTTGGAGCGAATTCGGATTGATGCTGGCTTTCCAATTTTCGTCTTCGTCCGGCTTGGGCGAGAGGAAGAGCGTTTCGTACAGACGCACCTCCGCGGGGACCGCGTATTGCGTCGAAACCCAATGAATCGTTCCTTTCACCTTGCGGTCGGTGGGGTTGGTGCCCAACGTGGCGGGATCGTACGTGCAATGCACCTCCACGATTTCGCCGCGTTCGTTTTTGACGACGTGGGTGCATTTGATCAGGTACGCCCAACGTAAGCGTACTTCGGCACCCGGCGCCAATCGGAAATACTTTTTGGGCGGATCTTCCCGGAAATCGTCTTGCTCGATCCAAAGTTCGCGGGTGAAAGGTACCGTGCGCGTTCCCGCCGAGGCATCTTCCGGGTTATTGATCGCTTCCAATTCTTCGACGCGATCGGCGGGGAAATTATCAATCACCACTTTGAGGGGATGCAAGACTGCCATCACGCGGGGCGCGCGTTTGTTCAAATCCTCGCGGAGGCAGTGTTCCAAAAGCGAGAGTTCGATCACGTTTTGGGTTTTGCCCACCCCCACGCGCTCACAGAAATCGCGGATGGCTTCGGGCGTATACCCGCGTCGCCGCAAACCGCGCAACGTTGGCATACGGGGATCGTCCCAGCCGCGCACAATGCCTTCGTTCACCAGTTGGAGCAGTTTGCGTTTGCTCACAACGGTATGGCTCAGGTTGAGTCGCGCAAATTCGATTTGTTGCGGATGATGAATCCCCAATTGTTCGATGAACCAATCGTACAGCGGGCGATGGTCTTCGTACTCCATTGTGCAAAGTGAATGCGTAATGCCTTCGATGGCATCGGATTGACCGTGTGCCCAATCGTACATTGGATAGATGCACCACTTGTCGCCGGTGCGATGATGGGACGTGTGCCGAATGCGATACATCACCGGATCGCGCAAGTTGAGGTTGGGGGATGCCATATCAATTTTGGCGCGCAAGGTTTTAGAGCCGTCCGGAAATTCGCCAGCGCGCATCCGCGCGAACAAATCGAGATTCTCTTCGATGGAGCGATTGCGGTAGGGGCTCTCCTTACCCGGCTCCGTGAGCGTGCCGCGATATTCGCGAATCTCGTCCGGGCTCAGATCGTCCACATACGCTTTGCCCTTTTTGATGAGTTCGACTGCCCATTGGTACAGTTGCTCAAAATAATCGGAGGCAAAGTACAGATGCTCGCCCCAATCAAACCCCAGCCAACGCACATCTTCGATGATCATATCCACGTATTCTTGCTCTTCTTTGGTGGGGTTGGTATCGTCAAACCGCAAGTGGCAGCGCCCGCCAAATTCAGCGGCGAGACCAAAATCCAGACAGATGGCTTTGGCATGCCCAATGTGCAAATAGCCATTCGGTTCCGGTGGAAAGCGTGTAACCACCTTGCCGCCCCACATGCCAGCCGCTAATTGTTCTTTGACGAGTGTGCGAATGAAATCCGGTGCGCGAGATTCGTTGAGACTCATAAGCATTTATTCCTGTCGAGTTTGAGGCAATAGTATATCAAAGAAATGACTGGCGTCAATTATAGGGCGAAGGCTTGCTCGGCTTGCTCGACCGTTTCAAAGATTTCAAATACGCGATCCAAGCCCGCCATTCCAAAAATTTCGAGCAAGCGTGGGGTGAGCCCGCAGAGTTTTAGTCCTCCACCATTGGCGCGGGCGTGCTTGTGGGTTTTCAGGAGGATGCGCAAGCCGTGCGAACTGATGTAGCGAGTATGCTTGAAATCAATGATCAAGCGCGTTGCTCCTTGGCTCAAATGTTGTTCCAGCGCGATGCCAAGTTGGCGCGCCATCAACGCATCTAACCGTCCTGGCGGGCAAAGCAAGACAATTTGTGGATTCATCGGTTCCTCGTCAAGGTCGCTTAACGCGATCGAACTCGTTTGACCATTGTCAAGCGATTCCCAGTTTTAGAGAAATCAAAGTTGACGCGATCCATCAATTGATAAATAAAAAATAATCCTAGCCCGCCAATATCGCGTTCGGAAATGGGGCCCTTGATTTTGGGAGGCGCAACGCGCGTAGGATCAAACGGTTTGCCGGTGTCCCGAATCGTTACAATGAATTCATCGTTTTGCTTTTCGCAAACAATTTCGATCTTGCCATTGGGCTTGCCTTCGTAGGCATGTTCGATTACGTTACTGCATGCCTCATCCACCGCCATTTGGACGTCATAGATTTGATGGTCGTCCAAGCCGCACTGGCGCGCTGCTTTTTCGACGAATTCGGAAATTGTACTCAAGCGTTCCAATCGGCTATCGGTCGCAAAAGAAAATCGTTGTCCCATCAATCATCCTAACTCGGACGCGCCGAAACAACACCAGAATTGATCCACGAAAGACACGAAGGGACACGAAGATTGCTCTGTTCTTCCTTCGTGACCTTGGTGTCCTTCGTGGATGAAAAAATCTTGGCTGTTTGTGCAACGATTTCATTGGATCGGTACTAAGGAGTGGCTTCGCGGCGGAAGAATGCCGCGCCAATCCGCCCGCGCGAATCGCGGTAGGTGCAACTGAGTGTCCCCGCATTCAAGTCGGCGATGCAATCGAAATCCATCGTCAAAGTGTTCGGCGTGGGTGTGGCGCCTTCCGGTGAAAAATCCACACTGAAGGTCAGCCGATCCGCGCGAATCGTCCCGCTGGTGATCCGCCCGGTCGCATCGGTCATTTTGAATTCGCCGCGCACGGTGTTGCCGGTTTGACGCAGAATGGCGGTCATCGGTCCCGAGGCGGTGGCGGCATTCCAACGCGCCGTGGCGGTGAGTGGCGTAGGGGTTGCCGTGGGTAGCATCGGTGCGCCGATGAAACCGGTGATCGGCGTGGAACGCCCTGCCTGCCGATAAATATCAATCGCTTGGGCGTACAGCGTTACGATACCCAGCATCGGCGGTGTCCAATCGCATTGCCCGGTTTTTTGCGTACTGGCGCGGGCGTCCACGGTGCAAATGATTTGCGGGTTCGCTTGCCCCGGGTACGCCGCCCACAATTCAATGCGATCTAGTTCAGAACTGGCTTGACCGTTGAAGGTAACGCGGAGCGGCGCGGCAAGGTTAAAACGATCGGTCGGCGAAACGATTTCGGCTTTGGGGGCTGGCGGTGGTTGCACGCGTGGTGTCGTCGTCGCACGTGGCGTGCGCGTGCGCGTAGGTGTTTGCGTTGGCGCCGGCGTTGGCGTGGATTGCCCGGAGCGTAAAATCGTTACGATTTGCGGCGCGGATTCTTTGACGGTGCCATTTGAGTTATACACCCGAACGAGAATCGAGTAATCGCCCGGATTGGGATTTTGCAAAACCACCTGAGTTGTAACAAAAGTCTGGCGTGCGGCATTCAAGGTGCTGAAAATTTCCTTGCCACTCAAAAATTCGATTTTTTGAATGCCGGTCATATCCAGCGCGCTCACTGTGATCGTGAGCGGTTCGTTGATCGGCGCGCTGGTGCGATCGAAGGTTACGGCGAGCGAAGGAATTTGATTGCCCACGACGAGAATCTTGAGTTGCGCCGAATCGGTGGTCTGGGCTTGATTATCATACGCGCGCACAAAGAAGGTGTGATTGCCGGGCGTCATGGCTTGCCAATTGAACGCAAAGGGAAAAGTGGGCTGACCATTTATATTCGTCGAGGTGAACGCGGTGTAGAGTTGATTGTCTGCCCAAAGTTCAACTTGGGTTACGCCTACTTCGTCAGTCGCCACGCCGTAAATCGTCAAGACACTGCCTAAATCAATTTGTGGAATGCCAATCGGATAGACGATGATGGCGGTGGGCTTGCGTGCATCTTGTAGCACAGTGACGGTTACTTCGTCTGGCGGGCTGGGACGATTCTGGGTATCGTACGCGATCGCGCGAATGACGTGCGTGCCAATCTGGGTAGGGGTCCACGTTACGATGGCTGAATATATCGGCACCGGCGATGCCGGGTTTTCGACGGGCAACGGAATGCCATCATCGGTTACTTGAATGCGCGCGATGTGATTTTCCGCCGCCGCCAAGACCACGATGTTGACCGGTTGATGAATGCTGATTTGCGCGTTTTGCGATGGCGCAACCAGTTGCACCACCGGCGCAATCGGGACCGCGCGTTGTATGGCGGTGGCGATGCTGGGCGTGGGCGTGGCGGAAGGGCTAGCCATCGCCGTGGGAAAGGCAACCGGTAACGGTGTGCTGGTCGGCGTGTCGGTGGCGATCACAACGGTAGGGGTGATGGGTGTGTGGGTGGGTGGCGGTAACGTAGGTGTGATAGGTTCGCACGCGACAACGCCAAACAAGAAAATGAATGTGATTGTGGGTAAGAGAATCGAACGCATAGACGATTAAAATAAAATGCGTGCCTCGCATACCGGCACGTCATCTGTACCTAGGTAGATTATAGCGCAAATTGCCAAGGCGTCAAAGTGCGTTATCCCCCGCTTCCCATCCCTAAAATTCCCCCTTCGGTCATGGCGCGCACATTGAGGATTTGATCCAGTTGTTCCGCGGTGAGATACCCTTTTTCCAACACCACTTGGCGAATCGGCACATTGCGTGCCATCGCTTCTTTGGCAACCTCCGCCGCTTTGAGATAACCAATGACTGGATTCAGTGAGGTAACTAGCACCGTGGATTTCGCCAGCCAACCCTCCGCTTTTTCACGATTGGCAATGATTCCGATCACACATTTTTCCGTAAACGCCTGGATCGCATTGATGAGAATGTCCATTGTTTGAAACAGATTGTACGCGATAATCGGCATCATCACATTGAGTTCGAGCTGTCCCGCTGCCGCGGCGAGCATCACCGTTTGATGATTCCCCATCACTTGATAACACGCCATATTCAGCATCTCGGCGAGCACCGGGTTCACCTTGCCCGGCATAATGGACGACCCGGGTTGCACGGCAGGTAAACGAATCTCGTCTAGCCCGGTGGTGGGACCCGAAGCCAGCAAGCGGAAATCATTGGCGATGCGTGTCAGGGTGATTGCCAACGTATTCAGCGCCGCTGAAAAATCGGCTGGGTCTGCCAACGATTGCATTGACTCGAACAAATTTCCCGAACTGCGCACATTCAAACCGGTCAACGCGTTAATCCGTTCGATCATTCGCGCGAGATAGACTGGGTGGGCGTTCAAGCCGGTGCCGGTGGCGGTGCCACCAATGCCCAGCCGGCGCAAACGATCCCCGGCGGTAGCGATGCGCTCGCGATCATGGCGCACGGCTTGCGCGTACGCGCCAAACTCTTGTCCCAAGCGCACCGGCACGGCATCCTGCAAATGCGTGCGCCCGGATTTTACAATGTCGTCGAATTCGCGCGCTTTGTGATCCAACGCATCGGCAAGCGCGTCAATCGCGCGCAACAGTTCATCCAATCGCCAGAGGCAACCCAAGCGAATCGCAGTTGGAATCGTATCGTTCGTGGACTGTGCCATATTCACGTGATCGTTGGGATGCACCGGCTTTTTAGGATCATCGAGTGCGAAACCGAGCAATTGATTCGCGCGATTGGCAATCACTTCGTTGACGTTCATATTGTGCGAGGTGCCCGCGCCGGCTTGAATGGGATCCACAACGAATTGCGATGCCCATTTGTCTTCAATGATTTCTTGCGCCGCGGCGATGATGGCGTCTGCAAGTTTCGGATCGAGTAATCCTAAATCGCGATTGACCTCTGCAGCGGCGCGTTTGATGATCGCCATTGACCACACAAACGCGCGATATTGTTTCAACCCGCTGATCGGAAAATTTTCGATGGCGCGTTGCGTTTGCGCACCCCACAGTGCCTCGGAAGGTACGTTGACCGTGCCGAGCGCATCTTTTTCGGTACGATACTTCATTGCCGCCTCCCTTTTCCCGGCTAAAAAATCAGGCGGGATGTTCATCCCGCCCAAAGCGCGTTAGCGTCGCAGCATAGGAATGTTCGCGCCAGCAATCAAATCCCCTTGCGCGGCGTTGGCATTCAGCACGCTCACCCGCGCCGCAATCTGTTGCGCGATCTGGTGGAACGCTTGCGCGTACGGCGAATCGGGTTGAACGGCGGTTACCGGCTTGCCGTTGTCGCCGCCCACGCGAATCGCCACATCGAGCGGAATCTCACCGAGGAACGGCACGCCAAATTGCTCTGCCATTTTCTTGGCGCCGCCGTGCGCAAAAATATCGGTGCGTTCGCCGCAATGCGGGCAGAGAAAGTATGACATATTTTCAACGATGCCCAGCACCGGCACCTCTAACTTTTGAAACATCGTGATGCCCTTGACCACATCGGCGAGCGCGACGTCTTGGGGGGTAGCAACCACCACGCCGCCGGTCAACGGCACCGATTGCGAAAGTGAGAGTTGGACATCGCCGGTGCCGGGCGGCAAGTCAATCACGAGATAATCGAGATTGCCCCATTCCACATCGGTGAGGAATTGACGCACCGCGCTGTGCAACATCGGTCCGCGCCAAATCACCGCTTGCTCTGGCGGAACGAGAAAACCCATAGACATTAGTTTGACGCCGTACGCCTCGAGCGGGAGGATGCGTTGATCTGGGGTGACGCGGGGCTGTTCATTGATGCCCATCATAATCGGAATGTTGGGTCCATAAATATCGGCATCCATCAAGCCAACCTTGGCGCCCATCTGTGCGAGCGCGACCGCGAGGTTGACCGAGACGGTAGTTTTGCCCACGCCGCCTTTACCAGAAGCGACTGCTATCGTTGATTTGACAGGAATGTTCAAACGCCCGGTGATACGCGCATCACTCGGCACGCTAGCATCCCACTTGATCGAAACGTGTTTGGCGCCCGCTTTGAGCACCGCCGCTTTGGCTTCACTTTCGATTTGGTTGCGCAAGGGACACGCCGGAGTCGTCAAGACAATCGTAAAATTCACCGCATCGTTTTCGATGTGGATGTCGCGCACCATCTTGAGCGACACGAGATCGCGGTGCAGTTCCGGTTCTTGCACCTGGCTGAGCGCATTGAGTACTTGTTGTTCGGTAATCATGGATTGCTCCGTGTTACGTGTTTCGTGATGCGTATTGTATGCGAGTTCACCGAATACGCAACCCGGGCTTACATAAACGCCGCGCGAAATTCATCCCACGTTGCCTTGGGATAACTCATAGGTTGTTTGACCAAGGGCATTTCGGCAATTGCTTTGACTTGCTCTTCGTACGTTGGACGTTCGTCCACGTACAACACACCAAGCGGAATGCGGTCGCCCCATTCGTGGGCTTTTTGCATCGCCGCGTTGTAATCGCGCGGATTGTAGGTGGGATCATCATCGAGTTTGTACACGCGCGGGCGATACCAGTCGGTGGTGTTGACATGATTATAGATCACGCACACTTGCAACACATCCACCAACGCAAATCCCTTGTGTTCAATCGCCTTGGCAAAGACTTGCGCCATATGTTTGGGATCGCCAGAAAACGTGCGTGCCACAAACGTTGCGCCGCCGGCAATCGCCATCACGACCGGGTTGAATTCGATTTCGATGGCGCCGTCCGGCGTGGTGGACGAAATCCAACCCTTGGTGCTGGTGGGCGAGTACTGCCCCTTGGTCAGTGCATACACCTTGTTATCTTCGACGATCATGGTGATGTCGGAATTGCGGCGCATCGCGTGGACAAAATGTCCCGCGCCGATGCCGTACCCATCGCCATCGCCAATCGTCGCGATTACTGTGAGGTTATGATTTGCCAGTTTGACGCCTTGCGCAATCGGCAACGAGCGCCCGTGCAAACCGAGATAGCCATTTGCCTTGAGATAATCCGGCAATTTGGAACCACAACCGATGCCGCTGACCAAGAAGGCTTGATGCGGCGGAATTTTGAGTTGCGCTAACGCGACCTTGACCGCATTGATGATGCCAAAATCGCCGCAACCGGGACACCACGTAATCTCGCGTTCGCCTTCATAGGTTTTGGGCGTGAGTACAAATTCGGGCATGGTTTTGACAGTTGTATCAATCATCTTGAAATTCTCCTAGGATAGACCGACGCCGGAAGACGGCGGACAGAAACTTGCTGTCATCGGTCATTCGTCTTTCGTTGTCCGTCGCGCTTATGCTTTCACCCGGCGTCGCGCCATCTTCTTTGCGACTTTTCGCGCACCGTGACCATTACGTCCGTTTAATTTTGCTTTGACGAGCGGCTTGGCGAGACGCGCTGTGACACGCTTGAGTCGGCTTTTCACCGTGTCTGCAATTTCCGCGCCGGTGAACGGGCGACCGTCGTACTTTAGAATCTTGTTGTCCACCGCGCGCCCGGTGTACGTTCGCACGACTTGGGCGAGTTGCGCGGTATAGTTGCCTTCCACATCAATCAAGTAGTGCGCCTTGGCGAGTTCTTTTTCCAAACGTTTTTCGTCGAGTGGATAAATGTCAATGAAATGGAGTGCGTTCGCTTTGATGCCGGCGGCGTTCAACAAATCCACTGCTTCGCGAATCGCGTAGCGCGTGGCGCCCCAGCCCATCAATGTAATCGCCGCATTCTTGGGTCCGTACCATTCCGGCATCCGCATCTCTTTTTTCATCATTTCGATTTTGCGCATCCGCTTTTCGTGTTGTGCGATGCGATTGGCGGGGTCTTCATCTTCGATGCGGCCGTACTCGGTGTGCTCATCGCTCGTCGAAGTGTACACGGCGTTGGGATGCCCCGGGATCGCGCGCGGCGAAATGCCATCTTCGGTGAGCGCATAACGTTTGTATTCACCCGGTTGCAGTTGATCGAGTTCGGCATCGGTTAATGTCTTACCGCGATCAATCACAAATTCTTCGAACGGCATTTCTTCGATGCCGACGGAACGCGAGGCAAACGCTTGATAACCTTCGGTGAGGATCAGGACTGGGCATTGATATTTTTCGGCGAGGTTGAAGGCGCGCGCGGTATCGGCGTAACATGATTCGACGCCGCCGGGCGCGATGACGATGCGCGGGAATTCATCTTGCGATGCATGCATCACAAAAAGCAAATCGCCTTGGCCGGTGCGCGTGGGCATCCCGGTCGAAGGACCCGGTCGTTGCGAGTCCACCACCACCAGCGGCGTCTCGGTCATGCCTGCCATCCCCAGTGCTTCCACCATCAACGAAAATCCACCGCCGGAGGTGGCGGTCATTGCGCGGACGCCGGCTTGCGCCGCGCCGATTGCGTACAAAATCGCGGCGAGTTCATCTTCGGTTTGTTTCGTGACCAAGTTAAAGCGTTTCGATTGCGCGGTCATAAATTCGATGATCGTTGTGGCTGGCGTCATGGGATACGCACTGATGAACTTGCACCCGGCGGCAATCGCGCCCAAGCCAATCGCTTGATTGCCGTTGAGGATCATTCGGTTGACCGGGTTTTCTGCCGGCACCAATTTCCATTCGTACTGTGCGGCGTACGGGGTCGCTTCATCGTACGCCCAACGCGCAATCGCCAGGTTGGCGTCTGCAATTGCCGAACCCTTCTTTTTGCCAAAGTTTTGCAGAATAATTTCGGCGATGCGTTCGAATGGAAACTCGGTGATGGCGGCAGTAACGCCGAGGGCGGCGGTGTTGAGCATCAATTTGGCTTTCTTGGGATCCATGCCTGCCGGCCGCCCGATCTCCAACGCTTTTGCCTCGAAGGGAAACGCAAACGATTGAATGCGTTTTTCGGCGAGGCGCGCGGCATCCATCTTGATGCTAACATCGTGGATGATCGCGCCACCCGGCGCAATTTCGTCCAGATGTTGCTCGGCGGCTTGATGATTGAACGCCAACACGAGCGCGACTGAATTCTCCGGCGCGTACACCGGTTTGTCGCTGATGCGGAGTTGTGAAAAGTTGTACCCGCCGCGAATGCGGCTCATAAAATCTTGATTGACAAAGACGTGCAAGCCCGCACGGACGAGCGCGCGCGCAAATCCAGCGCCGCTCGTGTCCATGCCTTGCCCGGCTTCGCCACCGATCTTGATCGTCATGTTGTTTTTGATCATGTGATTGCTCCCCATGAATAACCACCGAGTACGCAGAGAATAAAAAAATAGTTTCTCCGCTCCCGCGATCTCCGTGGTGAAATTTTGCGTAACCGTGCGAACCGATGATCAAAACCCAGAGATGGGTCAAGTGTTACGCTAATTTAGTTTTTCAAATGAAAACTCTAACATATTTTGAATTAACGAGGCATAAGGATTCAATGCCATGCGTTAGAATGGCATAAAAAAGACGCCGTCCCCCCTCGTTCGGGTCGGCGTTGACAAAAGAGATTATAGCACAAATGCCACGAACCTTCATTTTTTATCCGAACGTAGGTTTATAGTCGCACGATTCCGCGCTATATGAACTGGCGATCAATCACTTACGCGCCCTAGCGTGGACGGGGCGCATTTGCTCTTACCAGATGTTCCGTGTAAAATCTACTTGATGAAACTCATCCACGGATTTCACCACTCCTGGCAATCACTGCGGCTCTACCGCAATGCGTGATCTGCTCAACTATGCCGGCTTGGATTTCAGTGAAGCCATGTGTTTTGGTCTGGGCAGTGGTTTGGGATTTTATTATTTTCAGGGAATCCCCGAACTGTCGCCATCGCATCTCTTCTTTGGACGCACCGCCACACTAGAACATGACCTTGGCAGGCACCTCGCGCTCGATTTCGAAGAAGGAACTGATACGGATGCGGAGCGAGCATGGCATACAGCAAAAGCGTGGCTTGACCACAATGTGCCCCTGCTCTTACACGTGGAACTCAGCCAGTTGCCATACTATCACACGCGCACACCTTTCCCGGGTCATCGCGTTGTGCTTGCCGGCTACGACGATGCGCGCGGCATCGCGTTTCTCGCTGATACGCAATTCCCCGGCTTGCAAGAGGTAACGTACGCCACTTTGCGTGCCGCACGGACAGCGCAAATTCCTCCCATCCCATTGCGCAATGAATGGCTTGCCGTGATCTCGGCGCGCGCGAGCCGGTCCCTCCCCGATGCACTGGTCATCGCGTTGCGCGAGAACGCACTGGCGATGATGAGGTCGCCTACGCCATACCAAGGGATCAGAGGCATGAAAACATTGGCAGAGGATTTCAAGAACTGGGGCGATACGCCGGACTGGGGGCGGTGTGCTCAAGTCGGCTATCAGAATATCCAAGTGCGAGGAACGGGCGGTGGATTTTTCCGCCAAATGTACGCGCAATTCTTGCGCGAGGCAGAGACGATAGATGAACGATGGCGCGCCGCGCAACTCGCGGAGAAGATGGAAGAGATGGCAGAGGAATGGAAGAAGTTGGGGCAATTGTTGCAACGCATCGCTACGGAACAAGAGCGCACCGCGTTTGCCGATGCCAGTCAGGCGATGTGGCACCTTGCACAACGCGAAGAAGATTTCTGGGAAAAAGTGTTGGACGTGGTGGAACATCAATAGGGGCGATTCGCGGATCGCCCCTTTTTCTCATTATCCTACCTTCACCACACACGCCATTGCCGTATCGCCGGCGGCACACCCGGTAAATAATCCGTACCCGCCACCCACCATGGCTAACTCTTCGATCAATTCGATGATGAGCCGCATACCGGTGGGACCTTGCGGGTGCCCAAAGACCAGCGACGAGCCATAGTGGTTCATGGCTTCCGGCGGAACACCCATCTGCTTGCAAAAATAAATATCATTGACGGCAAAGGGATTATGTGTCTTGATCGCGCGAACGTCGCCGATGGAAATGCCCGCGCTGGTGAGGGCGCGTTGCGCGGCGGGTACAACGGCTTGCGCCATAAACCCCTTTTTTGCACGCGCGCTTCCCACCGCGAGTAACTGCACCTCAATGGTTGCGTCACGACTTAACGCCTTGGCTTGTTCGCGCGTTGTGACGATCATCGCCGCGTTGCCATCTGCCGGGTACGTCTGCCCGCCGTACGTTACGGTGCCACCCGCGAGCACGGGTTTCAGTTTTGCCAAGCCCTCTTTGGTCGTGGGGAACACTCCTTCATCGTCTTGAACCGTGGCGATCACGTGGCGTCCTGTCGCCTCCTTCACTTCGATGGGCGCGACCATGTAGCGACGGTGAAACGCGGCGGCATTTTTGAGCGCATCTTGATACTGGGCATAGCGGAGGAGCGTCATTTCGTCTTGTTGCTCTCGCGTAATATTCGCCTCGCGTGCCACATTCTCGGCCGTTTGAATCATCGCGTTCTTGGCGTACGGATCATAGTTGAAATTATCCCACACCCAATCCTCGGTATCCCCTTTACCTCCCGGTCCCAACGGATTGGGATAGTAGATGTGTGGCCCATTACTGCACCGATCCAGAGTTACTCCCAGAATCGTCTGGCTGGCGCCGGTTTCGATTTCGAATGCCGACGAAGCGAGCACGCGCGCACTTGTTGCACATGCCTGTGATAGGAGGGGACCGGTGATGCCGGGTGCGCCGATCAGCGCGGCAAGCCACGGTGCCCCATAGAACGATGATTTCTGCGGTACGGTCATTCCCAAGAATAGCGCATCGAACACGTCGGGGGCGATATGGCGCTCCTTCAGCGCACGCGTTATCGTCTCTGCCGCGAGGAGAATGGGATGCGTGTTGGAAAAACTCCCTTGCCAACGAACAAAGGGGGTTGACCAATAGCCGCCGTACGGAATGAATACCTTTTCCAATCTCATCCTCGCTCCTTTACGCGCCAACCGTTACGCCGCCATCTACCCAGATCACTTGGCCCGTGATGTAACTGGCTTCATCGCTGGCGAGAAAAAGATGCACGGCGGCAATCTCAGCCGGGTCAGCCATCCGCTTGAGCGGAATGCGCTCGATCAATTGTGCGGCAATGTTTGCCGGAATCGCTGCGGTCATGGGCGTCTTGACGCCGCCCGGCGCAATCGCGTTCACGGTGATCCCATAGCGTGCCCATTCGAGCGCGAGCGTCTTGGTCAAGCCGATCACGCCCGCTTTGGATGCGGAATAATTCGCTTGCCCAATGTTCCCGAGGGCAGCCACCGAGGCGGTGTTCACAATCCGGCCGTAATTTTGTTTCATCATCGGTAGCGCGGCGACCTGTGACATGATCCACGTCCCTTTGAGATTGATGTTCAGCACCGCATCCCACTGGTCGTCGCTCATCATCTTGACTTCACCGTCTTTGACGCGCACCGTTAGCGCGTCGCGCGTGATGCCGGCGTTGTTAATCAAAATGTCCAGCCGGCTCCATTGGCTCACCGTTACGTCCACGACCTTTTGCGCGTCCGCGCGATTTGCCACGTTGCCGATCACGGCGAGCGCCGTGCCGCCTGCCTCCGTAATCATTCTCACCGTTTCGTTCACGCTGGCTTCCACGACGTCCGAAACAACGACGCGCGCGCCTTCCTGGGCAAAGCGGAGCGCAGTGGCACGCCCAATGCCGCTCCCTCCGCCCGTGATGATTGCTACCTTGTCTTTCAGTCTCATCCGTGCCCCCTTTTCATCAGCAAAGTCCATTGCCCCTCCATCACCGACTTGCCGTGCTGATTCAATACGATCGCGTCGAACGTAACCACGCCGCGATCCGGCTTGGACGTTTCTTTTTTCTCGGCAACTCTGAGTTCCAGGTGAATCGTATCGCCGAATTTCACCGCCCCGGTGTACTTGATCACTTGTTGCATCAGCGCGATGGTGGTTCCTTCGAACACGCCCAGTTGATTCGCCTGGCCCGTTGCAATCGCCAGACCCAGGACCCCGTGCGCGATGCGGGTTCCAAACGGCGTCGTCTTGCCGAATTCTTCGTTGGTGTGCAGGGGGTTGTAATCGCCGGAGATGCCAGCAAAATTCACCGTGTCGGCTTCTGTCACCGTACGCCCTTGACAGACAAACACATCGCCCACATTGAACTGATCAAACACGAGTCCACGCGGTTGAAAAGCCATCCATCCTTCTCCTTATCCAGATTTTGGCGGACGCAGCACGAGGGTGCCTCCCATGCCAAGCCCCAACGCGATAATACCTGCGCTCACGAACGCGAGCGCGAACGATTGGGTAGCATCGGCGATGGCGCCAGCCAGGTAAGGCCCCATCGCTTGTCCGATTCCAAACACAATGGTAAGCCAACCCAGTGCGGCAGGGGCGAGTCGCGCACCAAACCAATCGCCGGCCAGTGCTGCCATCAGCGCGGGGATGCTCCACGCTGTTACCGCAAACAACGCAGACGAAAGATAAACCGCCGGCAAAGCCCGGCTGAGTCCAAACACTAGGAACGCTAAACCTTGCAAGGCAAACACACCCAAAAGCGCGGCGCGGCGGCCCCAGCGATCCGAGACGCTACCCCAGATAAATCCGCTGATCGTCGTCACGATCCCCACTTGGAACCAAAGTGTGCCTGCCTCGCTGGCGTTGAAACCGCCCTCTTTCACGAGATAGCGGACGAAAAATGTTGAATAGATGATGTACGAAAAGCCAAACGCAAAATAGATCATCGCAAGATGCCACAGCGTACGCGATCGGTAAACGCTCCCCCAATTCAAGGATGCGGTGGTTTGGGCGATGCGACGTTGATCACTTTCGGCGGCGCTGTCGCCGACCGGCGTCAACCCCATTTCCTCCGGACGATTACGCAAGAACAGGACACTCAAGATAAAGGCGACGAGCGCAAGCATACCGAGGACGTACCAACTGATACGCCAGCCCTCCGCGCCAAACTGATTCAGGAGTGCGGGGACGAGGGGACCAGTCACGATCAAGCCGATGCTTGAGCCAGAGACCGCGATCCCAGCCGCAATCCCACGTCGCTGGCTGCCGAACCACGCAGAGACGAGCGCCATCGCCGGGACGTTCGCGCCCGCACCGCCCACGCCCGCCAAAAAGCGACCCAGGCGCGCCGCCTCGAACACGGGAAAGAGACCGGTTGCGATCATCGCAAGCGCGACCAGGAGGAGCGAAATCGAAATGATGAGGCGTGGGCCATAACGCGTGGCGAGGAGCCCAGCCAAGACGACGGTGAGCAAATAGCCAACGAGATTCCACGATTGCAGTTCGCCAGTTTGGGTGTTCGTGAGTTTCAAACCGTCCTGCATCGCGGGGAGAATGCTCGTGTAGCCAAAGCGTGCCAGTCCCAACCCGCCGAATACGGCGAGCACGATCATCGCAAGGACAACCAGACCATAGTGGATGCGCGGCGCCGCTTTCTCGACCGTCGTCTTGGCTATCTGTCCCATTGCCCCCTCCAACGTATGTGACTAACTCACGCGATTTTACCACAGAGCACACGGGGAACACAGAGAAAAACTATAGAAACCTCAGTGAACTCTAGTGAACCAAGCGTTGACTACGTAACGACAGTGACTAACCGACTTGTTGGGCAACCAGATCGCCGATCTCGCTCGTGCTCAACCCGCTGCGCGCTTCGACAGAGGGAATGCGTTGGGAGACGAGGAGCGCCCGCACCGCTTGGTCAATCCGTGCGGCGGCGTTCTTCTCGCCGAGATAGTCGAGCATCATCGCGACGGCGTTGATCGTCGCGAGTGGATTGGCAACATTCTGACCGGCGTACTTGGGCGCGCTGCCGTGAATCGGCTCGAACATCGAGACCTGACCCGGATGAATGTTCCCACTGGCGGCAATGCCCATGCCCCCTTGAATCATCGCGCCGAGGTCGGTGATAATGTCGCCAAACAAATTCGTCGTCACGATGACATCGAACCACTCGGGGTTCTTGACGAACCACATACAGGCGGCGTCCACGTACGCGTGATCCTTTTCGATGTCGGGATATTCGCGTCCGACTTCTTCGAACGTGCGTGTCCAGAGATCGTGGGCACGTACCGCATTCGCCTTGTCCACCAACGTGACTTTTTTACGTTTGTTTCGTGCGCGGCACGCCTCGAAGGCATAGCGAATGATCCGCTCAGTCCCCTTGCGCGTATAGAGCATCAACGAGGTGGCGATTTCGTCGGGAGTGCCTTTCTTCGTCAAGCCCCAGGGACCGGTGTATGCATCTTCCGTGTTCTCGCGGCAGACGAGTAGATCCACGTCTGCGGGCTTTTTGTTCTTGAGCGGGCAAAGGTGTTCTGCGTAGAGCGTGATCGGACGCAAGTTCACGTAGAGATCAAGTCCAACGCGCATCGTCATAATGACCGCGTGCTCGACGACGCCGGTTGGGCAGCGTGGATCGCCAATCGCGCCGAGCAAAATCGCGTCCAGTTTCCGGTACTCGTCGAGTACATTCGGCGGGCATGCTTCGCCGGTTTTGAGGTAACGTTCGCTCCCCCAAGGATACTCCACCAACTCGTACTTGAATTGCTCCAACGCGGCAACAGCGTTCAGCACTTTTAGTCCCTCGCGCACCACTTCGGGTCCGATCCCGTCGCCGGCGACGACACCGATCTTGTACGTTTTCATTCACATTCTCCCCATTCCGAATTTACGTTTCATAGTGCGTGTTGCGTGTTCTGTTCACTCGACACGACGTCACACGCCACCCGGCTCACTGCTCGTACTTTGCCACTGCCTCACGAAACATGTCCGGCACACGCGTCGGTTGCTTCGTCTGAGGATCAATCACCACGGCAACGATCTTGCCGGTGGCGACTAGTTCATCATTGTGCGCTTTGAACGCCGCGAATTCGAACGTGATGCTGGAATTGCCAATCGTGCCGACGCGCGCGTGGACGTTAAGGACCTCTTCGAAAAACGCGCGTGCTTGGTAGTCACATTCCGCGTGAATGTAGAAAATGTCAACGCCCGCGTCGAGCAAATCCTGATACGTGCAGCCGATAGCGTGCTGATACTGCGTCAGTGCTTCGTCGAAGTAGGTCAGGTAGTGACCGAAGAAGACGTGCCCTTGCTGATCGGTCTCGGCAAAGCGAACGCGGAGCGGCTCGTAGAATCGAAATTTAAGCATACGAGAATGCTAATGGCTCGATTCGGGCGAGGCATGGCCGGCATAACGTTGTGCTAATTTTTCTTCCACATAAGGCAACAAGCCCCCCAGCTCAATGATGCGTTGCACAAACTCCGGGAACGGCGCCGATCGAAAGGTCTGCGCGGTGTCCAAATCGGTAATCGTTCCTTGGGCGGGGTCAATGGCAACGCGATGGCCGGCGGCAATGGCTTCCGCCGCCTCCGGCGATTCAAAGATGGGCAAGCCGATGTTGATCGCGTTGCGGTAAAAGATGCGCGCAAAGTTGGCCGCGATAACCGCACCGACCCCAGCCCCTTTGAGGGCGAGCGGCGCGACTTCGCGTGAGGAGCCGCAGCCAAAATTCGACCCGGCGACGATAATGTCACCTTTCTGTACCTTCTTGGCAAACTCCGCATCGAGGTCTTCGAGCGCGTGCTTGCCAAGTTCTTCTGCGTCAATCAAGTTGCAGTAACGTCCCGCGATAATCAAATCGGTATCAATGTTTGCGCCGTACTTCCAAGCGCGACCCGCGATGGGCATACAACCTCCCTACTTGAATGAACCAATCTAACTCACCCGCTATTTGATCTCCTCCGGCGACGCCAGTCGTCCCAGCACCGCCGTCGCGGCAGCGACCGCCGGACTTGCCAGGTACACTTCGCTTTCCACCGCGCCCATCCGCCCGCGAAAGTTGCGGTTCGACGTGGAGACACAGCGTTCACCTTCCGCGAGCACTCCCAACTGCCCGCCGATGCAGGGACCACACGTGGGCGGATTCACCGCACACCCGGCTTCGACAAAGATTTGGATCAGCCCTTCCTTGAGCGCTTGCAATTCCACCTTGTTCGAGCCGGGGAAGATCAGCGTGCGCGTTTTCGGGTTCACCTTGTGTCCCTTGAGAATCTGCGCGGCGACGCGCAAATCCTCGATGCGCCCATTCGTGCAAAAACCAATCGCCACTTGATCAATGGGCACATGCGTCAGTTGCGAAACCGGTACCGTATTCGATGGCAGGTACGGGGCGGCGACTTGGGGCTCAATTTCGCTCACGTCGAACTCGTACGTCGCGGCGTACTGGGCGCTGGGATCAGAGTGATAGATTTCGCGCACCTTGCCCCCGGCATCGTGCACGTACGCCAAGGTCCGCTGATCAACCGCAAACAGTCCGGCTTTGGCGCCCGCTTCGATCGCCATGTTCGCCATGGTCAAGCGATCCGCCATAGACAGGTACTTGAACGCATCGCCGGTGAATTCGAGCGCGGCATAGCGTGCCCCATCCACACCGATCTTGCCAATGGTCGCCAGAATCAAATCCTTGCCGCTCACCCATTTCTTGGGCTGACCGTGATACACGAGCCGAATCGTCGGCGGAACTTTGAGCCACACCTCGCCGAGCGCCCACGCGGCTGCGATGTCCGTTGAGCCGACGCCGGTGGCAAACGCGCCCAAGGCACCATAGGTGCACGTGTGCGAATCGCCGCCGATGACTAGATCACCCGGTCCCACCAAGCCGACTTCGGGCAGCAACACATGCTCAATACCGCCTTGCCCAACTTCATAGTAGCGCACGCCTTGTTGCTCCGCCCATTTGCGGACGCTACTGCCAAGCCGCGCCGATTGAATGTCCTTGGCGGGCACAAAGTGATCTTGGACGATCACGACTTTGGTGGGATCAAAGACCCGCGCCGCGCCTTTGAGTTTGCGAAATTCTTGAATGGCGGTAATGGCGGAGAGTTCGTTCGCCATTACTAAATCCACTTGGGCATTGATGATTTGCCCAACCTCCACGCGGTCCAAGCCGGCGTGTGCCGCCAACAATTTTTGGGTCATGGTCATCCCGGTGTCTTGCCCCGAGGGCGTGAGGATCGCCGGGGCGCTCGTGAGCGTAATGATTTCTTTGACTTCGGGTTCGCTTAACACGCGCCGCGATTCTTTGGCGGCATTCATAATGGCTTGGATGGTATCGGGGGTCGGTTTCAGCCGGCGTGTTTCGAGCCAGTAGCGGACGTTATGTTCGCCGCTCATCGGTCCAATTTCGATCCCTTGTTTGAGTCCAAAGAGGTCTGCCGGGACGCCGGAGTAGACGCGATTCGCGAGCCAATCTTCGCCGCGCTTGAACGCCTTGATGACGGCGGCGGCGTGAACGCCGGCTTGCGTGCGAAAGGCATCGGCACCAAAAACGGGGTAATTGACTGGGATGCGAGTATCGGTAATGCTCGCGGCGAGGGCGACATAGGTACGCAATTTGCTCAAGTCATTGTCTATCCACCCCAGCAATTTCAGATTGACGAGCAGTTGATCGAGCGAGCAATTGCCGCAACGTTCACCAATGCCGAGCGCTGTTCCGTGAATCCGGGTGGCGCCCGCACTGATCGCCGCCAGGGCGTTCATCACCCCCAGTCCGCGATCGTTGTGACCGTGATAATCAATGCCGACCGATACCTGGAGCGATTCCACGAGTCGCTTTGCCCAGGTTACCAGATTGCGTACCCCTGCTGGTGTGGCGTGTCCCACCGTATCCGAGAGGCAAATGCGTTGGGCTCCACATTCAATCGCTACCGTGTAAAGCCGGCGCAACGTTTCTGGATCAGCCCGAGTGGTGTCTTCGGTAACCATCATCACCGGTAAGCCATGCTTGACGGCAAACGACACGGAGGTCTCGATATTTTTGAGCATGGTGTCCAGTGACCACTCTTCCACGTAGCGGCGAATGGGGCTAGAGCCAATAAACGTACACGCTTCGATAGGCATCCCCAACGTATCGCAGATTTTGACGAGCGGCTCGACATCGGCGAGGAGGGTGCGGCAGGCGGCGTTCGCCTTGATGTTCAGGCGACGATTACGAATCTCGCGCGCGAGGGCGAGCATGTGCTCGACGTGCACCGGACCTGCGCCCGGCAAGCCGATGTTGGCAGTATGAATGCCCAATTCGTCCATCAAGTACAGCAAACGCAATTTTTCTTCGATGGTTGGCGTCCGCACCGAAGGAGATTGCAAACCATCGCGTAAGGTTTCATCATCGAACATCACCGGCGTTTGCGGTGGCGGCAGCGTCTCGCCCATAATGTTCCAATCGTAGATCAATTCGTGGGGCAACAGTTCGCGCTCTAACGAAGTCAGATGAGATTCCAAATCCATAGCGTTCTCCCTCTGCTAGCGAGTGGGAGATTAGGTGATTGGGAAGAAGCACTCACCCCATCTCCTCCTCGCCAATTTACCGAACGACTTACGTCGTCAAATCGCGCCGATCAATAATACGTTTGGCTTTTCCTTCGCTGCGTTGAATACTGTGCGGGGCGGTCACTTTGACCTTGGAGGTAATGCCCAGCGTCTCGGTCAAATCGTTGTAAATGCGCTGTTCCGTCTGCTTGACCCAATATTCGCCGCGCTGCCACAAATCTTGGGAGGCTTCGACCCAGACTTCCAGTTCGTCTAGCCGATCCTTGGGACGGTCAATGATGATGAGATAATGGGGTTCAACCCCCTCCACCGTCAGCAAGACACTTTCGATACTCGAAGGAAAAACATTGACACCGCGAATGATGAGCATATCGTCGGTGCGACCCTTCACCTTGCTCATGCGCGCCATCGTTCTGCCGCACGCGCACTTTTCGCGATTGAGCGTCACGCGGTCGCGCGTGCGATAGCGCAGGAGCGGCATACCCTCTTTCGTGATCGATGTGAACACCAGCTCGCCAACTTTGCCTTCCGCGACCGGCTCGCCGGTATCCGGATCGACGATCTCCGGCAAGAAATGGTCTTCCGCGATGTGCAAACCATCGTGGTAGGGGCACTCGACCGCGACGCCGGGTCCTACCATCTCGGTCAAGCCGTAGATGTCGAATGCTTCGAGATTCATTTTCGCTTCGATTTCTTGGCGCATCTCTTCCGTCCACGGTTCCGCCCCAAAGATGCCCACGCGCACCCGCATCCGTTGGTGAATATCCACGCCCATCTCTGCCGCCGTCTCCGCGAGCACGAGTGCGTACGAGGGGGTGCAAGTCAGCACCGTCGCGCCGAAATCTTCCATCAGCATAATCTGCCGCTTGGACAAGCCGCCCGACACTGGCACTACAGTCGCACCAATACACTCTGCGCCAAGATGAAAGCCCAAGCCGCCCGTGAACAAGCCGTAGCCGTACCCATTGTGCACAATGTCTTTGGAGGTTACGCCCGCGGCGGTGTAAACGCGCGCCATCGTCTCAGCCCAGATGTCAAGGTCATGCCTGGTGTAGGGTCCCACCGTGGGCTTGCCGGTGGTGCCACTGGAAGCATGGAGCCGGACGATCTTTTCCAAGGGCACGGTGAGTAAGCCAAAGGGGTAATTGTCGCGCAAGTCTTGTTTGGTTGTAAAGGGGAGCTTCCGAATGTCCTCCAGCGACTTGATGTCGGCTGGTTTGACCCCTTTAGCATCCATCTCTTTTTTGTAGAACGGAACTTGGTAGCATAATTCGACGGTTTGTTGCAAACGCTGGAGTTGTAACTTTTCCAGGTCTGGGCGCGGCATGGTCTCCGCTTCCTTGTTCCAGATCAATGGAGTCTGTTTCACCTTTGCCATGGTCTCCTCCCTCTTGTGGATTTCAAATTTTTTGTTTATGAGACATTATGGTTGGTGCCAAGTCTATGGACGGGCGGTTAAAACCGCTGCCATCGCAACTGCTCACGCGCTGGGCGGTTTCGATGATAGTCGCCGACTCGTCTGCACTCGCTTTCGCCCGATCCGACTTTGCACAGCCTTGCCGGTTAACGCTCACACCTTGACCAATTCTCCCAGTCTGCCGGTCCAGAAGGCTTGTTTGTTTTCCTCGATATATTTTTGCGGCACACGCTTGACGATCACGTCGAGCCACACTTCCGGGTCCACATCCAACTCACGTGCCAGCGCGCCGAGTAAGACGGTGTTCGCAAGGTTCTTGTTGCCCAATGCTTTGGCGATCTCTAAACCCTCCACATAGACAATGTGGTCGGTTACCGCGCGTAGCGCCCGATCAATTTCTGCATCACTCGGATACACGGCATTGCCGACGGTTACAGACATCGGCAAAATACGCTGGCGATTGACAAGGATCACACCGCCCGGTTTCACATGGTCCACCCAGCGGATACTCTCCAGCAACTCGAACGCGAGCAAGTAATCAATCCGTCCTTTCTCACCCAGGGGGGCATCTACGTGTGTATCCCAGCGCACGTGGGATTCCACAACGCCACCGCGTTGCGAAAAACCATGCACCTCGCTCTTTTTTACATCGAGTCCTAACGCCATACCCACTTCCGCCACAATATCGCTGGCGGTCAACACGCCTTGTCCGCCAACGCCAGCCAGAAGAAAGTCGGTTTTGTTCATGGGGTTCTCTCCTTAATTCGCGACGCGCTCAATTGCCGCGTGGGGACACACCTGCGCACAAATATCGCAACCCACGCACAACAAGGGATCAATCAAGGCCTTGGGTTGCTTGGTCGTCGTGTCAATCTCGCCTTTGAAGATGGCTGGACAACCCACGCGAAAACACATGCTACAGCCATTACATTTCTCGTTCACGGCGTAAGTAAATTTAGGGGGATAAGTCGGCAGAAAGACGCATGGTCCTTTGGAAATGACAACCGAGGGCCGATCTTTAATCGCCAAGGCACGCTTGAGCGTTTTTTCGACTGCCCGCTCGTCGAATGCCTCGACGACGAACACATCTTGCACGCCCATCCCCCGCACGACCGATTCGATGTCAATTTTGTGCGTCGGTTGTCCTTGCAAGGTGATGCCGCTACCGGGGTTTTGTTGCTGTCCCGTCATGGCGGTAATATCGTTATCCAAAATCAAGATCGTCGCTGCGCCCTGGTTGTAAATAATGTTCGTCAACGCCGGCATCCCCGCATGGAAAAAGGTGGAATCGCCAATCACGGCGACCCAGGGCGTTTTCTCGTTGTTGGCACCTACGGCATCAATCCCTTGGGCGACGCCCAAGGAGGCGCCCATACAACCGATGGTGTCCATGGCGTTGAAGGGTGGCAATACGCCAATGGAATAACAGCCAATATCGCCAGCCACGCGCAAGCGCAATTTACGCAAAGCAAAAAAGGTCGAACGATGAGGACAACCCGGACACAGGGCGGGGGGTCGCGGCGGGGGTGTCAGCGTTGGCGCAGGAGCGGGGCCAGCAGGGGGTTGCGGTACGCCGAGTTGGTGAGCCCCTGCGCGCACAACGGCTAACGAAAATTCGTTGACCATTGGAAAATATTCTTTGCCCACGCACGGAATCCCTAACGCCTTGATTTCCATTTCGAAAAAAGGATCGAGTTCCTCAACCACCACGAGCGTCTCGACTTGGGACGCAAAGTCGCGAATGAGTTGGGCCGGGAGGGGCCAACTGAGCCCCAATTTGAGAAACGAATAGCCGGCAAAAACCTCGTGCGCATACTGATACGCCACACTGGACGCCACAATGCCGAATTTTTTATCGCCCCACTCGATGCGATTGACCGGCGCCGTATTGCCCCACGCGGCGATCTTTTTCGTGCGCTCTTCCACCACGGGATGCCGGCGGCGAGAATGGGCGGGAATCATCACATATTTGGTGGGATCGGGCGTAAAGCCTTTGAGCGGATGTTCCACGCGACCATTCTCGTCCTCTACGTTGACGACGGATTTCGAATGGGAGATGCGTGTGGTGGTGCGCACGATGACCGGCGTATCAAACTGTTCACTGAGATCAAAAGCCATTGCCATATAGTCCATACACTCTTGGGAATCGGCGGGTTCAAGACAAGGGACTTTGGCAAAGCGAGCGTAATGCCGGTTGTCTTGCTCGTTCTGCGAACTCCAGGCGCCGGGATCGTCGGCGCTCACAAGCACCAACCCGCCATTCACGCCGGTGTACGCGAGATAGAACAGCGATTCGCTCGCCACATTCAGCCCGACATGTTTCATCGCCGCAAGGGCGCGCGCCCCGGCATAGCACGCGCCGGCTGCTGAATCGAGCGCAACTTTTTCATTGGGCGCCCACTCGGCGCGCACCGTGGGATATTTTGCTAGGTTCTCCAGAATCTCCGTCGAAGGTGTGCCGGGATAGGCGCTGGCATATTTCACGCCGGCAAGATACGCTCCTAGCGCAATTGCCTCATTGCCAGAAAGTAGTTTTTTCATCGCACTCCTTTATCCTTGAGTCTCCAAAGCCCGTTCTGGGCACAGCAAGCAAGAATGAAAGTCTTGCTCCAAACAAGGAAAGTTTGAGGTGATCCGACACCGTGCCAGCTGCAAACGATTGCCTTTCCCAAGGTACGCCTTTTGGACCCCTTCGTCTGCCATCAATGCTTGGACCGTGCCTTCAAGCACGAGGTGACCGGTTTCCAGCACATAACCTCGGTCCGCAATGCTGAGAGCGGCGTTAGCATTTTGTTCGACGAGCAGGATGGTCGTGCCGCGGGCGCGCAGATTGGCAATGATCTGCATAATCTCGCGCACGATGAGGGGGGCTAAGCCAACTGAGGGTTCATCCAGCATCAACAGCCGTGGCCGACTCATCAACCCGCGTGCAATCGCGAGCATTTGTTGTTCGCCGCCGGACATGGTGCCTGCCAGCTGGCGTTGGCGCGCTTTGAGGATGGGGAACAAATCAAAACACATTTCGATATCTTGCGCAATCGCCTTATCGGTACGTTGATAAGCGCCCAAGCGCAAGTTATCGAGCACGCTCATGGTACCAAAGACCTGCCGGCGTTCCGGCACTAGACTGATGCCCTTGTGGACGATGGTTTCCGGGCTCAGCTGCGAAATGGGGTTACCCTCCCAGAGAATCTCGCCATGCTTGGGCTTGAGCAAGCCCCCGATTGTCTTGAGCAGGGTGGTTTTCCCCGCGCCGTTCCCCCCAATCAGACTTACAATTTCGCCCGGGTTGACGGTAAGCGAGACGGATTCCAATGCCCGAATCGGTCCATAATAGGTGCTGACATCGTTGAGTTGTAACATAGCGGTAGCTCTCTTCTCACATGGCCGTGAATTTTTCCTCACCCAAATAAGCGGCTATGACTTGTTCATTGTGTTGAACTTGTAACGGCGTGCCTTCGGCGATTTTTCGGCCATAGTCCAACACAATCACCCGGTCGGCAATCCCCATCACCAATTCCATATTGTGTTCAACGAGTAAAATGGTAATCCCGCGCTCGCGCAATCGCTGGATCAAGCGGTCCAACTCTGCCACTTCATTCTGGGTCAAGCCGGCGCCGGGTTCATCCAGCAGGATCAATTCCGGCTCCAGAGCAAGCGCACGGGCAACTTCCAAGATCCGTTGTTGACCAAAGGAGAGTGCTGCTGCCGCCTCGTCCGCGCGTTCGCTCAAACCAACCATCTCGAGATAGGCAAGCGCATCTGCCCGTACACGTTGCTCCTCGGCGCGGGCGCGGGGCAGGCGGAGCGCGGCGTGCCAGAGACTATAACTCAGTTTAAGATGACGTCCCACCATTACGTTTTCCAAGACGGTGAGTTGGCTAAAGGTCTGCACGGTTTGAAAGGTTCGCGCAATCCCTTGCGCGGCAATCTGATCGGGCGAGAGAAGGTTGAGCCGCCGGCCCTTGAAATACACATCGCCGGCTGTGGCGGGCAACGCGCCCGAAATCAGATTAAAGAGCGTGGTCTTGCCGGCGCCATTGGGTCCAATAATGGCAAACACCTCGCCGCGCATGACCTCGAACGAGACATTGTGCAAAGCCACCACGCCACCAAATTCTTTGCGCAGTTTGGACACTTGGAGGAGATTGGAGGGTTGCGCCATACGCTATTTCACACCGAGTGGTTCGAGTAACTCGCTCAGTTCTTTTTTCAATTGACGGTGCGCGCGCCATTGACGATACCGTTTAAGCGTCCCCGTGGTGAGGCCCTCCGGCATAAAAATCATAATGACGATGAGCAGCAACCCAAAGGCAACGGCTTCCACTTCGCCCTTGGCGGACGGCAGGATCACACGCAATTGCGTGCGCAAGATTTCGCGCAAGAGCAAGATTGCCAACGTTCCCAATGGCGCGCCCCAGATACTTGCCAACCCACCCACCGACGACATCACGACGAGTTCAAGCGATTCACTAAAACCAAATGTCGCAGGAATGACCGCCGATTGAAAGTGAGCATAGAGACTACCCGCCAACGAAGCCAAAGCGGCACTCAGAGCAAAAATTTGCGCTTTGGCTCGGTGCACGGCGACCCCCACACTCTCCGCTGCACTCTGGTTGGAATGTAACGCACGCAACGAACGGCCATAGCGCGAGTTGACAATATTTAATCCCACCCAGATCACGCCCATTGCCACGATCCACACCAGTACAAAGTAACGTTCCACCGGCCAGATCGTCCACTCGCCGAGGCGTAACCGGGGAATCGCCGCTACGCCGTCAAAGCCGCCGGTCAGATTGAGATGCGCCAACCCCAGATTCTCTTTCAAAAGCACATAGACCACCACGCCAATGCCCAAGGTCGCCATTGCCAAATAGTGCCCGCGCAGTCGCAAGACCGGTAACCCCACCAGATACGCGATGCCACCGACAAAGCACATCCCTGCCAGCATTACCAACCAAGCCCACCACCATGCTTGCGCCAGCGCCGGCGGAATCCCCAACACCGATGCGCGTGCTGTGAGAATCGCTGAAAAGAACGCCCCCATTCCATAAAACGCGGCTTGCCCCAGCGAGACCTGCCCGGCATAGCCCATCACTAAATTCAAACCTACCAAGACGATGGTGAATAAACCAACCCGGATCAACATATCCAGAGTGAGCAAGCCGCCAGTTAGACTTGCCAACGAGTATCCGCTCGGCTTGACAAATTCAAGCCCAGCGATGGTGCCAAGTAACAGAATTCCCACTCCAAATGCTTGGGTATCTACGCTAATTTTGTGTTTCATGTTGGCTCGACCTCCGTTGGACTGTCCATCATGAACCGATAGGGTTGAAGGACCAGAATCACAATCAGGACAACAAAAGCAAAGAGGTCTTTAAAGCCGGCTTGAGTAACCCCCGCCCAAAAGTTTTCCAGAACGCCTAATAACACTCCGCCCACCACAGCGACGGGAAAATTCACCAAGCCTCCCATAATCGCCGCAACGAATCCTTTGAGCGCCAAGTCTAACCCCATATCGTACGTCGGACGGGTGACCGGTCCCAACACGATCCCACCGAGCGAACCCAGAATGGCTGCCATCGCAAAGGAAAGGGTGGCCATCATATCCACGCGAATCCCCATTAACTGCGCCGCCATCCGATTGACGGCGCACGCGCGCATTGCCTTGCCGAGAATCGTTCGTTCGAAAAAGAGCGCGAGGAGTGCTAGTGCGAGAGCGGTAGTGCCCCAGATCCAGAGACTCTGGGCTTTGACCAGCAAGCCAGCAAAGCGAAAGGATTGATCGGCGGGCGTGAGGGTCGTAAACGCTGGCAAGACGTGTCCTTGGGGTCCCCAGATCAAGAGCGCGGCACCCTGCAACGCCAAATAGGCACCGATGGTAATGATGACCTTGGTCAGGGGTAACGTCCGGCGCGCCGGATAGAGGGCAAGCCGTTCAACGAGCACCCCGATCAAAGTGGTGATCCCGATCGCTAGCAACGCGCCTGTGAACAAATCCAACGCCGGGGTCCCAAACCATCCCTGTTCGTAGAACGAGATGGTCATCATGGGTCCCAGCATGACAAAGGCTCCCTGCGCAAAGTTGATCACGCCGGTCACGCGATACACCGTTACAAATCCCAGCGCAACCAACGCATAGATTGCCCCCGCGCGCAAACCATCCAAAACAAACTGCGCGTATTCCACCACGCCAAAATTGTAACGACTGCCGAGGGCAATCAGACCAAGCAACATCAAGAAGGCTGCTATGCCTAGCCAATAGGTTGCCACTCGTTTACCAAGTTTATCCAGCCATTCGATTTTCATGACGCCCATGTTCTTTCCGGAAGACTGGGTTGCCGTGGACGCGCAAGCGCATCCACGGCACCTCTTATTTCCACTGCTCCTTGGGTAACACGACGAACTTGCCATCCTTGACGACGACAAAAGCAAATTCACTGGCATTGAATCCCAGATGATCGGTGGGACTCGTGTTGTACAGACCATGCGTGGTTGGGAAATCCTTGAGATTCTCCAACGCGGTGCGAATCTTAGCCCGTTGCTCCGCCAGCGCACCCCCATCGGGCAAGGTCTTGAGGGCAGCAATGGCCCATTGCAAGGCATCATAGCCGTGCCCAGCAAAAGTACTGATTGGCTCTTTGCTGACCGTAGCATAATCCTTGATCAGTTTCAGATTGAGCGCTTTGGCGGGATCAGAATCCGGCAACGAATCAGCCACCAGAATCTTGCCGCATGGCATCACGGTGCCCTCTGCCGCTTTCCCTGCCGCCTTGATCAGGGCCGGACTGCACGAGCCATGCCCATGAACGATGCGGACATCTGGCAAGGCATCGCGCACCGCCACATTCATCACGGGCGAAGCCGGGGGAATGGCACCAATGACCACCGCTTGACAGCCACTGGCTTTGACTTTGGCGAGTTGGGGGAACTCGGTGGCTTTGGGATCAAACGCATCGCTGTACACGATGGTGATGCCTGCCGTCGGGAAAACGGCATTGGCGGACGCCAGGGTATCCTGCCCGTACGATGAGTTTTCGTACAGATGACAAACCTTGGTCACGCCAACGGCTTTGAGGTACTCGGCTTGCTTGCCTGCCGAGTGTGAATTTTCCGGCACCGGTTTAAAAATCCATTCCCGCATCTTTTTGGTTTGCGGGTCTTCGATGAGTGAGCGCGCCGACGCCATTGAAATGTTGGGGACCTTGGCTTCGGTAGCAATGGGCACGATCGCGGTACTTGTGCCGGTTTGCGTGCTGGCAACCAAGACGTGCACTTGTTCCTGTTCGATCAACCGACGGGCGAGGGTCGCCGCTGTGTCCGCACTACTTTGATCATCAAAGATCAAAATCTGCACTTCGTGCTTAACTCCGTCGGGTCCAACGATACCACCCGCGGCTTTGAGTTGATCAGCCACAAGTTTTGCCACATCCCGTTCCGGCACGCCCAGACTCGCGGCGGCACCCGTCGCTGCGGAGATAAAGCCAATCTTGTAAACCACGCCCACTTTGGGTGCGGCGGTAGGTGCTGTGGTCGGCGGTGCTGTGGTCGGCGGCGCTGTGGTCGCAGGGGGTTTTGTGGGCGCGGCAGTGGGCGGGACCACGGTCGGTGCGGCCGTCGGCGGTACAGGGGTTGGGGTTGGAGCAGGAGCACAGGCAACAAACAGTGCTACCATCGCAATGCTCACTACCACCAGCAGTAGTTCATGTCGAACCTTCACCTTGCTCCTCCTTTTTTAGTCTTACTCTTGGATGATCACCGTTCGAGTCAGATCATGGCTTGTTTTGCAGAGGATCACCTCCTTCCCGTCTCGTGCGGCTAGGAGTGCACCAACATGAAAGTGTGTGATGTCAACCGGATGTTTAGCCGCCTCGGTCGGCGTTTCCCCATCGGTCTGGTCTGCCACGATTTCATGTTGTTGCACTAACTTCTACAGCAGACCGTCCTGCCGCAAACGCTCGTTGATTCAGTTCCAAGAATGTGGCAGGGATGCGTTTGCGCAAGACCTTGTCCCACGTCTCACTTTTGAGTGGAACAAACTTGGACAGTGCCCCGAGCAAGAGCAAGCTGGTCACGCGTTCGTTGCCCCAGTAACGTGCTTGCTCGGTAGCCTTGAGCACGATTACCCGATAAGATTTGGTTTGGAGAAAACCAATCGGGTCGTCTGGGTATTTCATGCTCGGATTGAGCATTGTGGGTTCGACACGATGATCGTTGACAATCAAGAGGCCCTGTGGCTTGAGGTAATGGGCATGCCGCACCGCTTCAAGTTTTTCAAAGGCGACCAAGATATCGGCTTGCCCCCGCAGATTCAGTGGCGAGTAAACTCGCTCGCCAAAGCGAATGTGGCTGATGACGGCACCCCCGCGCTGAGCCGCCCCGTGCACTTCGCCTTGCTTGACATCGTAGCCTTCCGCCGCCGCTACGAGTGCCAGCACTTCGCTCGCCAACACAACCCCCTGTCCGCCTACCCCAGCAAAGACTAAATTGTGTGTCATTGCGATCTCCCTAACTCGCTACAACACGTGCCGCGTCCTACGTGTTTCATGTGGCGTATTCCGTTATTGCTGCGTCGCAAACCACTCTGGCTTTCGATACGCGGTCGCTTGGGCTACCGCCACTAACTGACCTTGCCGATCCTTGACCCGCAAGTGATATAGTCCAATGCGATTGCTCAACGCTTCTTCTTGCGCTTCAGCAATCAAAGGCGTTCCCTGTTTCACCGCTTGAAGAAAATTGATCTTGACCTCGAGCGCAAGCGCCGTCTGACCATGCGAGTTGCATGCCGCCGCAAACGCGTAATCCGCAAGGGTGAAGATCGCCGCTCCGTGCGCAATCTGGTGGGCATTCAACATATCTTCCCGTACCACCATCGCGCACTTGGCATACCCCGCGCGTAGATCCAGCAACTCGATTCCCAGCGCTTGCGCAAATTTATCTTGCGCGAGAAACTCCCAAATTTCTTTGGCAATCTGCCGCTTGCCGCCGGTTCTCACGCGCCCCACGGCTGACCATCCACGCGCACGATACATTCCGGGGGACAGACCGCCGCACACAAGGTGCAACCGACGCAGATGTTCGGATCAATCCATGCTTTCGGTCTGGCTTTCTGGCTCGCGCTCGCCTGGTAGGTTTCATGGCTTTCCAAAATCGCCGGACAGCCGGTGTGGAAACACAAACCGCAGGCGATACAATCTTCCGCTATCACGGTGAAGGCAACTTTGGGGCGGGCTTTTTCTTCTGGAATCAGGACGCACGAGCCTTCGGAAATCACGACGGCTGGGCCATCGAACTTGAGTGCCTCCCGCAAGGCGGCTTCTACCTCTTTGGGGCGAAAGGCGTTGACCCGCTTGACCCATTCTACCCCGATCGCACGACAGAGTTGTTCATAATCTACCCGCTTGGCGGGCTGACCATGCAGATCTTTCCCGGTGCCCGGATGGTTTTCTTGCCCGGTCATCCCCGTCGTACGATTATCCATAATCACCACTTTGGTTTTGGTGCCATGGTACACCGCATCCATTAACGGCTGGATGCCCCCATGCAAAAAAGTCGAATCGCCAATCACCGCAAAGGTGCGTTTTTCCCCGGCGAATTCAAATCCCACCGCATTGCCGATTGAGGCGCCCATCGCAAAAGAGGTATTCATCGTGTTATAGGGGGGCAAGCCACCCAGCGTGTAGCATCCAATATCGCCGGTCACCGTGATACCGGTCAAGCGATTAAGAGAGGTGAAGGTACCCCGATGCGGACAGCCAATACACAGCATCGGTGGGCGCGGTGGTGTAGGAATCTCCGACGAGTAATCGCTGGGGATCGGCGTGCCGTGCATTTGGTGCGCAATGATCTCGGGCAGTAACTCGCCTTGATTGGTAAACATTTCTTTGCCGATGATATTGGGCACACCCCAATAGCGTAGTTGTTCTTCAAGAAACGGTTCGCTCTCTTCGATCACATAGACGCGACGGTATTGAGCGCAAAAGTCAAGCAAGCGTTGCTTGGGGAGAGGATAAGTCAGTCCTAGTTTGAAGACCGTTGGCTCAGGCAACACTTCGCGCACGTACTGATAAATGATCCCGCTCGTAATCACCCCATAATCTACCGTGCCCGTCCCCGGCTCGATGACATTGAGCGGACACGTCTCGGCGTACTGTGCCAGAGCATGCATCTTGTTTTCGAGGGGCCCGCGATGCGCTTTGGCAAAAGGTGGCACCACCCATTTGAGATTATTCTTGACAAAGGGACGGCGTGGGTGAACTTGGCGTTCCCCACTGGTATCTACCAAGCCCTTCGTATGCGCCAGGCGCATCGTAATACGCATCATCACCGGTGTTTCAAACTGCTCACTCAAGTCAAAAGCAAACTTGACAAAATCCTTCGCTTCTTGATTGTCCGCTGGTTCCAAGAGAGGCACTTTGGCAAATTTGGCAAAATAGCGATTGTCTTGTTCATTCTGCGACGAGTGGGTGCCGGGATCATCGGCACTGAGAATGACAAAGCCGGCGTTGGTCCCCGCATATGGAAAGACCATAAACGAGTCGGCGGCGACATTCAGCCCCACATGCTTCATTGAGACGAAGGCGCGGACGCCGGCGATTGCCGCTCCCATCGCCTCGTCGAAGGCGACTTTTTCGTTGACTGCCCATTGTGCGTTGATTTCAGGATAGTGAGCAAGACTTTCCAAGATTTCGGTTGCCGGCGTGCCGGGATAACTCGTTGCGAACACGACGCCAGCTTCCCACACGCCACGCGCGATCGCTTGATCCCCGGACATGAGTTGTTTCGTCATCGTATTACTCCTACCTGATCGCTTGGATGATGCCGAGCGTTAGAAGGCATTTGAAAATTCAAAAAGGTCCTGATTGTTCGTCGGGCCAATTTCCAAATTCGCCTTTCGATCTCTGATGATTCAAAGACGCTCTTGGGTAATGCCAAGCAGGCGTGCCGCGTTCTCGCCCAGAATTTTTTCTTTTGTCCGCTCTTGGAGTGGCAGCGCGCGAATCATCTCGATATTGCGCTTGATGTACGGCATCCCGGGCCAATCCGAGCCAAAGAGGATTTTGTCGGCATTCCGCTCGAACTCGGGAAAATATTCCAAGAGCCGCGTCGGCGGCAACCCGGCAATTTCCATATACACCTTCTCGTGCAAGCGTGCCAGGAAGAAGGCACGCTCGTACCAAAAGCCGCGCCCGCTGTGTGCCATCACGATCGTCAGGGCTGGAAAATCCACCGCGACCTCGTCTAAGGCGAGGGGATCACCGTATCGGAGTTTTGCGCCGCGAAAAACCGATGAGCCGGTATGGAACATAACCGGAATCTGCAATGCTTGGGCGACGGCATAGAGCGGATACAGCATCGCTTCGTTTGGATAAAAGTGTTGATAAGTTGGATAGAGTTTCAGCCCTCGAAAGCCCTCTTGGGTCACAAGCCGCTCGAGTTCGCGCGCCGGTTGGTTCGTGAGATAGGGATTGATGTTGCAGAACGGAATCAACCGTTGACTCCCACGACAAAACTCTGCCACGTATTCGTTGGACGTGATGCCGGTCGTGATCGGACTTTGCTCTGCCAGCACGACCGCATAATCCACGCCGCACTCATCTAGATGTTTTTCCAAAGTCTCGTGCGAGGCGGCGATTGTGTCGAGCATTTTTTGCGGACCCCAAGCCCGATCGGCGTCGTTCAAGTTATTGACCGCCCATTCAAAAACCCAGGGCTGCCACATTTCTGAACGCCCAATGTGGATGTGAAAGTCAATGATCATTACCCAACCGTCGTATACCCGCCGCTCGCACTAAAGATTTGCCCGGTCATATACGCCGACAGGTCCGATGCCAGAAAAAGAATCACGTTGGCAATGTCAATTGGTTCGGCGAGCCGGCGCAGTGGATACGCCTTGGCGATTTTTTCTGCGCCCCCCGCACCTTCGATGAATCCCTGTGCGCCGGGTGTTTGCGTGATCCCCGGCGCCACGCCGTTCACGGTGATGTTATAACGTCCCACTTCTTTGGCGAGTGCTTTGGTGAACGCGGCGACGCCACCTTTGGCAGCGGAATAGACGGTGAGATACGGTTCGCCGATGCGGCCGGCGTCCGAAATCAAATTGATGATCCGCCCGTACTTTTGCGCACTCATCGTATCCAGGACAGCGCGCGAGCAATGGAGCGTCCCATACAACGTTACGCGAATATCTCGATCGTAATCTTGCGGCGTCAGATCTTTGAACAACTTGGTGGTCCACACTGCCGCGTTATTCACAAGAATATCAATGCGACCGTAAGTGGCGAGCGTGGCAGCCGCCATCGCTTGGACATCGGCGGGGTTTGTCACGTCGGTCTTGACCGCCAAGGCGATGCCGCCCCGGCTACCAATTTCTGCAGCAACCGCTTGGGCACTGGCTTCATCAAGGTCCGCAATCGTAACGCACGCCCCGGCTTGCGCGAGCAAGGTCGCGGTTTCGCGGCCAATGCCACGGCCGGCGCCGGTCACAATGGCGCTTTTGCCGCTTAGGTCAATGGTGATTGCCATCGGCTACCTCCTCCGAGAAAGTCGGCGGTGCAATTCGCCGTGTATAGATGGTGCGCATCAAGCCCATCAGCGCACATTGCTCGCAGGAGGCATCTTCCTGTGCGGGGATTACCCAGGGTTCGACCCGGACTTGATAGCCGGCGGCTTGATACAATTCAACAAACTCGCGCACGCGATCGGGCAAGACCGTAAATTGGCGTGTCCATCCTTGCGCGATCAATGCCTCGTCTTGAGCCAGGATTTCTTGAGCGGTTTGTGCGGATGACATGCTTATCCCACCAGAGCAAACCGTCGTCCCGTCTCCGGCGGGGCTGGTTCTTGGATTTTGCGGTATCGCCGCAGAGCCAGGATCGCGGCACCCACCGCTGCGGTATATTGGGGCCAATCGCCGGGCGGCACATTCACTTCCGCCTTGAGTTTTTCCCGGACTAGCTGCACCATCGTTTCAAAACGCAAGATGCCGCCGACCAGGGTATACTCTGGTTCGGCGCCCACGCGTTTCATCAATTGCACCGAGCGATCTACCAACGATGCCATGGCGCCGTGCATAATATCGGCGGGGGAGGCGCCGACGGACACGTGATTGATCACTTCGGATTCCGCAAAGACGGCGCACACACTGGAAATGGTTACCGGTTCCTTCGAGGTTGCCATCAGCGGCCCGATCTCTTCAATGCGATACCCCATATAGCGGGCTGTCTTTTCGAGAAAGGCGCCGGTGCCGGCAGCGCACTTGTCGTTGAGGCGAAATGCTTTGACTTTGCGAGCGTCGTCAAGCCGGCTGGCTTTCATCGTTTGCCCGCCCACATCGAGGATCGTCTTGGTGCGGGGGAAAAAGTAGCACGCACCCCGCGCTTGAGCGGTCAAATCGGTTACATTAACATCGCGGAAGGGAATGAGATAGCGTCCATAGCCGGTCGTGGCGATGTACACGATGTCTTTTTCGGTCAAGTGGGCTTGAGCAAGGGCGGCGTGGTACGCCGTGGTTGCCGCATGGACCAACTTGAAACCGGTCGTCACCATGCCTTTGCCCACAATCCGTTGATCGCCGCTGAGAATCACGGCTTTGGTATAGGTGGAGCCAACATCAATGCCTACGGTATATGTCATCGGACCCTCTCTCGGGCGATGGGTTCGCGGCTGCCCTTGATCCGATCCAGAGCAAATAATGCCGCGCCCAATGCCCCCATCAAATGGGATGCTTCACTTACGTTGACAGGAAACCCGAGGGCTTGGTTGATCACTTCGACCATCCCTTGGTTTTTCGTGACGCCGCCGGTAAAGGTTACTTGCTCTTCAATGCCCACCCGTCGCAGGAGCGCCAAGGAGCGCACCCCAATGGATTTATGGACACCCCACAAAATATCTTCAATTTTCTTGCCCTTGCCCAGCCACGACAAAACCTCAGACTCGGCAAAGACCGTGCAGGTGGTACTGATGGGGACGGCTTTTTCGGCGCGTAATGCCGTGGGACCTAATTCGGGCAAGGGAATTTCAAGCGCGGCGGCGGCGGCTTGCAAAAAGCGGCCCGTCCCTGCCGCGCATTTATCGTTCATACAAAAGTCAATGACTTCACCGTTGGCGTTGACACGGATGGCTTTGGTATCCTGTCCGCCCATATCGAGGACGGTGCGCGTGCCAGGAAACATATGCACAGCGCCACGGGCGTGGCAACTGATTTCGGTGATCTGCGTATCGCCAAATGTCACCTTGTAACGTCCGTATCCTGTGCCGACGATGAATCCGACTTCGGATTCAGCGATACCGCCTGCTTCAAGCGCGGCAAGGAAAGCTTTTTCAGCGGCAATGACGACATTTGACCCGGTATCAATGATTGCCTGCCCCACGATTTTTCCTTGTTCGTCAATAATGACGGCTTTGGTTTGGGTTGAGCCGACGTCAACCCCGGCAGCAACAGTCATACGCATCTCCCTTGAAAATAGGCTTGTAGTCGCGCGATTCATCGCGCGAGCGATCAAGTGCCGTACTGCGTGGTCTGGCTCAGCCGTGCCAAGCGGCGCGTGGCTAGGCCTTCAAAAAAAGCATCAATCCGATTTTTCATTTGGGCTTCAGAGACGACGCGTTTGTCCATCATATCGGATTCGATAAAGAGGGTTGCCACATCGCGGATCGCCATGACCGCCCGGCGATTGTCGGCTAGGCCGGTGGAGACGGTGCGACACGATTTGATCGGATGATAGACAATCCCATCAATATGATAGGACTCGATGGAATCCACCAGCCATTGATGTTGAAAGAACATCGCGTCCATCGCGCGCCGCAAACCGAGGAGAATACCCTCGGCTAAACTTTCCAGCGGACGACTCAAATCGTATTGGAAACCCAGGTCTATGCCACCCGTCGCAAAACTCATATAGGTGGAGTTGACAAACGTGCCGCCCCATTCGGAAAAGAGTTCATAAAAGCGGCGGAAGATGGGATAACACGGTACGCCCACAAACGTTAGGCGATATTTTTCTTGTGGCAAGGTGCCAATGTGGTGTGCCGCCTTGTACTCCATCTCCTCCACCAAGTCTTGGAAATACTTGGCGCCTTCGGCGGTGCCACGGAGGGCATTAGCCACGCCGAGATAGATGGTACCTTCGTTCAGCGCGTTGAAGGGCGCTGGCTGAGATTGGTTCACCCGGAGTAAGCGTTCGTAGGCGGCACTCATGGCATTGGTGTAACGCATCGTTTCGCGCAAGCGATCAATGTCGAACGGTTTCCCGGTGATCTCCTCACACAGCGTGATGAGTTCACGGAGTTGAAATTCGACGTAGCGCCGGTCTCGCTCGAAATCGGGATGATGGACGTTCCAGTGTTGGCTGGCTAGACTACGTGAGCCGGGCGCATCGAGCGTAAAGAGGCGGGTTTGGTACATCCGCTCCCAGATTTCGCCCCATTTCAAGTAGGTGTTGCAGGCGTTCGTGAGGATGGCGAGCGTGGGTTTGGGAATCTTGCCCATGGGATGGGTGCCTTGGCGTAATTGCACGCCAATATCGGCTTTGACATACCCGCAAATGTCCGGTGAGTAACCATAGTCTTCGGCAAGATTCAAGTACTCGTGAGCCACTCGGCGCACCGCCGTCTGGAGGGAATTGATTTCTGGAAAAACCAAAGGCATATCAAAGGCGCGCAGGATTTCGGCGATACTGCCCATCACAAAGACGTATGCGGTTGGCTCGTTGCGTTCCGCAGCGAGACTAAGCGTGGCAAACCATTCGCGGAACAAGCGACCTCCTTCGGCATTGCCGCGCCCGATGATGTTGGGTCCATCTGCTTGGTCGGTCATTTTGTTTCTCTCCCCAAATGAGCGACGGTGGATAAACGAAGACGTCTGTCTATCGTCGTGCGTAGTGTGTCATTCGAACAAGATATTTTCGACAAATGTCTCTAATTGAGTTTGCAATGTATCGAATGCCGTCATCTTTTCTTCAAATTCGCTAATAAAGTACGGCAGATTGAGATGGTCGAGATGTTTGCTGTACGCCACTTGCTCTTCCAAACCGGGTTCACACATTTTGGCGGCGGTGAGAATGACGGCTTGTGCGTGAGCGGTGCGGACGCGCGTCTCCAGCATTTTTTCTTTGGGCTTGCGCAGATCGTGTTGGACCGGGCTGTACGAGGAATGATTCACGTAGGCGTCCGCCAGGTTCCACAGGGGATCGCCGGTGGTCTCGACCTCATCCAGCAACCAACGCAAGCCGATCAACAAATCATCGTCCACCACATAGCAGGATTGTCCGATCATGCGGAGGAGATCGAGGGGTGGGGTTTCGCAAAAGCCGCCTTCGTACACGACGCGAATCTTGTCTTGCTTTTTGATCGGTCGCGCTTGGAGTTGGGGAATCACCGTGGCCAGTAAAGCGTTGTGTTCTTCACGTGGAATCCGCCCCCCAAGCGCGACGAGCACAAAGGCTTCATCCACGGACAACAGCCAAGGTGTTTCGCGTTTGATGGCATAGAGTTCACGCAACAGTCGCCGATTTTCGTTAAAAATAGCGATGGAGCGTTGAAGGTCTTGGGTGCGGATCGGCTTGCCGGCAACCTGTTCGATGTCGTGCATCAAGCGGACGTATTCATCGCGGAGATATTGCACGGTGTACGCCGAATTGGCGTTTTGGGGGAGGTAGAGAATTTGAGCGGGGTAGGTAAAGTTTCTGCCCCAGATGCCGGCAAGATTGCGTGCCACATCGCAGATCGGATGCGTCACGAACATATCGAGCTCGACGGTGCCGGTCAAACACAATTCGAGCGAACTGCGAACGATGGAGCAGAGGTACGAGCCGAAATGGGCATCCGCCCGTTTGCGATCAATTTGCGAACCATGCAGTTTGACGGGCAACATGCCAGCGGCATGCGCAATCTCTTCCGGAAAGTAAACCTGAAAGTGGCCCACCACTTTGCCGCCGGCTTCCCGCCAGCGTCGCACGGTCGGGAACTGGGTATCTTCGACCCAGTCGCGGCACAGTGCCAGAACCTCGTCTATGGGTTTCCCTTGCCAGCCATCCAAGACTTGCATCAGCAATCTCCTTCGGTTGCGAATATTTGGAATCAGGAAGAGCTATGCCGTTTTGCTTACATGCGTGATTTTACCGGTGGGCGCTATTGGTTCTTCCAGACCGGTGTTCTCTTTTCGATAAACGCCGTCAACCCCTCTATCGCATCCGCTGTGCGCATTAAATCATTCAAATAGTATTCTTCGATTTCAGCAAGTCCGCCGGTCAGCCCCAGTTGTACGGCACGTTTCGTCATTCGCAACACCATGCCGCTCAAGGAGGTCAGCCGTGCGATGAACGCATTGACCTGTGCCGTGAACTCGGCTTCGGGAGCAACCATGTTTACCAAGCCCAGGCGTTCGGCTTCGTGCGCTTCCAACGCATCGCCGGTCAGGAGCATTTCCATCGCCTTGTTGCGTGCGATGAGACGCGGCAACAGCCAGGCGGCAACCGGCGGGAACACCCCCACTTTGATTTCGGGCTGGGCAAACTTGGCACGTTCACTCGCAACGATCAAATCGCACGCGAGCGCGATTTCGCATCCGCCGCCCAAGGCACTCCCTTGCACGGCTGCTACAATGGGAGGTTCCAGCGACCACAAGGTATGAAAGATGCTATGAAAGATGGCAAGCATCTTTTCGGCTTGAGCGGGCGTATGGTCAGCAATATCCACGCCGGCACTAAACGCTTTGCCTTCTGCACCAAGGACAATGACCTTCGTCGCGGTATCTTGTTTCAACGATTGAAGGGTCGCATTCAACTCCGTCATCATTGCAATGTCCATCACGTTGAGCGGAGGTTTGTTCAGTGTTACGCGCGCAATGCCATTCGATTTTTCGAGCAAGATTGTGGACATTGGAATCACACCCGCTCGACGATCATAGCCATGCCCATGCCTACCCCAATGCACATGGTTACCAGACCATAGTGCGCGCCGCGCCGCTTCATCTCGTGCACCAAGGTCGTTAATAACCGCGCCCCGGTCGCGCCCAGTGGATGACCAATAGCAATCGCGCCGCCGTTCACATTGACCTTCGCCGGGTCCATCGCCAATTCGCGGAGGCAGGGAATCGCTTGCGCCGCAAAGGCTTCGTTCAACTCGATCAGATCAATGTCGTTGATATTCAATCCGGCTCGTTGCAATACCTTGTGGGTAGCAGGGATGGGTCCCAAGCCCATATAGGATGGGTCCACCCCGGCGACGGCGCTCGCTACCACACGCGCGAGCGGTTGATAACCCAGGCGTTGCGCGGTCTGGGCTTCCATCAGGAGGAGTGCGGCGGCTCCATCGTTGATGCCGCTCGAATTGCCAGCCGTCACAGTCCCCGCCGGCTTGAACACGGGCGGCAGTTTGGCAAGTTGCTCTAAGGTGGTGTCCGGGCGGGGTTGCTCATCTCGATCAACCACGGTTGGTTCGCCCTTCTTTTGCGGTACCACGATCGGCACGAGTTCGTCCTTGAATTTACCAGCGGTATGTGCCGCGCTCCATTTTTTCTGCGTTGCCAAAGCGAATTGATCCTGCTCCTCGCGGGTGATGCGATACTTTTCAGCAACCTTCTCCGCAGTCTCGCCCATACTCAGCGGAGGATACATCGCCGCCAGTTTGGGATTGGTCAACCGCCAACCAATCGTGGTATCGTACAACTTGACCTCGCGCGAAAAGGCGTCTTCGGCTTTGGGCAACACAAACGGGGCACGGGTCATTGACTCGGTCCCGCCGGCGATGAACACGTCTCCTTCGCCCGTTCGAATCGCGTGCGCCGCGCTCACCACCGCACTCAAACCTGACCCACACAAACGATTAATCGTCTGTCCGCTCACCGAGACCGGGAGATGTGCTAGCAAGAGTGCCATGCGTGCCACGTTGCGATTTTCTTCGCCAGCGCCATTGGCATTGCCTAGAATGACATCTTCGATGAGATCCGGGGCGAGCTGATTACGCTTGACGATTTCGGCAAGGCACAAGGCGGCGAGGTCGTCCGGTCGCACATTTTTGAGTGCTCCCCCATACTTACCCACCGGTGTTCTTACAGCATCAATGATCACGGCTTCGCGCGCTTGACTCATAGCGACCTGTTCCAGGAAATCTCGGTGTTTTTACGGAGGCTTGGGGAGCACGGCTTCGAATAATTGATCACCCATCTCAGCCCCTTGAGCGATCATTTGGCGGTACGTGATGAAATCGGCTGTATCTTGCCCGGTTAACTTGCGCGTGTTGAACGCCTGAAAGCCAATGAATGCCTCGGTGTTCATATTGGCACTGAGCCAATGGCGATACGCCGCTTTGCTCTGGTCCCAAAAGAACTTTTTCTTTTGGCGTACACTATCAATGGTCATTTGCAGACAATTGGGGAAAAGATTCGCTAGTGTCCACAGCAGATCGTTGACCGCTTGATCGAGACGTTCGAAATTTGGTCGCAGCGTTTTCAAAACGTCGCGGGCAGTACTGGCGGCGGGACCGGTTTTGAATTCGCCATAAACAATCTCGCCCTCGTCAAGGTACGTTTCGGTGATCACGAGCGGATTGCGAAGCCAGTGGTCATTTTGTTTGAGCACCGGGACGACTTGACTAATCAACCCCTTCATTTTCATCTTGTACGCGCTCCACAACTCGCATGTGATACAACTCCACATGGCATCCTCGATGCCCAGCAGCCAAGGAAGAAAATCTGTGGCGCCGCCCACCGGCGCGCTGCCGTGCCGTGGTCCCGCTTGTCCAAACACCGCGAGATCAGACGCCACGCTCAAATCACACGCGGCTCCAAGCTCTTGCCCGCCTGCCACGCGTATTCCATTCACCCGGCAAATCACTGGTTTCCGGCAATCCAGAATGCTATCAATCATTCGAATGAACAAATCCATATACAGCCCATATTCGTGCGGGCGTTGAGCATAGTACTCGGCGTACTCCTTCGTATTACCGCCGGTGCAAAACGCGCGCTCGCCAGCTCCCGTGATGACAACGGCTACCACGCTTCGATCCATACTGGCTTTCGATAAACCGGCGATGACCCCCTTGACCATCTTGGTGGTGTACGAATTGTACTGCGCCGGGTTGTTGAGGGTGAGCCAGACGGAAAACAATCCCTCGACCGGTTCGCCGGTAGGACGCGGCAACGGGCGTTTTTCGTAAATCACCGATGGCGCGGTGGTGCCAAAAAATTCATCGCCCCACAAATCGTGATCTTTAAGTTCGTGTTCTCTCGGTAGCCAAGCCAGTGACATTTGTCCCTCCGCGCTTCGCCGAGCTGGCGGACGATCGCGCTGTTCTCTTAACGATGTTGTTGATAAATTTGAAGGAAAAAGGCGTTGGCTTTTTCCGCCAACAAGTCGTGGTATTGATGAAACAACTGGGCTGCCTCCGAGCCATGCCAATTGGGAGGCAACAGTTCCACCGGCAACTCCGGATCAATAAAGGGGAACCGCCGAAATTCGTGGATGAGTTTAAAGCGATGGACAAAATAACGGCTGAGGTCAATGTCTTTGCCTTGCGCCAAGAGGCGCAAATGTTCTTCGTACAGCGGTTTGTATTTTTGGATAAACGCCGCATAGCGCGCATTGATCGCCGGCAAATCCCAACAGCGCGCGACAATCGCCTGCGGATCGGAAAAGCCATTGTGTTCCGCGGTAAACAGTTCGATGCGCGAACAGAGATGTAAGGTGTCGGCGAGCGCTTCGATCTCTGGCCGATGATCATGGGGCGAAATCCACAACGCGTTCGTCAACATCCCAAAACCCATCCATCCCAACTCACGCCGTAACCGATCCCGCGCCTCGCGTTCTTGTTCGGGTACCGAATAGGTGATGAGCCGCCAACGCCGATCCCAGCCGTTGCGATGGGAAGGAAACTGAAAGATTCGAATGGCGCCCACCTCGATGATTTTTTTGCTGCGTGCCGTGAGCGAGTACCAACTTTTGGCTCCTTTGCGCTCTACCTGTAACAATCCTTTGCGCTTCATCCGTGAGACGGTGGAGCGAACCGCTTGCGCGGACACGTTGAAATAACTCATCAAACGAACCAGGGCACTGATCGGTATCGTACCTCCCACATGGCGAATGTAATCGCCATAGAGGGTAAAAATCATTGCTTGAGGACGTAATTTTTTCACCTCGATCACCCAATGGCTGGACGCGTTGGCACGAAAAATGATATGTTATTTATTTTACGCCTAACAAAATAATGACATATGTTCAGGTGAAGGTCAAGACCCAAAAGATGTAAATTTAGGAGAAAACGTATCATTCCTTTCCAGAGGTGCCAAAACACTTGAAATCTCGTTCCAAATCCTGTACAATAATCTCGTGCATTGCCAAGGTGCACGGTCGGCAAGCGATTATTCAGGCAGCCACTCGATTTGTTGACAGTGTCTTGGCGCGCACATATAATCGAACTAGTAGTGCACCAACATGAAAGTGCGTAGTGGAAACTTGATACTTGGCCGTCTCGGTAACCATTTTTCCATCGGTCTGGTATGCAACTATTTCATGTTGTTGCACTAGTTCAGGATTGAATGCGACCACATTCCCAAGGAGGAAGCCGCGATGGATTTTCGTCTGACCCCGCAACAAGAACTGTTCAAACGCACGGTTCGTGAATTTGCTGAAAAGTATGTTGCCCCCCGTTCCCGCGAAATTGATCAAAAAGCCCAAGGGATTCCCGAAGAAATTATTCAAGGTATGGTCGAACTCGGTCTATTTGGGGTAACCATCCCAGAAGCGTACGGAGGCACAGCCAGCCCCGGCGAAGAACTGGTGTACGCGATGATTGCAGTCCACGAGATCGCCCGCGCCGAACTTTCCATGTCGCTACCGGTTTACTATCTGCTCAACCTGGGGTGGGGGTATCTCCTCGCCAAGCATGGCACCGAACAGGTCAAGCAGGAGGTGTTGCCCCATGTCGCGCGGGGTGAATGGTTTTTGGGCATTTGCACCACCGAGCCCAGTGGCGGTTCTGATCTGGCAAATATTAAAACCTCCGCCACGCGGCGCGGTGACAAGTATGTCATCAATGGTGAAAAGGTGTACATTAGCGGCGTTGCCGAAGCCAAGAAACGCGGCGGTGGTCATCTCGTTTTGTTCAAAACCCAGCCCGAATTGAAAACCCACGGTATGACCTTTGCCTACGTTCCAACCCATTCCCCCGGCATCTCCACAACCTTGTTTGACGATATGGGGCGGATGGGCTTGTCCACCGGCGGCATTACGTTCAAAGATGTGGAGATTCCGATAACGAATGTTGTGGGCGAAGAGAACAAGGGTTTTTATATGGCGATGGAAGGATTCAATGCTGCGCGTGTCTTGGTGTGCGCCGCTTGCCAAGGCGGGGCAGAACGCGCGCTGGAAATCACGGCGGAGTATACCAAACAGCGCCAGTTGTTCGGACAACCTCTTGCTAAATTTGAAGGCATCTCGTTTGAAATCGCAGACGACTGGGCAAAACTCGAAATGCTCAAGAATCAATTGCTCAAGACTGCCTGGATGATTGATACGTGGTATCAAGACCCCTCCACCTTCACGCGCAAAGAAATCAACGCGAACGTCGCCGCGTGCAAATTAACCGCACCCTTGCTCACCCTCGATATTGCCAAGCATGCCATGATGCATCACGGCGCGCTAGGGTACAGCAAAGAGACGCCACTCGAAATGCTAATGCGTGGCGTGATGAGTTATGTCGTCGGCGCTGAAGGAGGGGCGAATATTATGCGCATTATCATCGCCCGTGAGTTCATTGGCGACGTAGCCATCCCATACAAATAGTGTTGCAATTCGCTATGGCTGACCAAGTTGATGTTGTCATCATCGGCGCGGGGCTGGCGGGACTCGCTGCCGCCTATCACCTCGCCGAGGCCGGGATCGAAACGATCGTGGTCGAGCGAGGCGATTTTCCGGGGAGCAAGAATGTTTCCGGCGGTCGTCTCTATCTCAACCCGGTGCGGCCGTACTTTCCGCCCGATTTCTGGAAGACGGCCCCCTTCGAGCGCTCGGTCGTCAAAGAAAAATTGAGCATCTTGGCTCAGCACGCTTCCACAACGATCGAATTCTGCGACGACAAATTTCGTGATCCACCGCACAGCGTTACGATTCTGCGGGCACCGTTTGATCAATGGCTCGCCGAAAAGGCAAGCGAGAAAGGCGCCTTGATCATTCCGCGAAACAAAGTCGAGGATGTGATCTCTGACAACACGGGCATCGTCGGTGTCCGTACCAACGATGCCGAGTTGAGGTGTCAGTGTGTCATCGTGGCGGATGGCGTGCTCTCCTTCATCGCCGAGAAAGCCAAACTGCGAACGGAACGCCAGCCGCACCACTATGCCCTAGGCGTCAAAGAGATCATCGAACTGCCGGCAAAGACGATTGAGGACCGTTTTGGCGTGAGTGCCGGCGAAGGTGCGGCGCACTTGTTCTTTGGGTCAATCACCGATGGAATGGTGGGAGGAGGATTTCTATACACCAATCGTGAGAGTCTCTCGCTCGGCATGGTCGTGGGCATCCAAGCGTTGATGCACCATGAGCCACGTTTGCCAGCACCTGACTTGATCGAGAGATTCAAAGCGCGTCCCGAGATCGCGCCGCTCCTGGAGGGCAGCAACCTGATCGAATATTCGGCGCACGTGATCCCAGAAGGTGGCATCCACGCGTTGCCCAAACTTTTTGACAATGGCATTATGCTGGTTGGCGATGCGGCAGGGCTGGGGCTGAATCTGGGCATTACGGTGCGCGGAATGGATTTTGCCCTCGTCTCGGGTGCGCTCGCTGCGCGCACGATCATTGAGGCGCGCCGTGCCGTCTCGCATCGCTCGCCCTTGCCCGCCACTGCGCTAGCCGCGTACGAGCAAGCCCTGCGTCGTTGTTTTGTGCTCCAAGATTTGCAGACCTTTGCCGCGATGCCGGCGCTGCTTGAGAATAGGCGAATGTACAACCGCTATCCGGCAGCAATCGCCCACCTCTGTGAGCAAGTGTTCTGGGTGGGTGACCAACCAAAAGACAAATTATCGTCCACGATGTTCCGGGAAGCGTGGAAGGCATTTGGAAATCTCGACGCGCTGAAGGATGCCTTAGGGATACTGAGGGTGTAGCCAAACCATCGAGGTGGGAATGTCTATCAACATCAAAACTAAACTGGGCGTCAACGCCTACAAGGTTGACCCCACCAGTCACATCAACATCAATCATGAGGTCTGCCAGACCCAATGTCAAATAAAATTCTGTACGTTCGTTTGTCCTGCACGCGTGTACACCCTTGGCGCGGATAACCTGATTCACATCGAGCATGACGGATGCCTAGAGTGTGGCACATGTGTGATCGCGTGTCGCAGTGATGCGCTCACGTGGCACTATCCCCAAGCGGGGCAAGGTGTGCAGTATCGTTTTGGATAAATTTATTTCAGATTCTTGATGTTCGATTTTCGATGGAAAAACCAAATCGAAAATTGGAGATTTATGCAAATTATCGTTTGCCTCAAACAAGTTCCCGACCTACAACAGATTCGTATCAAACACGAGACACGTGAACCGGTGTTAGAAGGGGTGCCTTTTGTGTTTGGGCAGTTTGACAAGAACGCGCTCGAAGAAGCGGTGCGGCTCAAAGAGAAACACGGCGGCACAGTGATCGCACTCGCCCTCGGCACACCCAAACTCAAAGAGAACATTCTCGAAGCATTGGCGATGGGCGCGGACCAAGCCATCTTGCTCACCGACCCGGCATTCGCCGGCGGCGGCTCCGCCGGGACCGCGCTGGTGCTTGCCGCCGCGATTCGCAAAATTGGCACCTTTGATCTCATCCTGATGGGCGAGGGCTCGGCGGATAATTATTCGGGCCAAGTGGTGGGGCGTGTGGCAGAATTACTCGATCTACCCCAAATTACCTTTGCCCGCGAGTTAACCATTGCCGATCACCGCATCCGCGCCACCCGCGATCTCGAAGACGCTCTTCAAGTGGTCGAAGCCGAGTTGCCGGTGGTGGTCTCCGCGACGAGCGAACTCAACACGCCGCGCCTGCCACCGCTCACGGCGATTCTCAAAGCGGCTAAGAAACCACTCACGACATGGACCCCGGCCGACCTTGGATTGATCCCGGCGCAAATCGGCGTCCACGCGGCAACGACCAAAACCCTGAGTAATCGCGCGCCAGCGCAAACGCGCAAACAAATTTTGTTGGAGGGGGAACCCAACAAGATGGTAGACGAGTTAATCCAAGTGTTGCACAAAGAAGCGGTGCTGTGAGCGGGACACCGTAGGCGCGATCGTCAATGTTGGGCGCGGGTGGTTGAAACCGCTGCAAGCGTTCACGCCGAACACTTGATCTGCCTCGAAATCGAAAAGGCGTGAACACTTGCGCCAATCACCCGAAGCCGCCCTGCGGCGGCAGGCTTGGGATGTTAGTTGCTGCGACTCGAGCCGCCCGACGATTTGTCAAGCAACTTGGCACCTTCTGGAAGGAACAACCCAATGGCAAACATTCTGGTCTTTTCAGAGCAAGACGCGGTGGCGTTTGAACTCCTCAGCAAAGCGCGTGAACTAGGGACGCCGACGGTTGCTGTGCTGGGCAAGCGCGCGGTGGAAAAATTCTTTGAGTATGGCGCGCAACAAGTTTTCCTTGACGAAGGGGAACCCCCAGAAAATTGTTGTGTAGACCTTTTTGCCGATGCGTTGGCTCAGATCGTGGAGAGGGGGAACGCGAGCGTCGTGCTGATGGGTTCCACCAAGTTCGGCAAAGAGTTGGCAAGCCGGCTGGCACAAAAATTGCACAGCGGTGCCATTACCGATGCGCTCGGACTCGTATGGCAAGAGGGACAGCTCGCGGTGCAACGTTACGCGCTGGGCGGCAACACGGTTGCGACGGAGGTGATTACGACCGAACGCCAAGTGATCGCCGTGATGCCGCGAACCTTTGAAGCGATCCCGCAACCCGCGACGGGCGAAATTGTGCGCGTCCATTTGAAATGGCGCGCCCCCCGTGTCCACGTCGTCGAGCGTAAAGCGAAACCCGCCGCCACCGCCCAAATTGAAACCGCCGAAACGCTCATCGTCGTAGGGAAGGGGTTTGCCAAGCAAGACGATCTAGCATTGGCGAACCAGTTAGCCCAGACTCTCAAGGGCGAAGTGGGGTGCACGCGTGCGCTTGCCGCCGATTATCACTGGCTGGGCGAGGAACGAATGATCGGCATCAGCGGCAAGCGCTGCAAACCTCGTTTGATGATCTCCATCGGCGTTTCGGGGCAAATTCAACACACGGTTGGCATTCTGGGATCAAAAATCATCGTGGCGATCAATCAAGACAAGAGTGCGCCCATTTTCAAAATCGCGGATTACGGTATTGTGGGAGATTTGTACCACATTGTCCCCAAACTCACGGAGCGTTTACAACGATGAAACAGGTTCTCCATTTGCGCGTCAATGGTCAGCCGTATGAAGTCTATGTGCCGGTGCACAAGACCTTGCTCGAAGTCTTGCGCGAAGATTTGAATTTGACCGGCACCAAGCATGGATGCGAATTGGGCGAGTGTGGTGCTTGCACCGTCCTCGTGGACGGCGCACCTCGGTTGGCGTGCTTGGCTTTGCCGATTGAATTGCAAGGTCACGAAATTACCACCATCGAGGGGCTGGCGGCGGGGAACACGTTGCACACTCTCCAAACCACCTTTGCCGAACTTGGCGCGGCACAGTGTGGCTATTGCACGCCGGGAATGCTCTTGTCCGCCAAAGCGCTCCTCGATCACCATCCTCACCCCACCCGGGATGAGATCAAGCACGCGCTTGCCGGCAATCTGTGCCGCTGCACGGGGTATGCAAAGATTTATGAAGCGGTTGAGAGGGCGGCGCTGCGTCAAGCAGACAAGGAAACAGGGTTCCAAGTAGACGAGTAAAGGATAAGCATGCCTCATAACGATACCTTTTCCATCATCGGTCATGCGCTTCCCACTATCGAAGCCCATGCCAAGGTGACCGGCGAGGTTCGCTACGCAGACGATTTAACCTTGCCGCGTATGTTGTACGGCAAGCTCCTCCGTAGCGTTTATCCGCATGCACGGATCCTGCATCTAGATACCTCGCGTGCGGAGAAATTGCCCGGCGTGTTCGCTGTCATCACCGGCAAAGATTTGCCGATCAAGTACGGCATCATGCCCAGTTCGCAAGACGAAGAGGCACTGTGCATCGAGCGGGTCCGCTTTGTGGGCGATCCGGTGGCGGCTGTGGCAGCGATTGACGAAGAGACCGCTGACCGCGCGCTCGCCCTGATCGAGGTCGAGTACGCACCGCTCGCGCCGGTCATGTCTATCCGCGACGCGCTCGATGAGCGGTTGCCCCAGCTTCACGCTTATGCCGACCAGCACAACATTCACAAGTTCGTCTCACTCGAATTTGGCGATATCGAAGCCGGCTTCCAAGCTGCCGAGTATATCCGCGAAGATACCTTCTTTTACGAAGGTAACACGCACCTCCCCCTTGAACAACACGCGGCGCTCGCGCAGTTTTCGTCCGATGGCAAGTTGACCTTGTGGTCTTCGACGCAGGCGCCGCACTATGTTCATCGCGCGCTCGAAAAGACGTTGCAAATTCCGCGGGCGCGGATTCGCGTGATTGCGGCGCCGGTCGGTGGTGGGTTCGGCGGCAAAGCCGATCCCTTGGCCCACGAAATCGCTGCGTGCAAGCTCGCGATGCTCACCGGGCGCCCGGTGAAAATCACCCTCACGCGCGAAGAAGTATTTTACACGCATCGCGGCCGACACCCGGTTTTGATGTGGATTAAGAGCGGCGTCAAACGCGATGGACAGATCACCGCTTTGCATTTCAAGACCATTCTGGATGGCGGAGCGTATGGTTCGTACGGCATTGCGACGACCTATTATAGTGGTGCCCTCCAAACCGTGACGTACAAAATCCCGGCGTATAAATTCGAAGGCATGCGCGTCTTTACCAACAAGCCGCCGTGCGGACCCAAACGCGGACACGGTACGCCGCAACCGCGCTTTGGTTTCGAAGTCCACCTCGACAAAATCGCCCACGACCTGGGATTGGACCCCGCTGAGATGCGCCGACGATACGTTGTGGAGGACGGCACGCAAACTGTAAATCATCTGACGATCACCAGTTGCGGCTTGCGCGAGTGCATTGATCGCGTGGTGGAAGCGAGTGGCTGGAAGAACTGGCAGGCAGTTGGCAAGAGGCGGGAGGTAGAAAACCTGTCACGCGGCACGCAACACGCGGCACGCCGAAGAGGGTTAGGCCTCGCTTGCTCTTCCTATCTCTCCGGCGCGGGCTTGCCGATTTATTGGAATGATTTGCCGCATTCGGGGGTTATTGTCAAAGTGGATCGCGGTGGTGGGGTGGCTGTCTTTTGTGGCTCCACCGATATCGGGCAAGGCTCGAATTCCCTCCTTGCCTACCTTGTCGCCGAAGAGTTGGGGCTGCGACCGGCAGACATCCAAGTTTTCACCGCCGACACCGACCTAACGCCGGTGGACCTTGGCAGTTATTCATCGCGGGTAACAGTGATGACCGGCAATGCGTGTCTTCAGGCAACGCGTCAGATCAAGCAAAAGATTTTGCAAGCCGCCGCAGAAAAATTGCTGGTCCCGGCAGAGAGTCTGTCCATGCGGAAGGGCATCGTCATCTGCGAAGATGATGAGCAACGCCAACTGAGTTTCGTGCAAGCGGTCAATCTGGCGGAAGCCAAGTTCGGTACGCTGAGCAGCACAGGCAGTTACACGCCGCCCAAACGCGCGGGACCGTTCAAAGGTTCCGGCGTCGGTCCGTCGCCGTCGTACAGTTATACGGCGTGTGTTGCCGCTGTGGTCGTGGATACCGAGACCGGCGAGGTCAAGGTCGAGAAGCTCTGGCTCGCACACGATGGCGGGCGCGCACTCAATCCGCAACTCGTGATTGGGCAAGCCGAAGGCGGCGCGTATATGGGCGTGGGCGAAGCCCTGATGGAAGAATCGGCGTTCCGCCGAGGGATGCTCAAGATTCCCTCGCTCCTCGATTACAAATCACCGACGACGCTCGACACGCCAGCCATTCAAACGATCTTGGTCGAAACCCTTGATCCCGAAGGACCGTACGGCGCGAAAGAAGCCGGGCAAGGTCCCCTCTTGCCGGTGCCGCCAGCGATTGCGAATGCGGTCTTTGACGCGATCGGTGTGCGCATTGACCAAGTACCGATCACGCCGGATCTCGTTTTAAGGGCGCTGGAGGAAAAAGCCAAGGGCAATGCGCCGCGCGTTGGTCCAAAAGATTTTCCAAACGTCAAATATCCAAACCCAATCAAGGTCGAACCGCCAACTAATGCGCCAAGGTTAGGTGTCTAATGCTACGCTTACCTGCGTTTGAGTTTCTTGCTCCCACCGCGCTGGATGTTGCGGTCAAAACGCTTGCCACCTATGGTGACGAAGCTGTTCTCGTTGCCGGGGGTACGGATTTATTTCCCAATATGAAACGCCGGCAACTCACCCCACAGTTCGTCATCGGCTTGAACGCCTTACGCGAACTTGACGGCATTCGGCAAGACCAGGGTAATCTGGTCATTGGGGCTGCCACCACGCTGACCGAATTGTCCAATCACCCCCTCACCCAAGCACGCTTTCCCGCCCTCGCCACCGCCGCCGGGCTCGTCGCGTCGCCGCCACTGCGGAACGTCGGCACCCTTGGCGGCAATCTCTGCCTCGATACGCGGTGCAACTATTACAACCAAACGCACTTTTGGCGGCAAGCCCTTGGCTTTTGTCTCAAGAAGGATGGCGATACCTGCCGCGTCGCGCCGGGTGGTAAACGGTGCTGGGCGATTTCGTCCACCGATTGCGCGCCGGTGGTCATCGCTCTAGATGCGCGGGTGCAATTGGTGGGACCCAACGGCACGCGCGAAATACCCGCGCGTGCACTCTATCGGGATGATGGAATCCACTATCTCACCAAGGCGCACGATGAAATTCTGACCGCCATCGTTTTGCCGCCTGCGGCGGGTTTGCGTTCAACGTACCTCAAACTGCGCCGGCGCGGCTCGATTGATTTTCCAATTCTGGGGGTGGCTGCGGCGTTACGCCTTGCCCCGAACGGCCTCGTCGAACACGCGCGGCTTGTGCTCGGCGCGATCGCCTCCCAGCCCATCACCGTGACGGCGGCTGAAAAAATTTTGATTGGGCAAAAACTGACGCCGGACGTGATCGAGGCAGTGGCGGAAGCCGCCTATACGCTTGCCAAGCCGATGGATAATGCCGATGCAACGTACGCGTGGCGCAAAAAGATGGTACGGGTGTACGTGGCGCGCGCGCTCGCCCAACTTGGCGAGCAATGCTACATGTAGCGCAGGCTTCTAGCCTGCCATAGCGACTCGAAAGGTCTCAGTAGCGCAGTAGTGCAGGCTTCTAGCCTGCGCCATGGCGACTCGAAAGGTCTCAGTAGCGCAGACTTTTAGCCTGCCATGGCGACCTCGAAAGGTCGCCCTACTCGGTGTTTTACCGGGTCCAAAAGCCAGCGGGATCGTACCGCCGAATGATTTCCAATTCACGGGCGGTCGGTGGAGGAGTTTCGCACACGTCGGGGGCGATGCGCAAATCCCAGCCGGTCGCCGCGCGCACCGAATCCACCGTCTGCCCCGGGTGGTACGACCGTAGCACCGCTTCGCCAGTCGTCGCATCGAAACCGAGGATGCCTAACGTGGTAATCACTGCGCTGGGTCCGCCACGCGGCAAGCCGACCCGCGCCCGCCAGCCTTCCCCTTCCCCAAAACCGGGTGACGTGATGTAGCTCACGCGCTCGACCAAGCGGCGCTTTTCGTGTGCCATGATGACGACCAGACGTTTCGATAAACTTGCAATGTCCGCCGCACCGCCGGAGCCGGGCAATTTCGTCGTCGGCATTTTCGGATCGCCAAGGTACGAGGTATTCAAGTTCCCAAAACGATCCACCTCAGCCCCGCCGATAAAACCCAGATCCACTCGCCCTTGTTGTAACAAACCCATCAAGTTAATCATCCGTGTTGCCCAGAGCGCGTTCGTGACGTTCGGCGGATCGCCCATTGTGTAGAGGAGTTCGGGCGCCGGGGTATCGCGCACCAAGCCGCATTCAAACAAACCGATGGCACGGGGCGCATGCAAATGCTTTGCCAACGCAAAGGCGAGGAGCGGCAAACGCATCCCCGTGAATACGATTTCGCCATTGTGAATTTCACGCGCCGCTGCGGCGACCATCAACTCGGCGGGGGTGTACTCCAGTCTAGTAGCCATAATCCACTGGGGCGGCGTAGCGATGTTCTCTTAATTGTAATGCTTGCCAACGTTCCTTGCCCAACTTGTGCAAATACTCGGCGCGATCCTTCACGCCGATGACCCAATGCTCCAACCACTGAACATTCCCTTCGGTGGTGCGGGTCGCGCGGTGGTACTCGTGGTAGAATTCGTGGTCGCGATTATAGTACCCTTGCACCGGCGAGGGATGGGCACCTCCCGGCGCGTGCACCACCGCGCACACTTTGAAACTCGGCGCGAGCACACGATTGGGATCGCTGAGGATCATCTCACGTGGTACGATTTCTTCTGCCACAATGATCACCCGCTCGCTCGCCAAGGCGGCTTCTTCGCTGATGCCCAGGTTGCCCCATGCGTGGGCGTTCCCCTCCTCATCCGAACGTTGGACGTGGAGGATCGCCACATCGGGTTTCAAAGCGGGGACCAGCAGCGTCTTTTCACCGCCAAACGGCGAGGCGGCATATTTGAAACTCGGATTCGTTTTTGGCAAATCGCTCCCCAGGAGAGTGTAGGTGGGAATGTACGGTACACCCAAGCCACCCGCCAGCAACGCCAGAGCGATTGTAAAATTGCTGTGATCCCACACCGTTAACGGCTGCGGAATCCCTTGCTCGCACGCACGCCGATAGTTGTGTCCCAGCCCTGCACTCACATTCCCCACCCACGCCGCAACAATTTTCTGAACGCATCCCGCTCCAATGAGTTGATCGAACAAGATGTCCGAAATGGGACCAATGAGCGTGAGGTCACGCCGATGTTGGCGGATGATTTCGTGCCCTGCCGCGAAGGGAATGAGCGATTCGAGCGCGGTGCCCATCACGATGCTAGCACCTGTTGGTACGTAACGTGCAATCGCTTCGGACAGGGACATCCGTTTGGACATAAAGACTCCTCTGTCTCACTTGTGCACTCTGGCTTGACGGCGCAGAAAACGCATTGCGTTCGGTGGGCGGACTCGTGCAACCACAATAGCTGCAGACCAGACCGATGGGAAGACGGCGACAAAGGTGGCTAAAAAATCGAGTTTCCACCCCGCCCTTTGTTGGTGCACTACTAGCCACGTTGCCTATTTGACAGTGCCGGTACGAAATCTAGGCTTAGATGAAGATAATCTGCGCGCCTTCGGTCATATCCATAAAGTCGCCAGCGGTAACAATGTCTTGCACGTACGGAAGAAAATCTTCTTTCTTTAGTCCCAACATATCCACCGACATTTTGCAGGCGTACATCTTGGCGCCTGCATCGGAGAGCATCTCCAGATACTCGCGCACGGTGGGCACGCCGAGTTTCTTCATCTTACTCTTCATCAAGGTGCTGGCGAACCAGGTCATCCCCGGGATAATCCCCATCCATTGCGGAATACCAATGTAACCGGGGATGCCCATCATGTTCATCTTCATGCTCGTATTGGCAATGGGTGGGATTTCCAAATGATCTACGCGCGCTTTGTTGATCATGTCCAAGCCCCAGAACGTGAAAAAGATCGTCACGTCAATGCCGTTTCCGAGCGCCGCCCACCCCATCACGAGTGCCGGGTACACCATGTCCAGATTGCCTTTAGAGCAAATGAAAGCGATCTTGCGATTTTCCTCTGCCATTTTGCTTTCTCCTCTGAAAATAGGTTTGGAGTCGCGCGATTCATCGCGCTGGTGATCAACCGCCGTACTACGCGCTCACTCGCTTATTTTTCATCTCTCGGCTGGTGCGCCGAAGGCGAATGAGCAACTCCTTTGACAATAATTAGTCCACGAAGAGCACGCAGAAAAAATTAGTGGTGCTTGGTGTCCTTCGCGGAAAATGGTTTACACACAACCTTCCGGTTTACCCAAACCAGAAATGCGCGCTACTTTTTTCGCCGGACCTTTGGGGAACAACGCGAACAAATCTTTGGTGGACACCCCGGTCCCCGTCGTGATCTGGCGCAGCGTGGGCGATTTGCCGCCGCTGACGGCGTGCTGACGGCAGAACTCGATGATCTTCCAATGGTTCGGCGTTAATTCCGCAATCCCTTCTTCCTTCGCCAATTCGATGGCGATCTCTTTGGTCCATTCTGCCGGATTCGTCATGAATCCTTCATCGTTCACTTGCACGGTCTTGCCGGCAATTGTTTTGGTAGCCATTGATTGTCCTCCAATTTGTAATTTTTAGAATATGAGTACCTTGTCAGTTGACAGTCCATACCGCAGAGCGTTGTACACGTTCTCCATTCTTGTGTGAGTTTACGCCGGTTTTCCTTCTGCTTGCGCGCCGATGACGCTCAATACGCGCATGGTCAATGCCAAGCCACGCCGTACCGCCGGGTCGCGCATTTGCTTGAGCAATGCCAACAGCGAGGCATCCACCGGTTTCTCAACTTCGCGCGTAGCAACCATCAAGGTGTTGTTGACAAACGTCATAATCTCCGGCTGGGTCATATTCTTGACCACGTTGAGAATCAGGACGATATTGTCGCCCAATTTTCGCACATCGTCTTCAGTGAACGAGGTGACAATGTTATCGGCGATTTGAAGACCGCCGCGGGCAAACGCAAAATAGCCCTTGTGTTCCATCGTGGCAAGCGTGTCCACGATCTTGGCAAACGCCTCATCGCTCAACGGTCCCATGGTCTCGATCAAATCCAGGATGCTTTCCAATTGATCGAGCATTTTTTCGATGTTGCGTCCGTTGCGCAACAAGCGTTTGAACAAACGTAACAAATCGTTCAGACTCACATTCTCTTGCACTTCTTCCAACTGTTCGACGGTGAGGCGAAAGGCATCGTTGACGACCGGCACCAGATCGCGCATCAGTTCGGCGCGACTCTGGCGTTCGCGTTCGGCGATTTGCGCTTGCTCGGTCAGGTATTGCACCTGTGCTGTGAGCGTTTCAATCTTTTGAGTGAGGTCGGCAAGGGACTGATCCATGAGACCTCCTATTTGCTCCATTTGCCAGCCATCGTCATGCGCGCCGGCAAAGGCAATTCTTGACCCTTGAGCAAGAGGTTCCAATACATCCACCGGAACATTAACTTGCCCCAGTGATTGGCTTCCGATTCTTGCAACAACGAGAAGGGTCCGACCCCGGGCAACGGATAGAAACCGGGCAGTGGCTCGACCTCGTAGTTGAAATCAATCAACAAGCCCTTGCCAAAGCCGGATTCGATAAAGCAGTTGGCATGCCCATCGAACGTGGGCAACAGTTCCAAGCTATCCACGTAACGCAAAAAGTTGTCGCTAAAGCAGTCCACGGCAAAGTGCGCGACCGAGCCGGCTTTGGAGGTTGGTAAATCGGCAGCGTCGCCCAACGCAAAGATGTTGGGATACTTGGTCGAGAGGAAGGTGTGCTTGTCCACCGGCACATAGTTGAGTTCGTTGCCCATCCCGGAACGCGCAATTGCTTCATCGCCCATATTGAGCGGAACCGTAACGAGCAAATCGTACTCGATCTCGCGCTCATCGTACGAAACAATTTTCTTGGCGTCCGGGTTTACTTCCATAATTTGAAATTCCGGTTCGATCTTGATGCCTTTGCGATCCAAAATGTCGCCCAAATGCTTTGAGGCAATGGGTTTGGTGAACGCCCCGGGCAGGGGCGTGGCATAAATCAATTCAACTCTGTTGCGAATACCTTGCTCGTGGAAGAACCAATCCGCCAGCATGATAAATTCCAACGGGGCGACGGGGCACTTGATCGGATTCTCAACCACGTTCAGCACCAAGCGACCGCCTTGCCACGAGCGCAAATGTTTTGCCAAAGCACACGCGCCTTCGATGGTGTAAAAGTCGAAGATGGATTTGTACCATTCGTGTTCGTGCAAGCCCGGCGTTTGTTCGGGATGTGTCCGTGTGCCGGTGGCGATGACGAGAAAATCATAGTTGAGGTAACGTCCATCTTTGACCAGCCGCACGCGATTGTGTTCCGGTTCGATTACTTCCACCGGCGACATGATGAATTCGACCCCGGCAGGAATGAAATCGCGCTTGGGTTTGATCACATCGTTTTTGCTGTACATCCCAAAAGGGATGAAGAGAAAGCCCGGTTGGTAATAATGCGTTTCGTGTTGGTCCACCACAGTGATTTGCCATTCATCACTATCCAACAAGCGACGCATGCGGTTGACCACCATCGTGCCGGCGGTGCCCGCCCCAAGAACCAGCAATTTTTTCATTCCAACTCTCTCCCTATGAATGGTTTGGTACGTTCGATTGCCTCTCCGTAGCAGAAGAGGTGCTCATCAACTTAGATCATCGCATCGGCGAGTGCGCTGCGTTTCGATAATTGATCGCCCAAGACCTCCCGTAAGAGATCGAGCGCTTTGATGATGCGCTTGTCGGCGAGGGTGTAGATGATGTGTGCGCCTTTGCGTTCGGCGACGACCATTCCGCGTTCACGCAAGATTTTCAAGTGCCGCGAAATGGTGGGTTGCGGAGTATCCAAGGTCTCTGCCAACTCCATCACGTTCTTGGCGCCATCGGATAAAGCATACAAAATGGCAATGCGTTTGGGGTCCGAAAGGCCCCCGCATACTTCGGCGTGCAGTTGGTTGATTTCCCGGAGCAGTTTCTTATCCATCGTTTCCCTTAATGCATATATTTGCATTTACGAATATGTGATTTTGCACACAAACATAAATCCTTCGAGTCTAAATCTGGTCAAAGCCGCGTATTCAAAATGGTGGAAAAATTCGATGAGAGGCGAGGGGTAACTTGCTCAACCGATCTAGTGCGACTGGGTGTCAGCCATAGGTGGTTGCTAGGGTTTTATCAAAGTCGCGTCGGGCGAATCAATTCGCGGCAACCAGAACCCCAAGCCCGCCTGCGCGGGCTCACCGAGCCGACGCAGTCGGCTGAAGAGTGTACAGACGAGTCGCCGACTCGTCTCTATCATCGAAATCGAAAGAGCGTGAACGCTTGCGATTGCAGCGGTTTTAACTGCCCGTCAGTATGACAAAGCCATAGGCGGTTGCATAAGATTGTTGACACTCGCCAAGGGGTATGTTAAAATCTAGCGTGAAAGGAAACGATGCGAAGTACCGAGTTCAAAGTCCTTGTAGTGGTTGAAACGGCAATCGTTGGCTTTGCAGCGATGGGGGCAATGGGTATCTTGGTGGATCGCTATGAGCGTGCACAAGAAGCCCTCGCATACCAAACAGCGGTGGCAGAAGCCACGGAGGTATTCATCGCGTTGTTGTCTTCTACGCCGCCTACGGCAACGCCGACCAATACTTTTACACCTACCTCGACGCCCACACCCACCAACACGCCACTTCCCACGTTCACGCCCACGCCGACGCTTTCTCCCACGCCCACCCTTTCGCCGACGCCGAGTGTGCCACCGCCACCGACGCGGACTGCAACGCCGCGTCCCACCGATGGTCCCACGCCGATTCCATGGCCAACGGTCAATCGGTGCGATGAGATTGACGCCCCGGGCTTTTATCGCTTGAGCACCGATCTCACGGCAAACGGAGATTGTATTCGCATCAAAACGAGCAACCTCGTGTTCGATTGCGCCAAGCATTCGATCCGTGGAACCCATTTTACCGGCACCGGTATTTCGATTCGCAAGTACGGTCTCTTGAATACACAAACGCCAGCCTATGTGGAAATCCGCAATTGTCGCATTTCCAATTTTCGCGATGGGATTTACGTTGAAGCCGGCGACAAGTTAGTGATCCGCGACAATGAGAGTTCAAACAACTATGACGACACGGATCCGATCACGCGGTTCGGCAAGTTTCTGGGAATGGCGGAGGGTGCCGGCATTCGTGTGAACAACACCACCAATTCGCAAATTCTGAATAATACGACGCTCCATCAAGCGATTGGCATTGATGTTCGCAACTCGAATGGGGTATCGGTGCGGGGCAATACGGCGTCCGATAATTCGGCGTGGGGCATTAACTTTCAGCGGACGCAAAATAGCGAAGCGGTTGGAAATACCACAACGGATAACGTGCGTAAATGCACCTGGGGCGCCGGGACGGTTGGGTGGGGCTGCGATGCCGGGGGCATTGTGGTGCAAGATGGATCCAACGGTAACACGATCTCGAACAATCAAGTTACCGGTCGCAATGGCAATGGTATCTTTATCAAAGCGCATGCGATGCCGTGCGGGAGCAACAATGCGATCATCGGCAATACGATTATTGGCGTGTATTACAATGCCGTCGAACTGGGTTTTTGTGCCGGGAATCGTATCAATAACAACAATATGCGCGATGGGTTGGATGGCATTTGGCTGGGCTTTGCCCACGATACCGAGATTCGCAACAATACGATTGTGAACATGCGTAATCACGGCATCATTTCTGGCAACAGTCGTGGCAATACCGTGTCTGGGAATCAAATCATCAATAGCAACGAAGGCATCTACTTTTTCACCGAACCGTACGATCGTAGCCAATATGCGTGGTTGCCGCCCGGCGATTATCGGTCACACAGCAACTGTTTGTGTGGCAACACTCTGCAATCGAATGTGATTGCGGTGCATTTACAAGATTCGACGTTTAATCAAGTGACCGGCAACACGTTCATCAATAATGGGCGCACCTTCCTTGTGCAAGGCAATGGGGAGGGCAATAATTTGCAAGGGCGTTTGCCTAGAGAATCACTGGGGCTGGGCTGGGTATCCCTCTTGCGTTTGCCGGTGATGGCGTTTGACAATTCACGCGGGCAATGGTAATATAGGGACTGTGATAGGAATGCCAAGCGGCATCGGCTTGGCGTTTCTCTTGTCCAGTGGGCTTAATGATTCATACATAGAAGGGGTGATTGGCTGTGACGGTCAAGTTGCGCGATAATGAATCCTTCGATAGTCTGCTACGCCGGTTCAACAAAGAAGTTATGGAAGGCGGCATCATGAAGGACTTGCGCCGCCGCCGCTGGTTTATTCCCAAAGGCGAGCAACGTCGAATGGAAGAGCGCAAAGGACGCCGCCGGGCACGCTTGCAACGGTTGCGCTATGAACAAGAAGAAGGTTAGTCTCGAAAAGCCGGGTTTTTTCAACCCGGTTTTTCATTCAGGGGCATATGAACACCGACGAACCGGTAAAACGCTCGCTTGCTGCGTGGGAAAGTGCCGTTGAGAAACAAATCCGTGAGGCAATGGAGCGCGGCGAGTTTGATCATCTACCCGGCGCGGGTAAGCCGCTCGATTGGGAAGAAAATCCGTTTACGCCAGCCGAGTGGCGGTTGGCATTCAAACTACTCAAAGATCACAACATTGCCCCGGAATGGATTGAACGAGGCAAGGCAATTCGGCACGAGTTAGCCGCGTTGGCAACCCTGCTGGAACAGCAGGCGCGTTGGCAACGTGAGCGGCTGACCCAAGCCCGGTTGCTGTCTCCCGACCAGATGATTGCGGAACGCCAACATCTTGCCGAGGCGCGCGAAAAAACATGCGCAACGTTTCGGCGACGCGCGCAAGCATTGAACAAAATGATTGACACATACAATCTTCAAGTGCCCGATGTGCAATTGCAGGTTCCCCGCGTTCGCATCGAAGAACAAGTGCAGAAATTTATTGAGGCGTGCCAGTAACAGCCCCGTTTTCCTTGCAACGAAAACGGGGCTTGGTGTTGTTACCCAAGGCGCATCACACGATACAAGCGTTGGGGTACGATTCGTTGGAGTAAGGCGCGTTCGTCTTCACCCAGCGCGCCCAGTCCGATCAGGACGATGCCATACAACACCCCTGCTACTGGCACCGCGATGAACAATCCTCCATGGGATACCATCCACCACAATGCCATCCCCATCACGCCGGAGGCCACGCCTGGACGCCACGCAATCTCAAAGAACGGGACAGAAGCAAGATTTTTGCGAACACTATAATAGAACGGAATCAGCAACACCATTTCGGAAAAGATCGTTACAAGCGCTGCGCCGACGTACGACAGCGGCGGAATTGCAATCAAGTTGGCGATGATGTTGAACGTCACCCCAATGATAAACGCGCGCGTCAGAAAACGTTGTTGACCAAGCGCAATCAAAACGTAATGCGTTACGCTGTTGACGAAACTAAATGGCAGGAACCAAATCAACACTTGCAACGCGATCTGCGAATCCGGCAAGTATGCCTCACCGCCGAAGAACAGGATCAACTCCCGGGAGATAAATAGGGTACCCACCGTGATGGGCATGGCGATCCATAATAATATTTTTAACGACAAGATGTACGCGCGCAACATAGCATCTTTGGCGTTCGCCGCCATCCGCGAAAGCATTGGAAAAATCGCCAGCGTAAAATTCGAGGGGATGAAATTGAGCGCGTCAATGAATTTGTAGGCGGTCTGATAATACCCCACGACGGTATCCCCCTTGAACGGCTTCAGAATCAAAATATCAATGCGGAAAAAGAGCGACGAGAGCAAATTATTCAGCATCAGGGGAAACGATTCAAAAAACATCCAGCGGATCAACGCGCGGTCAGGTTCCCAACGTGGCACAAAGAGAGTAGCACGAACGAGAGACCCAAAGGCAACGAGCGTAAAGAGGTTTGTTACAATCGAGACGGTTGCCAAGCCGATAAAGCCATAGCCCGCGATGAGCGCAACCACTCCCAGGGCAACCGAGAGCAAGCGCGTGGTAAAATCAACCGCGATGCGGTACTCGAATTTTTCGTACGCATTGAAAAGAAACGCCAGCGACGCAGCAAGCGAACTGGGCAACATACCGATCATCAATAAACCGAGGGCGATGGCGGTGTTCACGGTAAGATCAAAGAACACAAAATAGAGTGCGGCGATGCCTGCCACCGGTAACAACGATGCTGCCCATAACCAAAAACGCAGAATGACGGTGTTGGTGAGGTAACGATTGGCTTGCGTGCGATCGCGCGAGACCTCGCGGGTAACAAGGATGCCCAAACCAAAATCGGTTACGGTGTTGGCGAGTAACCAAACGGTGATTGCCCACCCATACTGCCCGGTGCCGGTGGGACCCAGCACGCGCAACGAGAGCAACGCGAACGCGAGGTCAATCAGTTTCATCAACAGCGACGTGATCATTGGCAAGAGCGAATTCTTGGCGACAACCATCACTGCCGATTCGCGTTCGGGGCGATAAAAGCGTCGCCACGCAAGGTATGCAAATCCCAGGAGCAATACCATCGCGCCAAGGAATGAACCGATGGCGCCAACGCGAAATGACACGGGACTGTACTTGAATCGAATGGTGTGGGCGCCCGCCGGGACGAACACCGCGCGGAAATTATAATTGGCGCGATAGAGCGTTGTCTCTTGCTCATCAATAAACGCGAGCCAACCGGGAAAGTACGAATCGGCAAGGACAAGCCAGCCGGCACAATCTTGCTTGCTTTTGAGGATAACCTCATTGCCGGTGTAGTTTTCAATGGTTACTGGTTGATAACCACACGCGGATGGAATGCGATCCACCAGTGGTTGTTCCAGTAACACCTCGCGGGTTGGATCGAAATCCCTCATCGCGTTGAGCAAGGCGGTGCGGTCAGCCATCACGCGCGCTTGCGGTACCATAAACGCGCGCGGCAACACATTTTCGTTGCGATAGATTTTGATTTCGCCATCGTACACAAGCGTATAGCCAGCGTTGGGGAGTGATCGCTTGGTCAAGACATACTTGACGTTGAGCAGGTTGAGGATCGGCGAAGCGAGCGGATCAGGTGAATAGAATGGCGCGATGCGATTGTGGAGTAGTTCGTCTTGAGGGGCAAGGATGCCCATCAAATCGGCGTACTGTTTAGGGATGATGGAATCGTAGCCGCGAATGTCGGCGATGTGATAAAACATGCCGACATTTGGATTGAACACTTTTTCGCTGGCGTCGCCGCGTGCATCGTAACTGGTGATGCGATAGAGGGAACGATCTTGTTGAAGAAATTGAACGGCGGGTGGGGTGAACTCGATCAACTTAGGATCGGCGCGCGGATAGAAATCAAAGCCGATGATAAAGAGATCGGCGACAAGAACGCTAAGGGCAATGAGTTGCCAAAGCCCAAGTTCGATAGGTCTTGCAAAAAATGTAAAGCGTAAAACGTAATGTGTGGTGCGTGATGCGTAAAGCGTGATCCCCGCACCAAGCAAGAACAAGCCAAACAACGCCACGTTGCGGAACTCGTACGAATAAAACATGCGCCCGCTGTCAAACGCGAGTTGCGCAAGGTTCGATGCGCGAACCACTCGATCCGCCAGCGCAAGTGTTTGATCGCGCCAGAGCCAGGAAACAGCAAGCGCGACCAGAACCCCGATGCCGCCGATGAGGGATAGCGCGCCAAGCGTAGAAGGCAATGAGCGACTCTGGGCGGGTAACCGTTGGATCAAACTTTGTGCGCCGATGCCGGCAAGCACCGCTAGACTCAGTGTGTACGGAAAGACCCAGCGGAATGGCGTGTGCAGTTGGTTAAAGCCGGGAACACCGAAAAAGAGAATGGCGTACAATGGCGTGCCGAAGATGAAGAGGAGCGAGAGAACGGCTACAGTTGCAAATAATCCAACGGGATACGGGTTCGGTTCTACGTTTTTCGTTTGGCTGAACTTGTAAAATGCAAAACGTAAAATGGCAACCAGCGCAAGGAGGAGCGGCAAAATTCCAACGTACGCCCCGGCTTCGACGTAGTTTTTGATGCCCCAGAAAATCGTGCTGTTGGGCGCGGCACGCGTGGCGAAATCAAACACATCGAAATAAGTGTGATGCGTTGGATTACCAAAGAAATCGGGAATGAAGAATGTGATAATTTGGCGAAGAGGATATGCCCAACCCACAACATCGTGATACGTAACCGAGCCACTGCGAAAATTATTTTGCACCAGTTCGTACAAGGGTACTAGTTGCACCGCGCCGAGCGCGATACCGAGGAGGGTGAGGGCGGCGATGAAGAGACTTGACCGAATCCGCTCGCGCCAAGATGAGCGAGCAAGTAATCGCCACGCCGAATAAAATGCTGTGATGATTAGAATATAGATTGAGATTTCGATGTGGCCCGCCAGGAATTGAATGCCCAGCAAAATCGCGCCGATGAGCGCGAACAAAATCTGTCGCGCCATTTTGGGCGCGGTAATGACGATTTCGGCGCAAGCAAGAATCGCGGGGAGCCACGCGGCTGCGCTAATGATCATCGGAAAGGTGGTGCTGACGACAAAGAATGCGCTAAAGGCATACGTGATCGCGCTGATGCTGGCGCCAAAGCGTTGAACACCGAGCACGCGCATCAAGGCATACATCATGGTGGCGGCGATGGCGAGTTGAAGCGCAACAAAATACCCAAACGCGCGCTCAAGCGGCAGAATGTAAAACAAAATGCTGAACGGATAGAGGGCGGAACTTTGTCCGGCGGCAAGAAAAGGAACACCGCCAAAGAGGTACGGATTCCAAAGGGGAATCTCTTTTTGCTTGAGCGATTCGACGATGAAATTTTTCCATTGGAAATTTTCCAACACCAAATCGCTGACCAGTTCGTTGTGTGGGGTGGTGATACTAAATTGCGACGCAAACGTGCTCCACGGCGGAAAGCGATAGAGGTTATCAAAGGGGACGAGGGAGGCGCCGCCGAAAACCACTGGCGCAAAAAAAATCGCGCTGAGCGCGAAGAAACTGAGAATAATCAGGGCATCACGCTTGGACACGTTGATATTCAACCCGAGCCGAATGATCGAGTCCGCCATAGCGCCAGCGAATTTCAAACACGCGCCACGCGGCTTCGATCTTGACCGGCACTGTCATTTTGGATTTGCCGATGCGGCGATCTTCAAAATAAATGGGCCATTCCAAGATGCGCATGCCCAGTTTCTCACACAGGTATGCCATCTCTACCTGGAAGACATAGCCATTGGATTTCACGCGATCGAGATTGATTCTTTCCAATGCCCGGCGGCTCCAGCATTTGAACCCCGCGGTTGCATCGTGGGTTTGTGTTCCCAGGATGAGATGCACCCACACACTATTGGCCCATTTGCTCAAGAAATAGCGCCAGCCACTCCAACGCGGATCCAATTTGCCCCCGGGCACGTAACGTGAGCCCACCACCACATCGTACTCGTTGATCTTGGAGACGAAATCCGGCAAGTAGTGGGGCGAATGTGAGAAATCGGCATCCATCTGAATGATGCAGTCGGCGCCATGCTCCAACGCCCATTTGAATCCGGTAATGTAGGCGGTGCCCAGCCCCAGTTTGCTGGGACGATGCATCACGGAGACGTGGTCGGGATGCTGCGTGTGGAGTTGATCCGCAATCTTGCCGGTGCCATCGCTGGAATGATCGTCAATCACGAGAATGTGTGCTTGAATCGGAAGCGCGAGTAATTGAGTAATCAGCGGTGCGATGTTTGATGCTTCGTTATAAGTAGGCAAGATAATAAAGGTGTTCATCGGCGCGCGGATTATAACATCAAAACATTCAATTGCCAATTTTCGAGCGATGCCGTGATGGAGAATCTTAAAATCGATCGAGAGAGCGTTTGCAATCTCAAGCCAAATGAGTATAATGCAAACAACCTTTGGTATTCTTTCTCTTTTGGAGTAGGGGTGAGATGGCTATCACGGTTTTGATTGTCGCGAGCGACAAGACCACAAGTTTAGCGTATGCCAGTGCCTTCGGGAAGAAAGAATACACCATTGTGACGGCGCACAGCGGTCGCCAGGCAATCGCTGTCGCCAAGACGCACAACCTTGATGCCATTGTCATTGATACCACCTCGCCCCGACTCAACTGTAAAGCATTGTGTCGCAAATTAAAAAGTGTTTCTTTTGCCCCCTTGGTGTTGATTGCTCCTCCCAACGCCAAGGTGGATGGGGCTTTGGCGGCGGGGATTGTGCCCAAGCCGATCGCGGATAAAAAACTGGTCGCGCGGGTGAAATCGGCGATTGAGGCACGACCGCCTCGCACCTTGAGCGTGGGTAAATTGACGCTGGATTTGGAGAAACGTAAACTCACGCGCGGAAGCAAAACATTTTCACTCACGCCCAAAGAATTCGGCTTGCTCAAGATTTTGATGGAACGCGCTGGCCAGGTGGTCACGCGCGAGATGTTGATGAAACAGGTCTGGGAGACGGATTATCTGGGCGACACCCGGACGCTGGATGTGCATATCCGTTGGGTACGTGAAAAGGTGGAAGATAATCCCAGCAAGCCGCAACGCTTGGTGACGACACGCGGCAAAGGGTATATGGTTGTGAAAGAGGAATCTGAAAAGTAAACCTCCCAAATCGGGGAGGTTTTTTATTGGCGGGTCATGATCAGCCACATAAAGTACGGAATGCTCATTTGGCGTTTGAGGCGCCACGGTTCACGCAGTAATCTGTACGTCCATTCAAACCCCGCATCCCGCATCCACTTGGGTGCGCGCGGCACGATGCCAGCCAGCGTATCAAATGTGCCGCCCACCCCCATCGCCACCGCAACCGTTTTCAAGCGCGATGCATTGCGCGCGATCCACAACTCTTGTTTAGGCGGACCATACGCGACGAACAAAAGGCGCGCACCGGCTTCGTTAATCCGTCTGGTGCTGGCTTCATCTTCGTGAGGCAAGGGTGAACCGGCATAACAACCGCTGATCTGCAAACGCGGATATTTCTGTGTCAAAACACGTGCCGCTTTTTCCGCCACCCCCTCGCGCGCACCAAGCAAAAAAACTTTTTCTTCCTGCTCTGCTGCCAAGGCACAGATGCGTTCCATCAAATCCTGTCCCGCTACGCGCTCGCGTAACGGCGTGCCTTGGCGTCGCGCCGCCCACAGCAAGCCCACGCCATCCGGCACGTTTAGCGCAGTCGAATTCAACACGCGCATAAATTCCGGCTTCGATTGCGCCATCACGACAAATTCCGGATTCACGGTGGCGATTTGGTGCAAGCCCGGTTCGTGCAGAAAATCTTTGACGCGCGCAATGGCATCATCATAGGTAACGTTGTCAATGCGGACATTCAAAATTGAGATACGATTCATCGTATATCAATACGTCCACCGACACGGAGGAGTGTCAGTCGTCGTCTGTTGGTGGTTAGCTATTCTCCACCTCCGTTACCACGCTCTCAAAAATTTCCAACCCCTCATCCACCAAATCCTTGCCGATCATCAAGGGCGGCATAAAGCGCACCGTGCTTCGTCCGCAACCCAGCGTTAGCAAACCGCGTTCGAAACACCGATTGATGATGCGATGCCGCATTTCCGGATGCGGCTCTTTAGTCGCCCGATCTTTGACAAACTCGATGCCAATCATCAAACCCTTGCCGCGCACATGCCCGATATTCGGATGGCGCGTCTGCATTTCGGCGAGTGCATCGAGCATATACGTGCCCATTGCCGCCGCATTTTGCATCATTCCATTTTCGATCAGTTCAAGTGTTTTGAGTGCCGAGACGCATGCAATCGGATTGCCGCCATACGTGTTACCGTGCGCGCCCGGCTTCCAGCGCGCACCCACCGATCTGCGTGCCGCCATCGCCCCCATCGGTATGCCGCTCGCAATCCCTTTGGCGATGCACACAATATCCGGCTCGACGCCCCAATGTTGAATTGCCCACCATTTGCCGGTACGTCCCACCCCACTTTGCACCTCATCCACAACCAGCAAGATGCCGTGCTCATCGCACAACTTGCGCAAGCGCGGAAAAAAGTTAGGCGGTGGCACGATATAGCCACCTTCGCCTTGAATCGGCTCGACCAAAATGGCGGCGACTTCATCCGGCGGCAAGGCAGTGGTGAACAAGATATTTTCGATGTAATCAATTACGGCATCACCCTCGTCACCATTGGGCGGCGTTGGAAAAATTGGACGATAGGGATCGGGGAAGGGGACGTGCCACACACCCGGCATCGTGGGAAAGAAGCGTTCTTGCTGACGTGCTTTGCTCGCGGTGAACGAAAGCGAGCCCATCGAACGACCGTGAAACGCGCCCAAGAATCCGATGAATTGTCTGCGCCCGGTCGCATAGCGCGCTAATTTCAATGCGGCTTCGACCGATTCCGTGCCCGAGTTGGCGAGAAACACAACCACATCTTCTTTGATAGGGGCGATCTCGTCAATCCGTTCAGCCACACGCACCATCAACTCGTGGTAATAATCGGATGAGATATGAATGAATTTTTCGGCTTGCGCTTGGATGGCTTGGACGATTGCCGGATGAGAATGCCCGGTGGAGTTGACTGCGATGCCGGCACAAAAATCAATATAGCGATTGCCGTCCACATCCCAGACCTCGGCGCCTTTGCCATGCTCCATCACAAAGCCGTACTCCCGCGCATACGAAGGGGACAGAACGCGAGCATCCCGTTCAAGGATGGCTTTGGCTTTGGGTCCAGGTGGGGTAACAATAATTCGTTGCGTCATTGCAACCTCCTTCGAAAATGTGGGACAAATTTGAAATTTGTCCTACCCGCAGTCCTTTTTTCATTCGACTGCGGCGACGCCGCACGGCGAATGAATCACTTGGGTCGTTGGGTTTCAATTTCCTCGATTGCAGCGAGCGCGATTTCGCGCACGGCGCCCAAATGGCCCGCGAATGTCGTGTCATCGGATAGTTGGCGTAACGCCGGAATCGCGCGCTTGTCGCCGATGAGTCCCAACGCTTCGGCGGCGCGACCGCGCACGTGCGCATCGCTATCATTCAGCACATCAATCAACGATTTGACGGCGCGTTTGGCTTTTAAGCGGCCCAAGAGGTATGCCGCACGCCAACGAATACCGGCATCGGCGTGGCGAAGTTGCGGAATCAATTTGATTGCCGCCGCTTTGTTGCCCAACGCCACGAGTGCATCCGCCGCGCGCCAGCGAACTTGATAATCGGGGTCGTGGAGCAAAGCAATTAACCGATCTTGAGCCTTGCGTTCCTTGAGCCGTCCCAATAATTCGGCAACGAGCGCGCGAACGCCGGCATCCGCATCTTTGAGCATGGCGACCAGATGTTGACTGGCACGCTTGCCTTCGTTGCGGGCGATGGCTTCGGCGGCATGCCAGCGCACGTTGGCATCGCGATCTTTGAGTGAAGTGTGCAAGATGCGGCTAACCTTAGCAGTCTTTAATCGTCCTAGCACGTCCACCGCCCACGCACGCACTTCTGGGTTAGCGTCGTGCGCGGCATCTAACAGCGGTACTTGCGCGCGTTTGGCATCGAGCATCCCCAATGCTTCGACGCAGCGCGCACGCACCGTCACATCGGGGTCGTGGGTGCCGGCCACCAAGGCATCGAACGCGCGGGCATCATGCCAACGGCCGAGCACTTGGGCGGCGCAAGCACGTTGATGCGGATTGCCCTCCGCGAGTAATTTCAAAATATCGTCAAAGGTTTCGCTTTGACGTACGCTCAAGGCATCAACTGCCCGATAACGTGCCAGCGGATCACCGCTGCCCAAATCTTCCAAAAGTTTGCGTGTGCTTTCGCTATTCATTGCTCACCTCACGTTAAGGCAATGCGCCGTGCGATTCGAATCACCCAATCGGCAAAGGGTTCAAACGCAAAACGCAAGCGCGCGACCAGCCAGACCATTCCTGCCCCAATCATTGCGCCGGCAATGACGTCGCTGGGATAATGCACGCCGGCGTAGACACGAGACAGCCCATACACCGTTCCCAGGATGAAAAACATTTTGCCCAAACGAGGGTTGGCATAGTAGGCACCCATTGCAAACGTGAACGCGGCAGCGATGGGAATGCTGGGAAACGAGGATACGGAGGGACGATAAAAGAGCAACTTGACCGGTTCTGTGGCGAATGGGCGCGGACGAAAATAGATGAGCGATAAATCTTTGATGAGGGCTTGTGAGACCAGTGTGCCCAAGACGATGAGCAGCACGGCTCGTTGGTAACGCGTTTGTTCCATCGGTGTTGCGCCGGCAAACCACATTCCTGCCGCCCCGAGCGCGAGGAGGGTTGGAATCAAATAATCGTTGACGATGAGACGCGCAATCCAATCAAGTAGCGGACACGTTCCCACAAAATCGTTGAGCCAATGCAAGAGCCACAGATCGGGATTCATACGAGTGGCTCTTTTTCTTTGGGATGCGCGGTTGTCCAACGACGGCGTAACACGCGTCGCATCGCTTGGGGATGATGTTGCCACGCCACAATCTGGCAAGCGAGGAAGGCGAGCATGCGGGTAAGGGGCACGGCGAGCAAAAAGGCAAGGATAAAGATCGTGAACAATTCGCCGCCTGCGAGACCCGGGATAAAGATTTCTTGATCGGTGACAAAGAACCACGCAAAACTTGCCACGATGATCAGAAGGCTTAGCACGGTTCCTATCTGCCCATTCAGCCACAGGAGATCACGGCGATGATAACGGAGCGCGACGAATTGCAGGGTGCCGAGCAGAGCAAAGAAACACAGGGTAAAATAATGGATCGCTTGAGGTCCTTCGCCAAAATGAAGCAGATCGAGCAACATGGTTACCTCGTCAACCGGTCGCCTCCCAGCAACGTGTGTGCGGTGGGCAACGGTTAAATCAAGCCGATTATTCGGCCTTGTTCGTCCACATCAATGCGCGTGCCGGCTGGGACGCGCGGTAACGCCGGCATCGTACTAATCGTCCCACAGATGGGAATGAGAAAACCCGCGCCGGCAAACACGCGAATATCCCGCACCGGAATTTTGAATTTGCGCGGGCGCCCTTTTAACTTTTCATCATGCGAAAGCGAGAGATGCGTCTTTGCCATACAAATCGGCAAACTGCCATACCCGAGATCGGTATAAAGTTTGATTTTGTTTTCTGCCTCTGGATAATACTCCACACCATCCGCGCCATAAATTTTTTCCGCGATGCGTTCGATTTTTTCCTTGATGGGTAAATCGGTCGCGTAGAGAAATTTGAATTGCGCCGGTTTTTTGCACGCATGCGCCACGGCTTCGGCAAGCGAGATCACCCCGGCACCGCCCCGTTGATGCGCATACGACACAAACGCACCTTCGGTGCCGGCATCGCGCGCTACCCGTTCGATGATGGCGATCTCGCGATCGGTATCGGTTTCAAAGTGATTGACGGCGACGATGACCGGCACGCCAAACAACTGCGCATTTTCGATATGCTTGACGAGATTGGCGCATCCTCTTTCAACAGCCGCCAGATTTTCTTGGGCGAGTTCGGGCGGCAAGGGTTTGCCGGGAACGATATAGCCCACACCGCCATGCATCTTGAGCGCGCGCACCGAAGCCACGATCACAATGGCATCGGGGGTTAGACCGGCATAACGACACTTGATATTGCAAAACTTTTCCAATCCCAGATCGGAACCAAAGCCAGCTTCGGTCACCACGTAATCATTGAGATGCAACGCCATTTGATCGGCGATGATCGAATTGTTGCCATGCGCAATGCTGCCAAACGCGCCGGTGTGAATAAATGCCGGCGTGTGTTCAATCGTTTGCAAAAGGTTGGGCTTGAGCGCTTCGCGCACGAGTACGGTCATCGCGCCGGCGCATTGTAAATCTTCGGCGGTAACCGGCTTGCCCTCGCGTGTAATGCCGATGACGATGCGGCCCATCCGCGCGCGCAAATCGCGGTACGACGTGCTGAGCGCCAGGATCGCCATCACTTCGCTGGACACGGCAATGTCGAAGGAGGACGCGCGCGGGACACCACCTTCGCGTCCGCCCAAGCCAACAATGACGTGGCGCAACGCACGATCGTTCAAGTCCACCACGCGCGACCACGTGATCGAGTAGGGATCAATGTCCAAGGGATTGTCGTGGAACAAACTATTGTCAATGAACGAGGCGAGCAAATTGTGCGCGAGGGAAACCGCGTGAGTGTCGCCGGTGAGATGCAAGTTAATGTCTTCCATCGGCAACACTTGGGCGTAACCGCTCCCTGCCGCACCACCTTTTGCACCAAACACGGGTCCCAAAGACGATTGGCGCAAACAAATTGCCGCGCGATGCCCCAGCCGATGGAGTGCCATCCCCAATCCGACCGTTGTCGTGGTTTTGCCTTCGCCAAGCGGCGTGGGGGTCATTGACGTTACCACTACATACTTGCCGCGCGGCGCAGATTGCGCGATGAGTTTATCGAGTGCGTGCAGTGAAATCTTGGCTTTGAATTTGCGATAGAGATCCACATCCTCTTCAGCCAAGCCCATCGCCGCCGCGATCTCGGCAATCGGTTTTATTTCTGCCGCTTGGGCGATTTCAAGGTCGGAAGCCATCGGATTCTACCTCGGGTTCCCATCATTTTGCTTTGAATCGCAGCGGCGCGGATCGTGTTGCGCATCAACAACATTGTGGTGACAGGCCCCGTGCCGCCGGGCACCGGCGTAATCGCGGATGCAATTTCTTGCACTGCATCGAAATCTACATCGCCAACAAATTGATCTTGAACTATATTCACACCAAAATCAATGACCACCGCTCCGGGCGCAACCATCGCTGCGGTGATGAAGCGTGGCTTGCCAATCCCGACGAACAAGAGATCGGCTTGGCGCGTGAGATCGGCGAGGTTGGGGGTGCGCGAATGGCAAACGATCACCGTTGCATTGGCACGCAACAAGAGCAACGCCAACGGCTTGCCCAAAATATCTGATCGTCCAACAATCACCGCGCGTTTCCCTTCGAGGGGAATCGCATAATGATTCAAGATTTCTAACGCGGCGTTGGGCGTGGTGGTTAAGTATTCGCCGGCATCGAGCACCAGTTTACCAAGGTTGATCGGCGAAACACCTTCCACATCCTTGACGACCGGGAACGCCGCAAGCACAGCACGCACATCAATCGTTGGGGGGAGCGGGCGTTGCAAGAGGATGCCGTGCACGCTATCGGTTCGATCGAGTTCGTTCAATCGTTCGATGAGGCTGTCGGTGGTAGTGGCATCGGGCAGGGCTTCCATCTGAAACCCCATCCCACACTGGACAAATTGATGATCAATGGAATGGGCGTACCGAATAGCTGTCGGTGAATTGCCCACCCGGACCACCGCGAGCGTTGGAGCAATGCCGTGCGCCTTGCGGAATTGCTCGATGCGCGGTCCAAGTTCAATGCATAGTTTTTCAACGACCGGTTGCCCGGCAAGAATTTGCGCCGTCACCAATTTTACCTTTTCTCACAATGAAACTGGTATACCACAGGGTAGGGCTGGTGCAAAGTCTATTGACGGGCGGTTAAAACCGCTGCAATCGCAAGCGGTCACGCGCTGGGCGGTTTCGATGATAGAGACGAGTCGGCGACTCGTCTGTACACTCTTCTGCGTGAACGCTTGCGACCACCACCCGAAGCCGACCTGCGTCGGCTGGTTGAGTCGCCGTAGGGCGACTTGGGGTGTTGGTGGCTGCGACTTCAGTCGCCCGATCCGATGTGGTTAACATGGAGGAGGGCTGAGCAGTTATCTCACAACCGGCTTTCAACGATTTTCAAAATTTCATTCTTGCGTTGTTCTGCCTCGGCAAGTAATTGTTGCACTCGCGCACGATGTTCGCGCCCAAAGGTTTCGTCTTGGATGGCGCCGAGATTGATGGAAACGTTCAATGCCGCGCCGCGCAAGCCGGCTTCTGCCATCAAGGCACCCACACCGCCATCGCTGGCGGCATTCTTGTTTCCTTTTTCCGCCACCGGGCGCGCGAGTTCAAGTACCTGTGAACACAGTTCAGCCACACGCAAAGGAACATCGGACGCGTGTTTGAGGGCGTCTTGGATGGCGCGTGTGCGCGCGGCTTTTTCCGCGTCGGTTTGCTTGGGCAATTGGTAGGCGTCCATCACGCGCGCATAAGCATCGGTGTCGGCTTGCATCAAGTCGCGTAATTCGCGTTGCAATGCTTCGGCGCGCGGCAGAAGCGTTTGCATTTCAGCGCTGACAGTTTCGTATCCTTTTTTGCCAATCGTCAAACGACACACCATCGCCACCAGCGATGCCCCGAGCGCGCCACTGAGCGCGGCAACACTGCCGCCGCCGGGCGTGGGTTCGGCGGACGCCACCTCATCGAGAAAAGATTGAAGAGACTTGTCGGAAAAAGCCATTCACACTCCCGTTGTTCAATTTTTCGATCTTGTTGTCATTGTAAATCAAAAAGCAAAAATCGCAAATCGAAAAATTATTTCCACTGCACTCTGACTACGCGGCGTTCGCTTTCAAAGTCAATGAACGCCACGCGTTTGTTCGTCACACCGTACTCGAAAATTTTCTTGACGAGCAAAACATCTTGCAAGCAGTATTGCTCCAAGCGTTCTTGAAACCATGCGCCCAGTTCATTCACCCGCGCTGCGCCTTCTTGATCGCCCACATCGGCGAGGGCGAACGGCAACTTGTCCCGCAAGGTGGCGGCAATCCGATTCCACACCACGGCTTGCGGACCGGTTGCCATCTTTTGTTTACCCAGCGATCCTTCTGCCAACGCGGCAAGCGAAACGCGATGTCCTAGACGCGCTTCAAGATCGGCGAGCAAATCAAAACTTTTTTCGTCGAGAAGTTTTTTCAAATCTTCGGGCGCGTCGGGTAAGCGAATGTTTTCCAAACTGTGTTGACGCGCTTCAGACCACGCGAGGACGGCGTTATCAAAGTGAAGAATGTTGAATCCAATGATGCGGGTGTGCAAAAGCAAGTGCGCGGCGAGTTCGGCGGTGTTGTGAAACACTTGGGCGTTATGACACTCACACCACGCAACGCCCACCGACATATGCAAAGCGCGAATTGCCGCATCTTGATCGGGCAGGTTGGGGTCAAGCAGTTCTTTGGTTTCGAGGTCGTAGAAAATATCGCTCATTTCACACGCCGCGTCATTGCTTCGGCGATCTCGCGCAGTTGCGCGATGGCAGGGTGATCCAGACCGGACGAATCGAGTGCGCGTAAGGCTTGGAGGCGGTACTCGTCCGCGCGTTGTTGCGTTTGTTCGCGTGCGCCGATGGCATCGAGCAACTGAAGCACGTGCGCCACATCATCGGGAGTGAGATGGGGCTGGCTATAAATCGTGCGCAAGGTTGCGCCGTACTGCGGATGATTCAAACCGATAATCGCCGGGAGTGCTTTCTTTTTCGATAGAATATCGGTTGCCGCCGATTTGCCAGTAACGGCTGGATCACCCCACACACCCAGAATATCGTCCACCATTTGAAACGCCAAGCCGATATTCTCGCCGAACTGCGTGAATGTGTCAATCACGTGCGCGTCCTCGGTGCCTAGCATTGCCCCCAACCGCAACGAGGCGGCGATGAGTGCTGCTGTCTTGCCGCGAATCATCTGGAGATATTCTGCGATGGTTACATCGAGCCGGGATTCAAAACTGATGTCGAGGAATTGTCCTTGACAGATGGCAAGGGTGGTCGCATCAAAGACGTGATTGATTTGCGCGCATTTTTCCGGCGCGATCCCTTGCTGCCACAAACGATCCAACGCGAGTCGCGCGAGCATATACATTCCATCGCCTGCATTCAATCCGTGCGCCAAGCCCCACACCTTCCACACTGCCAATCGTCCGCGCCGCTCCGCGCTTTGATCTTCGATATCGTCGTGAATCAACGAAAAATTGTGCACCAATTCAATCGCGGCGGCAACCGGGAGCGCGCGTTGCCAATCGTCGCACGTGGCATCGCAGGCGAGCAAACACAACAATGGGCGCAATCGTTTGCCGGTATCCGTCTTGATCGGCGCGAGATTAGCATCTACCCAACCTAGATGATATTGGAACATTCCATAGTACGGATCGTACACCGGTGCAGGTGAAACAAGAACAGAGCGTAATTCGTTTTCAAGCGCGGTGAGTAACGGATTCATTCTTTATCTTTCCAGTTTGACCAAATGTTTGGTTTTTCGGAGGGCGTCCAAATCTTCTGCGCCGATGCCAAACATTGCCACGCGCATTTGTTCTTGAATCATCTTGATACCCTCGATCACATCTTCCACGCCGCGTTCAGCCAGTTTGAGCATCGGCGAAGCGTAACCAACGAGGTCTGCCCCTAACGCGATACATTTTGCCGCATCAATGCCATCTTTGATACCGCCGCTCGCAATGAGCGGCAAGTTGGGTACCGCCCGATGAACCTGTTCCAAACTTTCGGCGGTGGGAATGCCCCAATCCCAAAACGCTTCGGCGAGTTCGCGCAGAAACGAAGATGGCGCGCGATACGCTTCCACTGCCGCCCACGAAGTGCCGCCAGCCCCGGCAACATCAATCGCCGCGACGCCGGCATCGGCAAGCTGGCGCGCGGTCTCGGCCGAAATGCCAAAGCCGACTTCTTTGACGATCACGGGCACCTCGAGCGCGCGGCAAACCTGCTCGATTTTCTTGAGCAATCCTTTCCAATGAAGATTGCCGCCGGCTTGCACCGCTTCTTGAATCGCGTTGAGATGCAGGATCAACGCATCGGCGCCGACCAGTTCGACGGCGCGGCGGCATTGTGTTACCGAATAGTCGTAGTTGAGTTGGATCGCACCGAGATTAGCAAACAACAAAATATCGGGCGCGACGCGGCGCACCTGATAGGTGTATGCCAAGGCTTCGTCTTCAATCGCCGCGCGTTGCGACCCCAGTCCCATCGCAATGCCGGTGGCTTGCGCCGCGCTCGCCAACGTTTGATTGATGCGCTCGGCTTCGTGCGCGCCGCCGGTCATTGAAGAAATCAAAATAGGGGCGCGGAGCGGTTTATTGAAAAAGGTGGTGGCAAGGGAAATCTCGTTCAGATTGAGTTCCGGCAGGGCTTGATGCACAAAGCGATATTGTTCCAAGCCGGTCGTGGTTTGCCGGAATTGAACATTTTCCTTGAGGTTGATCCGCAGATGTTCGAGTTTGCGATTCTCGTGAGTAGTTTCGTCAGGTGACATATCAAATCCTTGGCGCGTAACTTTTCGTTACGTGCGGTGTTCTAGCGGGCAAAGCGCAGACGGAATTATAGCACAAGTAAGGGGTTGACGCACGAGCCAATTGTGCATATACTTGGCTCGGTTGTTGTCCTCATTCCGTCCACATTCAAATCTCACAGGAGGGTTTCCATGGATCAAGCAATTTTCGAGCAAGTGAAAGCCATTATCGTGGACAAATTAGGCGTGGATGCCGCCAAGGTGACACCCGAGGCACGTTTTCGTGAGGACTTGGAAGCAGACTCGCTCGACCTTGTCGAACTCATTATGGAATTTGAAGAGAAATTTGGTGGAGAGATTTCGGACGAGGAAGCGCAAAAGATTACCACTGTGGGCGAAGCGGTGGCGTTTCTTGAAGCACACAAGAAATAATTCGATGCTCGCTTGGCGCACACGTACGAATCTAGTTCGCTTGGGAACGCTGGGGGGCGTTCCCATTTTTGTTTGGTATTCAAATGTCTGAGCCGAATGTTTCTGCCATTATTCTCGCCGGTGGCAAGAGCCGCCGGATGGGGCGTGACAAGGCGTTTCTTGAATTGGACGGCAAGCCGCTGATCGAACACGTGATCCAGCGGGTGGCACAGGTTTGCGACGACATCATCATCGTGGCGAATGATACGCTGGCATATGCGCCGTTTGGCTTGTGCGTGGTTAGCGATGTGCATCCCGGCAAAGGATCGTTAGGCGGCATCTATTCCGGTTTGCAGGCGGCACACACACTTTTTGTGCTGGCTGTGGCGTGTGATATGCCATTCCTCAATCCCGATTTATTGCGTTATCTCATTTCGCTGGCGCCGCAAGCCGATGTCGTCGTTCCGCGTGCGCGCGATTTATCCAGCAATGTGCTACGCGATGCTCAGCGTCCCCAACCGCTTGCCAAAGAAACCAATTTGCATCCAATGCACGCGGTTTACTCCAAGCGATGTCTCGCACCCATCCGTGCGCAAATCCACACTGACGATTTACGCCTCATTGGGTTTTACGAACGCGTGCAGGTGCGCGTGGTGGAGCCGGCAGAAATTGATCGCTTTGACCCCCACCATCTTTCGTTTTTCAATGCCAACACGCCGGCAGATTTCGAGTTTGCCAAATCTTTGTATTCCTCCTCCCAAAATCGGTAATGGCGATCTGAAGCAAGGTGGCTGATCAATAATGTTCGAAGAAAAAGCAAACGCAACTTTTTATCGAGTGAGCGAGAAAGGCGTCACGCCGGTCCATGGCGCGATTATCGGCGAAAGTCGTTGGTCGCTGTTTGTCAACGGGATCGAAGTGGTTACGTTTATGGCGACTTCACGCAATTTGCATCATCTCGCGCTTGGTTTTCTTGCCTCGGAGAATTTGATTGGCGGACTGGAGGAGATTGCCTCGGTGCGAGTGCAGGAAGCCGCGGATCGGATTTATTGGTACATTCCATCGTTGGGCGTGAATGAAACGCGCAAGACCGCGCTGTGCGAAGGTGGGGTGGGCACCATCGAAGTGCGATTGACGCACAATGATTTTCGCTTGCCACAACATCGCACGTTGACGAGTGGTTGCACGGGCGGAGTAACGTTCGATGATTTGTCGAAGGAACAAACGCCGCTAGATTCCAAACGAACGATGCGTCCCGCACAAATCTTTGCCATGATGCGCGAATTGAATCATCGTGCCGCGTTGTATCGCGAATGTCGGGGCGTGCACACCTCGGCATTGACCGATGGCGAACAATTGCTTGCATTGGCAGAGGATGTCGGACGGCACAATACGCTTGACAAAATTCGCGGCGATTGTATGATGCGTGGTGTCATCACCGATGATCAAATGTTGATCACCACCGGGCGCGTTTCATCGGAGATGATCACCAAAGCCGCCAAGATGCGTGTGCCGATTGTCGTCTCGCGCACTTCGCCCACCTATCTGGCGATGCAACTGGCACGTGCGTGGAAGATCGCACTCATCGGTTATGCGCGTGGTAATGAGATGCACGTTTATACCGGGATAGAAAGAATTGTTACGGAAGGTGACTATGATTTCGGTGGATGAAGCCCTTGCTTATATTCTCAAACATTTCAAACCCTTGGAGCCAGAAACTGTACCTTTGTTGGAGGCATTGGATCGCGTACTGACCGAAGACATTGTGTCTGACATCAACGTGCCGCCGTTCAACAACTCGGCGATGGATGGATATGCGGTGCGCGCAAACGATGTGGTGAATGCATCGAAAGAGCGTCCAATTACTTTGCGCGTGATTGGCGAGGTGGCGGCGGGTTATACGGCGCAACAGAGTGTTGAGCCGGGCACAGCAATGCGCATTATGACCGGCGCACCGTTGCCGCCGGGCGCTGATGCGGTCGTTCGCTTTGAGGAAACTTCGGAGGGGACGCAGCCGAAAGGGATGCGCGATCGCGCAGCGGTGCAGATTCTCAAAGCGGTCAAGCCGGGCGACAATGTGCGTAACGCCGGCGAAGATATCCGTTTGGGCGAGGTGGTGTTTCCCAAAGGCACCGTCATTCGCCCCGCCGAAATCGGCGTGCTGGCATCGTTGGGTAAGCAATTTGTGAGTGTGCATCGGCGTCCGCGCGTGGCGATTCTAGCGACCGGCGATGAGTTGGTGGCGGTGGATGAACCGATTGCGCCTGGCAAGATTCGCAACTCGAACGAGTACACCAACGCGGCGGCGGTGCTCAAAGCCGGCGGCATTCCGATTCGATTAGGAATCGCGCGCGATAACATTACCGATCTCACCGCCAAAATTCGCGCCGGCTTGGACGCCGATGCCGATTTGTTTCTCACAAGTGCGGGTGTCTCCGTAGGCGATTACGACATCGTCAAAGATGTATTGAACGCAGAAGGCGAGATGCACTTTTGGCAAGTGCGGATGAAGCCGGGCAAGCCGCTGGCGTTTGGAGTGCTTCACGGTAAAAAAGATGTGCCGTTACTTGGATTACCCGGCAATCCGGTGAGCGCGATGATTTCGTTTGAGGTGTTTGCGCGGCGTGCCATTCTGACGATGCTGGGCAAAACTAAATTCGATCGTCCCACGGTGCGAGCCGTGCTGACGGAAGATGTGCAGAACGATTCGCAACGGCGCAACTTTATCCGCGTCTATGTCGAGCGGCGCGCTGAGGGGTATGTCGCCCGTTCCACCGGTGAACAAGGTTCCGGCATTCTCACGTCGGTGGCGCGTGCGAATGGTTTGCTGGTGGTACCGGAAAATGTAACGGAGGTGCACGCAGGCGAGATGGTGGACATTCAATTACTCGATATGCCCGAATGGTAAAAAAGGTTGCCTTCCGAATAAGCAAGAGGGCGAGCCGTGCGGCTCGCCCATTTTACTTTTCCACAGTCAAACGCAGGAATTTTAGTTTGCCTACTCTAAGGATTCCCTCATGCGCTGGGATCAGTGCGTCCACTTGCTCCACTTTTTCATCGTTCAATTTCACGCCCCCTTGTTGGATGAGCCGGCGGGCTTCGCTGCGCGAGGAAGCGAGATTGGCTTGCATCATCAATTCGATGATCGGCAGCGCGGTTTTCATCGCAAAGGTTGGCATTGCGGTGGGTAACTCGCGCTGCTGGAACACTTTGACGAACTCGGCTTCAGCAGCACGTGCGGCGTCTTGACCGTAGAATTGCGCAACGATTTCACGCCCCAAGCGCATCTTGAGATCGCGCGGATTTACAGTCCCGGCTTGCATTGCACGTTCCATCTCGACGAGTTCATCATCCGGCACATCGGTTACACAACGGAAATACTCAACGATCATACTATCGGCAAGTGACATGACTTTGCCGTACATATCGTTGGGGGATGCGACGAAATCAATCGTGTTTCCAACCGATTTGGACATTTTGCGTCCATCGGTGCCGGGCAACAAGGGAACTAGAAACACATCCTGCGGGGTCTTACCCATGCGGGCTTGTAATTGTCGTCCCGCCAGAATGTTGAATTTCTGATCGGTGCCGCCAAACTCAACGTCAGCATCCACGGCGATTGAATCGTAGGCTTGCAACATAGGGTACATCAATTCCATAATGGAGAGCGGCTTGCCTTCTTTCACGCGCTTGGCGAAGGTCTCGTGTTCCATCATATCGGCAAAGGTGAAACGCGAGGTGAGATTGAACACATCGGTCAGCGTAAATTTGCCGAACCATTCGCTTTGCCAGCGGACTTCGGTGCGCGTCTTATCTACGATGGAAAAGAATTGATCCATATAGGTTTTGGCGTTGGCTTGAACCTGGGCAGGCGTCAGCATCACGCGCGATTCGTCTCGCCCCGAGGGATCGCCCACTTGGGCGGTCCAGTCGCCCACGATGAGCACGACGGTGTGTCCCAGTTCCTGTAATTGACGCAATTTGCGCAAACCGACGGCGTGCCCAATGTGCAAATCGGGCTTGGATGGGTCAAAGCCCATTTTCAAACGCAACGGTTTGCCTTCGTGCAAGCGGCGGCGTAGATTTTCCTCGCTGATGATTTCAGCGACGCCACGTTTGAGGATGTAATCAATCGAAAACGCGGGCATGCGGAATCACTCCAGACAGATATGGAATCGCTATCCGATTATGTGTGCATTATACCACAGGATTGGTGGAATCTCGAATCTTGGTCGTTCAAGGACTGAGATGGGTTGAAAATTATTTTTCGTCAATCCGTTGACGGATTGGCGCGATTGGCTTATACTGTAACTTGGAGGGTCGGCATCCTGAATCAACCAAGGAGTTGTTCATTCGCCGTTGGCGCACCAGCAGAGAGATGAAAACAAGCGAGTGAGGTCGTAGTACGGCGCTGGAGCGCCCGCGCGACTACAAACCTATTTTCAGAGGAGGCAACATGGCTGAGAGTGTTTACAAGATCATCGAATTGGTTGGCACCAGCACCGAGTCATGGGAAAAGGCGGCGATGGCGGCGGTCAGTCGCGCTTCCAAAACGTTGCGCGATCTACGCATTGCGGAAATTGTCGAGTTGGATATGCAACTCGAAGATGGCAAAGTCATCGCCTATCGCGCCAAAGTGAAACTCTCCTTCAAGTACGAAGAAAAAGAATAACAACACAGCGGGGTAGATTTTGGTTAGAACGTGGCGCGCACCGGTTCGAGGCGTGCAACGATTTTTTGCGCCTTGGCGCGGAGTAAGCATGGCGGGCTGGACTGATCTAGGGAATATTTGGAACACGTTCAAAGAAATAGATATTCGCCCAATCGCTGAGGAAGCCGAACGGCCTGTTATACTGGCGTTGGTTGGCGCTCCCGGCGTGGGCAAGAGTTCGCTGATTGCAGCGCTTCGCCAAGATCAACGCGGACGTGAGAAAATTATTACTCCCACAATCGAAGCCAATCTGGAGATGATTCCTCCGCTCGACTCGGCTGATTTGATTGTGTTGATGGTAGATGCCACCCGCCAGGATTTTAGCGCCGAAGCGGATTTGTGTCGTGCGTGGAGAAAAACCGGGCGCCATGTCCTGATTTTTTACAACAAGATGGATGCGCTCCAAGATGCGAATGCAATCGGCGCGACAATGACGCAATGGTGCGATGCGCGGGTGGTGTACGGTTCGGCGATAGACGCCGATTCGTTGGCAACCCAATTTGTTCCGCGCGTCATCGAAATGTTGCGGGAGCGGCAGATTGCACTGGCGCGGCATTATCCGCTGTTCCGGCTTGCCATTGCGCGCAACTTGATTCTGGATACCTCGCTTGCGAATGCCACGTACTCGCTTGGCACCGGCTTTGCCGAGATTGTCCCCGCGTTGAACATTCCGTTCAATGTTACGGATATGATCGTTTTGACCAAGAATCAAGCATTGATGGTATATAAACTTGGATTGATGTTAGGCCTTTCGACGCGATGGCAAGAACATATGGCAGAGTTGGGGAGCGTGATCGGTGCGGGATTTTTATGGCGGCAATTGGCGCGCGAACTCATCGGCTTGATTCCGGGTTGGGGCATTGTGCCCAAGGTGGCGATTGCCTACGCTGGCACGTATGCCGTGGGTGAAGCCATTCTGAGATGGTATCAAACAGGCCACAAAGCGTCGGGGAAAGGAATGAAAGAGATTTACACCGATGCACTCGCACGCGGAAAGCAAGTGGCGCAAGATTTGATCGCGCGCGCTCCCAAACCAAAATTATCAAAGCCATCGTTGCCAGCTTTACCCAAGCCGCGCAAGATCGTTTGTCCTAACTGTGGCAAGGTCAATCCCAAAGACGCGCGCTTCTGCGCGTATTGTGCAACCACGTTGAATGATTGATGGTAAATATCTAATGAGGAGAAGGCAATGAACATCCATCGCGCGCGGTTGATTCCTGGATTGATTCTGATTTTTCTAGGGATTGTATTTCTGCTGATGCAGTATTTTGAATTTGGTCCTGGTTTGTTCTTGACCTTGCTCGGTTTTGCTTTCCTGATTCCGTATGGGCTAACCCGCAGTTACGGTTTATTGGTTCCGGGGTGCATTCTGGCTGGCATTGGCATCGGTTTGGTGTTTGATCGTCCGCCTCTCATTACACCGGTGGCTGTGCCGTTGGGTTTGGGCCTTGGTTTCATCGCCATCTACATTGTGCATCTGGCTGTGACCCGCGTGTCCCATTGGTGGCCCCTGGTTCCCGGCTCTATCCTCGTTCTTGTGGGTATCGCAGAAAGTATTCCGCAAGCGCAAGTGTTTATCGAAAAGGGATGGCCCCTGATCCTTGTGCTGATTGGCTTGCTGATTCTAGGCGGACAGTTTTGGAGTGCGCGCCGATAACCATCGTGGCAGTACATTGCATTCTGTTGGAGACTAGTAGTGTAACAACATGAAAGTGCGTGGTGAAGACTCGATTTTTAGCCACGTCTGTCAACGTTTCCCATCAGTCTGATATGCAACTATTTCATGTTGTTGTACTAGTATGGTTCACAGCCGAAAAGTGTGGGCGACGTGTTTGGCGTGCCACGCAGGCTGGAAAGCCGCCACGGAAAGCCCACGCCACGAAAGCTCACGCTACGAGGTTTTCGGATGGAAACTAGTATAGCATTATACCACGCTGGGTGAGTTGGATGGACTATGTTGATTAATCTTAATTTCCTCTGGCTTTTACATGCGGTTGCCCTAGTGATCTACAGTGTGCTCTTGATTTACTTGCTAATGAATCGGCGTTGGCAAGACCCTACCGAATTACGCCTTAATCTCTATCTGGGGGTGGCGTTTTTGGGGGTGTTTGCATTTACTGCCTCATATGGCAACTGGGCGTTTCCCGAGATTCGTACAACATTACTCAAGTTCAATTTCTACACCCAAGCGGCACTCCCCTTGTTCTACTTTGCGCTCGCACGCGCCTACATTCGTTTGGAACGCCAGCCATGGATTTATGCAAGTGGCGTGGTTATCTTGCTTGCGCTATTTTTCGCTGATGTTTTCCAACTTTCGGTGAATGTGGCTGACCAAATCATCCCGACATTTCCCATTGTGCTCCTGTTACGCGCGCTAGCATGGCTGGTGTGTAATGGTTCCATCTTTTGGATTGCCGTGCAGGAATACCTCCATCAATCTAGCCCGCTCCATCGTAATCGTCTCGTGTACCTGGGGATGGCGGCATTCTTTCTCTATAGCGATGGTGTGCTCAATATGATCGGCGCGGAGACCACCCTCTCCTTGGCGATTGGATTTCAAATCATCGGTATCCTTATCCTTGCGTATGCCACCCTCCACCACGAGTTGGTTGATCTTCGCACGTTGATCCGCCGGGTCGTGTATTTCATCGTCCTGACGACATTCACCGCGTTAATCTATTTCTTTGCCTTTGAATCCGTGATTTCCTATTTGCGTGGAGAGGACCCCTCGCGTGGCATCATCGGTGCGCTAGTTGCGGCGATGGTGTTGGCGTTTGTGTATCAACCCATCCACAATCTCATTCAGCGTCTGATCGAAAAATTCTTGTTTGGCCAGCGCTATGATGTGCAACGGATTGTGAGCCAGTTTAGTCAACGCCTTAGTGAGCGCAACGAATTGGAAGAACTGGCACAAGAAGGTCGGCGTTTGTTGCAACAAACGATGGGGGCACGCGATGCGCACCTCCTCATCTTTGAGCGTGATGAGGAAGGTTGTCTCTTGACACCGATTCCGGCGCAAGACGATTTGCCGGCGATCATTCGCCTCGTTCCTGATTCATCGGTGGTGCAGGCGTTGACGGCGCGCCAAGAACCGTTGTTGCAGTACGATCTGGATCGTTTGCCGCAATACCGCGATCTGGCCCCCGAGATACACGCCCAACTTCGGAAATTAAGGACCGAGGTTTATCTGCCGGTCAAACAACGGGGCGAATTGATCGGGGTCTGGATTGTTGGCGCAAAACTTTCCGGCGATCGTTATTCGGACGAAGATTTGGCATTGCTGACCACACTGGCTGGGCAAAGCGCGGTGGCGTTGGAAAATGCGCGGTTGATCGCGGATCTCCGCCATCAAATGAACGAATTGCGTTCAATGCGCGATTATCTCGATTCGACGATGGCGAGTATTTCGACCGGCGTCTTGACCTTGGATCGTGCCGGCAAAGTGATTAGTTTCAATCGCGCGGCGGAAGGAATCTTTCGGGTGCCAGCGACCAATGCGATCGGCAAGCCGTACGATGCGGTATTGCCTAACTTGGAAGGCGCGCAATTTCCGTTGCTCTTGTCGCGGATTTGGTCGCAAAGCGCACACCATTTGGTTCGTGATGTGGTTACGCAAGTGAACGGACGCGGTCAGGTGCATTTGACCTTACATCTCTCGCCCATGCGGCATAGCGATCAAATCGTCGGCGTAGCGGTGGTGGTCGAAGACCTGACCGACCAAGCGCGCTTGGAGCAAGAGCGGCGTGAAGAGGAAAAGGAAAAGCAGCGCATCCGCGCAACATTCGAACACTATGTTGCCCCTGCCGTTGTGCAAGAATTATTGGCTAATCCTAATCGCATTCAACTGGGGGGGGAACAACAATTAGTAACCCTCCTGTTCGCCGATATTCACGGCTTTTCATCGCTTTCCGAGACCTTGCCGCCGGAAGAGTTGGTGGATGTGCTCAACGGGTACTTGGCGATTGCGTATCGTTGCATTCTGGAATCCCAAGGCACCGTGGACAAATATATGGGGGATGGAATGATGGCGATCTTTAATGCGCCCATTCCACAATTCGATCATGCGTGGCGGGCTGCCAACGCCGCGTTAGCCATTCATCGTGAGATCGAAAAATATGCGCGCCACTTGCCGCGTTCGCAACGCCTCAACTTTCGGATTGGTTTGCATACCGGGGAAGCGATTGTGGGCAACATCGGTACCCCAGATTTGATGAACTATACCGCCATCGGCGATGCGGTGAATGTTGCCAAACGCTTGCAAGAGAATGCTGAACCGGGTCAAACGCTGATGAGTCGCAATACTTTTACCCTGATCGAGGATCGCGTGATGATTTCCAAGAGCCAAGTCATCACGATCAAGGGACGTTCCGCCCCGGTCGAAGTATTCGATCTGTGTGGACTGCGCGAATCATCGTAGGAGCATGCTCAATGAGTCCGCTCAAATTTCCAGAAAAATTCTTGTGGGGCACGGCAACGGCTGCCCATCAAGTTGAAGGGGACAACCGCAACAACGATTGGTGGGATTGGGAACAAACACCTGGGCACATTAAAAACAATGATACCTCGACGATTGCCTGTGATTGGTGGGGCGGTGAACGGTATCATCAAGATTTTGATCTGGCGAAAACATTTGGGCATACCGCGCATCGCTTGTCCGTCGAATGGAGTCGCCTTGAACCGCGTGAAGGGGAATGGAATGCCAACGCCATCGCGTACTATCGTCGAGTGTTGATGGCGTTGCGGGAACGTGAAATGACACCGCTCGTTACGTTGCATCATTTCACAAATCCTCGTTGGTTGCGTGCTCAAGGTGCATGGGAAACCGAGGCGGTGGTTGCACGGTTTGAACGATTTGTGAGCCACGTGGTTCAAGAACTGGGTGACCTCTGCGATTTCTGGGTCACCCTCAACGAACCAATCATCATGGTCATGCCCACCTATGTTCTGGGAGAATGGCCCCCCGGCAAAAAAGATATTCGCTTGGCGATGCGTGTCCTCACGAACGCGTTGCGCGGGCACGCCGCGGCTTATCATGCGATTCATCGTATCCAACCCAAGGCGCGCGTGGGGTTGGCACATAACCTTTTGCCATTCAAGCCCGCTAATCCCGGCTCGCTATTCAATCGCTGGGCAGTCCGGCTGCAGAATTTCATTTACAATCGAATGTTCCTGCTTGCGTTGAGAGATGGTGTGCTCCGCTTTCCGATGGGTCTTGGTCAAAAAGTTCCCGAAGCCATCGGCACACAAGATTACCTCGGCTTGAATTTCTACTTCTCGCGGCGTCTCGCGCTCGATTGGTCCAAGCCCGGCACCTTATTTGGCCGCACCTTGCCAGCCCGCCCTTGGGGTGTTACCTATGAGCAAGAGTTGGAAAAATGGTTTGGCAAAGGCGATATTGATCCGGAAGCGTTTTATCAAACAGTCAAATGGCTTGCCGAGTATGCGCCCGGCATACCGATCTATATCACCGAGAATGGCATCTGTGATCGGTACGATGAAATGCGACCGCGTTATCTGGTTGCGCATTTGGCGGCGTTGCATCGCGCCATTCAAGAGGGCATACCGGTTAAGGGATATTTCCATTGGACGCTCGTGGATAATTTTGAATGGAGCGAAGGATACACCTTGCGTTTTGGCTTGATTCAGTTAGACGTGGCAACCCAACAACGAACACCCAAACCCAGCGCGGAACTGTACGCGCGCATTATTCGTGAAAATCAAATTGCGGATGATTTACTCCAGCAATTTGGTTCACTCTGAAATCCTAAATCATCAATCTGTAATTGGCTTATGGTTGTCGGTGTTTGCACACTCGAATTGGAAATTCCCTCTAGTCGTTCGCTTAAAGACAAGCGACACGTCGTCAAATCCATCGTCGCGCGCGTGCAACGAAATGCCCATTTCAATGTTTCGATTGCCGAGGTGGACTCGTTGGATTCATGGCAGACTGCCACGTTGGGCATCGTTTGCGTCTCCACCGATCGTGATTACGCGCACGGTTTGTTGGAAAAAGTGGTTGCGGAGATTGAACGCAGTCGCTTGGATGCGGTGGTTGCGGATTACACGATCGAAATGTGGTAGGGCAAGTTATACACTTGCCCTATTTGATTGAAGGGAGGCAGCCGCACGGCGCGCCCGCGCAATGAATCGCGCAACTACAAACCTGCGCGATGAATTGCGTAACTACAAACCCGCGCGATGAATCGCGCAACTACAAACCCGCGCAATGAATTGCGCAACTACAAACCGGCGCAATGAATTGCGTAACGACGAACCTATTTTCGAAGGAGACCCAATGCACTTTTCTCGTCGTAGCGGCATTGTCTTACATCCTACCTCGCTTCCCAGCCCTTTTGGCATCGGAGATTTAGGTGATGCCGCATATCGCTGGGTTGATTTTCTCCACAATGCTGGGCAAACATACTGGCAAGTGTTGCCGCTCAATCCCACCGGCTATGGTGATTCACCATACCTGTGTCTCTCCGCGCTCGCCGGCAATCCTTTGCTCATCAGTCCGGCAAAACTCGTGGAGCAGGGGCATTTGACAGAAGCGGAGATTGCCAACATCCCGGCTTTCCCAACCGAGCACGTTGATTACGGCAAGGTGATTCAGTACAAAAACGATTTGCTCAATCGCGCGTTTGCGAATTTTCAAGCGAGTGCGCCGGCAAATCAACAAAAATCGTTCCGCCAATTTTGTAAAACGCACGCAACGTGGCTCGACGATTACGCGCTCTTCATGGCGATCAAAGAATCGCACGGGTGGCGACCGTGGTACGAATGGGAACGCGATCTGATGCGGCGCGAACCGCGGGCGATGGTGCGGGCGCGTCAAGAATTGGCGGCGCCAATCGAAAATCAGAAATATCGGCAATGGCAATTCTTTGAGCAATGGCTCGCGCTCAAAGCGTACGCCAATGAACACGGCATTCGCATCATCGGCGACATTCCAATTTTTGTGGCGATGGACAGCGCAGAGGTGTGGGCAAATCCACAGCTCTTTTATCTCGATCAAGATTTGAAGCCGATTGTTGTCTCCGGCGTGCCGCCGGATTATTACAGCGCGACAGGGCAATTGTGGGGGCATCCCCATTATCGCTGGAACGTGATGGCGAAGAATGGCTTTGCGTGGTGGATCGAACGGTTCAAGATGGCATTCACGCTCGCCGATGTCGTGCGCATTGATCACTTTCGTGGATTCTACAACTATTGGCAAGTGCCGTATGGTGCGACGACGGCGGAACAGGGCAAATGGGTCAAAGGACCCGGCGCAAAACTTTTCCGCGCCGTAACCCAAGCCTTGGGCGAGGTCGCCATCATTGCCGAAGACCTGGGTGAGTTTGACGCCGCCTCGCGCGCCGGCGTTACCGCCTTGCAAGAGGAATTTGGTTATCCCGGGATGAAAGTGCTCAACTTTGCTTTTGGTGGCGATCCGCATCACGCTTTTCTTCCGCACAACTATACGCGCAATTGGGTCGTCTATACCAGCACCCACGATAGCAACACCGTAGTGGGTTGGTATCATGACGAGGCATCGGAGAAGGAACGCGATTTCACCCGCCGTTATCTTGCCCGTGATGGATCGGACATTGCTTGGGATTTCATTCGCTTGGCGTGGTCCTCGGTCGCGCACACGGCAATGACGACGGTACAAGATTTGCTTTCG